>CALEQZ010000059.1 GCA_937908115.1 uncultured Alcaligenaceae bacterium | reverse complement strand
CTCCTCAACGAGAAAATTCTACTTCTGACCCCATCGCTTTTGCGGGGGGATTACCACCAGTCGTCCAGGACGACGATCTTGGGGCGTTCGCCGTTGCCGTTTTCCATTGCCATTCGTCTCCATCCATGTCATGCCGGCTACGCCGGTCCTAAAGCTGCGGTGACGGCGTGGCCCCCGCCGGTACCTTGGACGCAGCGCGTGGCTGCAGGCCGCGGGTCGGATCGCTTGCGTCGGCCGCACGAGATTATCGACGCCGCGCCTGGCGCGCGCAATCGCGTGGCCGCATCGCCCTGGGGGGTCGAGCATTGGCCGTTGTTGGCACTTGGCAACGTGTAGCGGCTCGATGCATCGCCAACCCCCAACCTCCTGTGGCATAGTAGCCAGCGTTGCGCAGACGTCGCTCGCCCTTGGCCGCCCCGGCGCCAGCGCACGAGGGTTTCGGCTGTTGCGGCATTGTCTTTGCGTTCATGATCAGGCTGCTTTTCCTCCTTCTCGGCGCCGGTGCGCTAAAGCCCATGTGGCGCTACCTGATGGTCGCCGGGATTGTGTGGATGGCGCTCGGGGCGTTGATCCTCTTCGACCTCAGCGACGGCGTGCTGACCGTGGTGCAGGACACCTTCGCGTTCTTCTTGGTCATCGAAGGCGCCGTTGAGCTGATCGCCGCGCTATCCCGGGGAGTGCGCAAGCACTGGGTCGACGCGCTGCGTGGGCTGGTGTTCCTGCTTGCCGCGTTCCTGATCTTCAATGTCCCCTGGGATGACAACATCGGCGCGGCGCTCGTGTTCGGATCGGCCTTTTTGGTCGATGGGATTTTCCGCATCGCGTCGGCCTATGTGGTGCGCAGCCCCCGCTGGCGCGTGGGCATCGTCGCGGGGCTGATCGAAGTCGGCCTGGCGCTGATGATCCTGTTCGCCTGGCCGATTCCGCACCTGCTGACGGTGCCTTTCTGCTTTGCCTTGCTGCTGCTGACCTCGGGCTATGCGCTGGTGCGCATGTCGCTGCCGCTGCGGCGACTGCCCGATGGGGCGTCGATCACGTCGCTGCCGTTCTATGCCGCGCGCAATTGGTGGCAGGGCGGCAAGGTGCACCCGGTGGTCGGCGAGGGGCAGCCCGCGGCCGACGGCGACCATGTCCTCAATGTCCATGTCTGGACTGCGGTCGGCTCGGCCGAAGATCCGGAGCGCCGCCTGCTGATCGACCGCTACGTGGCCGCCGTCGACAGGAAGGGCGTCATTTCCACCGGCCATGCGGCCCTGGAGATGCCGCCGGACCTGTACATCAGCCATTATCCAGCCGACGACATCGACCACAGCCCGGAGGATTTCCGGCCGCTGCTGCTGGCCACCCGGGAAAACGACGTGCCGGGGCGCTTCAACGAATCGCTGCAAGCCGAGGCTGCCGCCTGGTGCATGCCCGACCAGAAGGTCACTTTCCGCCGGTTCAACCCGCGGGCGCTGCGCACGTTCTGGGATGCGTATTCCCGCGACAACACCTATAACCTGACCGCGCGCAATTGCTCCACGACGGTCATCCAGGCCTTGGACGCGGCCATGGAAGGCGCGTGCGACACTGGCCGGCCCTGGCGCGATTGCCTGCGCATCGTCAGCGATCCGAATTTCTGGCTGATGCGCATCGTGCGCGGCCGCGCCGAGGCGATGACTTGGACGCCCGGGCTGGTGCTCGATTATGCCCGGCTGCTCCACCAGGTGGTCGAGTACGGCGAGCGCCGCTGGCGGCGGCGCATCAGCGAGGCGCTGCGTGCGCGCAGGCGGCTCGTTTACCGGCGCGAGCGCGCCCAAAGCAAGAGGGCTGCGGCTTGACCGGGCAAGCAAGGACGATCGCGATCATCATCCTGACGGCGGCGACTTTCGGCCTGACGTATGGCCTGAGTTCGCCGCTGATTGCGTTGGAGCTATCCGAGGCCGGCTATACCGAAGCCTTGATCGGTGCCAACAGTGCCATGTATGCGATCGGCGTGCTGTTGGTCGCCCCCGCGCTGCCGTCGCTGCTGTCTCGCCATGGTTTCGCCAAGCTCGCCAAGGGCGCGCTCATCCTGGCTGCCGCGTTGTTCGCGGCCTTTCCGGCGATGCCGTTTTTTTGGCTATGGTTTGCGCTGCGCACCGCCCTGGGGGCTGCTTCCGAGACGATGTTCGTCGTCTCGGAAGCCTGGGTGAGCCAGGCAAGCGACGAGGCCAAGCGCGGCAGGACGATCGCCATCTACGTGACGGCCATGTCCGCGGGCATCGCGCTCGGGCCGGCGATCCTGACGCTGGTCGGGCGCGAGCAGGACCTGGCCTTCATCATCGGTGCGGCGCTGACGCTGGCCGCGTGCCTGGTCCTGCAAGCCGGGCGTCCCCTGGAGCCGCCTCCGGAGCAGCCGCCCAAGGAAAGCCCGTTCAAGTACCTGCGCCTGGTGCCGGTGGCGGTTGCCGCCGCGGCGATGAACGCCGGGTTGGAATCGGCCGGGCTGACGCTGCTGCCGATTTATGCGATGCAGCTCGGCTGGTCCGAGCAATCGGCGACCCTGCTGCTGACCATCCTTTTGATCGGCTCCATCGTGCTGCAGCTTCCGATCGGGTGGCTGAGCGACAGGATGAACCGGCATGTCCTGGTCGTCATCCTGGCCGCGGTGTCGGCCGCGGGCGCCTTGGCCTGGCCGGCCGCCCTGGCGCACGAGTGGCTGGCCTACCTGCTGCTGTTCGCATGGGGCGGGGCGTTCGTCGGCATTTACACGACCATGCTGACCGTGCTGGGCGATCGCTACCAGGGCGGGCAGTTGGTGAGCGTCTATGCCCTGCTGTCCATCGCCTGGGGGATAGGGGCGTTGGCCGGCCCGTTGATCGGCGGGCTGGCGATGGAGCTGACGCCGCACGGGCTGCCGGCCTTTGCCGGCGTGGCGTGCGGCGCGTTCGCCCTGATGGCGGCGTTGGACAAGACGCAGCGTCGGGCGGCGTGACCGGGGTGCGGCGCGGCCGGCGCATGGGCGCTGGTTGCGGCGGTGCGCATGGTGGCGGCGCGGCCGATGGAGACCGGCGGCGCAAGGCGGCTGTCCTTGGTGGGGCGGCCGTCGCCGCCCAGCGAAAGGAGCGCAAGATGACCTGCATGAAATGGCCTGCCCAGTGGTTGAAGCGGGCACGTAGCGCCCTCTGGCCGGCGGTGCTCTCGCCAGCCCTGTTGGCGGGTACCTCGGCCTGGGCGGGCGAGGCCGGCCAGGGCTTTCACTTCGAGCTGGCGCTTTCGGACAAGGCCCAGGCCAGCCTGGCCGCCCGGCGCGAAACCGTCACGGTCTTGGCGTCGTACTCCGGTGCTCCCAACCGGCAAGGCCAGGCGCACGTCGACGAGCTCGGCATGGTCGACGTCGGCAAGGAAGTCCTCGAGATCGCGCCGCGCCCGGGCACCGTGCGTATCACGGGCAAAGGCGTCGATCCGGCCAAGCTGAAATGGGTCCAGGGCGGCGTCAACGTCAACGTCAACCTTTACACGTCGCGCAAGTCCGGCGACGAAAACCTGATCGACTGTGACTTCATCGATGGCGACCTGGGGCAGGTGCAGGCCACCCGCATGACGCTGCGCTGCGTGTTGCTGGGCGAACCCTTCGACGGCCGGCGCTATCCCTGATGCTGGCGCGCCGCGGCGCATCTTGCCGACGACGTTACCGCGATGGGCGGGGCGCTGCCCGCCTCATCCGAATGCGCGGCGCGCCAGGCCGATGCCGGCCAGTTCTCTCGCGGCATCGACCAGGGCATTGCTGGCCGGGCTGTCTGCCAGCGCGAACGCATAGAACCGCGCCTTGGGCAAATCCGGCAACCCGTCGCCGCGTCCGAGCACGCGCAAGTCATTGGTGCGCTGGCTGTCGGCGATGACGGTGGCGGGATTGATGCTGTATGCGCGCGCCTTGCAGGCGCGCCGCCTGGGAACGGCACAGGCCCTGCGCGGCGATATCCGCATCGACTCCGGATACCGGCCTGGCTTGGTCGGGCGCGTCACCGAGATGCACGCGACTTACTACGCCAGGCATGCGGGATTCGGCCAGTTCTTCGAAAGCCAAGTGGCCGCCGGCCTTGCCGAGTTTGCCGGCCGCCTGGATCGACCCGCCAACCGGATCTGGTGTGCCCTGGACGGCGACCGCATCGTCGGGTCGGTGTCCATAGACGGCGAAGACCTCGGCACCGGCGAGGCGCACTTGCGCTGGTTCATCCTGGATGACGGCTATCGCGGCAGCGGTATCGGCAGGAAGCTGCTTGCCGAAGCCGTCGCCTTTTGTGATGCCCGTGCCGTCCCGGCGATCCGCCTATGGACCTTCAAGGGCTTGGAGGCGGCCAACCGCCTCTACACCTCCTTCGGGTTTCAGCTTGTGCACGAAGCCGAGGGCGCGCAGTGGGGCAGTGTCGTGACCGAACAAGAGTTCACGCGGCATCGTGGGCGGTTCGTGGTGTAACGGCCGGGCCGCGCAGCCGGCGCGAGCGATGACGGGGCGGCCCGTGGCTGCCTGGAAGGCGCGGCGCGGCGGCCTTGGCGCAGCTTGACGATGTACTGTTGTAACAACTATAGTTTCATTTGAGGTAGGGGACGCCATGAGTTCCAACAGCCGATTGACGGTCGCGACGCATATCTTGGCTTGGATGGCCTTGGTCGCACGCAAGGATCCCGGCCCGGTGACGTCCGACAGGATCGCGCGCAGCGTCAACACCAATCCGGTCATCATCCGGCGGGCGCTGGGCGCCTTGTCCAAGCAGGGGCTCGTCCAGAGCCGCCGCGGCGCCCACGCCGGATGGACCTTGGCCAAGCGCCCCGACGCGATTTCCCTGCTGGATGTCTACCGTGCCGTGGATGAGGGCCCGATTTTTGCGCTGCACGCGTCGCGGCCCAACCAGGCATGCCCGATCGGCCGGGGCATACAACCCGTGTTGACTGACGTCTACGATGACCTGGCAGGGTTGCTCCGGCGCCGCCTGGCCGGGGTGACCATCGAGGATTTGCTCAATCGGATTTTGCGCGGGTCCCGATGACCGCGGAACGGCCTTGGACATGGCCGTTTTTTCGCGGCCCGTGGTGTAACTAATGTTATTACGATGGTGCGGTTATGGCGATGAATCTTCGGCTCATCACACTGGCTGCCGGCACCTTTGCGATCGGCACCGACAGCTTCGTCGTGGCAGGCGTGCTGCCGGCGGTGGCGCGCAGCTTCGAGGTCGGCATCGACACGGCCGGGCAGCTGATCACGGCCTATGCCCTGGCTTACGCGGTCATGACACCGATCATGGCGGCGCTGACGGCGCATTGGCCGCGCCGCCGGGTGTTGGGCATCGGCCTTGCCATATTTGTGCTGGGCAACGCGCTGACCGCATTGGCCAGCGACTTCGGGTGGGCGCTGGCCGGCCGGGTCGCGGCCGGGCTGGGCGGGGCGATGTACACGCCGGCGGCCAGTGCCGCGGCTGCAGCCTTGGTTGCGCCCGAAGCACGCGGTCGTGCGCTGGCCATCGTGATGGCCGGATTGAGTGGCGCGACGGCGTTGGGCGCACCGATCGGCACGCTGGTCGGCAGCGTGGCGAGTTGGCGCGCCACGATGTGGCTGGTCGCGGCAATCGGCGCGTTGGCGGGCTTGGGCATTGCTGCTGCGCTGCCGCAGCTACCGGCGGCAGCACGGCTTTCACTGACCGAGCGCCTGGCGCCGCTGCGCGATGCGCGCGTGGTGCTTACCTTGGCGACGACACTGCTCGTGCTGGCCGGACTGTATACGGTCTACAGCTACGTGAGCGTGGTCTTCGAACGTGCCACGGGCGGAAGCGGGCAGGTCCTGGCCGCGCTGATCGCCACCTGGGGCGCGGCCGCAACCATCGGCAATCTCGTCGCCGGGGCGTTGACCGACCGCTACGGCAGCCGCCGGGTCATCAACCTTGCCATCGTGGTCGTGGGGCTGGATTTCCTCGCCTTGCCGGCGGCCAGCACAGCCGTGGCGACCGCCATCCCGGTTCTCGTCGTCTGGGGGCTGTGCGGCTGGGGCGTGCTCGTGCCGCAGCAGCACCGGCTCATCGGCATCGCGCCGGCGCTGGCACCCATCCTGCTTGCCCTGAACGCGTCGACGATCTACATCGCCGTCGCCGCAGCGGGGGCGCTCGGCGCTGCACTGTTGCCCGAGGTCGCGCCCGACCGGCTGGGATGGGTCGGGGCTGCATTGATTTTCCTGGGGCTCTTTGCGGCGGAAGGCGCGCATCGGGTGATCCGCAAGAGGGGGCAGGCGTTGCCTCCGGTCCGTTGAGGCCGCGCAGGAATTGGCAGCAGGCGAATGGGCATCAGTGACTGCATGGAGGTCGAAATGAAGGCAGTGGTGTTCGCGCAGACGGGTTCGTGGCTGGATACCCTTGCGTTGGCCGAATGGGACATCGGCGACCCGGCGCCGCACGAAGCGCAGGTCCGCGTGCTGGCGCGTCCGATCAATCCGTCGGACAAGATGTTCATCCAGGGCGTTTACCGGCAGCGCCCGCAACTGCCGCAGATTGCGGGGCTGGAAGGCGCCGGCATCGTCGAGAAGGTGGGGCAAGGGATGGACGCGGGACTCGTCGGCAAGCACGTCGCATTCCGGGCCCAAGGCACATGGGCCGAGCGCGTCAACGTCCCGGTGCAGGCGCTACGCGTCATTCCGGACGCCATTCCGATGGAGGTCGGCTGCCAGCTTAGCCTGAACGGGATGAGCGCCTACGCCTTGCTCGAGCGCGCGGGCCTGGCGCGTGGCCAATGGCTGGCGCTGTCCGCTGCCAACTCGTCGCTTGGCAAGCTCATCGTGCAACTGGCCAAGCTGCGCGGGATCCGCGTGCTGGCGTTGGTGCGCAAGCCTGGCAACCAGCCGGCCATGTTGCGCCTGGGGGCGGATACCGTGCTTCTCGATGACTCGCCGCAATTGGAGCAGGCGATCATCGACGCGACAGGCGGCGGGGCCCACGCCATCCTGGATGCGGTCGGCGGCAAGCTGGGGTCGACACTGATCAAGGCCGCTGCCCCGGCGGGCAAGCTCATCCTGTACGGGCGGTTGAGCCCGGATGGCACCGAGCTGGCGTATGGCGACGTCATCTACAAGAATCTGGTGATCGAAGGGTTCGGGATCGACCATTGGATGGCTTCCAAGTCCGCCCGGGAGCTGGACGCGATATGGCAGGCGCTGGCGGAATCGATCGCCGCAGGCCGGCTCGCGCTGTCTTACGACCGGACGTTTGCGCTTGCCGATTTCAAGGCGGCCATCGCGTGCAGCGAAAATGCAGGCGGCAAGGTGATCCTGGCGTGACGCAGGCCCGCCGGCAAACGCATCGATGCGCATGGGGCCAGCCCCCGTCCGATAGGGCTTCGCCGGCAGTCGATCCAAATCGCGCAATATTGCGAATACTTGGCCAGGCATGGATGGCTGCCATGGCCTGCTGTATGCTTGCCGCCAATCGACCGGACGGTTGATCGTCGCGTTCTTGGGGGGGAAGCGGGATGTGGGATTTCAACGTCGGCAAGGCCCTGGTGCTCATGGCGCGCACGGCGCCTTATATCGGATTGCGCATCCTGGTCTATTTCGGCGCCGCCGTCGGCTTCGTGATCGTGACGGGCGCGGGTGCTGGCATCGGCTACGGCATCGGATCGCTCTTGCATGCGCCGGCTGGTGGCGCTTTCTGGGGTGGGGCGATCGGTTTCGGGCTGTCGGCCGGATTGCTTTACCTGGCGCGCGAATACCTGCTGTACCTGGTCAAGGCCGGCCACATCGCGGTGCTGGTGGCGCTCATGGACGGACAGGCGTTGCCTGCCGGCAAAGGGCAGATCGCCTACGGCACGGCGATCGTGCGTAGCCGGTTCGGCGAAGTCAGCGTGCTGTTCGCCGTGGATCAACTGGTAAAAGGCGTCATCCGCACGATGACCGGGCTGTTGTCCGGCATTGCCGGCATGCTGCCTCTTCCCGGCCTGGATGCGCTCATGCGCGTGGTCCGGGCCGTCTTACGCATCGCAGTGGGTTTCGTCGACGAGGTGATCCTTGCGCGGGCAATCCGCACGGGCGCGGACAACCCCTGGGCGGCGGCCGAGGAGGCCCTGGTGCTGTACGGCCAGAACCACAAGGCCATGCTCAGGAACGCCGCCTGGCTGTCACTCATGGTCTACGCCCTGTCCTTCATTATCTTCCTGCTTGCGCTGGCGCCGGCTGCGGCGCTGGTGTATTGGATGCCGGGCGCCTGGAGTGCCGGCAGCGTCGTATTCGCCCTGTTGTTTGCCTGGGCATTCAAGGCTGCGCTGCTCGAGCCGCTGGCCCTGGCGATGATGATGCAGTCGTTCTTCGTCGTCACCGACGGACAGGCGCCCGATCCACAGTGGCACGCCCGCCTGGGCGAAATCTCCGACCGCTTCCGCCAGCTGGCCGAGCGCGCCCGTGACTGGGTGCGCAAGCCGGCCACGCCCGGGGCGGATCAGGCGCCGGCCTGACGGCCAGGGTGATCCAAAAATCCGCTCACTCCGCGGCGGCGCTTCGGGCGAGCATTTCCTGGCGTGCCAGCTCGGCCGTCGTCTCCAGGTGGCGTCGCAGCAGCTCGCAGGCCAGGTCAACGTCGCGCGCCAGTGCGGCGTCGGTCAAGGCCTTGTGTTCGGCGGCGACATCGCGCGGCGGGTGGGCCATCTGCTGCTTGGCGGCCTTGGCCGCTTGCGGCTGCGCTTCGGCCTTGACCGACAGGTAGCGGTAGCGCGCCGCGCGCTGCCGCAAATTGTTTGCCAGCTCTAGCAGGACGGGAGACCGGCACGACGAGATCAGGGCGTCGTGGTAGGCCATGTGCGCGTCATCCCATTGCGCCGACAGCTGGCCCGTCCCCGCGTCGTCGCGTAGCGACAAACGGCTGAGGTGGTGGTGCGCGGCGACCAGCCGCGATTCCCACGCGACGTCGCCATGGGTCAGGGATAGTTTCAGGGCTTCGCATTCGATGAGCGCGCGCGTGCGCGCGATATCCATCATGTCATCGAGCGATACCGCCGCCACGCGGAAGCCCCGCTGGCTTTCCGCGATCACGAAGCCGCTGCCGGTCAGCCTGGACAAGGCTTCGCGCATCGGTATCAGGCTCACGCCATAGCGGTCGCACAAGTCCCGGATGACGAGCCGGTACCCCGGGGGATAGACCCCTTCGACGATGTCCGACCGCAGCCGGTCGACCAGGGCCGACGCCATGGTGGGGTTGGAGGAGGCTGGAGACAGCAAGGCGCTTCCTTTGCGAAGTGGTTATGCCGGAGACTGCAAAGTATAAGTACAAACCATATATATATTGTCGTTCAAAAAATATATCATTTGCACCGTGCAGGAACAACCGGGAGCCAGGCATAGGGCAAGCGGCAAGGCGAATGGACGCGCAGCCGCCTTGCCCGTCCTGCCGGGGCTTGGGCCGGATGCTGGTGCCACGGCGCCATTCGTTTCATCATTCGCCAAAAAGGAAAGCCATGAAATTGCTTCGCTTCGGACCGCCCGGCATCGAGCGTCCCGGGATCTTGGATGCGGAAGGCGGCATACGCGACCTGTCGCTGCTGGTCGATGACTGGACGCCCGAATGGCTGGCCCCGGAAAAGCTGCAGGCACTCAAGGCCATACAGGTCGAGCGCCTGCCACTGGTGCCGCCCGAGGCGCGGCTGGGCGTGCCGGTGGCCGGCATCCGCCAGTTCGTGGCCATCGGGCTGAACTATCGCCGGCATGCCGAAGAATCGGGCCTGCCCATCCCCACGGAGCCCGTGGTGTTTACCAAGGCGCTTACGAGCATCGCCGGCCCCAACGACGACGTCCGGCTGCCTGATGGCTCCGAAGCCACCGACTGGGAAATCGAACTCGGCCTGGTGATCGGCACCAAGGCGCACAAGGTGTCGAAGGAAAACGCGCTGCGGCACGTCGCCGGCTATGTGCTGGCCAACGACATTTCCGAGCGCGACTGGCAGATCAAGCGCAACGGCCAGTGGGGTAAGGGCAAGAGTTTCGACGGTTTCGGGCCCGTGGGGCCGTGGCTGGTGACGGCCGACGAACTGGCCGACCCGCAGAACGTGCCGCTGGAGTTGAAAGTCAACGGCGAAGTCCGGCAACGCAGCAATACGTCGGACATGATTTTTTCCGTCGCCGAAATCGTGTCGTACGTCAGCCAGTTCATGACGCTTTTGCCCGGGGACTTGCTGATTACCGGCACGCCCGAAGGCGTGGGCCTGGGCATGAAACCGCCCGTGTACTTGAAGCGCGGCGACGTCATGACCTTGGACGGGGGCGTGCTGGGTTCGCAGCGCCAGCGGGTGGTTTGACCTGCGCGAATGCCCGGCGCAACGCGGCGCGTGACGCTGGCGCGCCGCCGGGGCAGCAAGCCGGCAAAGACCGGTCGCCGACAACCGATAACAAATGGGTGGAGCCATGGCCGTTTCAAGAGCAGCAATCCATTCCGTCGACGAGTTCGCGCTGGGCGTCCCGGACCTCGCCCAGGCCGAGCATTTTTTCTCGGCCTTCGGCCTGGATGTGCGCCGCGAGGGGAAGGCGCTCGGGCTGTACACCTTCGGGCACCCGCATCGCTGGGGCAGAGTGCTGGGCGGTTATCCGCGCAAGAAGCTGCTGTGGCTGTCGTTTGGCGCCTATGCGCCGGATATGCCTGCATTGGCCCAGCAACTGCAGGCCGCCGGCGCCCGGCCGACGGCCGCGCCGCCGGGCGCCGACGGCGACGGGCTGTGGGTGCTATCGCCCGACGGCACGCCCGTCCAGGTGCGCGTGGCCGATAAATGCTCGCCGTCGTCGCCCGGGCCACGCGAGTTCGCGCCGCCCACCGGCCCCGGCCATCCGGCCGTGGGACGCGCCCCGGCGCGCAGCCAGGCCGGCAAGGTCCGGCCGCTATACCTGTCCCACATCCTGTTGTTTACCGCCGACGTCGATCGCGCGCTTGCTTTCTTCGGTGGCGGCTTGGGCCTGGCGCTCGCGGACCGTTCCGGCGACGTGATCGCGTTCACGTACACACCGCACGGCAGTGACCATCACCTGGTCGCGCTGGCGAAATCGGCCGGGCCGGGCTTTCATCATTCGAGCTGGTGCGTGGCGTCCATCGACGAGGTCGGCGTGGGCATGGAGCAGATGGCTGCCGCCGGCTATGGCGAAGGGTGGGGCGTGGGCAGGCACGTCATCGGGTCCAACTACTTCCGCTACGTCAAGGATCCCTGGGGCAGCTTCGCCGAGTATTCCTTCGATATCGACTACATCGCGCCCGGCACGCAATGGCCGACGGGCGACTATCCGGCCGAGGACGCGCTGCACCTATGGGGGCCGGCCGTGCCGCCGGACTTCGTGCTGAACACGGAAATCGACGGCTGACCGCGCGCATCGCGCAGTGTGGCAAGGGCGCTGGCCGCAGGACGAAAGCATCGGCTGGCGTGGGGGCAGGATCACTTTTACAGAGGAGACGGACATGAAGGCTGTGACGCGACGGGCGGCGCTGTTTGCGCTGGGCCTGGCGATGCTGGGCGCCGCAGGCGGCGCAGGCGCGCAATCCCCGCAGGGCGAGCCGCTGAAGATCGGCTTTTCCATGGCGCTGACAGGAGGGCTGGCGGCCAACGGCAAGGCTGCGCTGATCGCCATGCAGATATGGGAGTCGGACGTCAATGCCAAGGGCGGGCTGCTCGGCCGTCCGGTCAAGCTGGTGTATTACGACGACCAGAGCAACGGCGCCTCCATCCCCGGCATCTACACCAAGCTGCTCGACGTCGACAAGGTCGACTTCGTGGTGTCGGGCTACAGCACGGCAGCCATCGTTCCGGCCATGCCCATCGTCATCCAGCGCAAGATGGTGTTCCTGGGCCTGATGGGGACCAGCGTCAATGCGCACTTCAACTACGACCGCTATTTTTCGATGATCCCGCTCGGTGATGGCGGGGCCTTGCAGTTGTCCAAGGGCTTCGTGGAGGTGGCCAAGACGATCCAGCCTGAGCCCAAGCGCATTGCCGTCGTGGCACTGGACGCGGAGTTTTCCAAGGCGGCTGCCGACGGGATCAAGCAAAACCTGAAAGGCACGGGCATCAAGGTCGTGTACGACCGCACGTATCCGCCCTCGACGGTGGACTTCCTGCCCTTGGTGCGGGCCATCCAGGCGTCCAAGCCCGACCTGGTTTTCCTGGCTTCGTATCCGGTGGACTCGGCAGGCCTGATCCGCGCCATCCGGCAAACCAAGCTGTCCGCGTCGATGGTGGGCGGCGTGATGATCGGTCCGCAGATCGGCGGCTTCAAGCAGCAAAACGGCCCAGCCCTGAACAACCTGGTCACCTGGGACATTTTCGCGCCCGAGGCAACCATGAAGTTTCCCGGCGTGGACGCTTTCCTGGACAAGTACCGGCCCATCGCCGCCAAGCAGGGCGTGGATCCGCTCGGCTTTTACGTGCCGCCCATGGCCTACGCCATGATGGAGGTGCTCGGCCAGGCCATCGAGGCCGCGGCCAAGCCCGACCAGGCCCTGGTGGCCGAGCAGCTCAGGAACGGGACGTTCCAGACCATTGCCGGCGAAATCAAGTTTGCCGCCAACGGGGAGTGGGCCGAACCCCGGAGCCTGCTGGTGCAGTACCGCGGCATCGACGACAGCGGGCTGGACCAGTTCAAGCAAGCCGGCAAGCAGGTCATCCTGTATCCGGAAAAGTACAAGTCCGGCGACCTCGCCGTGCCGTTCCAATAGCGCGGAGGCAGTCGTGGACATCGAACTTCTGGTCAATACCCTAGTCTCGGGGCTACTGCTGGGCGGGTTCTACGCGCTGGCCACGGTAGGGCTGACACTGGCCTTCGGCGTGCTCGACGTGGTCAATATTGCGCACCCGGCCTTCATGGTGTTGGGCGCGATGGTGGCCATGCTGTGCGCGACGGCCACGGGGCTGGATCCGGTGCTGGTCGGCGTGCTGCTGCTGCCGGCGTTCTTCGCGCTGGGCTATGGCTTCTACGGCGTGTACTTCCGGTTTTTCGAAAAGCGCGGCGATGCTGCGATCCAGGGCCTGGCCTTCTTCTTCGCGGTCATGTTCGTCATCGAGGTATCGATGTCGATGGCGCTGGGACCCGAGCAGCGCCAGATCGAGACACCGTACTCCTGGACGACGTGGCAGATCGGCATGGTCGAGGTGCCGCTGCGCATGCTGGTGCCGTTCTGCCTTGGCATGGCGGTGCTGGTCGCGCTGTCGCGATGGCTGCGATCGACCTTCATCGGCCGGACGGTCAGCGCCGTCGGCCAGGACCAACAGGCGCTGCGCTTCGTCGGCGTGGACCCGGTGCGCGTCAAGCGGATCGCCTTCGGCATCGCCATCGCCGCGGCCTGCCTGGCCGGCAGCGGGCTGCTGCTGGTACAGCCGGTCGATCCGTGGTCGGGGCACACCTACATTGGCCGCGTCTTTTCGATCTGCATCCTGGGTGGCCTGGCCAGCCTGCGCGGCACGTGGCTCGCGGCACTGATATTCGGCGTGCTGGAGAACTTCACCTCCACTTACGTCGGCCCGGCGTGGTCGCTGGCAGTGGCGTTCGGCTTGCTGCTGCTGACCCTGCTGGTGCGCCCGCAAGGCCTGTTCGCCCGATAGAGGTCCGATGACCATGAAACAACCTCTCTCGACACCACGGTTCAGCCTGTGCTGCCTGGTCGCGGCCTTGGCCGTGGCGGTCGTCTTCAGGATGGCCGGCTCGGAGTACCTGTGGTTCTCGGCCTACGTCGTCCTGCAGTACATCTTGTTGGCCACCGCCTGGAACATCCTGGGCGGCTACGCGGGTTATGTCAATTTCGGTACGGCGGGGTTCTTCGGCGTGGGCGTCTACACCAGCGTGCTGCTGTCCAAGCTCGGCGTGGGCAGCCTGCCGGCGATGATCCTGGGCGCGGCCGCGGTGGCCGGCGCGCTCGGGCTGCTGATGGGCTACCTGACCTTGCGGCTGCGGGGCGCGTACTTTTCCATTGCCACGCTGTGCCTGGCCGTGCTGCTGCAGACGCTGGTCACCAACTGGGACTACCTGGGCGGTTCCCGCGGCGCGTACATGATCCGTCCGCAGCCGCCGGCGATGCTTGCCTCGCCGGTGGAGTACCTGTTCATTGCCATGCTGGCGATGAGCGCCTTGGCGGTCTGCGTGGCGCGCGGCATCGAGCGATCGCGCATCGGCTACGCCTTCCGGGCGATACGCGATGACGAAGTCGCCGCGGAATCCTCCGGCGTGCCGACCTTCCGGCTCAAGCTGCTGGGCACCACGGTCAGTGGCGCGCTGATGGGCATGGCCGGGGCGCCGGCCGCCTACTACAGCACCTTCGTCGAGCCGGCTTCGGCCTTCGGCTTGGCCTATGCGGTCAACACCATGGCCATGGCGCTGATCGGCGGGCTGGGGCATTGGCTCGGCCCGGTGATCGGCGCGGTGGTCCTGGCAACGGTCCAACAGGTGGCCATGGTCACCATCAGTTCGGACTTCAACCTGCTGCTGGTGGGCCTGCTGATGATGGCCTTCCTCATCGCGGCGCCCAAGGGGATCCTTGGGCTCATTCGACCGGAGAACAGGCCATGAGCGCGATCCAGCTGCAGGTCCAGGGGTTGCAGATGCGGTTCGGCGGGTTCACCGCGATCAAGCGCATCGATCTCGACGTGCGCGCGGGCGAACGCCTGGGCGTGATCGGGCCAAACGGGTCCGGAAAAAGCACGTTCGTCAACTGCATCGCCGGCACCCTCGTGCCCACGGCAGGCGACATTGTCTTCGAAGGGCAGCCGCTCAAGGGGGTGCCCATCCACCAGCGGGCCTGGCGCGGCATCAGCCGCACCTTCCAGCTGCCGCGCCCGTTCCGCAGCATGACCGTCCTGGAAAACGCCTGCATGCCGCTGATGAATCACCGCGGCGGGCACATGCCCATGGGCGAAGTGCGCGACCGGGCGGACCGCGCGCTCGAGCGGGCAGGCCTGGTCGACAAGGCCGGCGCGCTGCCGGACCGGCTCACGCAGGTGGAACTGCGCAAGCTCGAGCTGGCCAAGGCCATCGCCACCGACCCGTCGCTGCTGTTGGCCGACGAGGTCATGGCGGGCCTGGCCAGCGCCGAAGTCGACGAAGTGCTGGACTTGCTGTTCGAAATCAACGAGGCGGGCACCACCGTGATCATGATCGAGCACATCATGCGCGCCGTGACGCGCTTTTCCGAACGGCTCATGGTGATCGTGGCGGGCGAACGGATCGGCTGCGGGGATCCGGCGCAGGTGCTGGCCATGCCTGAAGTGGAGAGGGCTTACCTTGGCCAATAGCGAAAACAGTCTGGTCCTGGAGTCCGTCAGCGCGGGCTACGGCGCGGTGCAGGTCCTGCACGACGTGTCCATGACGGTCGGCTCCGGGCAAACGGTGGCCCTGCTGGGCACCAATGGCAACGGCAAGAGCACGCTGATCCGCGCCATCATGGGGCTGGTCCGGCCGTCGGCCGGGCGCATCGTGGCCGTCATCGACGGCCAGCCCATCGACCTGGTGGGCAAGACCACCGAGGAGATCGTTGAACTGGGCGTGGTCCTGGTGCCGGAAGGGCGGCGGCTGTTTCCGCAGCTGTCCGTCGAGGAGAACCTGCTGCTGGGCGCCTTCCCGAAAAAGGCACGCGCCGGCCGCGCGCGCAACCTGGCGCTGTGCTACGACATCTTTCCCAGGCTGCATGAGCGGCGCACCCAGCCCGTGGGGTCGATGAGCGGCGGCGAGCAGCAAATGGTCGCGCTGGGCCGGGCGCTGATGTCCGCGCCGCGGATTTTGTTGGTGGACGAGCCGTCGGTGGGCCTGGCGCCCATCCTGGTCACGCGCATCATCGACGCGATCGGGCAGCTCAAGGCCTCGCTCGGCCTGACAGTCCTGATGGCCGAGCAGAACTTCCACCAGGCGGTACGCATCGCCGACGGCGGCTACGTGATCGTGCACGGACACATCGAATTCGAGGGAACGTCCAGGGCGGCGCTTTCCGACAGCCAAATCGTCCGCAATCTTTATTTGGGAGGATGACGCCCATGACAGTCGAACAGCCCGGCGCGCCGATGGCGATCGGATGGATAGGGGTGGGCAAGATGGGCATGCCCATGTGCGAGAACCTGGTCAAGGCGGGCCACGACGTGGCCGCGTACGACGTCGTGCCGCAGGCGCTTGAAGCGATTGCCGGCAAGGGCGCCACGCCGTGCGCGAGCGTGGCGCAGCTGGTGGGGCATGCCGACGTGGTATTCACCATGGTGCCGTCCGATGCCGTGCTGCTGTCGCTGGTCGACGGCCCCGAAGGCCTGGGGCGCCTGATGCGTCCCGAACAGACGCTGGTCGACATGAGTACGGTTTCCCCGTCGGCCTCGGCCGAGGTGGCCGCCCGGCTGCAGGCAAGCGGATGCGGTTACCTGCGCGCCCCGGTCTCGGGCAGCACCGCCAATGCGGCGGCGGCAACGCTAAGCATCTTTTGCTCTGGGCCGGCCGAGCGCTTCGACGCGGTCAAGGACGTGCTCGGCAAGCTGGGCAGCAAGCTTACTTATTGCGGAACGGCAGAGCAGGCGCGGGTGCTGAAACTGCTGGTCAACATCATCGTCGGCGTCACGCCCGCCCTGGTGGGCGAGGCGCTCGCCTTCGGCGAGCAAAGCGGGATCGACCGCACGATGATCCTGGATGCCATCGGCGCCAGCGCCGGTGCGTCCCCGGTCATCGGCTACAAGCTCGACATGCTCAAGCGCAAGGATTGGACCGCCATGGCCACGATAGACACGGTGGCCAAGGACCTGGACTTGGCCTTGCAGTGGGGGCGCGCCAGGGGCGTGCCCATGCCGTTTACGGCGCTGGCGCAGCAAACCAACACCGCCTACCAGGCGAGCGGCCACGGGCAGCTGGATTTCTTCGCGGTGGCCGACTGGCCGGCCCGGCTGCTGGCACGCGACACACAATGACGGAGGATGCCATGTTGCTTGCCCTGATTTGCACCGACAACCCCGGCATGGCCGAGCGTCGCGTCGAGCTGCGCCCGGAGCACAAGGCCCACGTCGCCCGGATCGCCGACCAGCTGGCCTTTGCCGGCCCGTTGCTTGCCGACGACGGCCAGGCCATCGTCGGCAGCCTGATCGTCGCGGAGTTTGCCGACAAGCAGGCGGCGCAGGACTGGCTCGACCAGGAGCCGTACTTCCGCAACGGCGTCTACGGGTCGGTGCAGATCCGGCGCTTCGCCAACTACTGGCCGCAACGCGCGGGGTTCCCGCAGTAGCCCGGGGCAATAAGGCGGCGGCCGCGCGGCCAAAACCGGCCGTGCCGGGCTCGGACGGCGTGTAAACTGCCGGCTTTTTGGCCCGGCTGCTATGGTCGATACGCTGCAACGCGCCGGTTCCGTGGGGCCGGCGCTGATACGCCTGCTTGCGCGCCTGACGGACCTGGATGCCGTCGACGCGGGCGTGCCGCCGTCGCAGCGGCTGGCCGGCTGGCTGGCCTGGACCGATGCGATTTCGCTTGCCCGGGTGCTGGACGGCGAGATCGCGCCTGCCGCCGCCGCACCGGATGCGGCGGCGTCGCAGCGGTGCGAGCGGGTGCGCGCCTCGCTTGTGCAGGCGGTGGCCTCCGACGACCTGCTCGGCGAATCCCCTGCGCAGGCCGGCAGCGCCGATCCCGGCAGCCAGGCGCCCGCGCAATACGAGCCCTACCGCGAGCGCTACCTGCTGCTGCAGCGCACCATGGCCGCGCGCATCGGCACCGAACGTGCTCGCCTGCGCGCGACGCTGGCCGCGCAAGGCGGCGCCAGGGCGCGCCTGGCGGCGGTCGATGCGATCCTGGAGCAGGCGCTGGCGCCGCGCGAACGCGCCTTGCTCGGTGGCATCGCCACCCTGCTGCAGGGGCGGTTCGAGCGCCTGCAGCGCGATGCCGGCCAGTCCGACGCCTGGCTGGCCGTATTCCGCCGGGATGCGCGCAGCGTATTGCTGGCCGAACTGGACGTTCGTTTTCAACCGGTCGCGGGCCTGTCCGAAGTGCTCGCCGGCCGCTGACTGCAATCCCATGACCCGACACATCGCTTATTCGATCATTTTTGCCGCAGGGTTGGCCGTGCCGTTGTGGATAGGCGCGGGCTACGTCGGCGTCAACCCGCTGGCGCTTGGCATCATCGCGTTGATCGTTGCGTTTTATGCGGCGGGGGCGCTGGAGATCGGACGGCAGCGCCGCGCCACCGGCGGCCTGGCGCAGGCCCTCGCCGGATTGTCCGGCCCGCCCGAGGACCTGGTCGCGTGGCTGGCCCGCGTGCCCGAGGCGTTGCGCGACGCGGTCCGGCTACGCATCGAGGGCACGCGCGCCGCGCTGCCCGGTCCGGTGCTCGCGCCATACATCGTGGGGCTGCTGGTGCTGTTGGGCATGTTGGGCACCTTCCTTGGCATGATCGCGACGTTGCGCGGCACGGGGGCGGCGCTGGAAAGCGCGGCGGATTTGCAGGCCATGCGCGCGTCGCTCGCGGCGCCGGTGCACGGACTGGGGTTTGCCTTCGGTACATCGGTGGCCGGCGTGGCCGCATCTGCGGCCCTTGGACTGTTGGCCGCGCTGGACCGCCGCGAGCGCGACCAAGCCGCCCGCCAGCTCGATGCATGCATCGCCACGTCGTTGCAGGCCTATGCGCCGTCGCACCAGCGCCGGCAGATGGTCGATTTGCTGCAGCAGCAGGCGCAGGCCCTGCCGGCGCTGGCCGAGCGGCTGCAGGCCATGATGGATGCCATCGAGCGCCGCGGGCAGGATATCGACCAACGCCTGGCCGCGGGGCAGTCGGCCTTCCACGACAAGGCCGAAGCCGCCTACGCGCGGCTGGCAGGCGCCATGGAGCAATCGCTTGCCGAGGCCGTTGCTGCCAGCGCCCGTTCGGCCGACGCGGCCATCCGTCCGGCGGTGCAGGCCGCCATGGAAGGCATTTCGCGCGAAGCGGGCGCCTGGCACGCCAGCGTGGCCCAGGCCGCGCAGCAGCAGCTCGAGGGCGTGGCCGCGCGCCTGGATGCCGCCGCCGAGGAGCTTGCCCAGCGCTGGCAGGATTTGCTGGCCGAACAGCGCCAGGCCGGCCGCGAGCAGGTCGAGCAGCAGGCGGCGGCGCTGCAGCGGTTTGCCGACGCCTTCGAGCAGCGCAGCCAGGCACTGCTGCAGGCGGTGTCCGCCCGCCTGGAGGCCACCGCCGCGGCCATGGGCCAGGCCTGGCAGCAGGCGCTGGCCGAGCAAACCCGCTCGAGCGAGCAGCTGGCCACCGGCAACCGGCAGGCGCTTGGCGAAGCGGTGGCCGCGTTCGAGCGCCAGGCGGCGCAGTGGCTGGAAACATTGGCGACGTCGCAGGCTGCGCTGCAGGCCGAGCTTGCCGAGCGCGACGACAAGCGGCTGCAGGCTTGGACGGGCACGCTGCAGACTGCCCACGCCTTGCTGCGCGACGAATGGTTGCAGGCCAGCCGGCAGGCCGCGGACAGCCAGCGCGAGATCTGCCAGGCGCTGGCGCGCGCGGCCGATGACATCTCGGCGCAGGCCGAAGCGCATGCCCAGGCCACCATCGCCGAGATCGGCAAGCTGGTGCAGGCGGCGTCCGAGGCGCCGCGCGCCGCCGCCGAAGTCATCGCCGAGCTGCGCCAGAAACTGTCGGACAGCCTGGCGCACGACAACGCCGTGCTGCAAGAGCGCACCCGCCTGCTGGAAACCGTGGACACCTTGCTCGATTCGGTCAACCACGCCAGCGCCGAGCAGCGCGCGGCCATCGACGCGCTGGTGGCCACGTCATCCGACATGCTGGCGCGCGCCGGCGACCGCTTCGTCGAAACGGTGCAGGCGCAGGCCGACAAGCTCGATGCGGCATCGGCTGAAGCCGCCGGCAGCGTGGCCGAAATCGCCGCCCTGGCCGAGGCCTTCGGCGCGGCGGTGCAGGCCTATGGCCAATCCAGCGACAAGCTCGTCGAGCACCTGGAGCGCCTGGGCGGGGCGCTCGAGCGCGCGACCGCGCGCAGCGACGAGCAGTTCGCCTATTACCTCGAGCAGGCGCGCGAGGTCGTCGACCTGAGCCTGATGGCGCAAAAGCAGATCGTGCAGGACCTGCAGCAGGTGGCGGCCCGCGCCGACGAGGTCGGCAAGGCATGAGGGAAGAGATCGAAGGGGGCGTGGAGCCCGCTGCGCCCGTTTGGCCCGTTTTCGGGGACCTGATGTCGGTCCTGCTGGGCGTGTTCGTCCTGGTCGTGGCCGGCGTGGTTGCGATGCAGGCGCAGCTGTCGGCCCGCCTGGAAGAAGAGGTCGCGCGCCGGCAGGAGCAGGAGCGCCAGCGCCAGCAGCTGGAGCAGGCGCTGGCCGGGCCGCTTGCCGCCGGCAGGGTGACGCTGACCGATGGGCGCATCGGCATCAGCGGCAGCGTGCTGTTTGCGCTCAATTCCGACCAGCTGCAGGAAGAGGGCAGGCAGGTGCTGCGCAGCATCGCGGGGCCGCTTGCCGGCTACCTGCAAGCGCGCGACCAGATGCTCATGGTCAGCGGGTTCACCGACGACCAACCCGTGCGCTTCGGCAACCGCTTCGCCGACAACTGGGAGCTATCGGCGCTGCGCGCGCTCACCGTCACGCGCGCCTTGATCGAAGAGGGCATCCCGTCGTCGTCGGTGTTTGCCGCCGCCTTCGGCGCGGAGCATCCGGTGGCATCCAACGCCGATCCGCAAGGGCAGGCGCGCAACCGCCGGGTGGAGATCTCGCTGGTGCCGCGGCGGGCGGCGCAATCGGACGGGCAGCATGACTCGCGATAGCGTCGCCGGCGAAGCCCTGCAGGCCAAGCTCGATGCCTGGCGCGCGCAGGGGCTGGACCGGCGCGATCCGGTGCGCTTCGCCTTCCTCGCCGCGCTGGCGCGGCGGGCCGCGGCCAGCACCGGGCGCACGCGTACGGTCCTGGAGGCCAAGCTGGCGCGCGCGGTGCGCGGCTACGAAGGTGCCGTCACTGCTGCGGCGCCACAGCCGCAAGGCGCAGCCAGCCGGCAGGGCGACGCCGGCGGGCCGGGCGCGCTCACGGCCCTGGTCGAGCGGCTGGCCGGCCGTCGGCAGGCGGAACCTCGAGCCGACGCCGCCGGCGGGCAGCCACCCATGCTGGAAGACGTCCGCAGCCTGGTCGCGCGCCAGCGCATCGAGCGCCAGGCTCGCGCCGCGCTGGCACAGGCACCGGGCAACGCCGGGCCGCTCAACTCCGCCTTGCTCGCGCACCGGGCGCTGGCGCTGATGCACGCGCAGTCGCCCAGCTACCTGCGGCATTTCCTGGATTACCTCGATACCTTGGCCTGGCTGGAGGCGCCGGCCGACGCGACGCGCCCACGGCCGGCGCGCAAGTCCTGACCGCGTTCTGCCGGCTGTCCCGCGTCAGGGAACCCCCCATGCATGGCATGTCCGCGCGCCTTGTCCGCGGTGCACGGGCTGGCCGGCTTGCGCCTGGACGCTTGCGTTTGCCGCGCCGGTACGTTAACTTTACAAACGTTCAACATCGTTGATCATTTGTTCAGGCCGGCCCCATGCCTTCCGAAACCCGTCAGGACACCGTCCATGCCGCCTTGCGCGTGGCGCGGCTGTACTACATCCAGAACATGACGACGGCGGCGATCGCCCAGGACATGGGCACGTCGCGCGCCACGGTTTCCCGGCTACTGTCCTATGCCACCAAGAACGGCCTGGTCGAAATCCGGATCAACGATCCCCAGGCGCAGTCGGCCTCGATAGAAAGCGTAATCAAGCGACGTTACGGTTTGCGGACAGTGCAGGTCGTTCCCGTGCCCGAAACCGCCAGCCCGCGCGAGTCCATGCAGCGCGTGGCCATGCATGCGGCGGCCTACCTCAACACGCTGATGGCGCCCAACACCGTGCTGGCCCTGGCCTGGGGGCACACCGTCGAGGCGATCGCCGGTTGCCTGTCGCCCAAGCCGCTGCACGGCGTGGAGGTCGTGCAGCTCAACGGCTCGGCCACCGGCATGGACATCGTCAATACCTTCGGCGAATCGATCGTCGCGCGGTTTGCCCAGAACTACGGTGGGCGCGCCCATAGCTTTCCGGTGCCAGCTTTCTTCGATTACCCGGAAACGCGCCAGGCGCTGTGGCGCGAGCGCAGCGTCAAGGCCATCCGTGCCCTGCAGGAGCGCGCCTCCATCGTGGTCTACAGCATCGGCGTGGCCGAGACCGGCAGCCATGTCTACACCGGCGGCTACCTGGACCGCAAGGACATGCAAAGTATACGCAGGCAGGGCGTGGTGGGCGACATCGCTACTGTGTTCTTCCGCGAGGACGGCCGCTGGCGTGAGGTATCGCTCAATGCCCGCAGCAGCGGGCCGGACCTGGACCGCTTCGGCCGCGCGGCGCACTCGCTGTGCGTCGTGTCCGGCAAGGGCAAGGCGGCCGCGCTGCGCGCTGCGCTGCGCGGTGGTTTCATCAACGAACTGGTGGTCGATGAGCCGACCGCCAGGCTACTGGTCGAAGAGGCGCCGGCCGTGAGCCGCGCCGGAGGCAAGAAATGAGCCAGCGACAGATTTACGACCTTCTTGTGATCGGTGGCGGCATCAACGGTGCCGGCGTGGCGCGCGACGCGGCCGGCCGCGGCTTGTCGGTGGCGCTGTGCGAACAGGGCGATTTCGCCGGGGCAACCTCGTCGTCCAGCACCAAGCTGATCCACGGCGGGCTGCGCTACCTGGAATACTACGAATTCCGCTTGGTGGCCGAAGCGTTGCGCGAGCGCGAGCACCTGCTCGACATCGCGCCGCACATCGCCTGGCCGCTGCGCTTCGTCATGCCGCACGTGCCCAGCCTGCGCCCGCGCTGGATGATACGGCTGGGGCTCTGGCTGTATGACCACATCGGCGGGCGCATCAGCCTGCCCCGCTCGCAGGCGATCCGCCTGGACCGCATGGGCGCGCCCAGCGGCCTGAAGCAGGACCTGACCCGCGGCTTTGCCTATTCGGACGCCTGGGTCGACGACGCACGGCTGGTCATCCTGAATTTGCTCAGTGCCCAGGAACACGGCGCGCGCATCCTGGCCCGCACCCGCCTGGTCTCTGCCGAGCGGCGCGACGGCGCCTGGCATTGCACGCTGCAGGACGCAGCCACCGGGCAAACCATCACGCTGCAGGCGCGGGGCATCGTCAATGCGGCCGGCCCCTGGGTGGCCGAGATGGACCGCGCGCTCAACGGCCGCCGCAGCGGCGCCGGCGTGAAGCTGGTGCGCGGCAGCCACATCGTCGTGCCGCGGCTTTTTGAGGGCGAGCACGCCTACATCCTGCAAAACGACGACCGCCGCATCGTCTTCATGATCCCGTACGAGGGCCGTTACACGCTGATCGGCACCACGGATGTCGAGCAGGCCGACATGCGCGACGGCGCGCGCATCAGCCTTGAGGAAGAGGCCTACCTGCTGCGCGCGGTCAACAACTACCTGGCCAAGCCCCTCGGCGCCGAGGACATCGTCTGGCGCTACGCGGGCGTGCGTCCGCTGTTCGACGACGAATCCGACAACCCGTCGGCCGTCACCCGCGACTACACGCTCATCGTCGACGACGCCCAAGGCCTGCCTTGCGTATCGGTGTACGGCGGCAAGATCACGACCTACCGGCGGCTCGCGGAATCGGTCATGGAAAAGCTCGCGCCCTGGTTCAAGACCGGCCGCGGGCCTTGGACGCACAAGGAGGCGCTGCCGGGCGGGGGGTTCGCCCGCGGCGAGCGCAGCCGCGAGCTTGCGGCGATGATTGCGCGCTATCCTGGGCTGGACCAGGCCTACGTGACGCGCCTGTTCGCGCGCCACGGGCTGCGCTGCCCGGACATCCTGGGCCAGGCGCAGGACATGGCGGCGCTGGGACGTGATTTCGGCGGCGGGCTGACCGAGCGCGAAGCCGAATATTTCATCCGCCACGAATGGGCGCGCGAACCCGACGACATTCTGTGGCGCCGCACCAAGTGCGGCCTGCACATGAGCCAGGACGAGCGGGCTGCGTTCGCGCAGTGGTTCGGCCAGGCTTACGCAACCATCGCCAACGCTACGGCGCCGGCCGCTGCGGCCGCGCAGCATTGATCAGACATCGGGAGGGGGCCGCAGATGGCCGCGATTTCTCTTAAAGGCATTACCAAGCAGTGGGGCGACGCCCAGGCCGTCAAGGGCATAGATTTCGAAATCCGGTCAGGCGAGTTTGCCGTGCTGCTCGGTCCGTCGGGCTGCGGCAAATCGACGACGCTGCGGCTGATCGCCGGCCTGGACACGCCCACCACCGGCACCATACACATCGACGGCCGGGACGTGACGCACCTGCCGCCGGCGCAGCGGCGCATCGCCATGGTGTTCCAGTCGTACGCGCTGTTTCCGCACCTGACCGTGCGCGAGAACATCCTGTTCGGCCTGCGCGTGCGCAAGGAGCCCAAGCGCGACTACGACAAGCGCCTGGCACGCGTGGTCGACATCCTGGGCCTGGGGCATTTGCTCGATCGCCGTCCCTCGCAGCTTTCCGGCGGCCAGCAGCAGCGCGTGGCGCTGGGCCGCGCCATCATCGCCGAGACGCCCGTCTGCCTGATGGACGAGCCGCTGTCCAACCTCGACGCCCAGCTGCGCCAAGAGATGCGCCGCGAGATCCGCGCACTGCAGCAGCAGCTGGGCATCACCATGGTCTACGTCACCCACGACCAGACCGAGGCCATGAGCATGGCCGACCAGGTCATCCTGTTGCGCGACGGCCGCATCGAGCAGAACGCGACGGCCGCCGAACTGTACGCGCAGCCGGCGTCGGTCTTTGCCGCGCGGTTTATCGGCACGCCGCCCATGAACATCGTGCCGCTGGAGGCCGCCGACGGCGGGCTGCGCCTGAAAGGCACGAACGGGCCGATCGTGACCGACGCGCCTTTCCAAGGGCCGGTGGTGCTCGGCGTTCGGCCCGAGCACGTGCGCCTGGCCGAACGCGGCGTGCCGGCGCGCGTGGAGACGGTGGAGTACTTCGGCGCGGACACCATCGTCGGGGTGCGTGCCGGGCAAGGGTCGCTGCTCGTGCGCGCACCTGGGCAGCTTGCGCTCAGGCCGGGTGCCGACGTGGCGCTGGCCTGGGATGCCGCCAACCAATACTTCTTCGACGAGCAGACCGGTTTGCGGTGCGGGGCGCGTTAAGGCCGCGCCCGCTTTAGACGGTAGTTCCAGCAGTCAACATAGTCCAACGGAGACACCCATCATGCGTAGAGTCGTCCTCAAATCCATCGCCGCTGCTGCCGTTGCGGCAGCCTTCGGCGGCGCGCCGGCCCTGGCCGCGCAACAGCCGGTCGAGATCAGCATGTACTACCCCGTGGCCGTCGGCGGCCCGGTGACCAAGATCATCGACGCCATGGTCGCCGACTTCCACAAGGAGCACCCGGAAATCACCGTCAAGGCGGTGTATGCCGGCACCTACCAGGAAAGCATCGTCAAGGCGCTGACCGCCCACAAGGCCGGCACGCCTCCCACGCTGGCGGTGCTGCTGTCGACCGACCTGTTCACCCTGATCGATGAAAACGCCATCGTTCCCATCGATCCGCTGGCCTCCAAGCCCGAAGACAAGGCCTGGCTGGAGGGCTTCTATCCCGGCTTCATGCAGAACAGCCAGACCGGCGGCAAGACCTGGGGCGTGCCGTTCCAGCGCTCGACCATCGTGATGTTCTGGAACAAGGCGCTGTTCAAGGAAGCCGGCCTGGATCCCGAGCGCGCGCCCGAGACCTGGGATGATATGGTCGAGGCTGCCAAGAAGCTGACCAAGACCGACGCCAGCGGCAACGTGACCCAGTGGGGCGTGAAGATCCCCTCGACCGGTTTTGCCTACTGGATGTTCCAGGGCATGACCACGCCGCGCGACACGCTGCTCATGAACAGCGAGGGCACCGAAACGTATTTCGATGCCCCCGAGGCCATCACCGCGCTGCAGAACTGGGTGGACTTGTCGGCCAAGCACAAGGTCAGCCCGTCCGGCGTGATCGAATGGGGCACCACGCCCAAGGACTTCCTCGAGCGCAAGGCAGCGATGGTCTGGACGACCACGGGCAACCTGGCCAACCTGCGTGCCAACGCGGATTTCCCCTTCGGCGTGGCCATGCTGCCCGCCCAGAAAAAGCGCGGCAGCCCCACCGGCGGCGGCAATTTCTACATTTTTAGCAAGACCACGCCCGAGCAGCAGCAGGCGGCCATGACCTTCATCCGCTGGGCCACCCAGCCCGAGCGCGCCGCCGAGTGGAGCATCGCCACCGGCTACGTGGCTACGCGCCCGGATGCCTGGCAGACGCCGGCCATGGTCAAGTACCTGCAGGAAGTACCGGCTGCGGCCGTGGCGCGCGACCAGCTCGAGTACGCTGTCGCCGAGCTGTCCACGCACGACAACCAGCGCGTGACCAAGGCGTTGAACGACAACATCCAGGCCGCGCTTTCCGGCGAGAAGACCGCCGAGGCCGCGCTCAAGGATGCGCAGCGTGAAGCTTCGCGCATCCTGCGTCGCTACAAGTAAGACAGGCAGGGCAGGGGCGGGGAACATAGGCAGGCGCGCCGCGCGCCTGCCGGCACCCCGCCCCGGCAAGAAAGATTCCCGCTTTGCGGCAAAGGCAAGAGATGAATCGCCTCGCAACTTCCGTCACGCCGTGGTTGCTGCTGCTGCCGGCGATGGTGCTGCTCGTAGGGTTTACGCACTATCCGGCCGTGGCCACCATCTGGCATAGCTTTTTCTTCACGCCGCGCGGCGGCAATCCGCCGGACTTCGCCGGCCTGGAGAATTACGCCGCCATGATCGAGGACCCGGTGTTCTGGGAGGCGCTGGGCAACAATCTTTGGTTTTCGCTGGGGACCATCCCGACGGCCATCGCGCTGGCCATCGTGATGGCGCTTTGGGTCAACGACCGCCTGGTCGGCCGCGGGTTGCTGCGCCTGTCGTACTTCACGCCCACGGTGCTGCCCATGATCGCGGTGGCCAACATCTGGCTGTTCTTCTACACGCCGCAGTACGGCCTGCTCGAGCAGATCACGCAGGCGCTGGGCCTGCCGTCGCACAACTGGTTGGGCAGCCCGGACACGGTGCTCGGCGCCATCATCGTGGTGGCGATATGGAAGGAAGCCGGGTTCTTCATGATTTTTTACCTGGCGGCGTTGCAGCAGATTTCGCCGACACTGGCCGAAGCCGCCAGCCTCGAGGGGGCCTCGCGCTGGCAGTATTTCTGGCGCGTGCAGTTTCCGCTGCTGATGCCGACCACGCTGTTCGTGCTGATCAACGCGCTGATCAATTCCTTCCGGCTGGTCGATCACATCTTCGTGATGACCCGCGGCGGTCCCAACAACGCCAGCTCGCTGCTGCTTTACTACATCTACGAAGTCGGCTTCGCCTTCTGGGATTCGGGCTACGCCGCGGCGCTGACCGTCGTGCTGCTGGCCCTGCTGGCCGTGATCGCCTTCGTCAAGTTCCGTATCCTCGACCGTAGGACGCACTACCAATGAGCGCGCAAGCTACGACGCCTTTCGGCGACCGCAACAAGACGCTGGAGACCCTGTCGGCCTGGACGCTCGGCATCCTTTGGCTGCTGCCGCTGCTGTATGCCGTGTGGACGGCGTTTCACCCGGCGCAGTACGCCACGCGCTTCGAATTGGGCGCGCCCCTGACGCTGGAAAACTTCGTCAGGGCCTGGGAGGCCGCGCCGTTCGCGCGCTACTTCTTCAACACCTTCGTGCTGGTGACCATGATCCTGGCCGCGCAGCTGGTGCTTTCGACCATGGCGGCCTACGCGTTTGCGCGCTACCGCTTCAAGGGGGCGGACCTGCTGTTCATGCTGGTGCTCACGCAGCTGATGGTCATGCCCGACGTGCTGGTGGTCGAAAACTACGCGACCATGAACAAGCTGGGCCTGCGCGACACCATCCTGGCCATCGGGCTGCCGTACTTTGCGTCGGCTTTCGGCATCTTCCTGCTGCGCCAAACGTTCAAGACCGTGCCGCGCGAACTGGACGAGGCCGCCACGGTCGAGGGCGCGTCGCCGCTGCAGGTACTGTGGAAGGTGTACGTGCCGCTGGCCAAGCCCATTTACATCGCCTTCGGGCTGGTGTCGGTCAGCACCCATTGGAACAACTTCCTGTGGCCGCTGATCATTACCAGTTCGGTGGAGTCGCGTCCGCTGACCGTAGGCCTGCAGGTGTTCTCCTCGACCGACCAGGGCGTGGACTGGTCGGTCATCACTGCGGCCACCCTGATGACCTCGGCGCCGTTGCTGCTGGCCTTCCTGCTGTTCCAGCGGCAATTCGTGCAGTCGTTCATGCGCGCTGGCATCCGCTAGGAGAGCGCAGGCCATGAAGCTGATCAGCTGGAACATCCAATGGGCGCGCGGCGTCGACGGCCGCGTCGACCCGGCCCGCATCGTCGCCGATGCCCGCCACATGGGTGACTTCGACGTCCTGTGCCTGCAGGAAGTGGCCGCCGGCTTTCCCGGGCTGGCGGGCAGCACGGGCGAAGACCAGCCCGAACGCTTCGCCGCGCTGCTGCCCGGCTACGAGGCCGTCTTCGCGGCGGGCGCGGACGTGCGCGGCGCCGACGGCCGGCGTCACCGCTTCGGCAATATGATCCTGAGCCGCTTTCCGGTCTTGCGGGTGGTACACCACCAGCTGCCTTGGCCGGCCGACCCGCAGGTGCCGACGATGCCGCGGGTGCTGCTGGAGGCGGTGATCGACGCGCCGGGCGGTGCCTTGCGCGTGATGACCACGCACCTGGAATACCACAGCGCGCTGCACCGGCAGCGTCAGGTCGAGGCGATCCGCACGGTGCACGCGGACAATTGCCAGCGCGCCGTGCTGGGCTGCGTGCCGCGCGACATCGGCTCGCCCTATGTGCCCCTGGCCCAGCCCACGCGCACGGTGCTGACCGGTGACTTCAACTACCGCCCGGACGATCCGCTGCATGCCCGCATGCAGGCGCCGTTTGCCGAAGCCGGCGTGCCGCGCCTGGCCGATGCCTGGACCCACGTGCACGGCTCGCGCCCGCATGCGCACAGTGTCGGCCTCTACGACCACGAACAGTGGCCCGAGCCCTTTACCTGCGATTTCATCTACGTGAGCGAGGATCTTTTGCCTGGTGTCGACGACGTGCGCGTCGAGGGGCAGACGCGCGCGTCCGATCACCAGCCGCTGATGCTGGTTCTTTCCGAAGGCTAGAAGTGAAAGCCCTGAAGTATTTGCCGGCCGCGCAGGTCGCAGCCGTATTCACCGACATTGACGACACCCTGACCACGGGCGGCAAGCTCGACGCCGCGACCTACGCCGCGCTGGAGGCGCTCAAGCGCGCCGGGCTGCTGGTCATCCCGGTCACCGGCCGGCCGGCCGGCTGGTGCGACCTCATCGCCCGGCTGTGGCCCGTGGATGGAGTGATCGGCGAGAACGGCGCGCTCTATATGTGGCACGACCGCGAAAGCGGGGTGCTGCGCACCCGCCACCTGCTCGACGACGCGCAGCGGCGCGAAAACGCCGCTCGCATGGCCGAGGTGCGCGACCGCATCCTGCGCGAGGTGCCGGGCTGCGCGCTGGCTTCGGACCAATTCTGCCGCCAATACGACCTGGCGATCGATTTCTGCGAGGACGTGCCGGCGCTGGCCGACGAGGACGTGCAGCGCATCGTGCAAATCATGGAGCAGGCGGGCATGACGGCCAAGGTCAGCTCCATCCACGTCAACGGCTGGTTCGGCCAATACGACAAGCTGAGCATGGCACGGCTGATGATGCGCGAGCGCTTCGGCATGGACCTCGACGACGAGCAGGTGCGCAGCCGCTGCGTCTTTGCCGGGGACTCGCCCAACGATGCGCCGATGTTCGCTTTCTTTCCGCTGTCGGTGGGCGTGGCCAACGTGCGCCGCTTTGCGGACAGCCTGCCGCATGCGCCCAGTTTCGTGACGGAACAACCCTATGGAGCCGGCTTTGCCGAGCTGAGCCGCCATTTGCTGGAGAACCGTGGTCACGCTGCTTAACCTGCTTGCCGCGCTGGCACTGCTGGTGTGGGGCACCCACATCGTCCGGACCGATGTCCTGCACGTGTACGGGACGCAGCTGCGGCGCGTCCTGAGCCATAGCGTTTCCCGCACGGGCTGGGCCTTTGCCGCGGGCGTGGGCGTCACGGGCCTGATCCAGAGCAGCAACGCCACCGCGGTGATCGTCTCGGGCTTCGTGGCTAGCGGCCTGGTGGCCCTGGCCCCGGCGCTGGCGATCATGCTGGGCGCCGACGTCGGCACCGCGCTGATGACGGCCGTCCTCAGTTTCGACCTGTCCTGGGTGTGCCCGCTGTTGATCTTTTGCGGGGTGATCGTCTACCTGTCGCGCCGCTCGACCCGTGCCGGGCGCATCGGTCGGGCGGTCATCGGCCTGGGGCTCATCCTGCTGGCGTTGGATCTGATCGAGGCCTCGACCCGGCCCATGACCGAGTCGGCCGGGATGGAGATCCTGTTCTCTACGCTGACGGGCGACCGGCTGCTGGACGTGACCATAGGCGCGTTGCTGGCCATCCTGACCTATTCCAGCCTGGCGACCGTGCTGCTGTCGGCGACGCTGGCCGCCGCTGGGGTGATTTCGCTGCCGGTGGCGCTATGCATGGTGGTGGGGGCCAACCTGGGCAGCGGCGCGTTGGCCATGATGAGCGCCAGCCGGCTCAACCCGGCCGGCAAGCGGGTCGGCCTGGGCAGCCTGCTGTTCCGGCTGGGCGGGGCGGCGGTGGTGCTGCCGTTCATCGGCGTGCTGGCCGACGGCATCGCCGCCCTGGGCCTGGATGCCCGGGTGGGCGTGGTGGGGTTCCACGTCGCCTACAACATGCTGCGCTGTGTGCTGTTGCTACCCTTGGTCCAGCCCATGGCCCGGCTGTGCGAGCGGCTGTTGCCCGACGCGCCGGACGAGGGCGACGCGGTGCGCCCGCGCCACCTGGACCCGGCGGCCATGGACACGCCGACCCTGGCGCTGGCCAACGCGGCGCGCGAGGTGCTGCGCGTGGGCGACATCATCGAGAGCATGCTGGTCGGCCTGCTGCCGGTGATCCGCGACAACGACCAGGCTCGTGCGCGCATCATCCGCAAGCTCGACGACGACGTCGACAAGCTCTATACCGAGATCAAGATGTACCTGGCGCGGGTCTCGCGCAAGGACCTGGCCGACGCCGAAATCCGTCGCTGGACAGAAATCATCACCCTGACGATCAACCTGGAGCAGGCCGGCGACATCATCGAGCGCATGGTCCGCGTCATCGAAAGCAAGAAGATCGCCAAGCAGCGCTCGCTGTCGGACGAGGGCATGGACGAGATCACCGAACTGCACGCGCGGCTGTTGTCCAGCCTGCGCCTGGGGCTATCGGTGTTCCTGAACAGCGACCTGCGCAGCGCGCAGCGCCTGTTGATCGAGAAGGAAGCGTTCCGCGACCTGGAGCGGACTTACGCCAAGACCCACCTGGTGCGCCTGGCCGGTGGCACGCCGCAAAGCATAGAAACCAGTTCGCTGCACCTGGACCTGATCAGCGACATGAAGCGGCTGCACTCGCTGTTTTGCTCGACCGCGTATCCGGTGCTGGACGCCGCCGGCATGCTGCGCCGCAGCCGGCTGAGCACGCAGGCTGGCGGCGGCGAGTCCAATTAAAAGAAACGGCGGCATGCCTGCCGCCGTTTCCTGGCCGCCCGGCCGGGTCAGAACTTGTAGGTGACGCTGGCGATCACGCTGCGCCGCGCGCCATACCAGCAATCGCCCCGGGACAGGCAGGTGGCGATATAGGTCTTGTCGGTGATGTTGTTGACGTTCAGCGCGTAGCGCCAGTGGCGGTTTTCATAGGACAGCATGCCGTCCCATAGCGCTACCGCCTTGGTGGTCGGCGCGTCGCCGTCCTTGAAGCTGCTCATCCAGCGCACGCCCGTGCCGATGGCGAATCCGTCCACGCCGGCGATGGAGAAGCGCCATTTGCCCCAGACCGCGGCTTGGTGGCGCGGGATGCCCTCCAGGTCTTTGTCCAGGTCGATGTAGTTATAGTGGGCGATCAGGTCCACGGTCGGCGTGATCGGGCCGCGCCATTCCAGCTCCACGCCCTTGGTCAGCGTCTTGCCGGTCTGCACGTTGTTTAGGGCATCGGTCGGATCGGGAACGAGGCGGTTTTCTTCTTCCAGGTAGTAGACCGCCCCAGTGAACATCCGGCTGCCGTCCGCGGACAGGTGCTTGATCCCGGCCTCCCACTGCTTGCCGCGTAGCGGCTTGTAGGTTTCGAAGCCGCCGTCGTTGCGTTCGGTGCCGGCCACCGGCGTGAAGGATTCGCTGTAGCTCAGGTAGGGCGCCCAGCCGTTGTCGAAGGTGTACATCACGCCCAGCCGCCTCGTCGTGGCACTGGCCTTTTCCGTGGGCCGGCCCTGCAGTTCGCTGCGCGCGCGGTCGTAACGCAGGCCGGCGGTGACGATCCAGTGGTCGCCGATGTACATCTGGTCCTGTAGGTAGACGCCGGTCTGGCGCAGCTTGAAGCGGGGATCGTCCTGTAGGTCGATCTCGGTGTAGTGGCCGTAGACGGGACGGTACGCGTCGATGGCGTCGTAGCCATAGCCGGTCTTGCTTTCACGGCGGTAGTGCGACCAGTCCAGGCCAAGCAGCAGCTGGTGGGTGATGCCCGCCGCGCGCACCTTGCCCTGTATGTGTTGATCCAGGGTGTCGATGGTCACGCGATTGACCGTGTCGTAGTGGTAGCGGCCGATCAGGCGCTGGTTGACGGGATCGAGCGACCAACCACCGGGCAGGCTGAACGCGTCGGCATAGTGGGTGAAGTAATACACCTTGTTGCGCGCGTGTCGATAGCCCTGGTGAACGCTCCAATCGTCGTTGAAGCGGTGCTCGAATTGCCAGCCGAAAGTGCGTCGTGTCGAGTCATAGCGGTCGTGGTCCGGTTCGCCGATGAAACGGTAGGTGGGTATGCGACCGTTCGGGTTGGGTAGCCGCATCCCACGCCACGGCATGAATTGGGCGGTCGACCCCGAATCGTCGTCCTGGTACAGCGCCTGCAGTGTCAGCTGCGTGGCCGCCGAAGGTTTCCATGTCAGCGACGGCGCGATGACCAGCCGGTCGTCGGGCACGTGGTGCACCTGGGTATCGGCCTCGCGCTTGAGTGCCACGATGCGGTAGAGCAGGCGGCCGTCCTCCGTGAGCGGGCCGGTCAGGTCGGCCTGGATTTGCTTGCGGTCGTGGCTGCCCAGCTGCACCCCGACCTCGCCCTGGAACGCGTCCAGCGGCCGCTTGCTGACCATGTTGATGACGCCGCCCGTGCTGCCTTGCCCGTAAAGCATGGCGGCCGGGCCGCGCAGCACTTCCAGCCGCTCCAGCGTGTACGGCTCGGTGCGCGCGGTGCTGGTGTAGTAGTCGAACGCCTGGCGTAGCCCGTCCAGGTAGACGTCGGGGTCGGCGCCGCGCACGCGCGCCGAATCGGTGCGCGAATCCAGCCCGTACGCGTCCGAGCGCACGCCCGCTGCGTAGTTCAGGGCGTCCTGGATGTTGGTCGCGCCTTGGTCGACCATTTGGTCGCGCGTGACCACGGTCACCGATTGGGGCGTCTCCATCAAGGGTGTGTCGGTCTTGGTCGCGGTGGCCGAGCGCCGCGCGGTGTAGCCGATGACCGGGCTGGCTGCCGTGTCTTCGATGCCGCCGGCTTCGACGCGCACGGCGGGCAGGGTGGTGACGTCGGAGGCGGTTTGCGCAGGCAAGGCTCCCGGCAGGCAGCCGAGCGCGGCGGCGCAGAGCAGGGGCAGGCGTTTGGGCGGGACGTTCATGATCATTGAAATCAAATGATAACCGTTCGTATTTATATTTAAACTGCGTGAGTGAACACCAGCGGCGACCGCCTGTCAAGGCATTCGCGTAACGGACCCATGGGCAACGCAGCCCTGCCGCCCCGGCTGGGCGGGCGCGATGAGCAAGGCGCCTTGCTAAGATCCCGGCTTTTGGCCAAGCGCGGCAGGCGCAAGGCCGTGCATCCGACGCAGCGTCACTTGCGGCGATATGCGCGAGGGTTTGCGCCCGCGCCGCGTGTGCAAGGGCCGCTGGCTTCCCGAGGCAAGAACATGAGTCTGGAAAGCGTGCGCCGCTTTTTCGCCGAAAAAGCGCCTGACATCGCCATCATCGAAGCACCGGTCAGCACCGCGACCGTGGAGCTGGCCGCGCGTGCCCATGGCGTGGCGCCGGGGCAAATCGCCAAAACCCTATCCTTGCGCGTGGGCGAGCAGGTCGTGCTGGTGGTCATGCGCGGCGACGCGCGCCTGGACAACGCCAAACTGAAGCAGGCCTTTGGCGTCAAGAAGGCCAAGATGCTGGATCCCGAAAGCGTCCAGGCGGTGACTGGCCATCCGGTGGGCGGCGTCTGCCCCTTTGGCCTGGCGACGGACATCCCGGTGTATTGCGACCAGTCGCTTCGGGATTTCGAGGAAGTGCTGCCCGCCGCGGGCGACATCCATACGGCGGTGCGCATCTCGCCCGAGCGGCTGGCGACGCTGACCGGGGCGCAGTGGGTGGACGTGGCCAAGGCCGCCGGCGCGGCCTCAGCCCAGCAGCTGGCTCAGTCGCAGGCGTAGGCCATCGTCGTCATCAATGCGAGCTCGGCCTGGCGCGAGTCCAGGCGCGTGTGCTGCACGACGATGGGTACGTCGGATTCGAAGACACTGGCGTAATCGGTGTCCAACGGGATGGTTTCTGGTTCGGCCAGGTCGTTGAAGCGCATGTGCAGCGTGCGCCGCGGCGGCACGGTCAGCCGGTAGGGACCGGCCGGTTCCCTGTCCGAAAAGAAAATCGTCACCGTGACGTGGGCCGGGGCGTCGCCCGTGTTCAGGATGCAGGCAGTTTCATGGCTGGCCAGTTGCCGGGTCGTGCCGGTGCTCGACGGCGGCAGGTACCCCTCGGCGATGACCCAGCGGCGCTTTCCCAAGGCTTGCATCGGCTACCTCCTGTGCTGCGGTGGGATTGGCCTGCCATCGTAGCCCCGGCAGGGCACGCTTGGCTATTGCAAGTGCGCCCGCAGCTCGCCGCCGTGATAGCGGGCCGTCAGCGTGACGCCGCGCGCGGCCACGTCAAAGGGTTTTGCCACCGTGCCGGCACTGACGATTTCGCCACGTCGCAGGGTCACGCCGCGCTCGCGCGCATGGTCGAACAAATACCGCAAGGCGACCGACGGGTAGGACAGGTCGTCGCCGGCCAGCCCCCGGGCATGCTCGACGCCGTCGACCTCGACCCGCACCGTTTCGATGACGCGGTCGATGTCGGCCAGCGTGATCGCCTGGCCCAGCACGAAGGCATCAAAGCCCACGCTGTCGCCGGCGAAGCTGGGCCAACCCACCGCGCGCCGGTCCACGAAGCGCGATAGCACCAGCTCGAAGGCGGTGTGCACGCCGGCGACCGCTTCCATCGGATCGTCGGGCGCTTGCCCGGGCGCGATGTCCCGGCCCAGCACCAAGGCAATCTCGAATTCGACCGTCACGGGTGCGCCGTTGGACAGTTGCACCGTTTCGCCGTCGCGCCAGCAGCGCGATTGCAGCAGCCTGCCGACCAGCGGCCGGTCCAGTCCGCCGGCGCGCATGGCAGCGGGGCTGCCCACGCCGAGCTTCCAGCCGGCCAACGGCCCGCCCATGGCCGCGAAAAGGCTGTCCTGCAAGTCGTAGCCCTGCTGCAAGGTGGCGGGGCGGCAGTCGGCGGGCAGTTCGCGCAACTGCTTACCATGGCGCCAGGCGTCGGCCAGCAGCGCGGCGGCGGGTGCGGGGTCGTAGGCGGTTTGCAAGGCGTGTCTCCGTTTTGTGCGTCCAGGTGTGCGGCGGCGCCGGCGGGGCCCGCGCGCCGCGCCCATTGTATGCGTGCCGCGTGCGTGGATGCGCCGGCGGCCGGGCGCATGTCCTTCAGGCCTGGCCGGATCCGTCCTCGCGCGCTTCGCGCTCGCGCTCGATGAGCCGGCGCTTGCGGGCAACGCCCCAGCGGTAGCCGCTCAAGTCGCCGTCGCGGCGCACGACGCGGTGGCAGGGAATGGCCACGGCGATGACGTTGCTTGCGCAGGCCCGGGCGACCGCGCGCACCGACTTGGGCGCGCCGATGCGCCGGGCGATGTCGGTGTAGGTGACGGTCTGGCCGGGCGGGATCTCGCGCAGGGCTTGCCAGACGCGCTCTTGGAAGACCGTGCCGCGCACGTCCAGCGGCAGGTTCAGCCCCAATTGCGGCGCCTCGACGAAGCCGACCACTTGCGCGACCAGCCTTTCGAAGCCGGCGTCACCGCCGATCAGCTCGGCGTGCGGAAAGCGGTCCTGCAGCTCGCGCACCAGGGCGTCCGGCTCATCGCCCAGCGAGATCGCGCATATGCCCCGGTCGCTTTGCGCGACCAGAATGGCACCGAGCGAACATTGCCCCACGGCAAAGCGGATGCGCGTGCCGCGCCCGCCTTTGCGGTAGTCGCACGCTGCCATGCCCAGCAATGCGTCGCTGGATTCGTAAAAGCGGCTGCTGGCGCCAAAGCCCGCCTCGTAGATGGCCTGGGTGACGGTCGGCGCCTTGCCGAGTTCTTGCCGCAGCCGGGCCGCGCGGCGCGCGCGCGCATAGGCCGCCGGCGTCAGGCCCGTCTCGGCCTTGAACAGGCGATGGAAATGGTAGGCGCTCATGCCCGCGCGCTCGGCCAGCTCGGCCAGGGAGGGCGGCGCGGCGGCCTGGTCGATGAGGCGGCAGGCCTGTGCGACGATGGCCGCGCGCCGCGCGGCCGCCTGCGCATCGATGGCTGGCCGGCGGCTGGGGCGGTAGCCTGCCGCCTCGGCCGCTTCGGCCGAGTCAAAAAACTCGACGTTCTCGCGCCGCGGCAGGCGGGCGGGGTGGCTGGGCCGGCAATAGACGCCGGTCGTCTTGACGGCGTACACGAAGTGCCCGTCGGCGGCGCTGTCGCGCGCCAGCACCGCGGCCCATCGCTGCGCGTCCGTGGCATAGGGGCGTGCCAAGGCCGCGCCGGGCGGGTCGGCGGCGCTCGCGGCCGCGGGTGCGTGGGTCCCGGGTGCATCGGGCAGGGCGGTGGCGGATTTCATGACGGGTCGGCTAGGGCATGGGTGAATGCGATGCCTGCAATGTAGAACAGTCGCCCGCCCACGGCACTACGTTTCTTGCGCTGCAATTTCGCGCGGCCGCCGGTGCGGCTGCGCAACGCGCCGGTGGCAGCCCTAGGCCGGTACCAGCCCGCGCAGCCGGCTGATGTCCCGCATCGGCGGCAGCCCGAACAGGCGGCTGTATTCGCGGCTGAATTGCGAGGCGCTTTCGTAGCCGACGCGGTGCGCGGCCGCGCCCGCATCGAGGGGCTCGGCCAGCATCAGCCGGCGCGCCTCGAGCAGCCTGACGCGCTTTTGGTATTGCAGCGGGCTCATCGCCGTGACGGCCTTGAAGTGATGGTGCAGGGATGACGGACTCATGTTGACCGCTTGCGCCAGCGCCTCGATGCGCAGCGGCAGCGCGTAATGGCGCTTGATCCACTCGATGGCCTGGGCGATCCGCTGGGCCGGGCCGCCGGCCAGCGCGATGCGCCGCAGCCGTGGGCCAAGCTCGCCCGTCAACAGGCGGTAGAGGATCTCGCGCTCGATCAGGGGACCCAGCACGCGCAGGTCGCGCGGCGCCTCCAACAGCAGCCGCAGCAGCCGCAGCGCCGGTTCGAGCAGCTCGGCCGTGATCTGGCCGACGGCCAGGCCGCGCGCCGGGCCGGGATCAGCGTCCGCCGGCAGGTCCAACTCGCTGACCAGCTCACCGATCCGGTGCGGATCCAAGTCCAGCGACAGGCACAGGTAGGGCGCGCGCGGCGTGGCCAGCGTGATGCGCGCCTGCACGGGCAGCTCGAATGCCGACAGCAGGTAGTGGGACGCGTCGTACTCATAGACGTCGTCACCCAGGTGGACCTGCTTGGCTCCTTGCGCGGCGATGGTCAGCGACGGCCGGTAATGGCCACAGTCCAGCTCGGTCGGCGCCGAAAACCTTGCCAGGACAAGCCCAGGATACGCGGTTGGCTGCGGTCCTTCGGCGGGGGCGAGCGCGGCGATGTGGGCGGCAAGCTCGGCGCGCAGGGCCTGCTGGGCCGGCGCGGTGCCGCCGGCTGGCTGTGAGGCAGGGACGCGCCCGTTCTTCATGCGCTGGCCGCCGCTAGCGGCGTGCGGATCGGCAGCGACCGCACACGCACGCCTACGGCATCGAAGATGGCGTTGGCCAGCGCCGGTGCAAGCGGCGGCACGCCCGGCTCGCCCACCCCGGTGGGCGCGGCCTGGGACGGCACGATGTGGACTTCTACCTTGGGCATTTCGTTCATGCGCAGCACGGGGTAGTCGTGGAAATTGCTTTGCTCGACCATGCCTTCCTTCAGCGTGATGGCGCCGTGCAGGGCTGCCGACAGCGCAAAGCCGATGCCGCCTTCCATCTGCGCGCGCACGACGTCCGGGTTGATGGCGATGCCGCAGTCCACGGCGCAGACGACCCGGTCGACCTTGAGTGACCCGTTGGCGCCCACGGTCACTTCCACCACCTGCGCTGCCACGGAATGGAAGGACTCGTGCACGGCCACGCCGCGGCCGCGCCGCGCGCCTGGCGCGCCGGGCGCCAGCGGCCGTCCCCAGCCGGCGCGTTCGGCAGCAAGGTCCAGCGCCGCCAGGTGCCGCGGGTGGCCTTGCAGCAGCGCACGCCGGTAGGCGACCGGGTCCTGGCCGGCCGCCACGGCCGCCTCGTCGATCAGCGTCTCTGCGGTGAAGGCGGTATGAGTGTGGCCGACTGAACGGAACCATAGTACCGGCACGGCAACGTCGCGCACCGTGTGCAACTCCACCCGCAGGTTGGGCACGTCATAGCTCAGGTCCGACAGCCCTTCGACCGACGAGATGTCTATACCGTCCTTGACCGCCATGGGCGCAAAGGGCGAGCCTTCGAGGATGGATTGCCCCACGATGCGCACGTGCCAAGCCGAGACCCGGCCTTGCGCGTCCAGGCCCACGCGCGCCCGGTGCAGGTACAGGGGCCGGTAGTAGCCGCCGCGCATGTCGTCCTCGCGCGTCCAGACCATCTTGATGGGCGCGCGCAGGCCTTGTGCCCGGGCGGCGCGGGCGATCGCCACGGCCTCCAGCACGTAATCGGCATGGGAGCCGGCGCGCCGGCCGAAGCTGCCGCCGGCGTACAGCTGGTGCAGGGTCACGCGTTCGAGCGCGATCCCCAGGTAGTCGGCGATGGCGCGCTGGTCCGGCGTCTGGAATTGCTCTCCGTTCCAGATTTCGCAGCTGTCGTCGTCGAGCCGGACCACGCAATTGAGCGGCTCCATGCTGGCGTGAGCCAGGTACGGATATTCGAAGTCGGTTTCGATCACCCGCGCGGCCGCAGCCAGTGCCGCCTCGGCATCGCCTTTGTCCGCGGCGGGTACGCCGGGGCGGCCGGCGATGTCGCGGTAGCGCGCCAGGATCTGGTCGCTGCCTTCGCGGTAGGCGCTGGTTTCGTCCCACTCGATTTCCAGCACGTCGCGGCCGGTGCGCGCCGCCCAGGTGTGGGTGGCCAGCACGGCCACGCCGGCAAAGCGCGTGGCCGAGCCCTCGAACGGCACCACGGCCTGCACGCCCGGCACGGCCAAGGCCTTGTCGGCATTGAAGCGGCGCACCTTGGCGCCAAAGCGCCGCGGATGGGCTGGCACGGCGACCAGCATGCCGGGCAGCTGCACGTCTTGGGTGAAAAGGGCGCGCCCGCGCACCTTGTCGGCGCCGTCGGCGCGCGGCAAGGAGGCTTTGCCGATCAGGGTAAACGCTTGCGGCGACTTGAGGGGCACATCGTTCGGCACCGGCTGGCGCGCGGCGGCTTCGGCGAGCTCGCCGAAGCTTGCGCGCCGTCCGGTCGCCGCGTGGCTGACCACGCCTTGCGCAACCGTCATCTCGCTTGCCGGGACCTGCCAGCGTTGCGCGGCCGCGGCCACCAGCATGGCGCGCGCGACCGCGCCCGCGCGGCGCATCTGCTCGTAGGAATTGGCCATGGCGCTGCTGCCACCGGTGCCCTGCATGCCCATGGCGAAATTCTTGTACAGCTCGGTGTTGGCCGGCGCGCCCTCGACGCGCACGCTTTCCCAGGCGGCATCGAGCTCTTCGGCGAGCAGGGTGGCCAGGCCCGTATAGGCGCCTTGGCCCATTTCCAGGTGCTTGGCGTAGATCGTCACGATCCCGTCGGTGCCGATGCGCACGAAAGCGTTGGGCTGCCAGGCCGCGTCGGCGGCAGCGGCGCGCGTCGCGCCCTGGGGCGCCAGGTACAGGCCGAGGATGAGCCCGGCCGCGCCCTGGACGAAGCGGCGGCGCGACGGGTTGGCGGGCGCGCCGTCCGGCCGCGCGGCGATGACTTGGGTCGTCATGTCAGGCTCCTTCCTGCCAGCGAGCGGGCGGCGTCATGGATGGCCGCGCGGATGCGCACATAGGTGGCGCAGCGGCATACATTGCCGCTCATGGCGTTGTCGATGTCTTCGTCGCTCGGGCGGGGGTTGGCGCGCAGCAACGCGGCGGCGGACATCATCTGGCCGGGCTGGCAGTAGCCGCACTGCACGACGTTCAGCGCCTCCCAGGCGGCTTGGACGGCTTGGCCGACTTCGTCTTCGCCCAGCCCCTCGATGGTGGTGACCCGGCGGCCGGCGACCGCCGCGACCGGGGTCACACAGGCGCGTACCGGCGCGCCGTCGACGTGCACCGTGCACGCGCCGCACAGCGCCATGCCGCAGCCGTATTTGGTGCCGGTCAGCTTTGCCAAATCACGCAAGGCCCACAGCAGCGGCATTTCGCCGGGAGCATCGATGGCGGTCTCTGCGCCGTTGATGGTCAGGTTGATCGTCATGCTGATTACCCCTTGTCGTCGGGCCGATCGTGGCGGCCCGGGCAAGCGCCAGCTTACGGATTCGACCCGATCCGGGGCAATGCCGATTACTGCGATTTTTTTGCCTGATCCTGCAAAGGAACCTAGGCCGCGCCCGGCGGGCGGGGCCTACGCCGCCGGCCAGCTTCAGTGCAGCGTGCCGCCCGCGATGGCCGCATCGCGCCGGGTGGCAAGCGCCGTGCGGATGGCCAGCTCGACGCCTTGGACCATGGCCGTGAGCGCCAGCGTCGGCTTGCCGGGATGGCGGGCCGCCATCTCGTCCGAGTACGGCACGTGGATGAAGCCGCCGCGCAGGCAGGGCGCCTGCGTGGCGATGTGATGGCACAGCCAGTAGAAAACCTGGTTGCACAAGAAGGTGCCTGCGGTGTGCGAGACGGTCGCCGGCAGCCCGGCGTGCGCCAGGGCCTGCGCCATGGCCTTGACCGGCAGCGGCGCGAAGTACGCGTTGGGCCCGCCGGCGATGACGGGCTCGTCCAACGGCTGTGCGCCGCTGTTGTCCGGGATGCGCGCATCGGCCAGGTTGATGGCCACGCGTTCGATCGAAATGGCGTCGCGTCCGCCGGCTAGGCCCAGGCAGATCGCCAGCACCGGGCGGGTCGATTCCAAGGCTTGGGCCAGCATGGCCGGCGCCCGCGCGAACACGCAGGGCAGCTGGCAGGCGACCACGTGGGCGTCGCCTATCTTGCGCCCGTCCAGTGCGCGGGCGATTTCCCAGGACGGGTTGATGGGGTCTGCTTCGAAGGGTTCGAAGCCGGTAAGCAGGACGGTGGGCATAAAGGACGATCGATGCGCGGACAAGCAGGGCGCATTATCAGGCCCCGGGCCGCGTTGGGCCAGTGGCGCCTGCGTCGGCAGCGGCTGGGCGAGGGCCGCACAGCGGTGTCGGGAAGCAGGTCGGTCAGCCGGCCACGGAAAGCGGCGGCAGCCGCCGGCGCACCGGCGTGCTCTTGACGATCGCGGTATGCGTTTCGGCGCGGTCGGCCAGCCGGTCCAGGATGGCGTCCAACTGCGCCATCGATCGCACCTGCAGGCGCGCGATGTAGCAGTCCTCGCCGGTGATCTTGTCGCACTCGGTGAATTCCGGGATCTCGCGGATCAGTTTTTCGACCCGGTGCAGTTGGCCGGGCAGGGGACGCACGCGCACGATGGCCTGCAACAGGTAGCCCAAGGCGGCCGGGTCTACGTCTATCGTGTAGCCGGCCAGGATCTTGCGCTGCTCCAGACGCCGCAGGCGCTCGGCCACGCTGGGCGAGGATAGCCCGCACAGGCGCGATAAATCCTTGAGCGAGCGACGGGCGTCTTCCTTGAGCGCCGTGATCAGGATGCGGTCGACGTCGTCCAGCGTAGAAAGCATATCCCGCCTCTTTGCCTAAGAAAAAAAGGAAATCTGACCGATTGACTTAATTCTAGCCATGGCCTTATCTGGCGGAAAGCGGCACACTGTGCGCCTCGTCTATGCAGGAGTTTCTTCATGGATGCGCAAGTACGCCGGGGCTCGTTGGAGATGACGGCCGCGATGCTGATATCGGGCACGATAGGCTGGTTCGTGCTGAAGTCCGGCCTGCCCGTGGGGGATGTGGTGTTTTGGCGCTGCGCGATCGGCGCCACGACCTTGTTGGTGATATGCGCGGCGCTTGGCATGCTGCGCCCGGGCGTGCTGCGGCCGGCCGCTTTTGTGTTGGCGCTGGTAAGCGGCATGGCCATCGTCGGCAACTGGCTGCTGCTCTTTGCATCCTATGCGCGCGCGTCGATAGGCGTGGCTACCGCTGTCTACAACACGCAGCCGTTCATCTTGGTGGGGCTGGGTGCGCTGTTCCTGGGCGAGCGCATTACCTTGGACAAGCTCGCCTGGCTGTCGCTGGCCTTTGCGGGCATGCTGGCGATCACGCAGGAGCATGGCGCCGCGTCATACGCGCAAGGCTCCTACCTGGCGGGCGTCGGGCTGGCGCTGGGAGCTGCGCTGCTTTATGCGGTGGCCGCGCTGCTGGTCAAGCGCCTGGCCGGCACGCCGCCGCACCTGATCGCACTGATCCAGGTCAGCGCTGGCGCGCTGGTGCTGGCGCCTTTCGCCGACATCGGCGCGCTGCCCGTCCAACCCGCGGCGTGGCTGCCCGTCTTGGCCATGGGCGTGGTGCACACCGGGCTGATGTACGTGCTGCTTTATGGCGCGATACAGAAGCTGCCGACGGCGCTGACCGGCGCGCTGTCCTTCATCTATCCCTTGGCGGCCATCGCCGTGGACTGGGCGGCTTTCGGGCACAGGATGCAGCCGTTGCAGTGGCTGGGCGCCGGCGCGATCCTGCTGGCGGCAGCCGGCATGCAACTGGGCTGGCGCGTGCGCCCGCGCAGGATGGCCGCGTGCCGCTAAGGTGCGATGGCCTGTACGGTCTGCGCCGGCAGCGGGTTTTGGTTATGCTAGCGCCCCATGGGCACGCCGAAAAGCGTTGCCGCCTGCATGACCATGCCCTGTTTGCCCGCCGCACGATTCCGCTTCCCGACCTTTGATCCGCTGCGTCCGCGCCGGCTTGCCAGCTGCCTGCGCGGCTTTGCCTGCCTGCTGGCGCTTGCGCTGCTGACGGCCTGCGGCAGCAGCAAACCGCCCGTCGCGGCGGGCTATCACCGCGTCGAAAAGGGCGAGACGCTCTACAGCATCGCACGGCGCTACGACCGGTCCGTGGCCGATCTCGTGCGCTGGAACCGGTTGTCCAATCCCAACCAGATCGAAGTCTCGCAGGTGTTGCGCGTGGCGCCGCCGGCAGGCACGTCGTCGGCCTCGGCGTCCAAGTCGTCATCGTCCAAGACCAGGGCAGCCGCCGCGCAGCCGGCCGCCCGCCCGGCCGCGCGCACGCC
>CALEQZ010000058.1 GCA_937908115.1 uncultured Alcaligenaceae bacterium | reverse complement strand
CCGCTGGTCCGGGCCGCCAAGCACAGGAGGCGGCCGCCCAGCTGCGGGCCGAGGCCTTGCAGGCCGTGGAAGGGCACGGCGACTTGCTAGCGCTGGGCGCTGCATCGGCCGCAGCGGCACGCTTCGGCCAGGCCGCCGCGCAGGCGGGCCGGGCGCGCATGTGCCAGGCCGCGGCAGGCGGCGCGGGCCAGGCCGCGGTCCAACTGTTGGCCGGCATCTCCATGCTGGCCGTGCTGGTCGCCGGGGTTCCGGCCGTGCGCGACGGAACGCTGCACGGCGCCGTCCTGGCCGGCCTGCTGCTAGCCGTGCTGGCCGCATTCGAGGCGGCCGGCGCCGCGGCCCGCGGCGCGTCGAAGTGGGGCAGCGCCGTGGCGGCCGCCGAGCGGCTGCAGGCGCTGCAAGACATGCCTGCCGCGGTGCCGCAGGCCTGCCGGCCGGCGGCCGTGCCCGGAACGGGGACGCTGGCCTTCGAGTCGGTGCGTTTCGGCTACGGCGCGGCCCCTGTGCTCGACGGCGTGGATTTGCGCATCGCGCCGGGCGAGCGGGTGGCGATCGTGGGTGCCAGCGGCGCCGGCAAGTCGACCCTGCTGCGCCTGCTGGTGCGCATGGCCGACCCGCAGTCGGGCGCGGTGCGTTACGGCGGAGTCGACCTGCGCGATATGCCGCTGGACCAGTGGCACCGGCGCGTGGCCTTGGCCGGCCAGGATGCTCCGGTCTTCCTGGGCACGGTACGCAGCAACTTGCTCATCGGCAATCCCCAGGCCGATGACGCCGCCATGTGGCGCGCGCTGCAGGCGGCGCAGCTGGCCGATTTCGTGCGCAGCCTGCCTGACGGGCTGGACACCTGGACCGGCGAGACCGGCCGCAGCCTGTCGGCCGGGCAGGCGCGCCGCCTTTGCCTGGCGCGCGCCCTGCTCGCGCCGGCTGCCATCCTGGCGCTGGACGAGCCCACGCAGGGGCTGGACGACGAAACGGCCTGGGCGCTGCTGGCTGGCCTGGGCCGGGCCGCGCAGGGGCGCGCGGTGCTGCTGGTCACCCATGCGGCGCTGCCTGCCGGGGCGGTCGACCGCGTGCTGCGCCTGGAAGGCGGACGGCTGCTGCCGGATTGACACGTGCCCGGCGTGCGGCGCCGCGCCCGGACCTTCGGTGTCGTTGCGGCCATTCGCGGCGCACGGTTATAGTGGCCGCTTGCCCGTTACCCCGGATTTGCGCCCATGTTGACCGATCCCGCCGAGTTCGTCCGGCGCACCATCCGCAGCGTGCCGGACTGGCCCCGGCCAGGCGTCGTGTTTCGCGACATCACGCCCGTCTTGCAGGACCCGCGCGCCTTTCGCGTCCTCATCGACCTTTTCGTCTATCGCTATATGCGACAGCGCCTGGACTTGGTGGCCGGTGTCGACGCGCGCGGCTTCATCGTCGGCAGCGTGCTGGCTTACGAACTGAATCTGGGCTTCGTGCCGGTGCGCAAGAAGGGTAAGCTGCCCTCGCGCACGGTGGCCGAGGACTACGCCCTCGAATACGGCAACGCCACGGTCGAAATGCACGTCGACGCCGTGCGCCCAGGGCAGCGGGTCATCCTGGTCGATGACCTCATCGCGACGGGCGGGACCATGCTGGCGGCCATCCGGCTGCTGCAGCGGCTGGGGGCCAACGTCGTGGAGGCTGCCGCCATCATCGACCTGCCAGAGCTGGGCGGCTCGCAGGCCATCGCGGCCACCGGCACGCCGCTGTTCACGGTCTGCCGTTTCGAAGGCGCGCAGTAAGGCCAGCCCTCGGCATCAAAAGTTGAAGACCACCTGTGAGCCGGTGACGTCGATTGCCGGCTGTCCGCCTGGCTGTGCAGGCGGGCGCACGGTATACGTCAGCGAGTACAGCGCCACGCCGTCGGTATCCAATTCCTGCATCTCGCCTACACCGCCCGTACCGATCGCGTTGGGCCGGCAGCCAAGGGTGCTGCGAATCTGCCAGCTGCCGTCCGGCTGCTGGCGTGCCTCGTGCACGACCTGGTGATTCACGAAAGTCGCGAACTTGCCGGGGAAGGCTTGTCCGTTGGCCAGCTCGAAGAACAAATTGATGCCGTTCTGGTTCATGCAGCGGCTGACCGCCAGCGCCATGGCATCGCCATCCGGTCCCGGCGGGAAGGCATTGCGGAAATCGGCCAGCGTTTGCGTGCGGTCGATACCGGTGCCGCCGATGCGCCTGCCATTGACGTGGAAGGTGGCGCGTCCGGTATCGGCCTCCATCGTCTGGGAGATGCCCGGGCGCGAGCCCGCTGGGCGGCTGGAAACGTAGTCGATGATGTCGTCGCGGTGCTGCGCGAGGACTTGCGCCGGATCGAAAGTCTTGGAAACGAGCTTGCCGTTGCGCGCTCCCTGCACCACACCGCGTCCGTCGACCGGGCTGGAATCGGGATCGCGCGCGGACGTCAGCACCGGCAGCGCCAGGTTGGGCGGCAGCTGGTAAAGCGCAGGCGCCGCATCGTTGCCCACGCTTTGGGCGATTTCCAGGGCCCGGCTGGGCGCATGGCCGGCGCGTAGCGCCACGCATTCGGTCAGCATGGCGTAAATCATCGGGAACTGGCCGCCCATGCGCAGGTCACTGCTGTGCAGCATGCCTTGGATCAACATGCGGCCTTGTTCGCCGGTCAGCACATCGAGTAGCTGCCGCGCCTGATCCTGCGACAGCGTGCCCACGGCCAGTTCATTGACCAGCGCCATCGTTTGCGTGGAGAACTCGCCGCCGGCCAGGCTGTTGGATTCCCACAGGCTTTCGCCGTGCTCCTTCATGGCGTCCAAGCCGTGTTCGCTGGCGTCCAGCACGCCTCCCAGCGCCTGCAGCACAGGGGCGTAATCCCGGTTGGGCAGCCCCTGGGCGAGCGCCCGGATCGCTTGCTCGACGGAGGTGGTCATCCGTTCGTATTCGCGCACCTGGACGGTGTCGATGCGGCGCGTCGACGCGATTTGCAGCAACCGGTCCTTGCCGGCCTGGCCTAGCACCGTCGATTGCCCGATCAGCTGCACCGCTTGCAGGTGCTCCTGGACCGCGGCGCGCACGTGCTGCTGCAGGCGCGGCTCGAGTGCGTTGATGATGGCGCTGGCATCTGCGCTGCAGCCGAACTCCTTTGGCATGGCCTCGGTCCGATAGCTCAGTTGCTCGACCATGTTGCGCGAGATCGACTTCAGTACTCCGTCGGGTGGTTCCGGCACCCCCATTTGCCCGGCGACCTCGCGGGCGATGCTGCGCAGCATGGAATCAGGGTTGCTGCGGTCGAGCCAGTGTTCCATCCGGTCGACGATGACGAACTCGCGGGCGCGGGCTTCGTACGCCTTTGCTTCGACTGCTTTGCCCCGGTTGGCGTCGGCGACGCGGTTCAAATGGTGCGACACCTTCTCGGGCGTCATGCCAGGCGCGGCGAGCAGTTCCTCGTACAGGTCCAGCGCCTTGTTGGCAAACTCAGCGATGCGGGCATTGTCCAGCCTGCCTTGTGAATGCTCGGGCAGTTCGCTGCAGCACTGCATGACATACTGGGTGATGAAGCGGGCAGCGCCGTCTCCCAGGGCATCCTGCCACGACGACTTGCCGTTGAGCGCCATGCCGCGGTCCAGGAACACGCCGTTCATGTCGGTTTCGCCTGGCAACCGCGTGCCACCGGCCAGCGGGCTTTCCAGGAAGCGCGTGATGTCCATGTTGTTCATCGCGCGGTACTGCTGCTGCATGCGCCCGACGTTTTGCAGGGCCTGGGACACGGTACGCGCGGTCAGCGGCGCGCCGTCTCGCAGGTTCAGGTCGCGCACCGCCATGTCGGCGATATGGTCGCCGTAGGTCTGCCGCAGGTCGGCCACGAAGCCGGCCAGGATCTGTCGGTTGCTGGCCTGGTATTGCCCGAGCCGGACCGGATACGACTCGACCTCCTGGCGGGCCTGCTGCAACGCGCCCAGCCTGCCCAACAGCGGCACGTTCGACAGTGCCGCCTTGAACTTGGTCCATGCGCTGGGCGGGTTCAGGGGTTCGCGCAGCGTGATGCCGTTGCCGCCATCCTGGTGCAGCACCTTGTCCAGGTCCAGGTTGGGCTGGTTCAGGATCCGGTTGAACGCGTCGATGGTCATGGCGTCGACTCCCGTGCCGTTAGGCGAAGTTCGTTGGGGCGACGGCCGGCGCAGCGCCGTCGGAGCGGTTGCCGCCGTCGGCGGCGGCTTGCTTGGCCTGGCCGATGCGGCGGGTCCAGCGCTCGGCCTGGTTGACGAAGTTTTCGACGACCGTTTCGAAGGACGCCGAATCGAGTTCGGTCACGCTGTGCGAATACGTCAGCAGGATGCCGTTGGTGCCTTCTTCCAGGCACAGGGTGGCCCCGCGCGTGCGGTGCCAGTACAGGTTGGCGGCCAGGAGCTCGCGCAGGAGAGGTTCGGCATTCTCGCGCGGCAGCTCGTCCAGGTAGGAAGACAGCACCAACCGTCCTTGCGGGTCGTCGTATTCGATATTGACGACCAAGTCGCCGTCGAACAGCAGCACGCAGCTGTGGGTGGCCTCGTCCAAGGCCAGCGGTCCCACTGTGAGCGTGTTGCCTAGGTCGGCCAGCAGGCGGCTGGCCAATGCGCGTTTATCCATGTGATATCCCCATCTCGGTCATGGGCGGCTGCTGCCCGCCCGGATACGCCCGTCAGTGGCAGATCCGGCGGGGAAGTTCCATTTCGGCAGGGGAACGCGCCGTGGGCCTGCCGCCGCCGGGAAGGCGGCAGCAGGCGCTGATTCACGGCAAGGGGGAGGGGCCCGCCGCGCGTGCGGCGGCCCGTTCAGAGGAACAGCTTGTAGGCGGGGTTATCCGTCTCGTTCCAGTACGGATAGCCGATTTCGGACAGGAAAGCCTTGAACAGCTTCTTGTCCGCCGGCGGGACCTGGATGCCGACCAGGATGCGCCCGTAGTCCGCACCCTGGTTGCGGTAGTGGAACAGGCTGATGTTCCAGTTGGGGTTCATGACGCTCAAAAAGCGCGCCAGCGCGCCGGGACGCTCCGGAAACTGGAAGCGGTAGAGCAGTTCGTTTTGCGCCAGCGGCGATCGTCCCCCCACCATGTGGCGCAGGTGGGTCTTGGCCATCTCGTCGTGGGTCAGGTCCAGCGTCTCGAAGCCGTGACGGCGGAAGGTCGCGGCCAGGCGCGCCGGCTCCGACGGACTGGATACCTGCAGGCCGACGAAAACGTGGGCCACGTCGGCATCGGAGATGCGGTAATTGAATTCGGTGACGCTGCGGCCATTGAGCAGTTCGCAAAAGCGGCGGAAGCTGCCGCGCTGCTCGGGCATGGTCACGGCAAAGATGGCTTCGCGCGCTTCGCCGACCTCGGCGCGCTCGGCCACGAAGCGCAAGCGGTCGAAGTTCATGTTGGCGCCGCAGGCGATCGCCACCACGGTCTTGTTCTTCCACTTCTGCTCGAGCAGGTAGCGCTTGGCGCCGGCCACCGCGAGCGCGCCGGCGGGCTCCAGCACGCTGCGCGTGTCCTGGAATACGTCCTTGATCGCCGCGCAGATGGCATCGGTGTCGACCACCACGAAATCGTCGACGTAGCGGCGCACCAGCCGGAAGGTTTCCTCGCCCACCAGCTTGACGGCCGTGCCGTCGGAGAACAGCCCGACGTCGGGCAGCTGTACGCGACGGCCCGCGCGCACGCTGCGCACCATGGCGTCGGAATCCTCGGTCTGCACGCCGATGATTTTGATCTCGGGGCGTAGTTGCTTGATGTAGGCGGCCACGCCGGCGATCAGCCCGCCGCCGCCGATGGCCACGAACACGGCGTCGATGGGGCCGGGGTGCTGGCGCAGGATCTCCATGCCGACCGTGCCTTGGCCGGCGATCACGTCCGGGTCGTCGAACGGATGGACGAAAGTGAGCTTGTGCTTCTTTTCAAGTTCCTTGGCGTGCGCGTTGGCGTCGCTGAAACTGTCGCCGGCCAGCACCACTTCGCCGCCCAGCGCGCGCACCGCATCGATCTTGACCTGCGGCGTGGTCACTGGCATCACGATCACGGCGCGGCAACCCAGTCGCTTGGCCGCGAGGGCCACGCCTTGCGCGTGGTTGCCGGCCGAGGCGGCGATCACCCCGCGCGCGCGGGCCGCGGCCGGCAGGTTGGCCATCTTGTTGTAGGCCCCGCGCAGCTTGAAGCTGAACACCGCTTGCGTATCCTCGCGCTTGAGCAGGAAATTGTTGCCCGTGCGCGCCGAAAGCAGGGGAGCGGCTTCCAGGGGCGATTCGACGGCGACGTCGTAGACTTTCGACGTCAGGATGCGTTTGAGATAGTCGGTGGACATTTACAGCAGGCGGGAAAAAGACTCGGCCACGGGCGCCGAGGGCGCGGGCCAGAGTACCACAGCGCACGGCGGCGCGCCGGGCGGGCAGGGGCCCGGCGCCATCGTCGGCATCATGCTGGCTGCCGGCGCCGGGGTGCGCTTCGATCCCGCCGGCGCCCGGTACAAGCTCGTCCAGCCGCTGCCCGACGGCCGTCCCGTCGTGCGCGCGGCCTGCCAGGCCCTGCTGCCGGCGGTCGACCGGCTGCTGGTCATCGCCGGCGAGCGCGCGCCGCAGGTGCGTGCGGCGCTGCAGGGGTTGCCGCTGGACGTGCTGGACTGCCCGCGGGCGGCGCTGGGCATGGGAGCGACGCTCAAGCACGGGGTGGCGGCCAGCTGCCCCACTGTCGGCTGGGTCGTTGCGCTGGGCGACATGCCGTTCCTGCAGCCGGCGTCTGTCACGTCGGTGGCCAATGCGCTACGGGCAGGCGCCGTCATGGCGCGCCCGCGCCATGCGGGGCGGCCCGGCCATCCGGTGGGGTTTGCCGCGACGCTGCGGGCGGATTTGCTGGCGCTGGACGACGGCCAGGGCGCCGCGCCGCTGTTGCGCCGGCGCGCGGCGGACGTGGCGTGGCTGGAGGTGGCTGGCGACGATGTATTGCGCGACGTGGACGTGCCGGCTGACCTGGACGGCGCAGCGCCGGCCTGATCCCTTTGGCGTCAGTCGGGCCGCAACGCTGTGTGGGCATCGCCTCCCAGCAGGGCCGACCCGATCCGGCTAAACTGCAGCGCTCTCGCTCCCGTCCCCGGTTATGGAACAAGCCTTGTACCGCGCGGTGCATTGGCTGCTCGAGGCCTTTGCCCTGCCCGAAGTCGGCCTGCCGGCTGTATTCCTGGTCAGCCTGGTATCGGCCACATTGCTGCCCATGGGCTCCGAGCCCGCCGTGTTCGCCTACGTCAAGCTGTCGCCGGACATGTTTTGGCCGGCGGTGCTGGTGGCCACGGTGGGCAACACCGCGGGCGGGGCGATCAGCTACGCCATGGGGCTGGGCGCATGGAAAGCCTTCGAGCGCTGGAAGGAAAAGCACCCGCACCTGGATCATGACGACGAGGCCAAGGGTCGCGGCATGCATGGCCGCTGGCACGTCAAGGCCCGCCAGTGGCTGCACAAGCTAGGCCCCAGCGCGCTGCTGCTGTCCTGGCTGCCGGTGGTCGGCGATCCGCTTTGCGCCGTGGCTGGCTGGCTGCGCCTGCGCTTCTGGCCTTGCATGCTGTACATGGCCATCGGCAAGTTCGGGCGCTACCTATTCATGACCGCCTTCCTTCTCTGGGCGGCCAGCGGTTGGTAGCCGGGCCGGTGCGGCCGATGCCTTAAAATGTGTCTTTAAGGGCCAATTCTTCAGCCATGAACGCCCCGATTCCCGCCCAGTTGCTCAAAGACGCCCTGCCGGCTGCTGCCGGCGCCCGCCTGCGCGAAATCCCCTACAACTACACCTCGCTGTCCGACCGTGAGATCGTGGCCCGCCTGCTGGGCGAGGACGCCTGGCAGCTGCTGTCGGATTTGCGGGGGGAGCGGCGCACCGGGCGCTCGGCGCGCATGCTCTATGAAGTGCTGGGCGATATCTGGGTGGTCCGGCGCAATCCCTATCTGCAGGACGACCTGCTGGACAACCCCAAGCGGCGCAAGCTGCTGATCGAGGCGCTGCATCATCGGGTGCGCGAAATCGACCGCCGCCGCGAGCCCGACGATTCCGAGCGCGATGCCAAGGTGGTCGCCTTGCTTGACCGGGCGCGGGCGGCGATCGCCGCCTTCGAGGACGAATTCGCCCAAACGATCAGCCTGCGCAAGCAGGTGCAAAAGGTCCTGGGCCGCTATACCGCGCGCGACAACATCAAGTTCGACGGGCTGTCGCGCGTCTCGCACGTCACCGACGCCACCGACTGGCGCGTGGAATATCCCTTCGTCGTGCTCACGCCCGATAGCGAAGCCGAGATCGCCCCGCTGGTGCGGGGCTGCATCGAACTTGGGTTGACCATCGTGCCGCGTGGCGGCGGCACCGGCTACACCGGCGGCGCCATCCCGCTGACCTGGAAGTCGGCCGTCATCAATACCGAAAAGCTCGATACGCTCGGCCCGGTGGAAACCTGTCCTTTGCCCGGGGTCGAGCAGCCGGTGGCCAGCGTGCTGGCTGGCGCGGGCGTGGTCACCAAGCGCGTGGCCGAAGCCGCCGAGCGCGCCGGCTACGTCTTCGCGGTGGACCCGACCTCGGCCGAAGCCTCCTGCGTAGGCGGCAACATCGCCATGAACGCTGGCGGCAAAAAGGCCGTGCTGTGGGGCACGGCGCTGGACAACCTGGCCTGGTGGCGCATGGTCGACCCCGACGGTAATTGGCTCGAGGTCACGCGCCTGGGCCACAACCTGGGCAAGATCCATGATGTCGACGTCGCCCGGTTCGAACTGAAGTGGTTCGACGGCGCGGCCGCGCCGGGCGAGCGCCTGCTGCGCAGCGAAATCCTGGAAATCGAAGGCCGGCGCTTTCGCAAGGAAGGCCTGGGCAAGGACGTCACCGACAAGTTCCTGGCCGGCCTGCCAGGCGTGCAGAAGGAAGGCTGCGACGGACTGATCACCTCCGCGCGCTGGGTGCTGCACCGCATGCCGCGCCATACCCGCACCGTGTGCCTGGAGTTCTTCGGCCAGGCGCGCGACGCCATCCCGTCCATCGTCGAGATCAAGCAGTACCTAGACGGTGAAGGCCGCCAGCGCGGCGCCATCCTGGCGGGGCTGGAGCACTTGGACGAGCGCTACCTGCGTGCAGTCGGCTACGCCACCAAGAGCAAGCGGGGCACCCTGCCCAAGATGGTGCTGATCGGCGATATCGTCGGCGACGACGAGCAGGCGGTCGCCGCCGCGGCCAGCGAGGTCGTGCGCCTGGCCAACACCCGGCACGGCGAGGGCTTCATTGCCGTCAGTGCCGAGGCGCGCAAGAAGTTCTGGCTCGACCGCTCGCGCACCGCGGCCATCTCGCGCCACACCAACGCCTTCAAGATCAACGAGGACGTGGTGATCCCGCTTGCGCGCATGGGCGACTACACCGATGCGATCGAGCGGATCAACATCGAGCTGTCCACGCGCAACAAGCTCAAGCTGGTGGATGCGCTCGATGCTTTCCTGGCCGGGGATCTGCCCGTGGCCAAGCCGGACCCGTCCGATCCCGAGGCCGTCTCGCGAGAAGAGCTGCTGAGCGACCGCACCCGCCAGGCGGTCGAACTGCTGGGCGAGGTGCGCAGGCGCTGGCAGTGGCTGCTGGACAACCTGGACATGCCGCTGGCCCAGGCGCTGCCCGAGCTGGCGCAGCTTGGCATGGACGCGGTCCTGCCGGCGCTGCGCGAGCGCGTCGCCGCGCAGCCCCAGGCGCGCGTGTTCGACGTGGTGCAGGACCGCACCGTGCGCGTGTCCTGGAAGGCCGAGATTCGTGCGCATATGGAGCGCCTGTTCGCGGGCGCGGACTGCGCGCCCGTGCTGGCCGAGATGCAGGCCATCCATGACCGCGTGCTCAAGAGTCGGGTGTTCGTCGCGCTGCACATGCACGCCGGCGACGGCAACGTGCACACCAACATCCCGGTCAACTCCGACGACTACGAAATGCTGCAGGAGGCCAACCAGGCCGTGGCGCGCATCATGCAAATCGCGCGCGACTTGGATGGCGTCATCTCCGGCGAGCACGGCATCGGCCTGACCAAGTACGAGTTCCTGACCGAACAGGAGCTGGCCCCCTTCCAGGCATACAAGCGGCGCGTCGACCCGCACAACCGCTTCAACGCCGGCAAGCTGATGCCCGGCGCCGACCTGCGCCGCGCCTGGACGCCCAGCTTCAACCTGATGGGCTACGAGTCGCTCATCATGCAGCAAAGCGACATCGGTTCGATCTCGCACTCCATCAAGGATTGCCTGCGCTGCGGCAAGTGCAAGCCGGTGTGCGCCACGCACGTGCCGCGCGCCAACC
>CALEQZ010000057.1 GCA_937908115.1 uncultured Alcaligenaceae bacterium | reverse complement strand
TGTACGGCTCGATGGAGCTCGCCCCGCTGGTGGGCCTGGCCGACGCCATCGTCGACCTGGTCTCGACCGGCGGGACGCTTCGGGCCAACAACCTGGTGGCCGTCGAGGAAATCATGCCGATTTCGTCGCGGCTGATCGTCAACCGCGCCGCGCTCAAGACGCGCCGCGAGCGGCTGCAGCCGCTGCTGGACGCCTTCGAGCGCGCCAGCCGCGCGCCTGTGGCATGATAGGCAAGCCCCGCCATTAACTTGCGCCGCGCCGGCATCGCCGGCGGCGAACCGATTGCCATGCCCCTGATCAACCGACTGGATTCGCGCGACGAGGACTTCGACCGCGCACTGTCCGCCCTGCTGGCCTTCGACGCCTCGCAGGACGAATCGATCGAACGCGCCGTCGCTGCCATCTTGCAGGACGTGCGCGAACGCGGCGACGCCGCGCTGCTCGAATACACCGAACGGTTCGACCGCGTGCGGGCCGACACCGTGCAGGCGCTGGAAATCCCGCGCAGCCAGTGGCAGGACGCGCTGGCTGCCCTGCCTGCCGACCAGCGCAACGCGCTGGAGGCCGCGGCCGAGCGCATCCGCGCCTACCACGAGCACCAGCGCGCGCAAAGCTGGAGCTACACCGAGGCCGACGGTACGCTGCTCGGCCAGCAGGTCACGCCACTGGATCGCGTCGGCCTGTACGTGCCTGGCGGCAAGGCGGCATACCCCTCGTCGGTGTTGATGAACGCCATACCGGCCAAGGTCGCCGGGGTCGGCGAGATCGTCATGGTCACCCCCACGCCCGACGGCGCGCGCAACCCCATGGTGCTGGCCGCCGCCGCCATCGCCGGCGTGGACAAGGCCTATGCCATCGGTGGGGCGCAGGCCGTGGGCGCGCTCGCCTACGGCACGCAAACGCTGCAGGCGGTGGACAAGATCGTCGGGCCGGGCAACGCCTATGTCGCCGCGGCCAAGCGCCGCGTCTTCGGCACCGTGGGCATAGACATGATTGCCGGGCCTAGCGAGATCCTGATCATCTGCGACGGGACGACGCCCGCGGACTGGATCGCCATGGACCTTTTCTCGCAGGCCGAGCACGACGAGCTGGCCCAGGCCATTTTGCTGTGTCCCGACGCGGCGTTTTTGGACGCCGTCGAGCAGGCCATCGAACGGCTGCTGCCGACCATGCCGCGCGAGGCCATCATCCGGGCAAGCCTGTCGGGCCGCGGCGCGCTGGTGCAGGTGCGCAGCCTTGAAGAGGCCTGCGAAATCGCCAACCGGATCGCGCCGGAGCACCTGGAAATCTCCACCGAACAGCCCGAGCGCTGGACGGCACGCATCCGCCACGCCGGCGCCATTTTCATGGGCCGCTACAGCTCCGAATCGCTGGGCGACTATTGCGCCGGCCCCAACCACGTGCTGCCCACCTCGCGCACGGCGCGCTTTTCCTCGCCGCTTGGCGTGTACGACTTCCAGAAGCGCTCCAGCCTGATCCAGGTCTCGCGTCAAGGCGCGCAGCAGCTCGGCCGGCTGGCCGCCACGCTGGCACGCGGCGAAGGGCTGCCCGCGCATGCCGGCAGCGCCGAATACCGGCTGGACGATCGATGACAGGCGCACCGCGCCCCCGGGGCGCGCAGCAAGACGCCGCCGCGGACGTGGTCGCGCGCACGGTGCGGGCCGACGTGCGCGCGGTCGGCGCCTACCACGTGGCCGACGCCGCCGGCTGCATCAAGCTCGATGCCATGGAATCACCCTACGGCCTGCCGCCGGCGCTGCGCGAGGCCATCGCCCGTGCGGTCGGCGGCACGGCCCTGAACCGCTACCCGGACGCCGACCCCGGCGCGCTCAAGGACCAGGTGCGCGACGCCTTCGGCGTCCCGGCCGAAGCAGGCCTCGTCTTTGGCAACGGCTCGGACGAGCTCATCCATTTGGTCGTGCAGGCCACCTGCGAGCCGGGTGACGTGGTGGTCTCGCCCTGGCCGTCCTTCGTCTATTTCGAGATGGCCGCGCGCCAATGCCACGCCCGCTTCGTCGGCGTGCCGCTGCGCGAAGACCTGACACTGGACTTGGCTGCGCTGGTCGAGGCGATACGGCGCGAACGGCCCAAGGTCGTGTTCCTGGCCGTGCCCAACAACCCCACCGGCGGGCTGTGGCCCGACGAGGCGATCGCGGCAGTCCTGGCCGCCGCGCCGGGCTTGGTGGTGGTCGACGAGGCCTATCAACCCTTTGCCGGCCGGACGTGGATGCCGCGCCTGGCTGCGCACCCCAACCTGGCGGTCATGCGCACGGTATCCAAGATCGGCTTGGCCGGGCTGCGCTTCGGCTACCTCGCCGCGCACCCGGCCTGGACCGCGGAAATCGACAAAGTCCGCCCGCCCTACAATATCGGCGTGCTCACGCGCGCCGTGCTGCCCGTGCTGCTGGCCCACCGCCACGTGCTCGACGGCCACGCCGCACAGGTCCGCGCCGACCGCGAGCCGCTGGCGCGCGCGCTGGCCGGCCTGCCGGGCACAGTCGTTTATCCTTCGGCGGCCAATTTCCTGCTGGTGCGTTTTCCGGGCCGGGGCGGCGCCGTGCACGCCGCCCTGAAAAAACGGAAAATACTGGTGCGCAACTTCGACGGGTCGCATCCGCGGCTGGCCGATTGCCTGCGCATTTCTGTCGGCGCTCCGCACGAAAACCAGGCCCTGCTGGAAGCCCTGACCGACATCCTGAACTGACATGCGTACCGCTGACATCACCCGCAATACCAACGAGACCCGCATCCGCGTGGCCGTCAACCTGGACGGCACGGGCCGCCAGAGCATCTCCACGGGCGTGGCCTTCCTGGACCACATGCTCGACCAGATTGCCCGCCATGGCCTGATCGACCTCGACATCCAGGCCGAAGGCGACCTGCACATCGACGCCCACCACACCGTCGAAGACGTCGGCATCACGCTGGGCCAGGCGATCGCGCGCGCCGTCGGCGACAAGGCCGGCATCCGTCGCTACGGGCACGCCTACGTGCCGCTGGACGAGGCGCTGTCGCGCGTGGTGGTGGACTTCTCCGGGCGCCCCGGGCTGGAATTCCACGTGCCGTTCACCCGTGCGCGGGTGGGCGACTTCGACGTGGACCTGACGCGCGAATTCTTCCAGGGCCTGGTCAACCACGCCCTCATCACGCTGCACATCGACAACCTGCGCGGCATCAATGCGCACCACCAGTGCGAGACCGTCTTCAAGGCCTTCGGGCGTGCGTTGCGCATGGCCCTGGAGCTGGACCCGCGCAGCGCGGGCGTGGTGCCGTCCACCAAGGGCGTCCTGTAGCCGCCGACCTCCGTCTGGACATGACCACCATCGCCATCGTCGACTACGGAATGGGCAATTTCCATTCCGTGGCCCGCGCCCTCCGCTACGCGGCGCCGGAAGCCGATATCCGCATTTGCAACCGGCCGCAGGAAATCGATGCGGCCGACCGGATCGTCTTTCCAGGCCAGGGCGCCATGCCTGATTGCATGCGCACGCTGAACCAGTCCGGCCTGGTCGACGCGGTGCTGCGCGCGGCGCGCACCAAGCCGCTGCTGGGCGTGTGCGTGGGCGAGCAAATGCTGTTCGAGGTCAGCGAAGAGGGCGATACGCCCTGCCTGGGGTTGTTTCCCGGCAGCGTACGGCGCTTTTCCGGCCCCCAGTTCGCCACCGCGCAGGCCGATGCGTCGCGGCCACCGGACGATGGCGCAGAAAGGCTCAAGGTTCCCCACATGGGATGGAACCGCGTGCGACAATCCCGCAGCCATGCGCTGTGGGCGGGCATTCCCGACATGGCGCACTTCTACTTCGTGCACAGCTACTATGCGGCGCCGGCCGATGCGTCGCTGACGGTTGGGGAAACCCACTATGGCGTCGACTTTACCTGCGCAGTAGCGGCAGATAACATTTTTGCCGTCCAGTTCCATCCCGAAAAGAGCGCCGGCCACGGTTTGCGCCTGTACCGCAATTTTGTAGACTGGCAGCCGTAAGGCGGCTTCGCGGCGCGCCCGGTCCGACGCCTTCCCATTCCCGATTTTTTCACCATCATGCTGCTGATTCCCGCCATAGACCTCAAAGACGGGCGTTGCGTACGCCTGCGCCAGGGAGACCTGGACGACGCGACGGTATTTTCCGAAGACCCCGTCGCCATGGCAGCCCACTGGCTGGAACAAGGGGCAAGGCGGCTACACCTGGTCGACCTCAACGGCGCGGTGGCAGGCAAGCCGCGCAACGAAGCCACCATCAAGGCCATCGTCGAAGAAGTCGGTGATGAAATCCCCGTGCAGATCGGCGGCGGCATCCGCGACCTGGACACCATCGAGCGCTACCTGGATTTCGGCATCGCCTACGTCATCATCGGCACTGCCGCGGTCAAGAACCCGGGCTTTTTGCACGACGCCTGCGGCGCCTTCCCGGGCAATATCATCGTCGGCCTGGACGCGCGCGACGGCAAGGTCGCGACCGACGGCTGGAGCAAGCTCACTGGCCACGACGTGCTGGATCTCGGCCGCAAGTTCGAGGATTACGGCTGCGAAGGCATCATCTATACCGACATCGGCCGCGACGGCATGCTGTCCGGCGTCAACATCGAAGCCACGGTGCGGCTCGCGCAGCAGGTCAGCATCCCCGTCATCGCCTCCGGCGGCATCGCCGACATGAAGGACATCGAGGCGCTGTGCGCCGTCCAGGAAGAGGGCGTCGAGGGGGCCATCCTGGGCCGCAGCATCTACGAAGGCCGGCTCGATTTCCAAGCCGCCCAGGCCCGGGCCGACGAACTGAGCGGCGACGCCCCCGATCAATGACCGAACGCATCACCCCGCCCCCCTTTTCTGCCCAAGCGACAAGCGTGCAAAAGGAGGCGACGGCAGCCGGCGCCGGCCCGCGCAGCGCCCCGGGCCAACACGCCGCCGATGGGCTGACCCGGCGCATCATCCCTTGCCTGGACGTCACGGCCGGCCGGGTGGTCAAGGGTGTGAACTTCGTCAACCTGGCCGACGCGGGCGACCCGGTCGAGATCGCGCGCCGCTATGACGAGCAGGGCGCCGACGAACTGACCTTCCTGGACATCACCGCCACCAGCGACGACCGCGACCTGATCCTGCCCATCATCGAACAGGTCGCCTCGCAAGTCTTCATCCCGCTGACCGTAGGCGGAGGCGTGCGGCAGGTATCGGACATCCAGCGCCTGCTCAACGCCGGCGCGGACAAAGTCTCGATCAACAGCGCCGCGGTCGCCAACCCAGACCTCGTGCGGGCCGCATCGGAGCACCACGGCTCGCAGTGCATCGTCGTGGCCATCGACGCCCGGCGGGTATCGGCGCCGGGCGAGCCGCCGCGCTGGGAAGTCTTCACCCACGGCGGGCGGCGGGCCACCGGGCTGGATGCGCTCGAATGGGCGCGGCGCATGGCCGCTTACGGCGCGGGCGAGATCCTGCTGACCAGCATGGACCGCGACGGCACCAAGTCGGGCTTTGACCTGGCCCTGACGCGCGCGGTGGCCGACGCCGTGCCCGTTCCGGTGATCGCGTCCGGCGGCGTGGGTAGCCTGCAGCACCTGGCCGACGGCGTCACCGAAGGCCGCGCCAGCGCGGTGCTTGCCGCCAGCATCTTCCACTACGGCCAGCACACCGTGCGGGAGTGCAAACAGTACATGCATGCGCGCGGCATCCCCGTGCGCCTGGATTGACAATGGCCGCGAGCCGCCTCGCGCGCCCGTCCCGCCGGCCGGCGGGACGCCAAGCGCCGCGCCGCGCGCGGCGCACATCGGAGATCGCCATGAACTCATCCGCCGACTGGCTGTCCGAAGTCGTCTTCGACGCCGACGGGTTGGTGCCGGCCATCGCGCAAGACGCCGACAACGGCCAGGTCCTGATGGTGGCCTGGATGAACCGCGAGGCCCTGGCCGAAACCGCCGCCACCGGCCGCGCCGTCTACTGGTCGCGCTCGCGGCGCCGCCTGTGGCGCAAGGGCGAAGCGTCCGGCCACGTCCAGGAGGTCGTCGAGGTCCGCCTGGACTGCGATGGCGACGTGGTGCTGCTCAAGGTCCGTCAACAGGGCGGCATCGCCTGCCACACCGGGCGTGCGAGCTGCTTTTTCCGCCGGCTGCAGGATGGCGACACCCCGGCCTGGCAAGTCGTCGACCCCGTGCTGAAGGATCCGGAGCTCATCTACAAATGAACGCAAGCCCCACCCCCGGTGCCGACGTGCTGGTGCGCCTGGCCGACACGCTGGCCAGCCGCCGCCCGGAAAACGGCGGCGATCCGGCCACGTCCTATACGGCCCGCCTGCTGTCCAAAGGGCCCGACGCCTTCCTGAAGAAAATCGGCGAAGAAGCCACCGAACTGGTCATGGCCGCCAAGGACGGCCGCCCCGACCGCATCGTGGCCGAGACCGCCGACCTATGGTTTCATTGCCTCGTGGCCCTGACGCACTACAATCTGCGGCCCGAGGACGTGTTGGCCGAACTGGCCCGCCGCGAGGGGCTGTCCGGCCTCGAGGAAAAAGCCCGGCGCACCGACTGATATCGAATCGATACCCATGAGCGAGAACTGTATCTTCTGCAAGATCGCCGCAGGCACCATCCCGTCACGCAAGGTCTACGAGGACGAGGACTTCGTCGCCTTCCACGACATCAATCCCGCCGCGCCCGTGCACCTGCTGCTCATCCCTCGCCGGCACATCGTCTCGCTGCAGGACGTCACGCCCGAGGACGCCAGCTGGTTGGGTAGAATGGTGGCATTGGCCCCGCGGCTGGCACAGGAGAACGGCTGCAACCCCGGCCCGTCGGGCGGATTCCGGCTATTGGCCAATTCGGGCGCCGAAGGCGGGCAGGAAGTCCCGCACTTGCATTTCCACATCATCGGCGGCGCCCGGCCCTGGAAAGGCCGGGTCGCGCCCAACGCCTAATCAAACGGAGATCCGTCATGGGCAGCTTCAGCATTTGGCATTGGTTGATCGTCCTGCTGATCATCGCGCTGGTGTTCGGCACCAAGAAACTGCGCAACATCGGCTCGGATCTGGGCAGCGCCGTCAAGGGCTTCAAGGAAGGCATGAAGGAAGCCGGCTCCGACACCCCGGCGCAGCAGCCCACGCAAAAGGTCGCCTCCAACGAGACCATAGACGTCGAAGCGCGCGAAAAGAACAGCGCCAGCCAGTAAGACGCCGTTTCCCTCCCTACCCGGCGCGCGGCGTGCAAGGGCGCCGCGCCGCATACGCAGGCTTCCGACCCCATGTTCGATATCAGCTTTACCGAGCTGCTGGTGATCGGCGTCGTCGCACTGATCGTCATCGGCCCCGAGCGCCTGCCGCGCGTGGCCCGCACCGTGGGACACCTGGTCGGCCGCGCCCAGCGCTACGTCAATGACGTCAAGAGCGACATCCGGCGCGAAATCGAACTGGACGAGCTGCGCAAGTTCAAGGAACAGATGCAGGACGCGGCGCGCGAGGTGCAGACCTCGCTGCGCGAAAGCGAAGCAGCCTTGCGCGCCCCCGCCGAGGAGCTGCGCAACACGCTGTCGGCGTTGGACGAACAGGCGCGCCAGGCGAGCACGCCTACCGACGTTGCGGCTGTCGCGCCCAGCGCCCCCGCAACGGACGATGCGCCGCCGGCTGTCGCGCACACCCCGGCCGCCGCGCATGAATCCCCTGCCGGCAATGCGCCCGCCGGCGCTTCATCGACCGGGAAAAGCACGTGAGCCAGGAAGACCTTCCCGAGGACAGCTTCATTTCCCACCTCGTCGAGCTGCGTCAACGGCTGCTCAAGGCCGCCTGCGCCGTGCTGGGCATCTTCGTGGTGCTGTTCATCTATCCCGGCGCCTCGACCATATACGACCTGCTGGCCGAACCCATGCTCGCGACCCTGCCGCAAGGCACGCGCATGATCGCCACCGGCGTGGTCACGCCCTTCATGGTACCCGTCAAGGTCACCTTGCTCGCGTCCTTCATCCTCGCGCTGCCGATCGTGCTGTACCAGGCCTGGGCCTTCGTCGCCCCCGGCCTGTACCGCCACGAACAGCGCCTGGCGCTGCCGCTCATCGTCTCCAGCTCATTGCTGTTCCTGGCGGGGATGGCCTTCTGCTATTTCGTGGTCTTCCGCACGGTCTTCCAGTTCATCGCGAGCTTTGCGCCGGAATCCATCACGCCGGCGCCCGACATCGCCGCGTACGTGGACTTCGTCCTGACCATGTTCCTGGCCTTCGGCATCACGTTCGAAGTCCCGGTGGCCGTGGTCCTGCTGGTCAAGACGGGAATCGTCTCGCTCGAGAAGCTGCGGGCCGGCCGCGGCTACGTCATCGTCGGGGCATTCGTGATCGCGGCGGTGGTCACGCCGCCCGACGTCATCAGCCAGTTCCTGCTGGCCGTGCCCTTGTGCCTGCTCTACGAAGTCGGCTTGCTGTTCGGCCGCATGGTGCGGCCTGCCCAAAGCGACGACGAGGCATCCGGCGACACCGCCCTGGCCGAGCGCAACGACAACGCAGCGCACTGAGGCCGCGGCGCGCGGCTCATTCCGCGACCGCTTCCGCGGCGAACATGTAACCCCAGCGGCGCACTGAGCGCAGCGGCAGGCGCATGCCCGCCAGCTGGGCCTTGCGCCTCAGCCGGCTGACCATCACGTCCAGTCCCCGCGATGCGTGCCCCTCGCGGGCCATGGGCATGTCCATGCCCGAAGGCCGCGCATAAAGCGCCTTGCGCGCCAGCCGATGATCGGGCGACGTGAGCAGCGCGGTCATGAACTCGCGCTCGGCGGTGGTCAGCGTCAGCGTCTTGCCTTCCGGCGAGACGAGCGTCCAGCCGTGGTCGCGCAACGTCCAGCGCGCACCGGCCTGGTTCGCCTGCCCCGGCTGCGCGTCCTGCTCCAGCGCATCGGGCTCGGCCTGCGTGCCGATGTAGCGCGCCAGCCGCTCCACGGTTTCGGTCAGCTTGCGCAGGTCTGCATCCAGTTGCAAGAGTATTGCTTGCAATTCTTGCGTAGAGGCTCCGGCCACGGCGACTTCCTATGTTGTAGGCATGGGTTTCGTGCGGTCGACGCACAACGGCACGCGAATCATTTTTTGTATTCGCTGGTGGTTTACGGTTACTAAACGACATTCATTGATAGTCGTAAATCCGCCATTAAGACGAGGCGCGGCGCGAATTTGCGGAACAAACCCTATCCTTTTGGCCTGTTCCCGCCATAACGCACAGGCAGCTCGCGCCACAATGCCCTGGTAAGTCGGGCGCCGCGCCGCCCGGCCTTTGGAGCAAAACCTTGCGAAGGTGCACCTGGTCGCGCCGCGGCGTAGCGACGCATGCGGCCGGCCCAGGCCAGACCGATGCTGGAAACGGTTAAGTACCGGGGAAACTCCGTGCTGGCACGAAGACTCAAAGAGGCGCGCCTGCGGTTGGGCGTGTCTCAGGAAAAGCTGGGCAGACTGGCAGGCATCGATGAATCATCGGCCAGTGCCCGCATGAACCAGTACGAACGGGGCAAGCATTCGCCGGACTTCTCGCTGATGCAGAGGCTGGCAAGGATCCTGAACATGCCGGTCTCGTGGTTCTACACCGACGATGACGACATGGCGCGCATGCTCGAAATTTTCTTCCGCCTGGATGCGGGTGACCGCAAGCGCCTGCTCGCCCTGGCCGAAGCCCTGCAAGCGCACAAAGCCCAGGAGCCGTCCCCCTGTACCGCCGACGCCGCGCCTCCCCTGCTGCGGGCATAGCCGGCAGCGGCGCGGCTGCCTGCCCTTAGGCGCCGCAACCTCGCTTCGCGCGGCGTCCCGAGGGTCCGACGCCGCCGATCGATCGTTTCCATCCCAGCAGGGCGTAACCGGACTTTCTCCGGATCATCCCATTCGGCATGATTTGAGTTAATCCGTGGCGCTTAATTTGTCGCGTCGCCAGATTCGTAACTGTATATTTCGGCAATGGCGATCTCTGACAGGCTTCAGTCGTTGATGAAGCGGCGCGGCATCAAAAGCCAAAGCCAGTTGGCCCGGATTTCCGGCGTGCCGCAGTCGTCGATCCATCGCATCCTCTCGCGCGGGGACGCCTACGCGCCCGAGCGCCCGACGCTGCGCAAGCTCGCCATGGCGCTGAACACCAGCGTGCCGTGGCTGGCCGACGGCATCGATGTGGTCGAATCCGGCCAATCCTCGGGCAAGCACACCGCGCCCGCGCCAGAATCCTTTCCTGCCGACGGCTACATCAGCGAAGCCGTTGCCATCCTTGCGCGGCTCGAGCCCGAAGACCGCAAGAAGATCGTCGCCGTGCTGCGCCTGCTGCCGCAGCGTCCGCCGCAAAAGCGGCAACGCAAATCGTCCAAGTCCTAGTCCCTGCACGCTCGGCCGCGTCCGGGGCTAGCGCCCCGCAGGCCGGGCAGGCCGCCGCCCGACCTCGGCCTCCAAACGTGTCTCGCGCCCGCCGCGCAGCACTGTCAGCGCCACGCGTTGGCCCGGCGTGAGCGCGGCGATCTGCCGCAGCAGCCCGCTGGTATCGGTGACCTTCTCGCCGCCGACCTCGACCAGGATGTCGCCGACCCGCAAGCCCGCCCGGCCGCCCGGGCCGCCACGGATGACGCCGGCCACCACGACCCCGCCGGCGCGCTCCAGCTTGAAGGCGCGCGCCAGGTCGGGCGTGATGTCCTGCGGCTCTATCCCCAGCCAGCCGCGCGTCACCGAGCCGGTCTCGATGATCTGGCGCATGACTTCCCGTGCCGCAGGGGCCGGGATGGCAAAGCCGATGCCCAGGGAACCTCCGGTGCGGGAATAGATGGCGGTGTTGATACCGATGAGTGCGCCCGTGGTGTCGATCAGCGCGCCGCCCGAGTTGCCGGGATTGATGGCTGCGTCGGTCTGAATGAAATCCTCGTAGGTATTGATGCCCAGCCGGTTGCGGCCGACTGCCGAGACGATGCCCATGGTCGTCGTCTGCCCCACCCCGAAAGGGTTGCCGATGGCCAGCACCACGTCGCCGACGCGCGGGCCGGCGTCGGCGAACCGCACGGCGGGCAGGCCCTGCGCCTGCATCTTCAGCACCACCAGATCGGTGTCGGGGTCGGCGCCTATCACCTTGGCCGGCCCTTTGCGCCCGTCGGCCAGGGACACCTCTATCGCATCGGCGGCCTCGACCACGTGATAGTTGGTCAACACATAACCGTCGGCGCTGACGATCACGCCCGAGCCCAGGCTGGTTGACTCCTGCCGCTGGCTAAAGCCGGGCAATTGGCCGAAGAACTGCCGCAGGCCAGGGTCATCCGGCAGCGGAAGCAATGGCACGTTGACGCTGGTGCGCGTATAGACGTTGACCACCGACGGCGCGGCCGCCGCCACCGCGGCCGCATACGACGACACCGCCGCCGCCCGCACGGGCGACACGGCCGGCGCGGATGCGACGTCCGGACCGGGGCCATTTAACCTGAGCCAATCGGGACGCAGCGTGCTGACGACGAATAAAATCGCCAAGCTGATGGTGACGGCCTGGGCGAAGATCAACCAGAGTCGGCGCATGATGCGATGAACAGGGCAATACGATGACGAAAACCGTATCCGTGCAGGAACTGTCCGCCTGGCTCGACGGCACGCTGGAGCCGCACCGGTTCAAGGACTATTGCCCAAACGGATTGCAAGTAGAAGGCCGGCCGCAGGTCGCGCATATTATCGCCGGGGTGACCGCATCGCAGGCGCTGCTGCAGGCGGCGGTCGACCGCGGCGCCGATACGCTGCTGGTGCACCACGGCTGGTTCTGGAAGAACGAAGATCCGCGCGTGCGCGGCACGCGGCGCACACGGCTGGCGCTGGCGCTTGCCCACGACCTCAACCTGTTCGCCTACCACCTGCCGCTCGATGCGCATCCCCGCTACGGCAACAACGCACAGCTTGCGCGCGTGCTCGGCCTGCAGCCGCTGCTGCGCGAAGACGGCGCGCCGCTGACCGCCGGCCCAGACGGCCTGATTTGGCTCGGAACGATGCCGCAGGCGCGCACGCTGGGCGAAGCGGCCGCGCACGTGGGCCAACGGCTCGGCCGCACGCCGCTGGCGATAGGCGAGCCGGACATGCCCGTGCGGCGCGTAGCATGGTGCACCGGCGCGGCCCAAGTGTGGATGCAGCACGCCATCGATGCCGGTGCCGACGTCTACATCACGGGCGAAGCTTCCGAGCCGACCACGCACCTGGCGCGCGAAACGGGCACGGGCTTCATCGCCGCCGGCCACCACGCCACCGAGCGCTACGGCGTGCAGGCCCTGGGCCAAGCAGTGGCGCAGCACTTTGGGGTGCGCGTGGACTTCGTCGACATAGACAACCCGGTGTAGCGCAGGCGTGCGCAGCCCGCCCCGGCGGCAGGCTTGCTCGGCCGTAAGACAAAGCGCCCGCCGGCGCATGCGGGCAGGCGCAAGGCTTGCGCTAGCGCTTGAGCAGATCGCGGATCTCGCGCAGCAGCACCACGTCCTCGGGCGGCGGCGCGGGCTCGGCCGGGGCCTCGGCCTCCTGGCGGCGGCGCGCCGCGTTGATGAGCTTGACCATCCAAAAGATGACGAAGGCCAGTAGGATGAAATTGATGACGACGGTCAGGAAGTTGCCCCAGGCAAAGACGATCGCGCCCGCCTGGGAAAGGTCGGCATACGTTTGCGGACCGGCATAGCCCTGCGGCATGCGCAAGACCAGAAACTTGTTGCTGAAATCGACCGATCCGCCGAGCAGGAAATTGACCAGCGGCATGACGATGTCGCTGACCAGCGAGTCGACGATCTTGCCGAAAGCCCCGCCGATGATCACGCCGACAGCCAAGTCTATGACGCTGCCGCGCACGGCGAACTCACGGAATTCTTGCAGGATCCCGGTACGTTTGCTCATATCCTCTTCCCTGGAAAATTCGCCCGGATTGGGCTCGCGCTATAATAATTGGTTGCTGAGACGTTAGACAGGCACCCGCCGCAACAGGATGCAACGCGCAAGGCACACGGCCCGCGCGGACGCTGCAGGCCGGCATCGCGTGCCTCGTAGCCGGCGCCATCGGGCAAATCCGCCCGCGCCAGCATCACCAAGGAAGGAACATGAGTCAAGATTCGGTTGTGCTCGATGACGACGGTGCTGTTGCTCCGGAACTTCCCCCCGATCCCTCGCGCCGCTTTTGGGTAGGCACCGCCTGTGCGGTCGGCGGCGTGGCCGGCGTGGCTACCGCCGTCCCGTTCGTGAGCACGTTTGCGCCCTCGGCCAAGGCCCGTGCCGCCGGCGCGCCGGTCGAAGTCGACCTCAGCGGCATCGCCCCCGGCGAGATGCGCACCGTCGAATGGCGCGGCAAGCCGGTGTGGATCCTGCATCGCACCCCCGAGCAGATCGAAGGGCTCAAGAAGACCGACGCGCTCGTGGCCGACCCCAACTCCGACCGTCCCGGCTACACGCCCGAGTACGCCAAGAACGAATACCGTTCGCGCAAGCCGGAATTCTTCGTTTGCGTGGGCATCTGCACCCACCTGGGCTGCTCGCCCACCCCGCATTTCGAGGCCGCGCCCAACTTGGGGCTGAACGAAGGCGGTTTCGTGTGCCCCTGCCACGGCTCGACCTTCGACCTCGCCGGCCGCGTCTACCGCAACAAGCCCGCGCCGGACAACCTCGAGGTTCCCCCCTATCAATACCTGAGCGACACCCGCATCATCGTCGGGGTTGACGAAGACAACAAGGCGTAAGCACCGCCTCGCCCCCCGCAACACGATCACGCATAGAAGGAGCCGCTCATGGCTGGCGAGAAAAACGTCGAAACGACAGGCCTGTTGGGCTGGATAGACCGGCGCTTTCCCCTGACTGCGACCTGGAAGGCGCACCTGTCCGAATACTACGCGCCCAAGAACTTCAACTTCTGGTATTTCTTCGGCTCACTGGCCCTGCTGGTGCTGGTCATCCAGATCGTGACCGGCATCTTCCTGGTCATGCACTACAAGCCCGACGCCGAACGCGCATTCCAGTCCGTGGAATACATCATGCGCGAAGTGCCCTGGGGCTGGCTGATCCGCTACATGCACTCGACCGGCGCGTCGATGTTCTTCGTGGTGGTCTACCTGCACATGCTGCGCGGGCTGTTCTATGGGTCTTACCGCAAGCCGCGCGAACTCGTGTGGATCTTCGGCGTGGCCATTTTCCTGTGCCTGATGGCTGAAGCCTTCTTCGGCTACCTGCTGCCCTGGGGCCAAATGTCCTACTGGGGCGCACAGGTGATCGTCAACCTGTTCTCGGCCATCCCCTTCATCGGCCCCGAACTGTCGATCTGGATCCGCGGCGACTACGTGGTCTCGGATGCCACGCTCAACCGCTTCTTCTCCTTCCACGTGATCGCCATCCCGCTGGTGTTGATCGGCCTGGTCGCCGCGCACATCGTCGCGCTGCACGAAGTAGGCTCGAACAACCCGGACGGCATCGAAATCAAGGAAAAGAAGGACCGCTACGGCCGTCCGCTGGACGGCATCCCGTTCCATCCGTTCTACACGGTGCACGACATCATGGGCGTGGCAGGCTTCCTGCTGGTCTTTGCCGCGATCGTGTTCTTCGCCCCCGAAATGGGCGGCTACTTCCTGGAATACAACAACTTCATCCCGGCCGATCCGCTCAAGACCCCGCCGCACATCGCGCCGGTGTGGTACTTCACGCCGTTCTACTCGATGCTGCGCGCGACCACGGACGAATTCACCTGGGTGCTGGCCGCCGGCGCCATCCTCGCCGCGATCGCACTGTTCCTGAAGGGCAACCTCAAGGGCATCTGGCGCATCGTCGTGCCGGCCATCCTGGTGGTGGTGGCCATCCTGATGCGCACCATCGACGCCAAGTTCTGGGGCGTGGTGGTCATGGGCGGCGCCGTCGTCATCCTGTTCTTCCTGCCCTGGCTGGATTTCTCCCCGGTCAAGTCGATCCGCTACCGCCCGGGCTGGCACAAGTGGCTGTACGGCATCTTCATCGTCAACTTCCTGGTCCTTGGGTATCTGGGTACACAGGCGCCGAACAACGTCTTTAACCTGATGTCGCAGATCGGCACCGTCATCTACCTGGCGTTCTTCCTGCTGATGCCCGTCTGGAGCCGCCTGGGAACGTTCAAGCCGGTTCCCGAGCGCGTGACGTTCCACGCCCACTGAGCCCAAACTTAACGGAATGACCATGATCAAGAAGCTGCTTGGTGCCTTCGCGTTGACGCTTGCCTGCACGGCGGCCGTGGCCGCCGAAAGCGGCTACCCGCTGGAACGCGCGCCCTACCGGATCAACGACCTGACGGCCCTGCAAAACGGTGCGAAGCTGTTCGTCAACCACTGCTTGAACTGTCACAGCGCAAGCGCCATGCGCTACAACAAGCTGACAGAAATCGGGCTGACCGACGAGCAGATCCGCGACAACCTGCTGTTTACCGGCGAGAAGGTCGGCGACCTGATGACCATCGCCATGAAGCCGGCCGACGCCAAGAAGTGGCTGGGCACGACTCCGCCCGACCTGTCGGTGATCGCCCGCGCCAAGTCCATCAACGCGGGCCCGTCCGGCGCCGATTACATCTACACCTACATGCGGTCCTTCTACCGCGACGCCAGCAAGCAGACCGGGTGGGACAACCTGGTCTTCCCCAACGTGGGCATGCCGCACGTGCTCTGGCAGCAGCAAGGTCCGCGCGAGCTGACCGCCGTCACGGTGCACCAGGTCCAGAAGGACGGCCAGCAAGCGTGGGAGCGCCGCACGGTTACCTACGACGCGCAAGGCTACGCCACCGTCCAGACCGAACCGCTGCAAGGCCATGGCCTGCACGCCTCGGCCGAATACCGCTTCAAGGCGCTGAATCCGGCCCAGGCGGCGCAGTACGATCGCGACATCGCCGACCTGACCGCGTTCATGGCCTGGATGGCCGAACCCACGCAGCAGTTCCGCGTGCAGCTCGGCGTGTGGGTGATGCTGTTCCTGGGCTTGTTCTTGCTGGTGGCCTGGCGCCTGAACGCCGCCTACTGGAAACACGTGAAATAATCGCTGCCGAGCCCTGCCGGTCCGCGGGCTCGCCAGCGCCCGCCCCCGGCGTCCGGGCCAGTGTCCGCCACGGTTCGTGGCGCGGCGCTGGCCTTTCGCTTTGATACCAAGGATGGAATCTCCGCCATGATGGTGCTCTATTCCGGAACCACCTGCCCGTTCTCGCAACGCTGCCGTTTCGTGTTGTTCGAGAAGGGCATGGACTTCGAGATCCGCGACATCGACCTGTACAACAAGCCCGAGGACATCTCGGTGATGAACCCCTACGGCCAGGTGCCCATCCTGGTCGAGCGCGATCTCATCCTGTACGAATCCAACATCATCAACGAGTACATCGACGAGCGCTTCCCGCACCCGCAGCTGATGCCGGCCGACCCGGTCATGCGTGCGCGCACGCGGCTTTTCCTGTACAACTTCGAAAAAGAGCTCTTCGTGCACGTGTCGGCGCTCGAAGACCGCAGCAGCAAGCCAGACGAAAAGCGCCTGGAGCGCGCCCGCGCGGAAATCCGCGACAGGCTTTCGCAGCTGGCCCCCATGCTGATGAAGACCAAGTACATGCTGGGCGACGAGTTCTCCATGCTGGACGTGGCCATCGCGCCGCTGCTGTGGCGCCTGGACCATTACGGCATCGAGCTGCCCAAGAACGCGGCGCCGCTGCAAAAGTATGCCGAGCGCATCTTCTCGCGCCCGGCCTTCATCGAAGCGCTGACGCCGTCTGAAAAGGTCATGCGCCGTTGAACCGCCATGGGCGAAATATCCACCAAACCCTACCTCATCCGCGCCCTGCACGAATGGTGCACCGACAACGGCTATACGCCGTACATCGTGGTTAAGGTGGACGCCCACACACGGGTCCCTCCGGCCCACGTGCACGACGGCCAGATCACGCTGAACATCGGCACCCTGGCCACGCACGACCTGACCCTGGGCAATGAACTGATCGAATTCCAGGCCCGCTTCGGCGGCGTAAAGGAATACGTCTCGATCCCGGTGGCGGCGGTAGCCGCCATCTACGCGCGCGAAACCGGTGCGGGCATGGGCTTCGAAGTCGAGCCCTACGAGCCGCCCCAGGAGGCGTCCGCCGCGCCCTCCGAGGCCGAGCCGCCCCCGGAGCCGGATGACCCCACCCCTCCGAAGCGGCCGCACCTGAAGGTCATCAAATAACGAACGGTTTCGTTCGGGCGCGCGGCGCGATGTGGAGTATCATGTCGCCGCGCGCGCACCGACGCACCGTGCCGGGTTGGCTGAGTGGTTGAAGGCAGCGGATTTGTAATCCGCCGGATTTATCCCGTCGCAGGTTCGAATCCTGTGCCCGGCACCACCTCTTTCCATCGCGACGCGGCAAGCGCCCGCCAGGTCAATCGACCGGCATTGCCAGCGTCTCCTTGACTTCCTCCATCACCACATAGCTGTGCGACGATGCCGCGGCAGGCAGCCGCTTGAGCAGGTCGCCCAGCAGCCTGCGATACGCGCTCATTTCGGGCAGGCGCGCCTTGACCAAGTAATCACACTCGCCAGACACCAAGTGACATTCCAGCACTTCGGGCACCCGGGCGAGCTCGGCGCGCACCCGGTCGAACACGTCGCCGGATTTGGCCGACAGCTTGATCTCCAGGAACACCAGCAGGTTGCGACCGAGCGCCGCGGGATTGACGCGGGCGTAGTAGCCCATGATGACGCCCTCACGCTCCATGCGCTTGACGCGCTCGGCACACGGCGTCGGCGACAGGTTCACGCGGGCGGCCAGCTCCGTGATGGGGATGCGGCCCTCGGCTTGCAGGATTTCCAGGATCTTGCGGTCGATGCGGTCGAGCTCACGCATTTTTCACTGACAGGGGGTGGATTTTCCGGCGGGCATTAGTGGATTCACCGAAGTAGCCGAAAATTTTTAGAGGAAAAAACTGCCCGTACCTCGCTAGACTGGATATTAAGACCAAACCGATCGCAACGGGAAAGTCATGCACGTCGTCGTACTGGGCAGCGGGGTCATCGGCACCACTACCGCCTACTACCTTGCCGCGGCCGGCGCGCGGGTGACCGTCGTCGACCGGCAGCAGGCGCCGGCACGCGAAACCAGCTACGCCAACGCCGGGCAAATCTCGCCCGGCTACTCCACGCCCTGGGCCGCGCCCGGCATTCCGCTCAAAGCGCTTAAGTGGCTGTTCCAGCGGCACGCGCCGCTTGCGGTGCGCGTCGACGGCAGCCTGTTCCAACTGCGCTGGCTGGCGGCCATGCTGGCCAATTGCTCGGCCTCACGTTACGCGGTGAACAAGGCACGCATGCTGCGGCTGGCCGAATACAGCCGCGACTGCCTGCGTCAGTTGCGGGAATCGACCGGCATCGAGTACGAAGGGCGCACGCGCGGGCTGCTGCAGCTGTTTCGCAGCCCGGCGCAGTTGGAGGCTGCCGCACGCGACATCGCCGTGCTGCAGGAATGCGGCGTCCCGCACAGGCTGATCGAGGCAAGCGGGCTGGCGCAGGTCGAGCCCGGTCTGGCGCGGGCGCGCAGCCCGCTGGCCGGCGGGCTGCTGCTGCCCAACGACGAAACGGGTGATTGCCACTTGTTCACCAACGCGCTGGCACAACGCGCCGCCGAGCTCGGCGTCGCGTTCCGCTTCGGCGCCAATGTGCAGGCCCTGCAGGTAGAGGGTGACGCCGTCACCGCCGTGCGCATCGACGGCCAGGCGCTGCGCGCCGATGCCTTCGTCGCGGCGCTGGGCAGCTATACACGGGGACTGCTCGCACCGCTGTCGCTGGACTTGCCAGTCTATCCGGTCAAGGGCTATTCGCTGACCATTCCGATCGCCGACGAAGCCGCGGCACCGCAATCCACCCTGCTGGACGAAACCTACAAGATCGCCGTGACGCGGTTCGACCGGCGCATCCGCGTCGGCGGCATGGCCGAGCTGGCGGGCTTCGACCTGCGCCTGAACCCGCGCCGGCGCGAGACGCTGGCCATGGTGGTCGAGGACCTGTACCCGGGTGCGGGCCGCACCGCCGAGGCCGAATTCTGGACCGGCCTGCGGCCCATGACGCCCGATAGCACTCCCATCGTCGGGCGCACCCGCTGGCGCGGCCTGTACCTGAACACTGGCCACGGCACCCTGGGCTGGACCATGGCCTGCGGGTCGGGCAGGCTGCTGGCCGATATCATCATGGGACGCAAGCCCGAAATTTCCCTGGACGGCCTGGAGCTGTCCCGTTACGCATGAGCGCCGCCGCATCGTCCCTGCCATCGTCCATCATCGAAGCCTCGGCCGCCTGCCCGTCGGACCGCCCCGCCGTGGCGCGCATCGACCTGGGCGCCCTGCGCCACAACTATGCGCTTGCCCGGCAGCTGCATGGCAGCCGCGTGCTGGCCGTGCTCAAGGCCAATGCGTACGGGCACGGGGCGATACGGTGCGCGCAGGCGCTGGCCGACCTGGCCGACGGGTTCGCCGTGGCCGTGCTGGACGAGGCACTGGCGCTGCGCGCGGCAGGGTTCCGGCACCCGATACTGGTGCTGGAAGGCGCGTTTTCGGCCCGCGAAGCCCGAACGGCGGCCGAGCACGACCTATGGCTGGCCGTGCTTCACGAGGCGCAGATCGGCTGGATCGCCGAGGGGTGCCCCGCTGGCACCCGCATCCAGGCCTGGCTGAAGATAGATAGCGGCATGCACCGCGCGGGATTTTCCCCGGATCAGGCCGAAACCGCGTACCGGGCGCTACAGTCGACCGGCAAGGTCGGCCAGATCGTGCTGATGACCCACTTCGCGCGCTCGGACGAACCGCAGCAGGCCATGACGGCCGAGCAGATCCGCCGCTTCGATGCGGCCACCCGGGGCCTGCCCGGCGAGCGCAGCCTGTGCAACTCCGCCGGCGTGATGGCATGGCCCGACGCGCGCCGCGACTGGGGGCGCGCCGGCATCATGCTCTATGGCGCCGACCCGCTGCCAGGCGCATCCTCGCCGCTGCGGCCCGTCATGACACTGGCCAGCCGCGTCTTCGCGGTGCGTGACCTGCCCGCGGGCGAGCCCATCGGCTACGGCGCGCGCTTCGTCACCGAACGGCCCACGCGCGTGGGCCTGGTGGCGATGGGCTATGCCGACGGCTACCCGCGCAGCGCGCCGTCGGGCACGCCGGTAATGGTCGACGGCGTGCGCAGCCGCTTGATCGGCCGGGTGTCGATGGACATGCTGACCGTGGACCTGACCGACGTGCCCGGCGCAGGCGCGGGCAGCGAAGTAGAGCTGTGGGGCGCCAACGTTTCCGTCAACGACGTGGCCGCCGCCGTCGGGACCATCTCCTACGAATTGCTCTGCAACGTCAAGCGGGTACGCTTTCAGTACGAAGCGTGACGCAGCACCAGCGCGAGATGCGCCGCCCGAGCGGCGCGCCGCATCAATCGGCCAAGGGCAGGGCGTCGCCCGGCCAGTCGCGATCCCGCGAAAACCGCAAGAGCTCGCGCTCGACGTCCACGCGATACGGCCGCAGGCGCGGCGCCAGCGCGCGCGCGTTGGCGCGCACCGCATCGTCGTCCGGCAACGTGCCGTTGACCGCCAGGATCACGCGGTTGTTGGCGCGCAGGTTGAAGAACGGGCCGAACACCTCGGCATAGGTCGCCGACTCGCGCGCGTACATGTCGCTGGCGGTGAAGGTATTGGCCGCCACCACGGCCGATGGGGCCAGGATGGCCTTGACCTGCTGCAGGAACTCCCGCGTCATCAGGTGCCGGGGGATGTAGTCCGGCCCATAGGCGTCGAGCATGACCAGGTCGTAGCGCCGGCCGGCGCGTGCGGCGGCCTCGACGAAGGCGCGGCCGTCCTGCAGGTGCACCCGCTGGCGCGGGCCCTGGCGAAAGCCGAACCAGGCCTCGGCCACGCGCACGACGGCCGGGTCGATCTCCACGGTATCGATCTGCGCCTGCGGCAACAGCTCGGCGAGCACGGTCGGCAGCGTGCCCCCGCCCAGGCCGATGACGAGCACACGTGCAGGCTGCGGCTGCAGGTACAGCGCGCCCAGCATCATGCGGGTGTAGGAAAAGACCAGCGCCTTCGGGTCGTCCAAGTCGACGCATGTCTGGCGGCTGCCCGATGCGCTGCTGCCGAAGGCGATGCAGCGCTCGCCGAATTCCTCGATCACCACCACCGGCGCGTAGCGCGACGGCTCGACGTGCACGACGCCGGCGCGCTCGCCGGCCGCCTGGCCGCCGGCCACGGCCGCCAGGCATGCAAGCAAGAGGGCGACGGCCAGGCTGCCGGCCGCGGAAGGACGCATGCGCATGCCCTAGTGTAGCGATTGCCAGCGCCAAGCCGCACGCGCGCTACCGCACTACAATGGCCCGGATCGTCCTGCCTCGCGGGACGCCACGCGATCCAAGCAAGGCCTGCCATGCCGACCGTCCAAAACCTCCAAGGCTACGAAAACGCCTACTCCGAGCCGCGCTTCTGGCACAAGGCCCGCCGCAGCGCCGCCGCCGCGGGCCGCCAGGTGCTGGAAAAAGCCCTGTGGCTTTACTACGGCGCGCAGAACCCGGACACGCCGAAATGGGCCAGGCGTGTCATCTATGGCGCGCTCGGCTATTTCGTGCTGCCCCTGGACGCCATCCCAGACCTGGCGCCGCTGGTCGGCTATACCGACGACCTGGGCGTCATGGCCGCGGCTTTGGGCGTCGTGGCCTTGCACATCGACGCAGGCGTGCGCGAGCAGGCCCGCCTGCGGCTGCAGGACTGGTTCGGGACGGCCGACGCAGGCCGCCGCCCCGGCTGACATGGCCCGGCGCATCCTGTGCATGGGCGGGGCCGGCATGCAGCACCAAGGACGCGGACGCTGACATGCCGCCGCGGCCGGGACTGACCGACCATTGGCTGGCCGAAACCATCCGGTTGCGCGAAGCGCACTGGGGGCCGATCCAAGACGCCAGCGAACTGCGCCAGGCACGCGCCGGCGCCGGCGGGCTGAACAGTCGCATCCTGTTGCGCGCACGGCTGCTGGCGCAGCGCGACGGCCTGGCCGACACCGTCGAGCGCCTGCGCCGCGCGGCGGCCATCGCGCTGTGCCTGGCTGTGACGCTCGCCATATCGGCCGGCGCCGGCGCCGCGCTGGCGGCGCTCGGTGACGGCGCGCGCCCCGTCAACATCGTCTGGGCCCTGGGCGCCCTGCTCGGCGTGCATGCGCTGGCCTTCCTGGCTTGGCTGGCCAGCCTGGGCTGGCACGGTGCCGACGCGGGACTGGGACAGGCCTGGCTATGGGCGGCGCAGCGCCTGGCACGCGGCCCCGACGCCGCGCTTGCGCTGCAGGCGCTGACCGGGCTGCTGGCCCGGCATGGCGCGCTGCGCTGGCTGCTGGGCGCCGTCACCCACGGCCTGTGGCTGGTCGCCCTGGCGGCCAGCCTGGCGGCCCTGCTGTTGGCCTTGTCCACGCGGCGCTACGGCTTCGCATGGGAAACGACCATCCTGGACCCGCAGCGCTTCGTCGAGCTGACGGCGGCACTGGGCTGGCTGCCCGCCCGCCTCGGGCTTGCCATGCCGGATGCGGCCACCGTGTTGGCCAGCGACGGTACGCAGCCGCTTGCCCCCGGCGCGCGGGCGCTTTGGGCGAACTGGCTGGTCGGCGTGCTGGCGTGCTACGGCATCGCGCCGCGCCTGGTGGCGTGGGCGCTGTGCAGCGCGCGCGCCGTGCAAGCCCTGCGCCGCCTGCGCATCGACCCGGACCTGCCGGGTCACGCGGCGCTGCGCGATCGCCTGGCGCCCACGTCCGAGCGCATGGATCATGACGCGGCCGAGCCGGCGCCGATACTGCCGAAACTGGATCACGCGGTAGCAGGCCCCGTCTCCGGGGCCGTGCTGGTCGGCGTGGAACTGGCGCCGGACCTGCCTTGGCCGCCGCCGGGACTGCCCCCTCAGGTGCGCTGCGAACCCGTGCTCGATGGCCGCGAGCAGCGTGCCGCCCTGTTGGAGCGCTTGTCGCGCGAACCGCCAGCGCGGCTGGGCATCGCCTGCGATGCCAGGCAAACGCCCGACCGCGGCACCTTGGCGCTCATCGTCGAGCTGGCCGCCCATGCGGGCGCCACGCGCGTCTGGCTGGCCCACGGCGATGCGTCGCCCCGTGCGCCCGGCTGGCGCCGGCGCCTGGCCCAGGCCGGCCTGGCGGCATCGGCCGCCGGGCACGACCTGCGAGCGCTGCTGGCCTGGCTGGAGGACGGACATGAGTGAGCGGAATCCGCCGCGCGTGGCCGTGGTCGGCCACGCCAATACCGGCAAGACCTCGCTGCTGCGCACCCTGGCGCGCGATCCCGAATTCGGCGTGGTGGACGACGAGCCCGGCACGACGCGCCGGGTCGAGGGCATGCGCCTGTCCGTCGACGGCGAGCCGGTGCTGGAGCTTTTCGACACGCCCGGCATGGAAGATGGCATCGCGCTGGCCGAATACCTGGAGCGCCTATCTGCCGGCCAGCGGCTGGACGGACCGGCGCGCATCGCGCGCTTCTTGGACACACCCGAAGCGGCCGGCCGCTTCGAGCAGGAGGCGCGCGTGCTTCGGCAGCTGCGCGACTGCGACGCCGGGCTGTACGTCATCGATGCCCGCGATCCCGTGCTGGCCAAGCATCGCGATGAACTCGCCGTGCTGGCCGCATGCGGCCGCCCCCTGCTGCCGGTGCTGAACTTCGTGCACGAAGGGGGGCACCGCGCCGACGACTGGCGTGATGCCTTGTCGCGGCTGGGCCTGCACGCGCTAGTGGAATTCGACACGGTGGCGCCCGCGGTGGACGGCGAACAGCGCCTATACGAACGGCTGGCCATGCTGCTGGATCGTCGCAGCGCGCCGCTGGCGCGCCTGGTGCAAGACCTGCTGCGCCAACGTGCGGCACGCCGCCAGGCCGGCTGCACGCTGGTGGCCGAACTGTTGATCGACGTCGCCGCCCTGCGGCTGGATTCGGCGCCGGACCGGGCGGCCCTGCAGGCCTGCGAGCAAACCCTGCGCGGCCAGGTGCGCGCGCGCGAGCAAAGCTGCGTGCAGGCGCTGCTCGCCCTGTACAACTTCCGGGCCGACGACTATGCGTCCTCGCCCCTGCCGCTGGCCGGCACGCGCTGGGAAATGGATTTGTTCCATCCGCAGGCGCTGCGCGACATGGGAATCAGCCTGGGCAAGGGCATGGCCGCCGGCGCGATGGCCGGGGCCGCGGTGGACCTTTTCAGCGTGGGGCTGAGCCTGGGCACCGGCATGCTCGTCGGTGCCGCCGCGGGCGGGCTGTGGCAGGGCGCAGAAAAACTCGGCACGCGCCTGATGGGACGGCTGCGCGGCCGGCGCGAGCTGACGGCAGACGATGCGATCCTGCGCCTGCTCGCCCTGCGCCAGATGCGGCTGCTTGCCGCCCTGGAGCGCCGCGGCCACGCAGCCAGGGCGCCCCTGGCGCTCGAGGAGCCCGAAGAAAAAGCCTGGCGCGAAGGTCCGCTGCCCGATGAGCTGGCCGCAGCCCGCGCCCGTCCGCAGTGGTCGGCGCTGCATCCGGCCTATGCGCCCGACCAGGCGCGTGCGGCAGCCGTACAGGCGCTGGCAAGCGCGCTCGCCGGCCTTGCCGAATCCGTTGCGCAGTGACGCGCGCGGACTGCAGCGGCGCTTGCGCAAACGCGATCCGGAGCAATAAGCAAATAGCCATCGGCGATGGCGCGCGCCCCGACCGCGCCGACGGCCCAAATCCGCGACCGGCGCAACCCGGGACTACCCTAGCGCGCCACGCATTGACGCTTAAATTAACGCGCGAATAAGATCGGTTACGTCTGCGGACCCACACAGCCGGATCCGTCGCGCGGCCTTGGCCTTGGTCATCTGCCCGCACTCCGGCTGCCAACCTTGTCGCGCCCCCACGGGCGCATGGAGCACCTGGCAATGCGATTCTCGAACATGGTGAAACGGCCTGCGCTGGCCGCCGCGCTGGCGCTGGCCTTGGGCGCCGCGGGCGCGGCCGCCCAAGCCAAGACGTTCCGATGGGCCTACCAAGGCGACGCCACCTCGTTGGATCCGATGGCCCTGAACGAAACCTTCACGCTGGGCTTCCAGGGCAATATCTACGAGCCGCTGGTCGGCTACGACGAGAACCTCAACCTCGTGCCCATGCTGGCCGAAAGCTGGGAAAACCCCGAGCCGACCAAGTGGGTGTTCAAGCTGCGCAAAGGCGTCAAGTTCCACGACGGCTCGGACTTCAACGCCGACGACGTCATCTTTTCCTGGAAGCGCAGCCTGACGCCGGGCTCGGACATGAAGGGCTACGGTGCCAAGGCCAGCGAAGTCCGCAAGATCGACGACTATACCGTCGAAGTCATCACGCCCACGCCCAACCCCATCCTGCCACGCGAATGGTCGCTGCTGTACATGATGGACAAAGAGTGGTCGGAAAAGCACAACACGACCGAGGCCACCAACGTCAAGGGCGACCAGGGCAATTACGCCAACCTGCACACCAACGGCACCGGCCCCTACATGGTGGTCGAGCGCCAGCCCGACGTGCGCACGGTGCTCAAGCGCAACCCCCACTACTGGGGCAAGATCCCGGCCAACGCCGACGAAGTCATCTTCCAGCCCATCACCCAGGAAGCCACGCGCGTGGCCGCGCTGATCTCGGGCGAGATGGACTTGGTCATGCCGGTGCCCGTGCAGGACTGGCAGCGGCTGGAAGACGCCAAGGGCGTGCGCCCGCTGACCGACGCCGAAGCCCGCGCCATCTTCATCGGCATGGACCAGCACCGCGACGAGCTGCTGTACTCCGACGTCAAGGGCAAGAACCCGTTCAAGGATCCGCGCGTGCGCGAGGCCGTGGTGCTTGCCGTGGACACCAACGCGATCAACCAGAAGATCATGCGTGGCGCAGCCAAGCCGCTCGGCTCGCTGGTGGCCACCTCGGTCAACGGCTATGACGATTCCTTCGGCGCGCCGTACAAGCCCGACCCCGAGCGCGCGCGCAAGCTGCTGGCCGAGGCCGGCTACCCCAACGGCTTCACCGTCACGATGGACTGCCCGAACGACCGCTACGTCAACGACGAGAAGGTCTGCCAGGCAGTGGCCGCCATGCTGGGCCGCGTCGGCATCAAGATCGACCTGCTGGCGCAAACCAAGTCGAAGTACTTCGGCAAGATCCTGCTGCAGGCCGGCAATGACACCAGCATGTACATGCTTGGCTGGACACCCAGCTCGATCGACGCGCACAACGTGCTGCTGAACCTGACCGCCTGCCGCGACGCCAAGACGGCCGCCGGACAGTTCAACCTGGGTGGCTACTGCAATCCCAAGGTGGACGAACTGACCAAGCAGATCGGCTCGGAAACCGACCAGGCCAAGCGCTCGGCCATGATCAAGGAAGCCTTCATGATCGTGCGCAACGAGTTCGGCTACCTGCCGCTGCACCAGCAGCCCATGTCCTGGGGCGTGAAGGAAGGCATCCAGGTCAAGCAACGCGCCGACGACGTGCTCGACCTGCGCTACGTGGTCCTGCCCTGATCGCTTTCGGCCCGCGGCGCCACCTGGGCGCCCGCGGGCCGCAGGCCGCCCATGACGGCGGCCTTTGCGTTTTTTCGCTGGAACCTCCCCAATGCTCACTTTCATCGCGCGGCGCCTGCTGCAATCGCTGCTGGTGATGCTGGCCGTCGGGCTGATCGCGTTTTCCATGTTCCGCTACGTGGGCGACCCGGTGGCCAACATGGTCGGCCAAGACACCACGCCCGAGCAGCGCATCGAACTGCGCCAGCGCCTGGGCCTGGACGACCCGTTCATCGTGCAGTTCGGCCGCTTCGTGGCCGATGCCGCGCGCGGCGACTTCGGCATTTCGTACCGGCATAGGCGGCCGGTCAGCGAGCTGCTGGCCGAGCGGCTGCCAGCCACCCTGGAGCTGTCGTTCGTATCCGCCGTGATGGCGCTGGCCCTGGGCATCCCCATGGGGGTATACACCGCGCTACGCCGGCGCGGCCTGCTGTCGCGGGCGTTCATGACGGTGTCGCTCATCGGCATTTCGCTACCCACCTTCCTGATCGGCATCCTGCTCATCCTGGTGTTCGGCGTGCAACTGCGCTGGCTGCCGAGCTTCGGCCGCGGCGAAGTCGTCGAGCTCGGCTGGTGGACCACCGGGCTGCTGACCCGCTCGGGCTTGTCGGCGCTGATCCTGCCGGCCATCACGCTGGCGCTGTTCCAGATGACGCTGATCATGCGGCTGGTGCGATCGGAAATGCTCGAAGTGCTGCGCGCCGACTTCATCAAGTTCGCCCGCGCGCGGGGGTTGCCCGAGCGGCTGATCAACTTCCGCCATGCGCTGAAAAACACCATGGTGCCGGTGATCACCATCACCGGGCTGCAACTTGGCTCGATCATCGCCTTTGCGATCATCACCGAGACCGTGTTCCAGTGGCCGGGCATGGGATTGCTGTTCCTGCAGGCCATCAGCATGGTCGATATCCCCGTCATGGCTGCGTACCTGGTGCTGATCGCGTTCTTCTTCGTGGTCATCAACCTGGTGGTAGACCTGCTTTATTTCGTTGTGGACCCGCGCCTGCGGGTACAAAGCGCGTAGCGCAAGGAAGGACTATGACCACGCGCATCGCAACGCTCTTTTCCCGCGCCGCCGACAGCGACATCTGGTACAGCTTCCGGCACACGCCCTCGGCAGTCATCTCCGCCATCGTCGCCGGCGTGCTGGTGCTGGCGGCGCTGTTCGCGCCGGTACTGGCACCGCACAACCCATTCGACCTGGCCTCGCTGGACATCATGAACGCCAACATGCCGCCAGCCTGGGATGCCGAAGGCGATCCGGCGTTTCCGCTGGGCACGGACGACCAGGGACGCGACATCCTGTCTGCCGTGCTCTACGGCTCACGCGTATCGCTGCTGGTGGGCTTTGCGTCGGTGCTGCTATCCATGGTGCTGGGTGTTTCCCTGGGCCTGGTCAGCGGCTATGCCGGCGGCCGGCTCGACACCCTCATCATGCGCATCGCCGACGTACAGCTGTCGTTTCCGGCCATCCTGATTGCGCTCCTGATCGACGGTGTGGCACGCGGGCTGCTGCCGCGCGATCTGCATACGGAGATCGCGCTGTACGTGCTGGTCTTTGCCATCGGGATTTCAGGCTGGGTGCAATACGCGCGCACCGTGCGCGGCGCCACGCTGGTCGAACGCAACAAGGAATACGTGCAGGCCGCGCGGCTGATCGGCATGGGACCGCTGCGCATCCTGCGGCACCACATCCTGCCCAACGTCATGGGCCCCGTGCTGGTGATCGCCACCATCCACCTGGCCATCGCCATCATCACCGAGGCCACGCTGTCCTTCCTGGGGGTGGGCGTGCCGGTGACCACGCCGTCGCTGGGCACGCTGATCCGCATCGGCAACAGCTACCTGTTCTCGGGCATGTGGTGGATCTCCATCTTCCCGGCGATCGCCCTGGTGGCGCTGGTGTTGTCGGTCAACCTGCTGGGAGATTGGCTGCGCGACGCCCTCAACCCCAAGCTGCGCTAGGCGTGCATCAGGAGTTTTTTGCATGGCATTGCTGGACATAGACGGCCTGCGCGTCGAATTCCCCAGCCGACGGGGCAACCGCGTAGCGGTCGACGGCGTGACGCTTTCCCTGCAAAAGGGCGAAATCCTCGGCGTGGTGGGCGAATCCGGCGCAGGCAAATCGACGATCGGAGCGGCGGCCATCGGCCTGCTCGAGCCGCCCGGGCGGATGGCCGCCGGCCAGATCCGGCTCGACGGCGAGCGCATCGACAACCTCGACCGCGCCCAGCAGCGCCTGGTCCGCGGCAAGCGCATCGGCATGATCTTCCAGGATCCGCTGACCTCGCTGGATCCGCTGCAGACGGTCGAAACCCAGTTGGTCGAGACCATGCTCACCCACCTGCCTATCTCGCGCAGCCAGGCCGAGGCGCGCGCAGTCGAGTTGCTGCGCCAGGTGGGGATCGCCGAACCGGAACTGCGCGTCAAGCACTATCCGCACCAGTTTTCCGGCGGCATGCGCCAGCGCGTGGTCATTGCGCTGGCGCTATGCTGCGAGCCCGAGGTCATCATCGCCGACGAGCCCACCACGGCGCTGGACGTCTCGATCCAGGCGCAGATCCTGGAGCTGTTGCGCCGGCTGTGCCGCGAGACCCAGGTCGGCATGATCCTCATCACCCACGACATGGGCGTCATCGCCGACGTCACCGACCGCGTGGCGGTGCTCTACCGCGGCAAGCTCGTCGAGGAGGGCCCGACCCAGCGCGTGCTCGGCCAACCCGAGCACCCCTACACGCAAAGCCTGATCGCCGCGGTGCCGCGGCCCGACGTGCGACTACGCCGCTTTCCGCTGGTCACCTACATCGAGGACGTGCATACGCCCAAGCGCAACCTGACGCTGTCGTCCAAGTGGCTGGCCGAGCGGCGTGACTTCGGCGACGCCGGCGACGGGCCGCTGGTACAGACGCGCGGGCTGGGCATCGATTTCGTGCTCAAGCCGGCGCTCTTGAAGCGCAACCGGCGCGTGCTTTCGGCCGTGCGTGACGTCAACCTGGAGATCCGTGACGGCGAGGTCTTCGGCCTGGTCGGCGAATCGGGGTCGGGCAAGTCCACGGTGGCGCGCCTGATCGCCGGCCTGTACACGCCGACGGCCGGCAGCGTGCATTTCGCCGGCACGGACATCACTGCATTGCGCAGCGAGCGCGAACGGCTGCCCTTCCGGCGGCAGATCCAGATGGTCTTCCAGGATCCGTACTCGTCGCTGAACCCACGGCTGCGTGTGCTGGACATCGTCGCCGAGCCCATCCAATACCTGCGGCTGGCCGACAGCGACAGGCAGGCACGGCTGCTGGCCGGCGAACTGCTCGAGCAGGTGGGCCTGGGCCAGGACGCCGGGCGACGCTACCCGCACGAGTTTTCCGGCGGACAGCGCCAACGCATCTGCATCGCCAGGGCGCTGGCCACACGCCCGCGCTTTCTCATCTGCGACGAGCCGACTTCGGCGCTGGACGTCTCCATCCAGGCACAAATCCTGAACCTGCTCAAGGACTTGCAGGAGCAGCTCGGCCTGACCATGCTCTTCATCAGCCACGACCTGCCGGTGATCCGGCAGATGTGCGACCGTGTGGGCGTGATGCAGCACGGCCGGTTGCTGGAGGTCGCCGATACCGAAACGCTGTTCACCGCACCGTCGCACCCGTATTCCCGGCACTTGCTCGGGCTGATGCCGCGGCTGCAGCATCTTTCGCGCGGCGGCCTGGACATCGAATCGGGCGCGCCCGCCGGCGCAGCGTAGGGCACGGGCAGCGCCAGCGGCGTTGCGGCATCGGCCTGCGCGCCGCAACTCGGGTACAATGGTCGTTCTCGTGTCCAGCCAATCGGCACGACTTCGCCGGGCCCGCCCGGCGCCGCATCGGGCACCTGCCCGATGGTCGCATCCGACGCCGCCGCCGCAAGGGCGTGGCCGGTTTCCCTCTCTCCTTTTGCATCGACCCGGATTGGCGTCCCTTCAACGGGCGCGGGACGATTGCCGGAGTCTTTTTTGACGACCCAGATTCACTTTGCCGACCTCGGGCTGGCCGATCCCCTGTTGCGCGCCATCGCCGAAGCCGGCTACACACAGCCCACGCCCATCCAGGCCCGGGCCATCCCGCTGGTGCTCAAGGGCGGCGACCTCATGGCTGCCGCCCAAACGGGCACTGGCAAGACGGCAGGCTTTACGCTGCCCATCCTGCACCAGCTGATGCAACGGCCGCCCGCGCAGCACCAGCCCGGCCGCCCGCGCTGCCTGATCCTGACGCCCACGCGCGAACTGACCGCCCAAGTCGAGGAATCCGTGCAGACCTACGGCAAGTACGCCGGCCTGCGCTCCATGGTGATGTTCGGCGGCGTCAATATCAACCCGCAGATCGCCGCACTCAAAAAACCCCTGGACATCCTGGTGGCCACGCCCGGCCGGCTGCTCGACCATGCCGGGCAGCGCACCGTCGACCTGTCCGGGGTGGAAATCCTGGTGCTGGACGAAGCCGACCGCATGCTGGACATGGGCTTTATCCGCGACATCCGCAAGGTGTTGGCCCTGCTGCCGGCCAAGCGCCAGAACCTGCTGTTCTCGGCCACGTTCTCCGACGAGATCCGCGAACTGGCCCGCGGCGTGCTCAACGACCCCGACGAAGTGTCGGTGGCCCCGCGCAACACCGCCTCGGAGCTCGTGCGCCAGAGCGTGCACCTGGTCGAGCAGGCGCACAAGCGCGACATCCTCAGCTACATCATCCGCCAAAGCGGTTGGCACCAGGTGTTGGTCTTTACGCGCACCAAGCACGGCGCCAACCGCCTGGCCGAAAAGCTCGTCAAGGACGGCCTATCGGCCGCCGCCATCCATGGCAACAAGAGCCAGTCCGCCCGCACCAAGGCGCTGGAAGGTTTCAAGCAGGGCAAGATCGCCGTGCTGGTGGCCACCGACATCGCCGCGCGCGGGCTCGACATCGACCAGCTGCCGCAGGTGGTGAACTTCGAACTGCCCAACGTGCCCGAGGACTATGTCCACCGCATCGGCCGTACCGGACGGGCGGGCGCGGCAGGCGCAGCCGTGTCGCTGGTCGACCCCACCGAGATCAAGCTGCTCAAGGCCATCGAGCGCCTGATCAAGCGCCCGATCGACCGCATGCCCCTGCCGGAAGGCTGGACGGCGCCAGCCTCGGCCAACCCTGCCAACGCCGGCGACGACGACAGGGCCCCGCGCGGGCATGACCGGCGCGGCGCGCGGCCAGCCGGGCGCAG
>CALEQZ010000056.1 GCA_937908115.1 uncultured Alcaligenaceae bacterium | reverse complement strand
CCAAGCGACTCAAGACGCGGATCAGCCTGGCCGATGGGATCGACGTGCCAACCTCGATGGCCAAGCACTCCCGATTGGCTTCGTCGATTACATTCAATGTCCGGAACCGCCGGCCGCAATACAAGGCGTCGTGCATGAAGTCCAAGGCCCAGCAGCGGTTGGGCTCGCTTGCCAGGTCCAACGGCTGATGGGGCCGGTCTGGTAGCCGCTTCTTGCAACGCCGAGGCAAATTCAAACCCATATCGCAGTACACCCGATGCACACGCTTTTTGTTCCAGCAGCGGCCATCAAGCCGCAACCGGGTAAAGCATTTCCAGAACCCCCAGCGCCCATGCCGGCTGACGATGGCATTGAGCGCCTCGATCACGTCGGCATCTCGCTCGGATGCCGACACTGGCCTCTTGTAGTACGCCGCCCGCGACAGGCCTGCAATTCGACAGGCACGAGCGATCGACAGTCGGGCTTGCACCAACTGTTCGACCACCTCGCGCCTGGCCGACGGCGTCAGGATTTTCGGTTCAGAACATCCTTGATCGCCGAATTCTCCAGGGCCAGATCCGCGTACATGCGCTTGAGCTTGGCGTTCTCGGCCTCGAGCTCGCGCAGCCGCTGCAACTCGGACACCTGTACGCCCGAGTACTTGCTCTTCCACTGGTAGTACGTGGCGCTGCTAACGCCGTGCTTGCGGCACAGTTCGGCAACCGGCATACCGGCCTCGCCTTCCTTCAGCACCGCAACGATCTGGCTTTCCGTGAACCTGCTTTTCTTCAAGGGAGTCTCCGACTCGTGGAGGCCCCGAAATTCTACCGGCTGATGTCTACCAATTGGGGGAGCTTACGCCGCCATCTTGGCCGAAGGGCGGGATGCGACGAGCGCAGGCACCATCGAAGTGCGCCAACGTGCCGGCAGCAAGCTCACGGCGCGGGGAACAGATTCGAGGGGCATCGCCGTGTACCAGCCCGGCGCCGGCCTGGCGTCGGTGATATCGGCCGGGGAAATCGACGTGAACGGCGACAACGCGTGGGGAATTCTCGCCTGGGCCAGGAACGCCACCAGTACGGCCGACGTGCGCGTCGAGCAAAGCGAGACTGGGCGCATCACTGCGCAAGGCCCGTCTGCCACCGGCATATTCGCACTGCAAGAGGGAAGCGGGCAAGTCGACACAGTCGTACGTGGCGGGGTCAAGGCGCAAGGTGATGATGCGATGGGCCTACTTACAGTCTTAAGCGCATCGCTCAGCAATGCACGCGCGACAATGGTCATTGACCCGACGGCGAGCGTTGAAGTCGAAGGTAACGACGCGTATGCCGCATGGACGTACCACATGGGCACGGGCGAGGCAGGCATCGTGTCTAGCGGCCAGGTCAAGGCGACGGGCGATGGTGCCAACGGCCTGAATGTCTATGCCTCCAACCCCGATCACGCGGCGGACGCCTATGCTCATGTGCAAGGCGGGCAAGTGCAAGTTTCGGGCAGGAATGCGCGCGGCGTCCACGTGAGAAGCCAGGGACCAAGTCGGCTCCAGGCCACCGTGGCCAACGGCGCGACCGTCCAAGCCTCGGGTCCCCATGCCATGGGCGTGGAAGTGGTCGGCCGGGCTGCTGGCGGCTTTGCCCGCCGTGCGCAGGTCCAGGCGCAAATCGACGGCACCGTGACGGCGCGCGACGAGTTTGGCGTGGGCGTATCGGCCCTGACCGACGAGGGAACGGCAATGGTCACCATCGGCAAGGACGGGCGTGTCACCGGCGGCTGGCAGGCCGATGCGGCCAGCACCTCGGCCCAGCATGGCGTGGCGGCGGCGGGCGTGGCCATCAGCAGCGACAAGGCGGCCACGCTGGCCAACGCCGGGCGCATCGAGGCCGGGTCGGACCGGGCGGTGGTCGACACGGGCCGCTACAAGGCCGGCGGCGTGGGCAACCTGACCCTGCGCAATAGCGGCACCCTCACCGGCTTCGTGGAGCTGGCTGCAGGCGGCCAGAACACGGTCTCCAACGAGGCCGGCGGCGTGTTGGCCTTGCGCCACTTTGCCGATACCGACGGCGACGGCACGCGCGACACCAAGCGCGTGTTGGTATCCGACTTCGGTGCGTCCACGAGCCGCTTCGACAACCAAGCGGGCGCCACCGTGCGTCTGGCCGCCGTCGCCAAGGCGGCCACGGTGGATGCGGCCGGCTTTTATGCGCCCACCACCGGCGCGGGCAGCACCGCGCTGCCTGCGGACGTCTACGACATGACGCGCGACGGCATCGTCCAGGCCCAGATGGTGAACCTGGGCGAGTTCAATCATGCCGGCACCATCGATTTGCGCGGCCCGGCGATCGGCAACACGCTGGTGATCACGGGCGCGCCCGATGCCGCGGCCGGTCCTGGCGCCGGCGTGTTCGTCTCCAACGGCGGACGGCTGCACGTCAAGGCGGGTGCCCGTTCGACGGCGGCCACGGACCCGACCGACCGGTACGCCGACATGCTCGTGGTCGACCGCACGCAGCTGGGCAAGGGCGGGCCGACCCAGATCCATGTCGACTATGACCCCGCCGACCTGGGCCACTTGACCGTGGGCAATGGCATCGAGGTTGTCGAAGTCCGCGACAAGGCGGCTTCGGCCAAGGGGGCGTTCGCGCTGGGCAACGTGGTGGCTGCCGGCGCCTACGAATACGCGCTCAACCATGGCGGGGTCGATGCCGATGCCGAGGACGGGAACTGGTATTTGCGCAGCTACGTCAAGGCCACCACAGGCGATGAGGACAAGCCCGAGGAAGTGCCCAACTACCGCAAGGAAGTCCCGCTGGCGATGGCCGCGCCGTCCGTGGCGCACCGGCGTGGGCTGGACTTGCTCGGCACCTATCACGATCGCGCCGGGGAAGACTATGTGATGCTTGCGCAGGGCAGCGCGATGCAGGGCTACGCCGGTCCTCGGGAAGACGACAAGCGCGCGTGGGGCCGGGTATTCGGCAGCTCGGGCAAGGTCCGCGACGGGGGCAATAGCGAGGCCAGCCGCTACGACAGCTTCCGCAAGAACGGGCCCCGCTACGACTACGACCTGGGCGGGGTGCAACTGGGCATGGACGTGTACCGCCGCTTGCGCGACGACGGTTCGCGCCAGATGGCCGGCGCCTATCTGTCGGCCTCGCATGCCTCGGCCCGCGTGGACGCGGTGCTTGGCGGCCGTGCCGGCAAGCTGTCGATGGACGGTTACTCCCTTGGCGGTTACTGGACCCACATGGGTCCGTCGCGCTGGTACATCGACGCTGTCGCGCAAGTGACGCGCTATGACAGCGTACGCCTGCGTTCGGCCAATGGCCACACCCTGCGGTCTGACGGTTGGGGCTTTGCTGCGTCGCTGGAAGCTGGCCGTCCCTTCAAGCTCGACGACAAGTGGACGCTCGAGCCGCAGGCGCAGCTCGTGTACCAGCACGTGTCGCTGGACGCCACGCGCGACCGCTACGGCAAGATCCGCTTTGGCAGCACCGACGGGCTGTATGGACGGCTGGGCGCGCGCCTGGCCAGGAACTGGGAAGGCGACGATGGCCGGGAATACGGCGTGTGGGCGCGCGCCAACGTCTGGCATGACTTTGGTGCGCGGGCCAAGACGACGTTCTCGACGCCGGACGGGCGCAACCCCGTGACGTTGCGTACCGGCCTGGGCGGCACGTGGGGCCAGCTGGGCGTTGGGTTCAACGCGCAGCTCAAGGACAACCTGAACGCCTTCATTGCGGCGGACTACGAGCAAAGTCTCGAAAGCAGCAAGACCCGCGGCGTGAGCGGCCGCATCGGTATCCAGTACGTCTGGTAGGGTTGGGTCGGCCCGGCGCCCCTTACGCGGGGCGCCGGCGGCCAAAGCGCCGCGGGTCGAAGGACGCGAAGGCGGCGCCGGTGGGCTGCCCCTGCAAGATGCGCACGACCAGCTCACCCGTACGCGCCGAGCTGACCAGGCCTACGTGCCCGTGGCCGAAGGCGTGGACGATGTCGGCGCACGCCGAGGCCGGGCCGATGCAGGGCAGGCCGTCGGGCAGGCTGGGGCGCGAACCCTGCCAATAATCGGCGGGTTCATCGACGCCTGTGGCTGACAGCGACGGATAGGCCGAGCGCACCAGGTCCACCAATATGCGGGCCCGCCGCCAATCCGGCGCGGCGTCGACATGGTCGATTTCCACCTGGCCAGCTACGCGCAACCCTGCTTGCATGGGCGTGGCCACCATCTTGCAATCGGCAAACATGGTCGCGGTGTTGACCCGCACCCCGGGCTGGCGGATGACGGCGTGATAGCCGCGCTCGGCCGCCAGCGGCACATCATCGCCAGCCAGGCGGGCCAGGTCGCGTGAGCGGATCCCGGCGGCGATGACGGCCTTGTCGCAGGCGATGTCGCCGTCGTCGGCCCGCACGCCGCGCAGCCGGCCGTTTTCGACGTAAAAGCCCGTGGCGCGCGTGCGTCGCAACTCGGCGCCGAGCGATTGGGCCAGACGGACCAGCGCTGCCACGTAGGCGCCTGGGTCTTGGCAGTGCCCGGCCTCGCCGACCAGCGCGCCAAAGGTGTAGCGCGGATGCAGGTCCGGCTCCAGCGCGCGTAGCGCCTGGGCGTCGAGCGCCTGCCACTGGATGCCTTCCTGTCGGCGGATCTGCCAGGCGCGGCCGTCGGCCCGGAAGTGCTGCTCGGACAAATAGACGTGCAGCAGTCCGCGCCGTTCGATCAAGTCGGCCACGCCGGCCTGGCGCGCCAAGGCTTCGTGCAGGGCCGGCGCGCCGGCCAGCAGGCTGCGCAGCGCATGCGCGGTGCGCGCCACCTGTTCCCACGTCCATGCCGAGGCCAGGTAACGCACCAGCCACGGTGCGGCCTGCGGCAAATGGCGCCAGCGCACCGCCAGCGGCCCGAGCGGGTCCTTCAGCCAGCGCGGGACTTGCTTCCACGCGCCGGGCGCAGCCGGCGGCAGCACCGAGTGCGACGACAGCCAGCCCGCGTTACCGTAGCTGGCTGCTTGCCGTCCGCCCGGCTCGCCCGGTTCGATGAGCGTGACGCGCAGCCCCGCGTTCAGGGCCTGGACGGCAGTGGCGGCGCCGACCGCACCGGCACCGATGATCACGACGTGCATGGCGCTCATGGCAAGGTGGGCAGCGGGCAGGCGCCCGGCGGCAGCGCGCCGCTGGCATGATGCGTGCAGGTGGCGCCGACGACGAAAACGGTTGTCATGTTCGATGTTCCTGGTGCGCGCGGTGGGCGCGGCATCAGCCGTGCGCCGATGCGCGGGCGACCATAGCACTTGACGGTATACGAGACAATATGCAGCATGTCCAAGCCCCTCGGGGCCCGCGCCCGCCTCGCCGCGCCTGGCCCGGCCCTGATCGATTCATCCATACGCCGCTACATGAAAGCCATCTTCGTCGACGCCAATCCCACCTTGGCCGCCGTGGCCGAACGCCTGCACCGCGCGGACGATTTGCCGCTTGGCATCAACCGCCAGCCCGACATCACGCCCGAGCAACTGCCGGACGTCCTGGGCGACGCCGAAATCGCCATCATTGACCACACCTACCTGCCCACGGACATCGCGCGCCGGTGCAAGGGGCTGAAGCATGTGGTGTTCCTGGGCACCGGGGCGCGCTCGTACATGAATCCGGAGGAGCTCGCCGAATTGGGCATCCAGGTCCACATCATCAAGGGTTACGGCGATACCGCGGTGGCCGAATGCGCCTTCGCGCTAATGTGGGCCGCGGCCAAGGGGCTCGCCCGGATGGACCGGGGCATGCGCGCCGGCAACTGGCTGCGCACCGACGGCGTGCAGCTGACCGGCAAGACGCTGGGGCTGGTCGGGTTCGGCGGCATCGCTGCCGAAATGGCGCGGCTGGCCGGCGGTGTCGGCATGGAAGTCATCGCCTGGAACCGCAGCCCCAAGTCGCATCCCGGCGTGCGCTTCGTCGAACTCGACGAGTTGCTGGCGGCAAGCCACGTGGTGTCGCTGCACCTGCTATTGACCGATGAGACGCGCGGGTTCCTGTCGCGCGAGCGCATCGCGCGCATGCGTGACGGCGCCATCCTGATCAACACGGCGCGCGGGGCACTGGTCGACGAGGATGCGATGGTCGATGCGCTGCGCTCGGGCAAGCTCGCGCACGCAGGCCTGGACGTCTACGTCACCGAGCCGCTGCCGGCCGACCATCCCCTGGCGCAACTGGACAACGTCACCTTGTCGGCGCATTCGGCGTTTCGCACGCCCGAGGCCAGCGACAACCTGATCGAGGCAGCGCTCAACCACTGCCGGCGCATCTGCGGCCAAGGGGGGCAGCAATGACCGGACAAGCCCCTGCCCTGCGCCGGGCCCGCCGCATCGCCGGCATCGGTGTGTCGGAAATCCTGCGCATCGGCGCGCGTGCCGCGCAATTGAAGCGCCAGGGCCGCGACGTCATCGTGTTGGGCGCGGGCGAGCCCGACTTCGATACGCCGGACAACGTCAAGCAGGCGGCCGTGCGCGCCATCGAGGCCGGGCAGACCAAGTACACGCTGCTCGACGGCACACTCGAATTGAAGGCGGCGATCGCACGCAAGTTCGAACGCGAAAACGGCCTGTCCTACGGCCTGGACGAAATCACCGTCGGCGCCGGCGCCAAACAGGTGATCCACAATGCCCTGATGGCCACCTTGGATGACGGCGACGAAGTCGTGGTGGGCGCGCCGTACTGGACGTCGTACGCCGACATGATCGCCATTGCCGGCGGCAAGGTCGTGGAGGTGCCGTGCAGCGAGGCCAATGGCTTTCGCATGGCGGCTGCCGATTTGGAGCGCGCCATCACGCCGCGCACGCGCTGGGTGATGATCAATTCGCCGTCCAACCCGACCGGCGCGGCGTATTCGGAATCCGACTTGCGGCAGCTGGCCGACGTGTTGCTGCGCCATCCGCACGTGTGGGTGATCTCGGACGACATCTATGAGCACCTGATATACGGGGATTTCGCCTTCCGGACCCTGGCCCAGGTCGAGCCGCGCTTAAAGGACAGGACGCTGACCGTCAACGGCCTGTCCAAGGCCTATGCCATGACGGGTTGGCGCATCGGCTACGCGGGCGGCCCGAAGGCGCTGATCGAGGCGATCGCGGTGGTGCAGAGCCAGAGCACGTCCAACCCCTGCTCCATCAGCCAGGCCGCCGCGATCGAGGCCCTGGACGGGCCGCAGGACGTGCTGCCCGAACGGCGTCGCTCGTTCCAGGCGCGGCGGGACCTGGTCGTCGACGGCCTGAACGCCATCGAAGGACTGTCGTGCCGGCGGCCCGAAGGCGCGTTCTACGTCTACGCCAGCTGCGCCGGCGTGCTGGGCAAGCGTACGCCCGGTGGACAGGTGTTGCATACCGATGCTGACTTTTGCCAGTATCTGCTGCAGGATCACGACGTGGCCGTCGTGCCCGGCACGGTGTTCGGCCTGGCGCCGTTCTTCCGCATCAGCTATGCGACCTCGCAGTCGCAATTGGAGACCGCGTTGGCGCGCATTGCCCGGGCCGTGGCCGAGCTCGGCTAAGCCGGTTGGTGCGCCGCCGACCCTGCCGGTCGGCGGCCCTTAGCAGTGCCTTTGCCCAAGGGGGACGCCATGATGCGCAAACTGAGCATTGCCACATTGGCCGCGGCCGTCGCGCTGGCGGCTGTCCCAGCCTTCGCGGCCCAGGACCAATGGCCGTCCCGGCCGATCACCATCATCGGGGGCTTTCCCAACGGTTCGGGGGTAGACCTATACGCGCGCAAGCTCGGGCAAGGGTTGAGCGAAACCCTAGGCGTGCCCGTCGTGGTCGAGGCGCGCACGGGCGCCGGCGGCAACATCGCCTCTGATGCCGTGGCGCGCGCCCAGCCTGACGGCTATACGTTCTTGCTGGGCACGGCCGGTACCCACGCCATCAATGCCGCGCTCTACAGCAACCTGAGCTTCGATGTCTGGAAGGACTTCAGCCACATCGCGCTGCTGGGAGACGTCCCCAACGTGCTGACCGTCAATCCCAAGAAGCATCCCGACATCCACGCCTGCAAGGACCTGCTTGCGCTGGCGCGCAACAACCCCGGCAAGCTCAATTACGCCTCCACCGGCAACGGCACCTCGGGCCACCTCGCGGGGGCGCAGTTCGCCAAGCAGGCCGGCGTCGAGATCACGCACGTGCCGTATCGTGGGCAAGGGCCGGCCATGACCGCGCTGCTGTCGGGCGAGGTGGACTTCTTCTTCAACCAAAGCGCACCCAGCATCGCCGCGGTCAACGCCGGCCAGGTCAGGGCCTTGGCCGTGACCACGTCCGCGCCGCTCAAGGCCCTGCCCGGCGTGCCGACCGTGGCCGAAGGCTGCGGGCTGCCCGGCTATGAAAGCAGCACCTGGTACGGACTGTTCGGCCCGGCCGACCTGCCGGACGATATCCGCAAGCGCTTCAGCGACGCGGTCATCGCCGAAATCTCCAAGCCGGAATTCCAGCATTGGCTAAGCGACCTGCAGGGCATCACCCCGCCGGCCGATCCCAGCCCGGCCGCCTTCGAGCGCGTGCACAAGGCTGACATCGCGCGCTGGGCCGAGGTGGTCAAGCAGTCGGGGGCGCGGGTGGACTAGACCGGTTGCCGGCGCAGGCAGGCCGTCACACAATAGCGCCATGGCTTCCCGCTCGCGCCCCAGGCAAACCGTCATCCCGGGCCGCTCGCCCAGCCTGTTCTCGCGCGCCTTGTTCCGCGTGGTCGACTGGCTGCACGACCGCATCGCGCGTGCCTCGCTGGTCGGCGACCAGCCGATATTCGACAAGTCGCTTTTCCCTTGGGTGCCGGCGCTGGAGGCCCAGACGCCAGCGATCCGCCAGGAGCTGCTTGCGCTGCTCGAGGAGCGGCACAAGCTGCCCGCCTTTCACGAACTGTCGCCCGACGTCGGCATGATCACTGCCGACGACCAGTGGAAGACGTTCGCCTTCATGGCCTACGGCATCCGCTCCGAGCGCAACCTCGCGCGCTGCCCGGCCACGGCGCGGGCGCTGCAAGGCATACCGGGGCTGCGCACGGCTTTCTTCTCCATCCTGGAGCCGGGCAAGCGCATCCCGCCGCACCGTGGGCCCTACAACGGCGTGTTGCGCCTGCACCTAGGCCTGGTGGTGCCGCAGCCGCGCGAGCGGTGCTGGATCGAGGTCGGCGGACAGCGCTACTGCTGGCGCGAAGGCGAGGCCGTGGTGTTCGACGACTTGTACGAGCACCAAGTGCACAACGACACCGACGGCGTACGCGTGGTGCTGTTCGTCGACTTCGAGCGGCCATGCCGTGCGCCGGTGCGCTGGCTCAACCGCCTGCTGCTTGCGCTGGCGCCGCTGACGGCCGAGCTGCGCACCACGCGCCGGCTGCAGGCGCAGTGGGAAGCGCGCTATTACGGCAACGAGGGCTAGGCCCGTAGATGTTTCGTTGCCCGCGTCACCGCAGCGGGCATCCCGCAGGTTTCACCGCCCATCGGGTGGCGCGCCCGCGCGCGGTAGCGCGGCCTGGCGCGAACGTCCACCGAGTCTGTACGTACAAGCTGTACGTACAGGTGTAGAATGGCGCCCGCAGTCAAGCGCAGCAAAGAATCGGCGGGCGCCCGTGCGCCGGCCGGCTCCCACAAACCATTCCGGAGACACCGCCGTGACAACCGGGACTTCCCGCGTGCCCATTTTTGCCACCCTGAACCGCATCCCAGGCGGGCTCATGCTGATTCCGCTCATCCTGGGCTCCATCGTGGGCACCTTTGCGCCAGACGCGCTGGCCATAGGAAGCTTCACCACCGCCCTGTTCAAAAACAGCGCGCTGCCGTTGATCGCGCTGCTGATCTTTGCCACCGGCACGCAGGTCAACATGCGCACCGGCGGCCCCATCCTGGCCACCGCCGGCACCATCCTGCTGACCAAGACGCTGATCCCGGCCAGCCTGATCGTGCTGCTGGGCCACTACGTGGGCATCGACGGCGTGCTCGGCGTGTCCATCCTCGCCATGCTGGCCGCCTTCGACAACAGCAACGGCGGACTGTGGCTGGCCTACACCGGCCAGTACGGCGACAGCCGCGACCGCGGCGCCTATGTAGCCAGCGCGCTCAACGACGGGCCGTTCTTCAGCTTGTTGTTCCTGGGCGCCTCGGGCCTGGGCGACATCCCCCTGATCGCGCTGGTCGCGGCCTTGGTGCCCTTCCTGCTCGGCGTGGTCGTGGGCAACCTCGACGTGCAATGGCGCGATGTGCTCAAGCCCGTGCCGAGCATCGTCATCCCCTTCTTCGCCTTTGCCCTGGGCACCGGCATCAACCTGGGCGCCGTGGTCAGCGGCGGCCTGAGCGGCCTGATCCTGGGCCTGCTGATCAGCCCCATCACCGGCGGCCTGGTCTACTTGGGCTACCGCTACATCCTGCGCCGCGGAGGCAAGTCGGGGCTGGGCTTTGCCGCCGGCACGACCGCCGGCAACGCCATCGCCACGCCGGCCGTGGTCGCTGCCGCCGACCCGACCTTCGCGCCGTATGTCGCCACTGCCACCGCGCAGGTCGCCGCGTGCGTGCTGATCAGCTCCATCCTTGCGCCCGTGCTGGCGTCCTACTTCCTGAAGCGCGCCGGCGAACTCAAGCCCGTGGACGCCGAAGACGACGTGCTGGCCGCGCAGCCCGGGGCGGCATTGTGACCGGTCCGCTGGTCGCCATCGTTGCCGACGACCTGACCGGCGCGGGTGATACCGCGGTGCAGTTCGTGCGCGCCGGCTGGGTCACTCAGCTGTCCATGGGCGGTGCCGACGAGGCGCTGTCCGGGGCGGGTGCGCGGGCCGAGGTGCTGGCGGTTACCACCAACAGCCGCGCCATGGCGCCCGCCGCCGCCGGCGAGGCGGTGCGCCGCGAGGTTCGGCGCCTGCGCCAGGCCGGCGTGCGCCGCCTGTACAAAAAGGTGGATTCGACGCTGCGCGGCGCGTTCCGCGCTGAAATCGAGGCGGCGCGCGCCGCCTGGTCCGACGATGCCGTGGCGGTGATCTGCCCGGCGTTTCCCGCCACGGGCCGCACCGTCCGGGACGGCGTGCTGCTGGTCGACGACCGGCCCGTGACCGAGACCTCGGCCGCCACCGATCCCGTCACGCCGGTGACGCAAAGCCATATTCCCACGCTGCTTGGCTGCGCCGGCATCGCCGCATCGCCGGACGAGACGCCGCAGGCGCTGGCCGCGCGCATCGCTCAGGCCGGCCCGGTGGTGGTGGTCGACGCCGCCAGCGAGGAGGACCTCGAACGCCTGGCCCGGGCCGTCGCCGAGTTGGGCGAGCGGGCGCTGCCGGTCGGTGCAGGCGGCCTGGCCGGGCCGCTGGCCCGAATCTGGGCGGGCGCGCAGGCGCGCGGGCCCGTCGTCGTGGTCGTGACCTCGCAGCACAGCGCCGCGCGGTCCCAGGCGCAGACCCTGCAGGAGCGGGGCGCGCGGACCTGGGCACCTGCCCCGCAGCAGTTGGCCGACCCGGCCGCCTGGGAAAGCTGGGCCGCCGGAGTCGTCGCGTCCGAGCGCGGCGTGGCCGATGCGGGCAGGGATGACACGGTATTGCTGCTCGCGCCCGAAGGGCGCCATGCCGGCCTGGATGCTGATACCGTGGCCGCCCGCTTGGGCGAGCTCGCCGCCAGGCTGATCGATGCCCTGGGGGCGGCCGGGGTGGTCGCCACCGGCGGCGACGGCGCGCGCCAGGTGCTTCAATCGCTCGGCGCCACCGGCATCGCCCTGGTCGACGAGGTCACCGGCGGCGTGCCCATGGGTACGCTCACCGGCGGCCGCGCGGCCGGCCTGCCGGTGGTGACCAAGGCCGGAGGCTTCGGCTCGGCCGATGTGTTGGTCCGGGCCGCGCAAGCGATCCGGGAAAGGAGATTCGCGACATGACCCATTCTTCCGATGCGGCGCGCAAGCCGCTGTTGGCCGTCACGCTCGGCGACGTGGCCGGCATCGGGCCGGAAATCACGGCCAAGATGCTGCTCGGCCATGACGACCTGCGCCAGCGCGCGCGGTTGTTCGTCGTGGGCGACGCCGATTGCCTGCGCCGCGCCGCGGCCGACCTGGGGGCCGATGCGGCGGCCAAGGTCCGCGTCGTCCAGCGTCCCGAGGACGTGCGCAACGAACCCGGCACCATTGAGGTGCTCCAGGCAGGCCCGTCGCTGGCCCACGTACCGGCCGGGCAACTGAGCGCCGAAGCCGGTGACGGGTCGGTACGCTTCGTCACCACGGCGTGTGCCTTGGCGCGCGACGGTCGCATCGATGGCATCGTCACCGCGCCGCTGAACAAGGCGGCCATGCACCTGGCTGGGCACAAATGGCCCGGCCACACCGAGCTGCTGGCCCACGAGTTCGGCGTCAAGACGTTTTCGCTCGTGCTATCGGCCGGCGACCTATACGTTTTCCATGCCACCACGCACGTGTCGCTGCGCCAGGCCATCCAGGACGTCACCCCCGAGCGCATGCGGGCAGTGCTGCGCTTGGCCGGGGCGTTCGCCCGGGCGCTGGGCCGCGCCGACGAGCCGGTGGCGGTGGCTGGCCTCAATCCCCATGCCGGGGAGAACGGCATCTTCGGCACCGAAGACGCCGACATCCTGGCCCCTGCCGTGGCCGAGGCCCAGGCCGCTGGCATCGCCGCTGCCGGCCCCATCCCGGCCGACGCCCTGTTCCCGCAAGCCGTGCGCGGCAAATGGAAGTTCGTCATCGCCTGCTATCACGACCAGGGCCATGCGCCCTTCAAGGCGGTCTACGGCGACGACGGCGTCAATATCACCGTCGGGTTGCCGGTCGTGCGGGTTTCCGTGGACCACGGCACGGCGTTCGACATCGCCGGCAAAGGCATCGCCCGCGAAGACAGCCTGGTACTGGCGGCCGAGCGCGCCGCCAATCTTGCACCCGGCTGGTCGCACGTCTGGGAAACCGCCCGGGCGACGACGGGCGGCTAGAATGGGCGCCTCGCCCGCCCCCCGCGCCGGGGGTTGAAAAGGCGAACCCGTCCTGCCCATTGCCCATGACGCAAAAGACCGTCACCCGGCGCGGCGCCGCCGCACCCCTTTACGTCCAAATCGCCGACATCCTGCGCGGCGAGTTGGGCGGCTATGCGCTGCCGCCGGGCACGGTGCTGCCCAGCGAGGCGGCGCTGTGCCGGCGCTTCGGCGTGGCGCGCAGCGTGGTGCGCCAGGCGCTGGCCATTCTGGCGGCCGAAGGCCGGATCCGCCGCGAGCCGGGGCGGCCGGCGACGGTCGCATCGCCGCGCGTGCACCGGCGCCTGATCCAGCGTTCGACCGGGCTGTACGAGCAATTTGCCGGCGAAGGCATCGTCTTGCGCACCCAGGTCCTGCGCTTTGCGTTGACGACGCCGCCCGCGCCGGTGGCGGAATTCTTCGGCACATCGCGCGCCCTGGTGGTCGAGCGCCTGCGCTCGGTCCACGGCCGCCCGTTGGCCTACGTGCGCACCTGGCTGGATGCGGCGTCCGTCCCGGGCCTGGTGGCCGCAGACCTGGAGGATGCCTCGCTGCACCGCGTGCTGTCGGCGCGCTATGGCCGTTACCCGGGGCGCGGCCGCAACCGCATCCGCGCCGTGGCGGCCGACGTCTGGCTGGCGGGGGCGCTGCAGGTCGACGAGGGTAGCCCCCTACTGATGCTGGAAGGCCAGGGGATGGACCAGCAGGACCGGCCACTGGAATGGTTCACCACCTGGCACCGTGCCGAGGACCTGGCCTTCGACGTGGACGTGACAGGCAGTCAGGAGAACTTGCGGCCGCAGCTGGCGCGCGCGCACGCCGGCCCCGGCGACGGGCTGGGCGGGCGTTGCGGGGGCGACGCCGGCGGGGGC
>CALEQZ010000055.1 GCA_937908115.1 uncultured Alcaligenaceae bacterium | reverse complement strand
GCGGTCAGCGCGGCGCAGAACATCGTCAAGTGCGTGCGCCGCTGCGGCCTGGAAGTGCAGGACCTGATACTGCAGCCCCTCGCCTCGAGCCTTGCCTGCCTGACCCCGGACGAGAAGGAGCTGGGCGTGGCGCTCGTGGACATCGGGGGCGGCACGACCGACATCGCCATCTTTACGGGCGGCGCGATACGCCATACCGCGGTCATCCCCATCGCCGGCGACCAGATCACCGGCGACATTGCCGCCGCGCTGCGCACGCCCACGCCCGATGCAGAAGAAATCAAGCTGCGCTATGGCGTGGCCAAGCAGGTGCTCGCCAGCCCGGACGATCGCATCGAGGTGCCTGGCCTGGGAGACCGGGGGCCGCGCCAGCTGTCGCGCCAGGCACTGGGTGCCGTGATCGAGCCGCGCGTGGAGGAGTTGTTCACCTTCGTGCAACAGGTGATCCGCGAGTCGGGCTACGACGAGCTGCTGTCGTCGGGCATCGTGCTGACGGGCGGCACGTCGCAGATGCCAGGCATCGTGGAGCTGGCGGAAGACATTTTCCTGAAACCCGTGCGGCTGGGCGTTCCCGAGTATTCCGGCAGCCTGGCGGACGTGGTTCGCAGCCCGCGCTTCTCCACCGTGATGGGTTTGCTGGCCGAAGCCCGCATGCAGCGCATGCGCGGCCGCAAGGCGGCGCAGCAGACGGGAAATGTGTCACAGATTTTCGCTCGTATGAAAGAGTGGTTTTTGGGGAATTTTTGACGCGATGCCCCGTCGCATACGTTCTTTGACACTGTGCAGTCCTTCGAGTCCAACGTTTTTCTTGAAGTAGTGCCTGTTCTTTGAACCATGTTGCGTAGGTCGGTACCGGTCATCGCAAGCTGGCCGGGGCAGTTCAAGTTCTTTGTTTTTTGTAGTTCGTCTTCAACTCTTTTTGTTTTGAGTCTAGGAGGTGCGTGACCGGGGAAGGTGAAACGTGAAGCGCGATCCCATGGCGGGGTCCTTGGTCGATTCAGCCCGATCACATTTCACATTTCACATTTTCCAGCCGCCACCAAAACGCCAGACACTCCGGAGGTTCCTATGAAATTCGAAATGCTAGACACCGATTCCCGCGGGACGGTCATCAAGGTGGTGGGCGTGGGCGGCGCGGGCGGTAATGCCGTCGCTCACATGATCCGCCGTGGCGTGCAAGGCGTGGACTTCATCTGCGCCAACACGGACGCCCAGGCGCTCGCCCACACCAATGCGCCGGTCCAGATCCGTCTGGGCCGCAGCGGGTTGGGCGCCGGCGCCAAGCCCGAGCAAGGGCGCGCCGCTGCCGAGACCGCTCGCGAAGAAATCCGTGATGCCCTGCAGGGCGCCCACATGGTGTTTATCACCGCGGGCATGGGCGGCGGTACCGGCACGGGGGCCGGCCCAGTGGTGGCGGAAGTCGCCAAGGAGCTCGGCATCCTGACGGTGGCCGTGGTGACCAAGCCCTTTCATTTCGAAGGCGCCAAGCGCATGCGCATGGCCGAGGAAGGCATCGAGGCGCTGTCGCAGCACGTGCATTCGTTGATCGTCGTGCTCAACGAAAACCTGTACGAGCTGCTCGGCGAGGATGCGACGCAGGAAGACTGCTTCAAGGCCGCTGACGACGTACTGCACAACGCTTGCGCGGGCATCGCCGAGATCATCAACGTGGACGGTAACGTCAACGTCGACTTCGAAGACGTCAAGACGATCATGAGCGAGCAGGGCAAGGCCATGATGGGCACGGCCATCGCGAGCGGCGTGGACCGCGCGCGCGTGGCGGCCGAGCAGGCCATCGCGTGCCCGCTGCTGGAGGGCATCGACCTGAACGGCGCCCGCGGCGTGCTGGTGAACATCACCGCGAGCCGTTCGCTGAAGATGCGCGAAACCCGCGAGATCATGGACACCATCCGCAGCTATGCCGCGGAAGATGCAACCGTGATCTTCGGCGTGGCGTATGACGATGCGATGGGCGAAGACCTGCGCGTGACCGTGGTCGCCACGGGCCTGGGCCGCAATAAGGTCAAGCCGCAACTGGTGCAGAATGCCATGCCCCAATTGCGCACCGGAACCGACAACGTTCCCGCCTACAACGCCATGGTTGGCAACACCAACTACCATGACTACGACACGCCCACGGTCTTCCGCAATCCGCGCGATGCTTCCATGCGCGTGCAGGCCTTGGAAAGCTCGGGCATGGATCACCTGGACATCCCGGCGTTCCTGCGCAAGCAAGCCGACTGAAGGCGAAAGGCTGATACGACCACCGGAGGCGCGGTCGTCGTTCATCCAATGGACTAGGCCGCGGAGGTGCGGGCGGGCATGGCGTTGCGGTGCCCCCCGCACTTTCGCTTTCAAGCCCGGGGTGCGTTAGGCGGTACGGTTGCCGCCGGACACTTTTTTCGCCCGCTGGTCGTCCATGGACGGGCGTTCGCGTCCTATACTGCCTTTCCGGTGTTTCTTTCCCGTTCTCACCCAAATAACAAGGAGTCCTCCCATGACCATCAAAGTAGGCGATCGAGTCCCCGATGGCACCCTGACCGAGTTCATCGCGGTAGAAACCGAGGGCTGCTCGCTCGGGCCGAACGCATTCCAGGTGGCGGATCTGGTCAAAGGCAAAAAGATTGCGGTGTTCGCCGTGCCGGGTGCCTTCACGCCCACTTGCTCGGCCAAGCACGTGCCCAGTTACCTGCAGCATCACGACGCGCTCAAGGCCAAAGGCGTGGATGAGATCTGGTGCGTGGCCACCAACGATGCCTTCGTCATGGGGGCGTGGGCGAAGGAGCAGGGCAGCCAGGGCAAGATCCGCATGATGGCCGACGGTTCGGCCAAGTGGACTAAGGCATTGGGCCTGGAACTGGACCTGACCGAGCGCGGCATGGGCATCCGCTCGCAGCGTTACTCCATGCTGTTGGACGATGGCGTGGTCAAGCTGCTGAACATCGAGGCACCCGGCAAATACGAAGTCAGCGACGCCGAGACGCTGCTCAACCAGCTGTAAATCTAGCCGCTGTCACGTCGCTTCCCCGCTGTCTCCGCGGCGGGCTTGCTTTCCTAGGCGGTGCCCCAGGGGTGCTCCGCCCATGGGAGGCGCGGTTCTTGCGGGAGACGGTTCTGTTTCCCGCCGCCGACCTAGGTCGGAGCCGCTACAATATAGTATTAACCCGGATACCTCGCCGCCATGCTTTGCCAGCGAACCATACGAAGCGTCACCCGCACGACCGGGGTCGGACTGCATTCCGGCCGGCGAGTGGAAATCACGCTGCGTCCGGCCGCGGTCAATACGGGCATCGTCTTCCATCGCATCGATTTTCCCGAGCCGGTCGACCTGCCCGCTTCGGCCATGGCCATTGGCGATACCCGCATGGCATCAGTGCTGCAGAAAGGGGACGTCCGCGTATCGACTGTCGAGCACCTGATGTCCGCCTGCGCGGGCCTGGGCATCGACAACCTGCACGTAGACCTCACCGCCGAGGAAGTCCCCATCATGGATGGGAGCGCTGGCACCTTCGTGTTCTTGCTGCAATCGGCGGGCATCGAGGAGCAGAACGCCCCCAAGGAGTTCATCCGGGTCTTGAAGCCCGTCGAAGTGCGGGAAGGCGAGGGGGCTTCGGCCAAGTGGGCGCGGCTGGAACCGTATGACGGGTTCGCGCTCGCGTTCTCCATCGATTTTCACCATCCAGCCATCGACGCCACTTCCAATTTCGCCGAGATCGATTTCGCGCGGCATTCCTACATCAAGGAAATCGCCCGGGCGCGGACCTTCGGTTTCATGCAGGACGTCGAGAACCTGCGCGCCGCCGGCCTGGCCCGGGGCGGCAGCTTGGACAACGCGATCGTGATGGACGAATACCGGGTCTTGAACAACGACGGCCTGCGTTACGAAGACGAGTTCGTCAAGCACAAGATCCTGGACGCGATCGGGGATCTCTACTTGGTCGGCAAGCCGCTGATCGCGCGCTACGTGGCCCACAAGTCCGGCCACGGCCTGAACAACCAGCTCGCGCGGACGCTGCTGGCGCAGCGCGACGCCTGGGAAATCGCGACTTTCGAATCCAAGGCGGCCGCGCCGCTCGCCTTCCGCGAAGACTGGGTCACGGCCTGACCCCACCATTGCGAGCGGAGGCTCGGCCCGCGTCGGTCAGCCGGGCGGGGGCTCGTTCTTGAGCAGTTTGGCCACCGCATCGGCCAGCGGGCCGGCACGTAACCGCCCATGGAGCTCCGCGAAGGCTTTCCGGGCCTGCTCGGAGAATTCGCGGGGCGGAGCCGGGGGCGTCGCCGATGCGGGTTCTCCCTCGGACAGCCGGGTAAGCGTTGCTTGAACGCGGACGGTGATTCCGTTAACCTGCCAGCCTTGCCTTTCCAAGGCTGCGACCAGCCGGGGCGCCAACTGGCGCAATTTGGCCGAATGCGTCGCGGCAGGCACACCTAGGGTCAGGTTGCCCTCTTCGAACCGAAGCACGTGGCACGACTCGCCCAGCGGGGCCGGAAGGGTATCGCGTACCAAACGTTCCAAGTCCATCAGGCGCCGGGCCGTGCCCAAAAGGCTTGCTCCCTTGCCGTCGCGCCCGAGGCATGCCAGCGCAGCGGTCTCCTGCGCGGGATCGGTGTAGGTCTGTTTACGCCGCCTGGTCGTCGGGTTGGCGGGTCGATTGCGAAACATGTCGAGGACGAAACCCCAGAAGTATTGGGATTGATCAAAAGGAAACGGGGCGCCGAGCAAGGCGCGTCTTTACTGCAGGAGGCACGTTCCGTGCAGATCATCATAGTGCATCCGCGTCTGTCCGAGGCCCGGACGCTGGCGCTGACCCCCAGGCTGATTGCTGGGATGATCGCGGTAGTCGTTGCCGTCGTGGTCATGGGAGCCCTGCTCCTGCACGCCGTGATATCCGGATTCTCTCAGTCGCCGGATGGCGAAACGACGTTGGCCCAGCAAAAGCGGGAGGAAGCCCGTCAACAGGCCGTCATGCGGGAGCACCTGAACTTGCTCGCCAAGCGGGTGGGCGAGATGCAGGCCAAGCTCATGCAGCTCGATGCCCTGGGCGAGCGGGTGGCGGGATTGGCCGGCGTGACGCCCGCGTTTTCCGCCAAGGGGGTGCCCGGCCGAGGCGGCCTGCTGGTTTCGTCCCAAGCCATGTCGCCGCAGGACGTGAGCTCGGAGCTCGACAAGCTCGAGGCCCAGCTGAAGGAACGGGCGGATTACCTCAGCGTGCTCGATGCCCAGCTCACCACGCTGTCGGTGCGCAAGGCCATGACCCCCACCGCGATGCCTGTATCCCAAGGGTTTAACAGTTCGTCTTTCGGTTGGCGCGTCGATCCCTTCACCGGCACCCGCTCCCTGCACGAGGGCGTGGATTTCGTGGCTCCGGTCGGAACGCCGATCGTCGCGGCGGCCGGCGGCGTGGTGCAGGTTGCGGAATACCACCGGGGATACGGCTACATGATCGACATCGATCATGGCAACGACCTGGTCACCCGCTATGCCCACGCCTCCAAGCTACTGGTCAAGCCCGGGGACTTGGTCAAGCGCGGGCAGCGCATTGCCCTGGTCGGCAGCACCGGGCGTTCCACGGGCTCGCACCTGCACTTCGAGGTGCGGGTGGGCGGCGTGGCCGTCAATCCCAACAATTTCCTGGCGCACGGCCCGGGCAAGAAGCCCGTCGAGCAGTTCTCCAAGGTCGTCACGTTGCCGTCGCCAGACGGAGCGCTGGACTAGGGCCGCTTCGGCTCCCGCCATCGCACCCGCAGCGGCGCGGCCCGGGGGGCGGGAACGCCCGGGAGGTAGCGCGCAGCGCTTCGCGCCGGGGCTTGCCGGCTCACAGGTCGGGCGTTTCGCGCCCTCCGGGCGGCCCGGGATGTCCCACGCCCCGCGGGATGCGCAATCCAAGCTCCTTCCACGGTGCTAAACTGGCTGGCTTATCCCATATCCCGGCTGGGAGGCCAGGCATG
>CALEQZ010000054.1 GCA_937908115.1 uncultured Alcaligenaceae bacterium | reverse complement strand
GAAATCGAAGGCGAGATGGGCGACGCGCTGCCGGGCCTGCAGGCCCGCCTGATGAGCCAGGCGCTGCGCAAGCTCACCGCGACCATCAAGCGCACCAACTGCATGGTCATCTTCATCAACCAGATCCGGATGAAGATCGGCGTGATGTTCGGCAACCCTGAAACCACCACCGGGGGCAACGCGCTCAAGTTCTATTCGTCGGTGCGCCTGGACATCCGCCGCACCGGCTCCATCAAGAAGGGCGAGGAGGTCATCGGCAACGAAACCCGCGTCAAGGTGGTCAAGAACAAGGTCGCGCCGCCGTTCAAGCAGGCCGAATTCGACATCATGTACGGCGCGGGCATCTCGCGCGAAGGCGAAATCATCGACCTGGGCGTGCAGGCCGGCATCATCGACAAGGCCGGTGCCTGGTTCAGCTACAACGGCGACCGCATCGGCCAGGGCAAGGACAACGCGCGCGACTACCTGCGCGAGCATCCCGAGCTCGCCTTGGAAATCGAAAACCGCGTGCGCGAGCACCTGGGCATCGCCCCGCGTGCGGGCACTGCGTCGCCGGCCAAGGAAGAAAAGGGCGCCAAGGCCGGCAAGGCCGAGGCCGCCCAAGAATAGGGCTGCCATGCCTTTGCCGCCGCGCGCGCCGGGCGCCCCGGGCCGGCCACGGTCGCCAGGCCCCGGCCTGAAGGCGCGCGCCGTGGCTTACCTGTCGCGGCGCGAGCATTCGCGGGCGGAATTGGCGCGCAAGCTGGTCCGCCATGCGCAGCCAGATGACGACATCGATGCCGTGCTCGATGCGCTGCAGCGCGAGGGATGGCTGTCGGACGCGCGTTATGTGCAAAGCGTGGTGCACCGGCGCGCCGGTGGCCGCGGCGCGGCGCGCATCGTTCAGGAACTGCGCCAGCAGGGCGTGTCCGACGACCAGCTCGGTGCCGTGCGCCAACAACTGCGCGCCACCGAGCTCGACCGTGCGCGGGCGGCCTGGGCCAAGCGCTACGGCAAGGCGCCGTCCTCGCCTGCCGAATATGCCAAGCAGGCCCGATTCCTGGCCGGCCGCGGCTTCGATCATGACGTCATACGCAAGGTGCTGGGCGAGGCCGACGACTGACCACGGTCGACGGTCACGCCTGCCCGCTGCGCACCAAGCGGGCGGGCGCGGCCCGGTCGATGCGGCAGGGTCCTCGCACCGCCAGTGCATTTGCCGCATGGCCGGCAGCGGCGCGTCAGCCAGCCTTTCCGGCCGACTTGATCCCGGCCAGCGTGCGAAAGCACACCTCGCGCGCCACGCCCAGGAATTCCTTCACATAGGGCGCCTCGCCATCCTCGCTGCGCACGGCTGCGTACAGCGTGCGCCACACGCCCTGGGCGCCCAGCCGGCAAGTGCGCAGCCACCCCTGGTCCAGGTATTCGGTCAAGGCCCAGTTGGGCAGGGCAGCCACGCCGCGATTGCTGGCCACCAGCTGCACGATGACGGGGGTCAGCTCGGCGGTGCGCACGGCGGCCGGCTCAACGTCGGCCGGGTCCAGGAAAGCCGTGAAGACGTCCAGCCGCTGCCGGTCCACGGGATAGGTGATAAGCGTCTGCCCGGCCAGGTCCCCTGGCTCGACATGACGCTGTTGGGCGAGCGGGTTCTGCGCAGAGACCGCTAGCACCAGCTCGTAGCGAAACAGCGGCACGTAAAGGACGGCCTCCAGCGGCTGTGGATCGGAAGTCACGACCAGGTCCAGGTCGCCGCGCAGCAGGGCGGGCAGGGGGGCAAACGAGAACGCCGCCGACAGGTCCAGCGCCACTTCCGGCCATTGCTGGCGGAATGCGTCCAATGCGGGCATCAACCATTGGAAGCACGAATGGCATTCGATGGCCACGTGTAGCCGGCCAGCGCGCCCCTGCGCCAGGCGGGCGAGCTCCCGCTCGGTGGCGCGCACGCGCGGCAGCACGTCGTCGGCCAGCGCCACGATGCGCAGCCCCGCGGTGGTCAGCCGCGCCGGACGGGTGCGGCGGTTGAGCAGCGGCGTGCCCAACCGGGTTTCCAGGTCGCGCAGTTGGTGCGATAGGGCCGATTGGGTGACGTGCAGCCGCTCGGCGGCCTCCAGCAGGCTGCCGCCGTCACGTATGGCTTGCAGCGTTTCGAGGTGGCGGATTTCGAGCATGCGTGGTCCCTTGCAGGCGCGGCGCCCGCGCGCCGCCGATGCGGCCGGCCAGGCTGGCCATAATATGAATATTGTTCAAATTATATATGCTCACATTGATTTTGATTCATGGTCGACCCGCAGGACAATGGCAGCTTGTCAGCCATTACTCCACGGGTCGTCATCGATGAGCATTACCTTGCATAACCTTGGTTTTCCCCGCATCGGCGCGCAGCGCGAGCTCAAGCGCGCGCTAGAAGCCTATTGGGCCGGGGGGGAGGCGGCCAGCCTGCTGGCGGTCGGCCGCGAACTGCGCGCCCGCCACTGGCGGCAACAGGCCGACAGCGGCCTGGCCTTCGTGCCGGTGGGTGACTTCGCCTGGTACGACCACATCCTCGAATGGACCGCGCTGCTGGGCGCCGTGCCCCCTCGCTTTGGCCAGCCGGCAGGCGAGCCGGTGTCGCTCGATACGCTGTTTCGCATGGCGCGCGGACGGGCGCCGACCGGCGAGCCGGCACCGGCCTGCGAAATGACCAAGTGGTTCGATACGAACTACCACTACATCGTCCCCGAGCTGCATCCCGGGCAGGTGTTTCGTATCGCGCGGGACGCGCTTTTCGAGCAGGTGGCCGAGGCCATCGCCGAAGGGCATCGGCCCAAGCCCGTCATCCCGGGACCGCTGACCTGGCTGTGGCTGGGCAAGGGCCAGGCCTACTCGGGGGCGGGCGATGCGGCCAAGCTGGCGCTGCTGGACAACCTGCTGCCCGTCTACGAAGCCGTGCTGCAACGGCTGGCCGGGCAGGGCGTGCAGTGGGTGCAGGTCGATGAGCCGGCCCTGGTGCTCGATTTGCCGCAGGCCTGGCGCGATGCCTATGTACGCGTCTATGAACGCCTGGCCGGTAGCCCCGTGCGCATCCTGTTGGCGACGTACTTCGGCGCCCTGCAAGAGAACCTATCCGTGGCCGCCGCGCTGCCGGTGGCCGGGTTGCACGTCGACCTGGTGCGCGCGCCCGGGCAGCTGCAGGCGGTGGTGCAGGCGCTGCGCCCGGACCAGGTGCTGTCGGCCGGCTGCATCGACGGCCGTAACGTCTGGCGCGCGGACCTGGATGCGGTGCAGGCTGCCCTGGCGCCGGTTGCGGCCCGGCTGGGCGAACGCCTGTGGCTGGCGCCGTCGTGCTCGCTGCTGCACGTGCCGGTGGACCTGGAGCAGGAAACCGAACTGGACGCCGAGCTCAAGGGTTGGCTGTCGTTCGCACGCCAGAAGCTGCAGGAGCTGCGCGCGCTCGGCCAGGCCCTGGCGGGCGAGCCGGATGACGCCTGCCGGCAGTTGCTGCAGGTCCAACGCAGGGCGCTGCAGTCGCGCCGCACCTCGCCGCGCATCCACAACCCGGCGGTGGCGGCGCGCCTGGCCGGCCACGAGGCGCTGCCGCGGGCCCGCGCGCCCTTTGCCGAGCGCATCGCCGCCCAGCAGGCGCGGCTGAAGCTGCCGGATTTCCCTACCACGACGATAGGATCCTTCCCCCAGACCGCGCAGATACGCGCCGTGCGGCGCGACTGGAAGGCCGGCGCCATCTCCGATGCCGCCTACGAAAAGGCCATCCGGGCGGAAATCGAGCGCACGATACGCTTTCAGGAAAGCATCGGCCTGGACGTCCTGGTCCATGGCGAGCCCGAGCGCAACGACATGGTCGAGTACTTCGGCGAGCTGCTGGCTGGCTTTGCGTTTACCCGCCACGGTTGGGTGCAGAGCTATGGCTCGCGCTGCGTCAAGCCACCGATCATCTTTGGCGACGTGGCGCGGCCCGCACCCATGACGGTGGGGTGGTCGTCGTATGCGCAGTCGTTGACCGACAAGCCGGTCAAGGGGATGCTGACCGGCCCGGTGACCATCCTGCAGTGGTCCTTCGTGCGCGACGACCAGCCGCGCGAGCAGACCTGCCGGCAGCTGGCGCTGGCCTTGCGCGACGAGGTCGCGGACCTGCAGGCGGCAGGCATACGCGTCATCCAGATCGACGAGCCTGCCTTTCGCGAAGGGCTGCCGCTGCGCCGCGCCGACTGGGATGCCTACCTGGACTGGGCAGTGGACTGCTTCCGGCTGGCCACGTCGGTGGCGCGCCCGGAGACGCAAATCCACACCCACATGTGCTATTCGGAGTTCAACGACATCATCGAGGCCATCGCGGCCCTGGACGCCGACGTCATCACCATCGAGACGTCGCGCTCGAACATGGAACTGCTCGAGGCCTTCGAGCGCTTCCGCTACCCCAACGACATCGGCCCAGGGGTGTTCGACATCCATTCGCCCAATGTGCCGGATCCGGCCTGGATGGTCGGCCTGATGCGGCGCGCGGCCGAGCGCTTGCCCCGTGAGCGGCTTTGGGTCAATCCGGATTGCGGGCTGAAGACCCGCGGCTGGGCCGAGACCGAGGCCGCGCTCAAGGCGATGGTCGGCGCCGCCCGCCGGCTTCGCACGGAGCTGCCGGCACTGGCCTGACCCTCGGACGCGTCGGATCGGGCCGGCGCGTGCGCTATACTCCCCGGGTTTCATGCCGCGCACGTAAGCATGCCCCTGGCCTTGCCCGACTGCCCCCGCCAGCCCCTGCACACGCGTTCCATACGTGTGCAGTCGTACGCTCGGCAGGACGGCCTGTACGATATCGAGGCCGAGCTCATCGACGTCAAGGGCTACGACTTCGTAAAGTTCGGGCAGACCCATCCGGCCGGCAAGCCGGTCCATCACATGCACCTGCGCCTGACCATCGATGCCGACTACAACATCGTGGACGCGCAGGCAGCCTATGATGCGGCGCCTTACGGCGAGCATTGCACGGCCATCGCGCCGGATTACGCCGACCTGAAGGGCATGAATCTGTTGCGGCAGTTCCGCCAGGCGGTCAAGGAGCGGTTCGGCCGGACCGCGGGCTGCACCCACATGACGGAACTGGCCCAGGTGCTGCCCACGGCCGCGGTGCAAACCATGGCCGGCCGGCGCCGTCAACAGGCGCAGGCAAACCCGGACCAGCGGCCCTTCCAGGTTGGTGGCTGCCACGCCCTGCGCACCGACGGCCCGGTGGTGCGCGAGCATTACCCCCGCTGGTATACCGGTCCGGAGGCGAACGCGGCGGCAGGATCCCGCCCGGACGGCTCAGCGCCTGCCGACGGTGCCGCGTCGACCGATTCCTTTATCCATACGACTTGACAGGTAATCCATGAAGATCCACGAGTACCAAGGCAAGGAACTGCTGAAGAAATTTGGCGTCACCGTGCCTCGCGGCATTCCCGCGTTTTCCGTCGACGAGGCCGTGGCCGCTGCCGAAAAACTGGGTGGCCCAGTCTGGGTCGTGAAGGCGCAGATCCATGCCGGTGGCCGCGGCAAGGGCGGCGGGGTCAAGCTGGCCCGCTCGTTGGATGACGTCAGGAAGCTGGCCTCGGAAATCCTCGGCATGCAGCTGGTCACGCACCAAACCGGGCCGCAGGGCCAGAAGGTGCGCCGCCTGTATATCGAGGAAGGCGCCGACATCCAGAAGGAATACTACGTTTCGCTGGTGACCGACCGGGCCACGCAGAAGGTGGCCTTCATTGCCTCCAGCGAAGGCGGCATGGACATCGAAGAAGTCGCCCAGTCCTCGCCCGAGAAGATCGTCACCGAGTACATCGATCCGCTGGCCGGCTTGGGCACCGAGCAGGCCCGCAAGATCGCCACCGCGATCGGGCTGTCCGGCCATTCCGTCGACCAGGCCGTGGACATGTTCCAGAAGCTCTACCAGTGCTACATGGAAACCGACGCGTCGCTGGTCGAGGTCAACCCGCTCAATTGCGACAGCAAGGGCAACCTGATCGCCCTGGACGCCAAGTTCAATTTCGATTCGAACGCGCTGTTCCGCCACCCCGAGATCGTTGCCTACCGCGATCTCGACGAAGAGGACCCCGCCGAGATCGAGGCGAGCAAGTACGACCTGGCCTACATCCAGCTCGATGGCAACATCGGCTGCCTGGTCAATGGGGCGGGCCTGGCCATGGCCACCATGGACACCATCAAGCTGTTCGGCGGCGAGCCGGCCAACTTCCTGGACGTCGGCGGCGGTGCCACCGCCGAGAAGGTCACCGAGGCCTTCAAGATCATGCTCAAGAACAAGGACGTCAAGGCGATCCTGGTCAACATCTTCGGCGGCATTATGCGCTGCGACGTGATCGCCGAAGGCGTGATCTCCGCGTGCAAGGCGGTCAACCTGAGCGTGCCGCTGGTCGTTCGCATGAAGGGCACCAACGAAGAGCTCGGCAAGAAGATGCTCGCCGAATCGGGCCTGCCCATCATCAGCGCCGACACCATGGCCGAAGCGGCCACCAAGGTCGTCGCCGCCGCCAACCAGTGATGACGGCATCAAACAGATCAGCGAAGGATTAGCGACATGTCGATTCTCATCAACAAGGACACCAAAGTCATCACCCAGGGTATCACCGGCAAGACGGGACAGTTCCATACCCGTATGTGCCGTGATTACGCCAACGGGCGCGCCGCCTTCGTGGCCGGCGTCCATCCCAAGAAAGCCGGCGAGGATTTCGAGGGCATTCCCATCTACGCCACGGTCAAGGACGCGAAAGAGGCCACTGGCGCGACGGTGTCGGTCATCTACGTGCCGCCTGCGGGCGCGGCCGCGGCCATCTGGGAAGCCGTCGAGGCCGACCTGGACCTGGTCATCTGCATCACCGAGGGCATCCCGGTGCGCGACATGCTGGAAGTGCGCAACCGCATGAAGGCGCAGAACAAGAAGACCCTGTTGCTGGGCCCGAACTGCCCCGGCCTGATCACGCCCGACGAAATCAAGATCGGCATCATGCCCGGCCACATCCACCGCAAGGGCCGCATCGGCATCGTCAGCCGTTCCGGCACGCTGACCTATGAAGCCGTGGCACAAGTCACCGAGCTTGGCCTGGGCCAATCCAGTGCCGTGGGCATCGGCGGCGATCCCATCAACGGCCTGAAGCACATCGATGTGCTCAAGATGTTCAACGAGGACCCCGACACCGACGCCGTCATCATGATCGGCGAGATCGGCGGGCCGGACGAAGTCAACGCCGCGCAGTGGGCCAAGGACAACATGAAAAAGCCCGTGGTCGGCTTCATCGCCGGCGTCACCGCGCCTCCGGGCAAGCGCATGGGGCACGCCGGCGCCCTGATTTCGGGCGGCGCCGACACGGCCGATGCCAAGCTCGAGATCATGGAGGCCTGCGGCATCCGTACGACGCGCAACCCGTCGGAGATGGGCAAGCTGCTGAAGTCCGTCTTGTAAGCAACACCGGCGCCAACGTGCGCCATCGCCGGTCGCATCGGGGGGCGGCCGGTTTTTTCTGCAGAAGGCTCGCGTCATACCAGACCGTCGTGGCGTCACGTGCACGCCCGGCAAGACGGCGCTTGCGCCGGCATTTCGCCGGCATGGAGTGTGGACGCATGGAAGTCACCAGTGCAGCCTTCTGGATCGCGCTGATCCAGATCATTTGGGTCAACATCCTGTTATCCGGCGACAACGCCGTTGTCATCGCGCTGGCCGCGCGCTCGCTGCCCGAGCAGCAGCAGAAGAAGGCCATCGTCATCGGGTCGGTCGCGGCGATCTGCATGCGTATCGTCCTGACGCTGGTGGCCGCGCAACTGCTGCTGCTGCCCTGGCTCAAGACCATAGGCGCGCTGCTCTTGGTCTACATCGGCGTGAGCCTGCTCTTGCCCGAGAAGGAAGACACCGGACAGGACAAGGCGCATGGCAGCCTGGCTGCGGCAATCCGTACCATCATGGTCGCCGACCTGGTCATGAGCTTGGACAACGTCGTGGCGGTGGCCGCGGCAGCGATGGGCGACACCGTGCTGCTGGTCATCGGCCTGGCCATCAGCATCCCGCTGGTCATCTTCGGCAGCTCGCTGTTGCTGCGCGTCATCGAGCGCTTCCCGCTGATCGTGTGGGTGGGTGCGGCGCTGCTGGGCTTCATTGCGGGTGAAATGCTGGTCGGCGACCCGGCCCTGGATGCACCCTTGCATCAGGTCGACAACGTGTTGGGCGTGTCGCATCACCAGCTGGCGATCATCTTCGGCCTGGCTGGCGCGCTGATCGTGTTGGTGCTGGGCAAGTACTTCGCCGCGCGCCAGCAGGCGTAGCGTAGCTCATTGGCGGCTGAAAACTGAACGCGAGCTGAATTACAATCCCCCGTCTTTGGCGTAGCTTTTCCAACGGCCCGCGCTCGCGGATGCGGGCCACCAAGGACAAATTTGTTGCAACCTCACCAAAACGGGGGATAAAGGTGCTTGAGTTCTTTCAGACGCTCAGTTGGGCGGCGGTCTTCCAGATCATCATGATCGACATCCTGCTGGGCGGGGACAATGCCGTGGTGATCGCCTTGGCGTGCCGCAACCTGCAGCCCAAGCAGCGCATGCAAGGCATTTTGTGGGGGACGGCCGGCGCCATCGGCCTGCGGGTGGTGCTAATCGCGTTTGCGCTGACGCTGCTGGCCATCCCTTTCCTGAAGATCGTCGGGGGCCTGCTGTTGCTGTGGATCGGCATCAAGCTGCTGCTGCCCGAGGACGACGCCCATGACAAGATCCAGAGCGGCACGTCGGTGATGTCGGCGATCAAGACCATCATCATCGCCGACTTCGTCATGAGTCTGGACAATGTGATCGCGATCGCGGGCGCGGCCCAAAACGCGCATGCCGACCACCAGATCGGCCTGGTGATCTTCGGGCTGCTGGTCAGCGTGCCCATCATCGTCTGGGGCAGCACGCTGGTGCTCAAGCTGATCGACCGCTATCCGTTGGTGGTGACTTTCGGCGCGGGCTTGCTGGGCTGGATCGCCGGCGGCATGATGGTCACCGACATCGTCGTCGAGCGCGAGTTCGGCACGGTCGATGCCACGACCAAGCTGGCCGCCGAGATCATCGGCGCGCTGTTGGTCATTCTGGTCGGCCGCTGGATCGCGGCGCGCAAGACGCAGTCGCTCGACAACGAGCAAGCCTGATGCGATCGGTCCGCCGCGCAGGCTTGCCTGTCCGCTGGACGCCAGCCCAGGGCGGCGGCGCTGCAGCGGGGGACCGAAAGCCGGGCGCGCCGGTTGCGCCTGGTCTGTGATGGACAAGGAAAGGCGCTTGGCGCGCCATGGAGTATGTAGATGAAATCTTTGCTGCGCTCACGACCTGCACGCACCGACGAAGCTGCCCGCGGGCAATACCACGAAACCGGCGGCGGCCAGCCGACGCCATCGCGTCAAACCGGATTGAGCCTGCTGCAGGGCTTGCTGGTGCTGGCCATCATTGGGGTGGTGGTCACGGTCGTCCTGCAGCAGCTGCGCTGATCCGCATCGCGGCCGTTGCGCGGCCGGCCGCAACGGCGCATGACGATGACCTGCGGCCCATTTGCCGTCCTGACCCGTCCAGCCGGGCGCAATGACGCGCTGGCTGCGCGCCTGCGTGCGCAGGGCTGGGACGTCCTGGACCTGCCGGCGCTGGAGATTGAGGCGCTGCCTGCGGATGCCGCCACCTTGCCGCATCCCGGTGACCATGACTTGGTGGTCTTTGTCAGTGGGACGGCGGTGCGCTGCTATCTGCGCCAGCTGCGCGATGTTGCCGGCATGCAACAGTGGCCGGCGGGCGTGACGGCCGCCTGCGTCGGGCCGGCGACGGCCGCGGCGCTGCGGGAATCGTCTTTCTGGCACGACGGTGCGCAACTGCTGCATCCCGGACCTGGCGCGCCTGCCTACGATTCCGAGGCGTTGTGGCAGCTGATGCAGGCGCGCGGCTTCATGCCGCGGCGCGTCTTGCTGGTGCGGGGCACGACCGGGCGCGATTGGCTGGGGCAAACGCTCGCAAGCCAGGGCGCCGACGTGCGTGCCCACGCGGCGTACCGGCGCGTCCCTGCACAGTGGCCGGCCACCGCGCTGCCCATCCTGATGTCGTGCCGCGACGAGGGACGGCCGGCGCACTGGCTGCTGACCAGCGGTGAAGGCATCCAAGCGGTGCATGGGCAGATACGACGCGCCGGGCTCGAATCTTGGTGGCGGCGATGTCGCTTCGTCGTCACGCATCCGCGCCTCGTGCAGCATCTGGAAGCGTTTGCGCCCGACGCCGTCGCGCGCGGGATGGTAAAAATCTGCTTGCCCGAGGACGAGGCCATCGAACAGGCTTTGCGTGCTTGAGGCTTTGCGGATGGCTGCGGCGCGTCGGCGACGCGGCCCAACGACTACAATCGCGACATGACCGACACGACTCCCGCCATCGACCCGGCCATTGCGGCCGCCCCGGGCAGCACGGCTGCCAACCCGGCCGATCGCGAAGCATCGCCGCCCACGCAAGCTGACAAGTCCAACAAAGGACGACGACGCAGCCTGCCGGGCTTGGCCATCGCCTTGGTCCTGGCGGTGCTGGTCATCGCGGCGCTGGCCGCCGCGCTGTGGTATCAACGGCAGCAATTCGAACGTTCCGGCCGCGAGATCGCCAGCCGGCTCGATGCCGTGTCTTCCGAATTGGCCACGGTGCGCCGCGAGGCGCGGCAGTCCCTGTCGCTCGCCCAATCCCACGACGATCGCCTGCGTGCGCTCGACCAAACGCTGGCCGACGTGCAAGGCCGTTTCGCCGCGCTCGAACAGGCCCTGCAAACCTTTGGCGACGGCTCGGGCGACGTGCAACTGCTCAACGACGTCGAACAATTGCTGACGCTGGCCAATCAGCAGCTGCGCCTGGGCGGCAGCGTCAGCAATGCCATCGTCGCGCTGGAGACCGCGCAGGCGCGGCTGGCGCGCGCCGAGCGGCCGGCGTTTGCCACGCTCATGCAGGCCATCAACGGCGACCTCGACCGGCTGCGGGCCGTTCCCATGGTCGACGTGCCGGCGCTTGCGTCCAAGGTCGACCAGCTGATCGCGCTGACTGCACGCGCGCCGCTGCTGGTGCCCGATGCCGCCGCCCCGGGTGCGGGCCAGCCTGCCTCGGCTGCGAGCGGGGGGCCCATGCCGCCGCAGTCCGACGCGCCCGAACCGGCCGACGCCGACGCCTCCTGGTGGCAGCGCTGGCGGGCCGAGATCGCTTCCTGGCCGCAGCGGGCCGCGGCAGCCGTCGGCCGCGAGCTGGCCGACATGATCAGCATCCAGCGCGTGGACGAGGCCGGCGCCCTGCTGCTGTCTCCCGAACAGGGCGCGCAGCTGCGCGCCAACATCCGCATGCGCCTGTTGACCGCCCAGGTGGCCTTGCTGATGCGCCAGCCCGCGATCTGGACCAACGAAATCGACGCGGTGGCCGCGGCGCTGGCCGCCAGCTACGACGCCCGCTCGCCCGATACCGTGGCGGCGCAGCGGCTGGCCCGCGAGCTGGGGCAGGCCGAAATCGCGGTGAAGCTGCCCGGCCTGTCGGCCAGCCTGGCGGCGGCGGCCACTTTGCGCGCGTCCCTGGGCGATGCGCCTGCGCGTGCGGAGTAGCAGCATGCGGACCTGGTTCTGGACGCTTTTGCTGACGGTCGTCGCCGTGGCGCTGGCGGTGGTGCTGCGCCAGCACGGCGGCAATGTGATCATCCTGGCGCAGCCCTGGCGCATCGAGGTATCGCTGACTTTCGCGGTCGTCGCGATCGTGGCTGCCTTCGTGCTCCTGTACGTGGGGCTGCGGCTGCTGGCGTGGCTGGTATCGATTCCCGGACGCGTGCGGGCCTGGCGCGGACGCCGCGTGCAGGAACGCGACCATGAACTGCTCGAGCGCGGCTGGATACAGTTGCTCGAAGGCCGCTACGCGCATGCCGAAAAAGACTTGACCAAGCTGCTTGGCCAAACCCGCAAGCCGAGCCGCCAGGTGCTGGCCGCACTGTCGGCGGCGCGTGCCGCGCATGGACTGAGGGAATTCGCCCGGCGCGACGCCTTGCTCGAGCAGGCGCGCGACAAGGCCGGCCAGGATGCCGGCCTGCAGGAGGCCGTGGCCACGGTGGCTGCCGACATGCTCCTGGACCAAGGCCGGGCGCAGGAGGCGCTGGCGCAACTCGAGCCGTTGCAAGACGGCGGCGCGCGCCATTTGCACACCATGCGGCTGCTCTTGCGCGCGCATCACGCCTTGGGCCACGACGAGCAGACGTTCGCGCTGGCCCGCAGCCTGTCGCGGCGCGCGGCGGTCGACCAAGACCAGGCCTTGCGCCTGATCGAATCGTCGGCGGCGGCGCGCTTGCGCGCTGCCTTGCCTGGGGATGGCTGGCGCGCCGTCTGGAAGGACCTCAAGGCCGAAGAGCGCACCTTGCCCGAGGTGGCGCTGGCCGGCGCCGCGGCGTTCGAATCGGCGGGCCAGCCCGAAGAGGCGGCCAAGGTGCTCGAGACCGCCATCGGCGAGCGCTTCGATCCCCGCCTGCTTGCGGCCTACGCGCGCTGCGATGCGGCCCAGGTGCCACGCAGGCTGGAGAAGGCCGAGGCCTGGCTGCAGCGCCATCCCGGCAATCCCGACTTGCTGTCGATGTTGGGCGTGCTGTGCCTGACCGGCCAGCTGTGGGGGCCGGCCGAGCGCTATCTGCTGCGCAGCCTGAAGCAGCGCAACGACGGCCACGTCCATGCCTTGCTGGGCAGTTTGTACGATCGCCTGGACCGGCCCGCCGAGGCGGTGCGCCACTGGCGGCTGGCCACCGCGGCCGGCATGGCGCTACCGGTGCTGGCCGCCGACGTCGCGCTGCCCGCGGCAGACACCGCGGGCGATCCGTCGCTGCTCGACGCCCAGGCGCCCGAGGAGTTGGCCGGACAAGACATCGCCGCGCTTGCCGACGCACCCTTCGAACCCTTGGTGCCGCCCGACGTGGAGCTGCCGCCCGAGGACGAGGCGCCGACGGGCGTGCCTGCCCCTGGTGCGTCCGCCGCGGCTGGCCAGCCGCAGCCCGCAGCCGCACCCGTGGCGTCGCCGCCGTCCGGGTCCGAGGACATCCAGGATTTGTTCGATAGCGCGCCCATCCCGGGGCTGGAGGCTTTGCCGGAGGATGCAGGCGCCAGCGCGGCGCAGGACGCCGGCCAGCCGCAGCGGCGCGTCCCGGACCGCCCGGCCGGGGACAAGTCCTGATCCGTTTTCTTGCCACTTTCTCACATAAGGTCTTTCATGAGTCTCGATCGTGTACCCGCGGGTAAGAACCTGCCGGACGAATTCAACGTCGTCATCGAAATCCCGATGAACGCCGATCCGGTGAAGTACGAAGTCGACAAGGACAGCGGTGCCGTTTTCGTCGACCGCTTCATGCTCACCGCGATGCACTATCCCTGCAACTACGGCTATATCCCGCAGACGCTGTCCGAGGACGGCGATCCGGTGGACGTGCTGGTCATTACGCCGTTTGCCATCCAGGTCGGCGCAGTGATCCGCTGCCGGCCGCTGGGCATCCTGCACATGGAAGACGAGGCCGGCGGCGACGCCAAGCTGCTGGCCGTGCCGGTCGACAAGCTCTACCCCCCGTATCGCAACATCCAGAAGCCGGAAGACTTGCCGGCCGAGGAACTGGCGCGCATCCAGCACTTCTTCGAGCACTACAAGGATCTCGAAAAGGGCAAGTGGGTCAAGGTCAAGGGTTGGGCCGGTCCCGACCAGGCGCGCGCCGAGGTCAGCCAAAGCGCCAAGCGCTACGCCGCGCAGGCTGGCAAGTAGGCCGGGCGTCCGACCATTTTCATCCACGACAACAAAGAGACATCCATGGCAGATTACGTCCTGACGCCGCCGTCCGTGCCGGCCGTACCCGTGGCCGGCGGCGGCCTGTTTCCTGTGCGCCGCGTCTACTGCGTCGGCCGCAACTACGCCGAGCACGCCAAGGAAATGGGCTTCACCGGCCGGGAGGATCCCTTCTTTTTCTGCAAGCCGGCCGACGCGCTGGTGCCGGTGGCCGACGGCGAAACCGGGACCATCCCTTATCCGCCGCGCACGTCCAACCTGCACTACGAGATGGAGCTCGTCGTGGCCATCGGCAAGGGCGGGCGCGACATTCCGGTCGAGCAAGCCGATGACCACGTCTGGGGCTACGCCCTGGGCCTGGACATGACGCGGCGCGACCTGCAGGGCGAAGCCAAGAAGCTGGGGCGCCCCTGGGAAGTGGGCAAGGGCTTCGACAAGTCCGCACCCATCGGCCCCATCCACCGGCGCAGCGCCACCGGCGTCCTGGAAAAGGGCGCGATCTGGCTCGATGTCAACGGGCAGCGCAAGCAGTCCAGCGATATTTCCCAGATGATCTGGAACATCCCGGAAAGCATCGCCTATCTGTCCGGCCTGTTCGAATTGCAGCCCGGCGACCTGATCTTCACCGGCACGCCCGAGGGGGTGGGCCCCGTCGTCGCCGGCGACCTGATGGTGGGCGGCGTCGACGGCCTGGGGCAGCTGAAGGTCCGCATCGCGCCGTAGCGTCGTCGTTGCCTTGGCCGGCCGTGCAGGCCTGGCGGCGTGGACCCGGCCGTGCGGCGATCCGCCCACGGCCGGGTCCATTTTTATGCCCGTTCGCTTTCCGGCGCCGCCCGCGCGGTGGCGCGCCAGCGGTTAACATCGATTTTGTCTCGTGGAGTCCAGCAGCGCATGCCCGCCTACGCCGTAGCGATGATCCGCCAAACGCGGTTTAACGAAGAAATCGTCGAATATCTGCGCCGGATCGGCGAAACCCTGGTGCCGTATTCGGGCCGGTATATCGTGCACGGCGGCCCGTACGAGCCGCTGGAAGGCGCATGGTCGGGCGATCTCATCATGATCGAGTTCCCTTCGATGGACGCTGCGCGCCGTTGGTATCACTCCGATGCCTATTCGGCCATCCGCAAGCTGCGAACGGCCAACACCGACGGCGACGTCTTCCTGGTGCAGGGCGTGCCTGACGACTACCAAGCCACCGACATCCTCGAACGGGCGAAATAGCCAGGGACAGCCATGACCGACGCGACCCAACCTTCCTGTGATATCCGTGCCGTGACCGAGGCCGACTTCGACGCCTGGCTGCCGTTGTGGAAGGGCTACCAGGACTTTTATCGGGTCGACATCGCCGAGGACGTCACGCGCACGACCTGGCGACGCTTCTTGGATCCGGCCGAACCCATGTATGCGGCGCTCGCCTGGGAGGCAGGCAGGGCCGTGGGCATGGTGCATTGGATCCTGCACCGCTCGTGCTGGACCGCGGGAGACTACTGTTACCTGCAGGACCTGTTCGTCGCGGCCGACGTGCGCGGCCGCGGTTGCGGCCGGGCGTTGATCGAGCATGTCTATGCGTGCGCGCGCGCGGCTGGCGCGTCGCGCGTGCATTGGCTGACGCACGAAACCAACCGCGACGCCATGCTGCTGTACGACCGCATCGCCGAGCGTTCGGGGTTCGTGCAGTACCGGAAGATTTTCTGAGCGCCCCGCGACGGCCAACTGCACGCGGATGATTTCCATCGTGCGCGCGGCGTGGCGCGGCACGGCGCGCATGCCCGTCATCGACCACAGTCAAGACGCCCATCGCGGCATCGGTCACGCCGGACTGTCCGCATAGCGCGACCGGCCTTGCCGTAGCAGACTGTGCCTCCGATCAATGCGAAGGAGGCCATCATGCTCGTGCGTCAGTCCGGACAGGGCATGACCGAGTACATGACCTGCCCGGAAAGCCGCGTATTTACCGGCTCCCGCTGTCTACGTCTTTAGACTGTCTAAAACTCGCTGTCCAAAACTGGATGGTTATCCAGTCTTTTTCCGCGGCCCGGTAACCACCTTGGGGGCGCGGTCGCGCAGGTAGATGGCGGTGGTCCGGCGGTCGGTGTGGCCGAGCAGTCCGGTGGCGTCGCCGCCCTGACGATCCACCTCCGTGCCAGCCATGGCGCGCAGGTCGTGCAGGGTGACATCCTCCACACCAGCGCGCTTTGCGGCATCCTTGAATGAGCGCCAGACGTTGGAGTGCGCCCGCAGCTTGCCGCCGCGACCGGCCAGCAGATATGTCATGTTGATGACCTGGCCGGTTACCTGCTTGGCGCGCTCGGTGGCTTCGCGTAGCTCCGGGGACCAAGCCACCACGAGCTGCTTGCCGGTTTTCTGTTGCTTAAAGTACACACCTTCATGCAGCAAATGGGCGCGCTCGATCCGGAGCACGTCGCCGATGCGCTGGCCGGTCAGGTAGCAGATATCCAGCACGCACTGCAGCCAGGGGGCGCACTGGGCGTAGATGGCCTGGTATTCGCGGGCGCTGATCAGGCGGTCTCGGGGCGTCTGCTTGAACCGCTGCACGCTGACAGTGGGGTCGGCCTCGACCAGTTGCCGGTCTAGCGCCCAGCGGTAGACCAGGCGCAGGACGGTGAGCATCCGATTGGCGATGGCGATGCGGTCCTTGAAGCCGTCCATCATCTGTACGACATCGCCATGGCGCACCTGGTCTGGCCGGAAGTCGGCGAATAGCTCCTTGAGCAGCCTGGCGCAGTACGCGTATTGCTTGGCGGTGGACGGGGCCACGTCAGCAACTAGGGCCGGCATGGCCTTGTCGACCAGCGCCGGAACGCCGTCGGCTGGTGTGGCCATGATCCGTGCGTATTCCAGCAGGGCGGTGTGCAGGTCAGCGCCGAGGCGCTGCCACTTACCGCGCTTGACCAGATAGTAGGCGCCGTGCTTCAGATAGACGCAGGGCGGGAGATCGCGGCTTTTCGTGCGTGGTCGCATAGCCCAGTGCAGCTTCCATGGCAGCCCGCAGCACCACGATGGAGCCGTCTGGGCGGATTTTGAAGGGGATGGCCAGTTGTAGCAGAACCTCCCGCTGGGCGGACGGGCGCCGGCGGTGGGTAAGCTCGGCCAGTTCGTCGTCGGTGAGGAAAATGCTCATTTCCCTCCCTCTTGCTGCTGGCGGGCGGCGGGCCCGAGCTGCGCGCGCCATTCGGCGATTTTCGATTCGCAGAGGGCGTAATGTTCTTCGCTGAGCAGTTTCATGCTGCACCCCCATCGCCTTGACGGGCAGCGTCGATTAGCTCCTTAAAGAGCGTCCAGCCGCACGCATCACATTTCAGTTCGAAGTCGGGATCGGACGCTATACGGTCAAGCTCGCGCCACCGCTCCGCATCCGCCCGCGCCACTTCGAGGGCATCGGCGGCTTCGCGGAGTATGGCGCCAGTCACGCTCCCGCTGTAAATAACCTCGACCACAAGCCCTGCGTCCGATATCGCTTTCCGGCAGCGCTCATCCTCGAAGGCGGCTCGGTCCCGCAGCCTTCCGATCAACTCATCCACGGTCAGCCTCCTGTTCAAGCGCGGCGTCGATGGCGGCGTCGATCTCGGGTGCCATCTCTTCACTCAGCGAGTAACCCGGGTGACCAACAACCTCGTCCTCGATATGCTCGCGCCCGCCGATGCGATCCCGCAGCCACCGATACCGCGCCGCGTCCAACTCCGCATCTCGCAGTCTTGCCTCTAACCGGTCGATTCCCTCGCGGGCATCAGGCCCGAATAGCCGCCGCAGCTCGTTCGACCAGTGCGCTGACGATGGTGCGAACCGAACCGCCGCCGCGCCATTGGTCTTGTAGTCTTCCAGTGCATCCCCATCGGCGGCCTGTGCCTGGGCGGCATCGCATTCGGGGAAAATGCCGTACTCGGACAAAGACCCGCTTGCGTTGTACGGGCGCCGTTTTTGGCTGGCCTGGGCGGCGGGCTGCGCCGGACGTTTGACCGCATCGACCACAGACGTGTTGCCGCCCGCGTAGATGCCGATACTTTTCAGCGCATTCCGCACCTGGCAGACCACGGACCAGTACGTGAGCGCCATATCCCTCCAAGAGCCGACAGAATAACCCGCGTAGACGTCATCAGCTCGGCATGTGTCGCCAACATGTTCCGGCGTGAGCATCCGCTCGTACCGGGCAGCCAGCAGGGCGTGTTTGATAGACGCTAACGGGCCGTGGTCGCTTGCTCGCAACAAATCCCCGTGGTCGTCTGCCCTCAATGCGGATAACACAGCCTCCGCAATCTGATCCACATCACTCGGCCCCCTTCGCTGGCTTTCCGCCTCGTACCATCCTTGGATGTGCCCGGCGGAACCGTACCGTATGACCAGTTCCATTAGCTTTGCCCGGTCCTTGTCGCTCGGCTCGGCCGCAGGAGGCGGCTCTGCGCTCGCGGCAGGCTGCGCGGCCAGGGCGGCGAGGGCTTCTTCTCGCAATTTGTCGTCGAGCACGTAGCCGCCAAATTCCTCTGCCGCCTTATAGTCAGATGCCTCATTTTCGAGGATTCTGCCCAGCGCCTCCCGCAGCCTGTCCCGCTCTTGCCGCACCTTGACGAGCGCGGCGGCTTCGATGGCGCGCGCCGCCTCTCGCCGCGCTTGCCGGGTGACAGGGCCATGGCTAGGCCCGAGGCCTACCAGGGAATCGATCTCGTCGTCAGTCAGCACCTGCCCGGTGCGGGGTGACACGGCCTGCGTGCCGGTGCGCTGTCGGCGCTCTATCTCCTCCCAGGCTTCATCTTCGGGCGTCTGCGTGCTCATCGTATGGTCTCCATGGCTGCGTCATAGGCGGCGTTGACTTCGGCCATGCCGGCGTCGGTTCCGCCGCGGTCTGGGTGGTTCTGAGCGGCCAGCGTGCGGTAGCGGGTGCGCACGGCGTCGGCGGTGACCGGCTCGTCCGCGGCGAAGCCGAGCACCTGGCGCCACGTGCGTTTGGTGGTCTGCCCAGGGGCGGGCAGGGCGGTGAAGCCTGTGAAGGCGCGCTCCAGGATTCGGGCGCCACCGTGGCGCTCGACCGCGCGCAGCGCGTCCAGGGTGGCCGCGATGGCCGCCAGGTTGTCGGCTACCTTGGTGTACTGGTCGATGGCGATTACCCGCCTCTGGCCGAACGGGTCCTGCCAGTAGACGGCGGCCCCTGGATCATCTGGCTCGCGCTCGCCGGAGCGCGGCAGGCCATCCAGGCGGGTTCGCACGTTCGTGGATACGATCACATCCTGGTGGTCCACGCCCATGCGCTCCAGCTCGGCCAGCACGCGCTGGACGGCCTGGGTAACGGTCAGGTTCTCCAGGCGCTTCCAACTGGAACTACCGGCGATGACGCGCCGGCCGAAGCGGCCGTATGTCCGCCGCCCGGAAGGGGTGCGCGACCATCCTTCTGGCCAGGAAAGGGGATAGGCATTCACAGGGCGCCTCCCGCTGCGGCGCGCGCAGCTCGCAGCTCGCGATCCAGGTACGGCTGGTCGGTGATGCGGTGGAGCAGAGATCGGATCATGCTACTTTCCTCAGAAGAAGGTCGCGGGGCGCGTTGGCAGCGATGAGCGCGACCGCCGGCGGCGGGCTGACGCTGTTGCCGACCATGTGCACCTGCTGGGTTTTCGTGAACACCCGGCCGTCGTGGCCGTGGCTGATGATGTAATCGCGGGGGAACCCCTGCAGGTCGTACAGCTCGGCTGGCGTAAGCATGCGCAGGCGAATGTCAACGATTACGTAGGGATGGCCCTGGATGTGGACTGTGACCAGCGCTAGGCGGTCGCGCGTGGTGAGCGTGCTGGCCGGATCGTGCAGGTCGCCCCACTGGCCGCCCTCGCCGTAGTAGCGCATCAGAAATGCGGCTACGCGTAGTGCGCCGGCTTCGGCGTCGTGTGCCAGGTCATATTCCACCAAGCCATAACGTGCCGCGCCGGCCAGGATCGTCTGGGCGGGGTCGCGCAGGTCTGAGCCAGTCACGTTCTGGCTCATGGCCGTCAGGTGTGCCGCGACCAGCCCGTGGTGGCCGCCGGTCGTGATCGTCGGGGCCGGATCGTCTGATGCCCTGCCGGCGTGGCCGCTGGTATTGGTGACTAGGTGCGCGGTGACCAGGCCATGATGCTGGCCGGCGGCTGCCACGGTGGACAGAGGCTCAGCGGCATTGGCGCCGATGCTGTGGCGTCGCAGCGTTGTCAGGTGAGCCGTCACCAGTTGCTGCTGGCTCCCGGTGTTGGTGATCGTGGATGCAGGCCGGCGCACGTCATGCGCGGGCGTGGCGTTGAACCCGCCGTTCGCCTGCGCCAGGAAGGCGCTGGCGAGGGCGTGCTTACCGCCGCCAGCGGTCACCACGCCCAGCGGCTTGCCCAGGTCGAGCGTGCGGGGCGCTTGCCCTGGGCGCTCGCCGTAGCCGGCCTGGATCAACGTCGGTGCGACCACAGCATGCGACCCGCCGCGAGGCTTGGCCGTGATGGTGCTGATCGGCTGGCGCGCTGAATGCGTGCCGTCTCGGCTCCAGTTGGCGATGGGGACGATGAACGGGTCGGCGTTGTCGAGCACATACCGTTTCATGCCGCGGGCAATCCTGCGCAGCGTGGCTTCGGCCAGTGGGCGAGGGCGGTCGAAGATGCTCTTGCCCTCGATGGTCCAGTCGATACCATCAGCAGCCGGGCGCCAGCCGCGTTGCCCCTTGGCGGGATTCTTGTGGTGCGTGGGTTCGGGCCAGACGATGGGCAGGCCGTCGCGGCGCGCCACCATGAAAAGGCGCGTGCGCGTGGTGCCGGCGCCGTAGTCGGCGGCGTTGATCTCGCGCCATTCCACGACGTAGCCCATGCCGCGCAGGATGGCCACTAGGCGGTGCCAGTGGCGGCCCAGGCCCTTGGTGTCCGGCACTAGGTACTGCTGCTGCACCGGCACGCGCTCGCCCGGTTGAGCCACGGTACCGTCCAGCCTCACCACGCGGCCCGTCGCCGGATCGCGCTTGGCGACCAGGCGGCCCCACTTCAGGATCTGGACGACATTTTCCAGACTGATGATGTCCGGCTTTACCGTACCGGCCCAGCGCACGCCTACCCAGGCTAGGGCGCGGATTTTCCGGCTGCGCGGCTGGCCGCCCTTGGCCTGGCTGTGGTCGGTGCAGTCCGGCGACAGGTGCAGCCAGCCGACGGGACGGCCTTCTGTCGCCTCGCGCGGGTCCACTTCCCACACGTCGGCAATGTAGTGCCGCGTCTGCGGGTGATTGGCCGCGTGCATGCTGAGCGCGTCGGGGTTGTGGTTGATGGCGATGTGCACGTGCTGGCCGGTGGCCTGCTCGTAGGCGGTGGACCAGCCGCCGCCGCCGGCGAAGATGTCGACCACCAGCTGCTCGGACAGGCCCAGGACAAGCTGCGGGGTCAGCATGCCTGCGTCTCCCGCACTGCCTGCGCGCGCATGGCCCGCGCCGCCGCCACATAGGCGACCTCGGCCGCTCGCTCCATCATGTCGCACCTCCCGTTGCGCGGGCGAGGGCGGCGCGTGCCTTGTCTGCGCCGTAGCCACCGTGTTCGACGGCGTGCCCGATAGGGCAGTGCGGGTTCTCGTCCGCGATCCTGACCAGCGCCCCAAGCGCCTCCCGCAGCCTCGCCACCTCCGCGCCCTTGCGCTCAATCTCCCCGCAGCAGGTCGCGACAGCATCAGCCAGGCCGTTGATGTGAGCCTTGGCCGTGTGAGGCCACTGCACTACACCGACGGATGCAAACTCCTTCGCGCCGGAGGCGGCCTCCCGCAGCTTCTGCGTATCAACGGTCATGGCTGAGCTCCTTGGGTGGGGGATGCGGCCTCGAGCTCGGCCTTGATCCGCGTCTGCTGCAGGATGTCCACCTGGTCGGCCGGGTCGCCGCCGGCCATGGCCTGGCGCAACACTGGCAGTGCCGCGCGCAGCTTCACCATGGTGGACCCCTGGATCGGGACGCAGTAGCGAAACGCGATGACCAGCTCGCGCAAGCCGTCCAGCGGTAACTGCAGACCGTGGCGGGTCTCCATCATTTCGAAGTGCCAGACCACGCCCTCGATGGCGCCGGCGGCGTCGTACCACTGGCCGTCACCGGCCTGGAACACGGGGGTTCCCTTGCCGTCCACGTCGACGGTGCCGTCAATGCCCAGACGGTCGACGATCTGCTCCAGCGGGCGCAGGACCAGGTCTGCGCCGACGATCATGGGCGTGCGGACTTCACGGGGGCGGTAGGGCTTGCGCCGCTTCTCGCGGCGGGCGCGGCGATAGGGGTTGCTCATCAGAAGGGCTCCTCGCGGTCGCCGTCATCGCCCGCCTGCAGGGCGACCACCGGCCCAGCCAGCAAGCGCTGCCGGTCGCGGTCGGTCATGTCCCGTAGGGCATCCCGGACGGTGTAGGGTTCAACGGGGCGGTGCTTGATCGCCTGGGCGGCCAGGCGCGCCGTGGCCTCGTCGCACCAGTTGATGGAGTAGATGGCGCCGGCGCCGAAGCTGCGCGTGTGGGCGGCGATAGTGCCGCCGATGCTGCCGTCGTGGCTCTCGTAGCGCACTTCGGGCACGTCGATCCGCACGAAGCTCTGGCCGCCGATAGTCTGCTCGCTGATCCTGCCGGCGATGCGGGCGTGGCCGAACAGCTCAACGATGGCGAACTGGTCAGCAGGGGCGTTCATTTCAGGCCGCCTCCGGCTGCTTGTAGTCCTGAATGGCGAAGTACACGGCCATGCAGCCCAGCACGTCGGCCATGGCGCTGTGCGCGCCATCCAGGGGCCTGCCCATGAAGAACTCGTGCGCCTCGCCCAGACTGGCGCTCTTGTGGTGGAAGCGGCCGGCCGCGCGCATTTTGGCGGTGGGCGGCAGCTTCAGAATGGGCGTGGCCAGGCGCTGCGTGCAGTGGGCTACCCCCCCCTTCCAGCCGTCTAGCTCGGCTTCGCCGTAGAGCTCGGGGAAGCGGTGCTGAGCGATGCTGATGATCCGGGCGTCGAAGCTCTCGTTGTGCCCGATGCGGGGGCGACCCTGCCACAGGGCCATGAGCATGGCCAATGCGTCGCGCTCCGGGACGCCGACGGCGGCCGCGCGCTCGGTCGTGATGCCGTGGACAGCGGCAACGTCGTCCGGAATGGTCCAGCCGTCCGGGCGGACGATCACATCCAGGCTGCTGATGGTCTGGCGGGTGTTCAGGTCCACCAGCGCGGCGCCCAACTGCACAATGTGCGGCTGGCTGGGGTGTTCGGACGGCTCGTGCCAGTTGGGCAGTCCGGATGTCTCCGTGTCGTAGAAAAGGGCGATATTCTGCATGCAGTCCTCTGCGGTCAGGGTTGTTCGTCCGCGGCTTGGGCGAGGTCCAGCTTCTCGCCGCCGAGGGCGTGGATCAGATGGGCGATGAGGCGGCTTAGCTCGCCCGTCATCAATGCGAAGTCGGTGGCGAACTGGTCGTCGTCGGTGCGGGCCTTGCGTTCGGCGACCTGGGTCAGCACGTCAAGCGCGCGCACACGCTTGAGCACCAGGTTTTCGGTCAGGGTGAAGGAGACTCGGTCGCTCCAAGTCAGGGCCAGCAGCGTGCATTGCTTGCCCTCGCGGATGTGGCGGCCGATGTCAGCTGCATCGATGGCCAAGCGCTGGTAGCGGATGACCGAGCTTTTGTCGCCGGCGGCGCGCAGCTCGGCGTCTGTGTCGACGGTGAAGCCATCGGGGGCAACATCGTCGGCCAGCCAGCGAGTCATCGCGTGGGCAGGGCTCACATGGACGTAGAGGGGCGACACTGGGAACGGGGTCAGGACCTTGGCCAGGGCCCCCATGACCGCGTCGCATTGGCTCGGCGTGCCGGAATCCACCACTAAGTACCCCCTGGCGCGGTCCAGCCAGACGTTGGTGTCGCGCTGCTGCCGGAAGGCCTTGGGGAGCATTTCGTCCAGCACGCGCTCCTTGATCTCCCTGCGCTGCCGCCGGCCGGCCTTGTAGCCCTGCTCCTTCTCCAGCGCTGCCGCCCGTTCCCGAACCAGCAGTTCCACCGAGCGCGCAGGGATGACCTTGGTTTCGGTTCGCAGCGTGATGAGGGCGTGTTCGCCCTGGGCATAGACAAGCTGCTCGTCGTCCCGGGGAGAGGCCCAGCCGGCGGACTGCGCCTGCATCTTGAGCGTGGGCGCGAAGGCGAGCGTGCGCAGGCGTTCCTCCAGCGCGTTGACCGAGATGGACCAGGGGCGCGGCAGACGGTAGAGGGTGGCGTTGCGGAAGAAGGGCGAGGCGGTCATGAAGGCATTTCCGTAGCGTCAGCGGTTGACCCGTTCAGGCGAGTCCGCGGTCGATCAATTGTTCGGATACCTCATGGCGTCAGTCTTGCCCGGGCGGTTGCGTGCGGCCTGGCCGAGCTGATAGGGCATCCACTCGGCAAAGGTCTTGTCGAATTCGGGGCGGGCGCCTTCGCCATCCCACAGCGGCACATTGGTGCGCGCAAAGGTGCGTCCGTCGTGACCGTGCACGGTGAGGTTGACGGTGCCGTCGTCGTTGACGTGGGCGACGGTGGCCGCATAGGGTTGGTCGCTAAGCTGCGTGCGCTCGCTTTCGGCGTCGCTGGTGGCGGGGCGAAACCAGACGATGCGGCCTACCGTCGGGATGATCTTGGGCATGGATGGCTCCTAAAAAGGGGTACGCGAAATGGTGGGCAGGCGCGGCGGCGGGAGGTGGGCGAGGTAGGGGAGGAGCCCCGCCGCCGCGCCTTTGCGTGCCCGTGGTCGTTACGACTGGCTCTTGATGTGGTGGACCTTGACGGCGTGCAATGCTCCTATCAGGCCGCCTGGGCCAGGGGTTGGGAATCGGCGATTTCTCCGCCGGCGATCCAGTAGGCGCGGATCGTGTCGGGCAGGCCGCTCGGCGCGGCCTTGAGGGTTGCGAAGACCAGGGCAGATTCGATCTCGCCGCGGGCGGCCAGACCGTCAAGCCAACCCAGCAGCTCGCCGCGCGCGCGGATCTCGAGGACGTCCATACGATCCAGGACGATGAGCCGCAGGCCGGAAAGGTGCGCGATGGCCTCGGCCAGCATCGCGTCCGCGCGCCATTTCTCGGACTCAGACAGCAGGGCGTATGGCCGGCCAGCGGCAGTGATTGCCATGTCGGCGCTGATCCGCACTTGCATCCAGCCGGTCATCGTGGCGCTGTGGCGCAGGCGGTTGTTGATGGGGTCCAGCGCCTGGATCAGCAGTTCGCCGGGGATGCCGTCCGGCGACAGGGCGTCCGCCAGGGCGAGCCACGCCAGCACGGCCGCATGGTGCTCGGCGGCACGTTGGGTCTTCTGCTCGGCCTGCCGGGCGACGGCCGCCTGCGCATCTAGGCGCTGGCGTTCGGCTTCAAGTTCCTTGCGCAGGGCACGCAGCTCGGCCAGTTCTTGCCGGGCGGCGTCGACATCGCAGGTTTGCACGGCCTCCGGCTGGTCCTCTTTCAGTCGCTCGGCGGCTGCACGAGCCGCATCCACGTCGCGGCGGTCGTTCTCTACGCTGCGCTTCATCAGGTCGCGGGCCTGGATGGCGCGCGGCAGTTCGGCGGCGGCCTTCGGGTCGCCTACGGTGGCGTCGAGCGGGCCATACTGCGCCTCGTACGCTTTCAGGGCCTCGGCGGCAGCGTTCAACTCGTCGAACTCGTCCCACGATGCCGTGTCGCCGTTCAAGTGGTAGCCGACCACGCCCTGGCTATCGTCTGTAAGCCGGAGAAAGGCGCCTAGAGCGTTCGCCAGGTCATGCACCAGCCCTTCGCGCGGACCGGCTCCAGCGCGCGCTTGCAGTTCCTCGACTCGCTTGTCCCATGCCGCCAGTTCGGCCAAGTCCACGTCCAGCTTGGCCTGAGCCGCCGACAGCCGGCCGGCCCTGGCCGCCAGTTCGCTGCGGCCCGCCTCCCATCGCTGGTACGCCTGCAGCCTGGCTTCCATCGCGCCAACGGCGGCAGCATGCTCGGCGATGCGGCCGTCCAGGCTATCGATCTCCAGGCCAACGGCCGCCAGGCGGGCGGTGTCCACAGCCGGCACTTCCGCCTTCCAGGTGTCGGCCTTGCTGGTGCCGTAGGCGTCGCCGGTCACCGCCTTCCAGTCGGCCTTTGCGTCCCGCGCCTGGCTCTTGGCGAAATCGGCTGCTGCCGGGAAGCCGTTGCGCAGCATGGGCATGACCTGCTCGACCTTGCTGTCGTCGCAGCCACGCTCGGCCAGCAGTTTGCGCACGGCAGGACCGGCGACATGGCAGCCGGTCAGGTCGTACAGGAAGGTGCGGCGCGCGTCCGCGTCGGCACGCGCGAATCGGCCTGGCTCCAGGACGAAGGGCAGGGCGGCCGGCCAGTCTTCGGGTGACCGCTTGCCATCGGGAAGCGTGATGCCGGCGCACCGGCCGTCGCCGATGTCGATCACCACCTTGCCGGCGCGCCGGCCTTCGTGCACCAGGGCGCTGTACTCCTTCTTGAGCGCGACGCGCTCGGGCGGCTCGCCGAAGGCCATGCGGATGGCCTCGACTAGGGAGGACTTGCCCACGCGGTTGCCGCCGGCGAACAGGGTGACGGGCGTGGTCAGCTCCTGCTGGATGCGGCGCACGCCCAGGACGTGCTCGACGCTGATGTTGTGGATGCGCATGGCGGGGCCTATTCGATGTCGTTGATGGCGGACGAAGGGCGGCGGCCGGCCGGTTTCGGCTGGCCGGTATCGCCCTGCGGCTCGCCTTCCAGGCTGGCGCGGCGCTGCTGGTAGGCCTGCGCCAGCAGGGCGTCGTCCTCCGGGGATTGCGCTTGATCGCGCAGCTGGTCGGCGGCGATGTCCAGCTTGTCCAGGGTGCGAGCAGCCTGCATCGCCCGGGTCACCTGATCCGCGAAGGAGACTTCCTCCGGCTCACCCGCCGCGCGTGCGGCGGGGTGCCCGGCAGCCGGCTGCGGCGCGCGCGCACCCTCGCGTGGCGCAGCAGCTTTCTCGCGGTCCTCGGCAGGGAAGCGGAAGCTGGCGCGCTCGGTCGGGTCGTCAGGCAGGGCCGGCGGCGCGTAGCCGTCCTCGACCACGCCCCGGGCTACGTCGGGGTCGGCCATCGAGGCCATGTCGATGGTGTTCACATCCGCCGCCGAATCCAGCTCGGCGGCCGCCGATATCTGGTCACCCGGCGTGAGCGGCAGCTGCTTGGCGTGCTTCTTGATGGCGGACTTGGCCGCCATGTCGTCTTCCCACATGACCCAGGGCGTTTCGGCCAACTTGCGTTCGGCCTTGGCGCGGTCCTTGTCGTTCTCGGCCTGTTCCACGGCGCGGGTCAGGGCGTTGAAGGTCTCGCTCTTGCTGCGAATCTTGAGGATTTCGTCCAGCGGCAGCACGGTGGCCAGCTCGACACCGGACTCCAGTTTCGTGAAGCAGTAGGCGCCGATCAGCTCGCCGCGGTCCTTGAGGGCCTTCCGGTACTTCAGGAATGCATCCGACCCCTTCATGTGGTCGAACAGGTCGCCGGCGTGAATCGCCTCGGCCTCCAGGCTGGCGATGACCGGGCTGCGATGCGCGAGGGTGACGAATCCTCGGTAGCCGACCTGAAACTGGCACTCGTAGGTGTCCACCCACTTGCCATGCACCAGGGCGCGCTTCTTGTAGGGGATCAGGAAAGCCTGCTGCTGGATGGTGTTCGGCTCCAGGCCAAGGGCGGCCGACGCCATGAACGCGCCCAGTACGCTCTGCGGGTCACACTGCAGCAGCAGCGGGGTTTTCCGGACGGCGTTGACCGCCAGGCGCAGGAATCGGTCCGCGGTGAAGTGCTTTCCGGCGACCGCCGCAATACCCTTCTCGACCTTCGGCGCTGCCAGGTAGTCGAGGATGGTCCGTTGGGCGGGCGCCGTCTCGGCGGCCGAGCGCAGGTTCGCAAGGGAAGTGGCCATGCTGGCTCCTATTCGTGGAAGATGCAGGTATCCCAGCGGCCGCAGTAGCGCTTGCTGCACAGCGGGCTGGAAGGGTTGGGGGGAAACAGGCCGGTGCGGAACATCTCGGCGGCGTGCTGGATCAACCCGGGCTGGTCGTCGGTCCCGACCATCACCCGCTTGGCGTCGAACACCTCGCTCACCGCAGTGGCCGGCCGGGTGGTCGTGGCTAGGGCTACGATCTGGCCGCCGGCGGTGCGCACGCGCTCGGTCTGCTCGTACATGAGCTGGTAGGCGCCGAGCTGTGGCGAGCGGCCGCGGATATTCGCCGCGCCACGCTCGATCACGCGGGCGCCGGTCTTCACGTCGGCGATGACCGGGCCGGCGTCGGTCTGGGTGGTGCGCGCGCGGTCCATCGTGCCGGTCAGGCGCACGGCTACGCCGCCGCCGCAGTCGATCTCCAGCGGCTCAAGTCGGGACTCAACAGCCAGGAACTGGAACTGCGGGGATATTTCGGTGCAGTACGTCGTGTGCAGCTCCAGCGCGATTCGCTCGGATTCGCGCAGGGTCAGTTCGTCCTGGCTCGTGTCGACCTCGAAATCGGGGTTGTGCAGGACGTCCACCAGGACGCCGGCCGCTTCATCCGGCGTGACGCCGGAGCCGTCCAGGCGCCCCTGGTCGAAGGCGGCGGTACCGGCGTGCACCGCCGTGCCCAGCAGGGCGCGCATGCCGGCCGGCTTGGAGCGGCCGAGCAGGTTTTCCCATTCGAAGCGGTGAGCGCAGTCGAACAGCTTGCCCCAGGCGCTGGCGCGCACGGTGATGGTCTGGCTGGGCTCGCTCATTTGCGGGCCTCGGCAACGGCGGCGGCGCGCGCGGCATCGTGGCGGTCCAGCGCCGGGCCCAGGACGCCGAGCGCAAGCACGAACACTGCCGTGTAGATGATGGTTTCGCCGTGCAGCAGAATCCAGCGCACCGCGGCGCGCAGGCGCGGGCTTTCAGCGTCGCCGTCGATCATCTGCGCCAGCAGGCCCAGGACAGCCAGGACCGCAGCAAGGAAAATCAGAATGGCGTTCGGGCTCATGCGTCACTCCTGAAGAGGGCCATGACGTGATCGCCGAGCATTGCAAGCGTCACGGCCACGGCGGCGTAGGAAAGCAGGAAAGCAAGGGCGGCGGTCATCACGCTGCCTCCCTTTCGGCGTGCCATCGCAGCAGTTCGACGCCGGCCCGCTGGATGGCGTCGGCCGCAGCCTCACCCATGGCACCACGGTGGGCGGCCAGCAGCAGCTGGTCGACGGCGGCCGGCGTGGCCGCCGCGCCTACGGCCGCTAGCACGCGCAGCGCACCGGGGTCGTCTGGCATGTCGGCCAGCGCGTCGATGATGTCCTGCGCGACCATGGCTTCCCGCCGCGCGGCCTCTAGATCCGCTCGCGCCTTGCGGGCTTGAGCCAGCGCATCGTCGAAAGCTGCCCGGCTCAGTCGGTTTTCCACATAGATGCGCAGAGCAGATCGCATATCGTCCCTGAGAACGGCGGCGTGGATATGGCCCTGCAGGCGCTCGGTGCGCGTCATGTTCATCTCCCCAGATGCGCCGCCGGGGTGGCGGCCTTCAGAGATAAATTATCGGCATACCGATATACGTTGTCAATCGGAATGCCGATATTTTTTTTCACGGCGAAAAAATGCCCGCCGATAGGGCGGGCGGAAGCGATCTACGCCGGGAGGAGAAAAGTCTCTACTTGCTGTGTGTGGGCCGAGGATACCGGTCGTCGCAAACGGACATCGCCAGGCGAACTCCGATTTCCGTCGGGCGCCTTGACGCATCGTTCATGCAGTCCGCTCGGGCGTCTCCCCGGCTCGCGTACCATTCGCTGTACGCCGCCGTGACCAAGGCCCCCAGGACAAACGCCGTTATGAGTTTCCATCTGGGCGTCATGGCGATCATCGTCCTAAAGCTTGGCTGGATCGGCCTGGGATATCGATCTGGCCGTATGCTGCTTCGTACATGCGAACAGCCATATCGAATCGCTCAGCGAGAGGACGGCCGGCCCAGTCAGGCTGCTCCAAAAGCATGGTGTCGATTCGGGCGATCTTGCCGAATGTGTCGGCATCATGCTGTCTCAAGTATGCGAGCTTCGGATTTGCTGCGATGGCAGCCTCCACAGCCTGAAGGGCGGCCGATCTATGCCGGTCGGTCGAGGTGTCGTCCTTCGATGAATGGGCGGCAGTGGAACCAGCAGAGGGCTGCCCATCTACCCAACCGAGCGATCGCATACACGCAGCCACGATTCGATCCCGGTCGCGCCTGGCTGCGAGCATGGCCCCGAGCGCTGCACCCTGAGCCATTCCCTCGGACATTCCTTGCGCGAAGCCGCCGGATGTTGGCTGCGCGGTCCCAGAAAAGCGCGATGTCGTGTAGCCACTGTGGGCGTTGTAGCTGGTGGCTCTGCCGCTTATCGCGTAGGTCTGCTGACCCGGGGTATAGACACGAACATCTGGCATGGGAGCGGCCCGTGCTCCGACCAGTTCGCAATAGTCGCTGTCTACCGACAGTTGCCGCGCCTTGCTTGCTGGATCCTGGAGATGAGGGTTGTCCCAGGACGGTCCGGCGCAGCCTACCAGTAAGAGCAGGCACGATGCGGCGTACAGCCACGGAGTTTGTCGCATAGGGGGCACTCTCAGAACGTTACTCTTTAAGCTTTTTGTTTCAATGCCGCGAAAAATTTTTCGGGGGTGGCACGGCGTATAACTTGCCTTGCGGGGGCGACGGCGTTCGGTCAGGCTCGTCTACAACGAGAGCCAACAATGGGCCCAACTCCAGCTGACGTGCATCAGGCCGACTTCTTCGCTGGCGCGCTTTTTCTAGGCTTCATGCGACCGACCGTTTTCACCATGCCCTCAATGGCATCAGCTATTGGCGCAGCCCACACTGGAATTTCGGCGGGACGGCACAGGATCAAATCGACCAAGTCGCGCGCGTCCTCGTCGGCGCGCAAATATCTGTTCCAAAGATCAAGGATACGAGGATCCGCCTCTACCTCGTCAGACTGGGTCGGTGACGGCTGCCGTGGACCCACTCCTTCGCCCAGCCAACGGGGATTGACGCCATAAAGATGCGCGAGCTTCGTCACCCACACGGACGTCGGATACGCGTCATTCTCCAGCTCGGATAAGGTCGATTGCGACATCCCAATGCGTTGCGCTACCGCCTTTTGGGTCAGCTTCGCATCCAACCGAGCCCGCTTTAGTCGGGTGCCAAAGGTGTCCATATCGGAATTCTGATACGAAACCCGATCGGTATGCCCATTGCCAGAATATCGGCATACCGATATCATGGGCTCATGCATTGGAAATCCCATCTTCGTGACCTGATCGCAAAGGGCCTTACGCAAGCCGAAATTGGCCGCCGGATCGGGATCAAGCAGCCCACCATTGCCGGCCTTCTGGCCGGTACCCAGCAGGATGTTCGCTGGCATGTCGGCCAGAAACTTCTTGCTCTGCACACGGAGCTATGCGGCTCTGCGCACACGCACCCGCCGCCGGCGGCGTCCGAAGACTCCAGCGCCCCGGAGGCCGCCACCGAGGCCGGGGAGGGCAGCCATGCGTGAACCGATATTCGAGGTCCACAGCCCCGACGGGGATGTCTTCCGAATCTGGGCGGACGGGCGGATTGACGGCTTCCCGCCTGGCTCGATGGTCCTGAACCGTGCCGCGCCGCGCGTACACCTGACGCTAGGCCTTCTTGCCAGCGTCGCCGGCAGTGGGCTGCTCCCCGAAGAGCAGCGAGCCAAGATCGTCGCGGCTTGGGAGGGCACATGCTGATGCACCGTGAGCCCGGGCCAATGCCTCAGCGGGGGGCGAAAAGTAGTAGTGAACCCCGCCGGTTTCCCGGTCAAGGCGTGTCCACACCGACGGAGCCGGCGCCTCAATGCGGGCTGCCAGTTGCAGTGCTTCTTGCAGAAGCCGGTTGCCAAACGCGAAGGCTTCGTCGGGGTCATCGACATACAGGTGGTGCCACATGGGCGCGCTCCTTTGTAAGTAGGGGAGCCGATAGCGTACTGCGCAGCGGGCAGGTATCCGGCCCCGCGGCGGAACCATCCTCGCGCTGCACGCGCCCCTGGCGACGTTCGTCCAGGCATCTGGTGTCGGTAGAAGGAGTCATCTGAATGGCCAATCCCATCAACCATGCTGGCTTGCTGCTGGAACCGGGTCATGCCCGCGCCCAGCGCGACGCTGATCTGTCCTTCGCGGCGCGTCTGGCCGAGCTTGAAGCGTCCAATGCGGCCGTGCTTGCCATGATGGGCGTCATCGGCCTGCAGGTCTTCGATGCCGAGTTCCCGGAGGTGCTGCACGCCGCGGCCGAGAGCGTGCCGCCGGAGCAGCGGCGCACCCGGCAAATCCTGGTCATCTTCGCCGTCCTGGCCGAGGCGACCCTGCGGGCGGAGGGCGGCGACGATGCGTGACGTGTCCTTGTCCGAGGCTATCGCCCTGGCCACCGAACGTCTCATGCGGGCCGCCGAGACCATCGCGGTGCCCGACGTCGTGCTGCCGGACCTTGCGGTCGATGCCGATGGCACGGCGCCCGCTTGCGCGGAGCAGGCTGGCCCGCCGGGGCCGGGCCAGCGGGTGGTGACGTTCCGCAAGTCGTTCATCCCGCCGGGCGTCCGGATCACCGATGCGCGCATAGCCGATGGCACCGTGACCGATCCTCGCATCCAGATCGGTCCGCTGGACGTGTGAGGCCTAGATGCATCGATCAATGCACCGACCTCAACGGCACTTCGCTCGGCGCATCCGCGCGCGTGCACATTTCGTGGAACACCGCGAGCACCGCGGTTTCGCTCGGCCGCTCCAGGCTGTCGGTTGCTATGGCGACCGCGCCCGCCAGCATGCCTGCCACCGCCTGCGCCGCGCGCCATTCGTGCTCCAACAGGCCGTACTCGGCCGCGCGCCGTATCCAGGCGTCCATGTGCGTGCCTTCCATGGTCGTGCCCTCCAGGTTGTTGTCAAGGGTCGGACTTTGCCCGGCCTGGTCCCCGCCATCCATTCGCAGTTTCCTCGCTGTGGTTTCTACCAACCGGCATTACGCCACGCGCGCCGCGCCGCGTGAATGCGATGTTGATCCGATAGAGGTCCCCATGCTCGACCCGTCCCTACTGCCCTTTGAAGCCCGCACCGGCGCAACGATCACGGAGAAGTGCTCCGAGCGCTTGGATATCCCGGTGCCCGAGAAGCTGTACGACGCCATTTCGGCGCTGGCCGGCATGACCGGCCGCACCAAGGCGGAATACGCCCGCATGGTGCTGGAGCAGCATGCGTTCGGCCTGCTGGAGTACGGGCGGTCGCGGTTGGGCGCGGGGGGCTAGGCCATGCCCGAGATCACGCTCGTGCGCCAGGATCACGTCGACCTGACCGAGCAGCAGCGCGAGACGCTGCGTACCGCGCTTTTCGGCATGTTCGACGGACTCGGCGAGGACGACCGGAAGGCCTGGCGACGGTTCTGGCACGGCCTGATGCGGCTGCAGATAGGAGAAATTGCCAGCATCGATACGTGGCTGTCGCGCCACGGAGGCTTCCACCGCCGGCACATGCTTCTTGAAACGAGTGTGTTCCGGGCACAAGAGCGCATCGCATCGTTCGAACAGTTCCGTGTGTGGCTCAAGGTGGGCAGCGGCTTTGTGGACTGGATGCCGGGCCCGAAAGGTGGGGTGGTGCCCGTCCCGCGGTCGATCAGCTTCCGCAAGTGCGACGAGGTGGCCATGCGGCAGTTCCACGACGATGCGATGGCTTTCCTGCGCACCGAGCACGCGATCCGATACCTATGGCCACATCTGCCGCCCGCGCGCGGCGCCGAGATGCTGCAAGCCGTGCTCGGGAGGTTCGGGGAATGAAGGGGCGCGCCACCACCGCGGCCGAGCGCCGCTTCCACGACGCCCTGTGCAGCTTGGGCTGCATCGCGTGCCGCCAGCACGGCCGCCGCAACACGTATTGCAGCGTCCACCACATCGACGGCCGCACGAAACCGTGGGCGCACTGGCTGGTGCTGCCCTTGTGCGGCCCCCACCATCAGGACGATGGCACCACGGGGGCAATCGCCGTTCACCCGCACAAGGCGCAGTTCGAACAGATGTTCGGCAAGCAGCGCGACCTGCTGCGCCAGTGCCTGGATCTGCTGGAAAAGCAGGGTGTCGCAGTCCCCGAACAGGCCCGCCGCGCCGCCAACGGCGAGTGGGAAAGGATGGTGGCATGAGGCCCTACGATGATTTCCTTCGCGCCAAGATGCCGCTCGCACCGCAGCTCGGCTTCGATGTCGCGCTGTCGCAGATCAACCAGCGGCTGAAGCCATTTAACCAGGTGGCCGTGCAATGGCTGCTGGCCGGCGGCCGCCGCGCGCTCTTCGCCAGCTTCGGCCTGCACAAGACCGTGATGCAGTTGGAGGCCGTGCGGCTGGCGGCGGAACACTGCGGCGGCCGGGGCCTGATCGTGATTCCGCTGGGCGTCCGGCAGGAGTTCCGGCGGGATGCGGTACGGCGGCTGGGTTGGGCCGAGCCGCCGAAGTTCATCCGCAGCATCGAGGAAGCTGGGCCGACCGGCGTGTACCTGACCAACTACGAGACGGTGCGCGACGGCAAGCTGGATCCGCGGCTGTTTCAGGCCACCAGCCTTGACGAGGCGGACGTGCTGCGCGGCTTCGGCGGCAGCAAGACCTTCCGGGAGTTCATGCGGCTGTTCGCCGGCGACGATCGCCAGGCTGGCGTGCGTACCGAAGGCATCCGCTATCGCTTCGTGGCCACGGCCACGCCGTCGCCGCAGGACTACATCGAGCTGCTGTCCTATGCCGCCTACCTGGGCATCATGGACGTGGCCGCAGCCAAGACCCGCTTCTTCAAGCGCAACATCGAGAAGGCCGACCAGTTGACCCTCTTGCCGCACAAGGAGGAGGAGTTCTGGCTGTGGGTGTCGAGTTGGGCCCTGTTCATCCAGCGCCCCAGCGACCTGGGCTTCAGCGACGAAGGTTACGAGCTGCCCGAGCTCGATCTGCGCTGGCATGAGGTCGCATCCGATCACGCCGAGGCAGGTGCGGAGAAGGACGGGCAGGGAAAGCTGTTCCGCAGCGCCGCCATCGGCGTGGTCGACGCGGCGCGCGAGAAGCGCGAAAGCCTGCCCGCGCGGGTCCATCGCCTGCAGCAGATCCGGGCAGAGGATCCTGGTGCCCACCGGATCATCTGGCACGACCTGGAGGCCGAGCGCCATGCGATCGAGGCGGCCATCCCTGACGTGGTCAGCGTCTACGGATCCCAGGACCTCGAGGAGCGTGAACAGTCGATCGTCGACTTCAGCGACGGGAAGTTCCAGGAGCTCGCCGCCAAGCCGGTCATCGCCGGCGCCGGCTGCAACTTCCAGCGGCACTGCGCCTGGGCCGTATTCCTCGGCATCGGGTTCAAGTTCCGCGACTTCATCCAGGCCGTGCACCGCATTCGCCGCTTCGGGCAGCCGAAGACGCGCGTGCGCATCGACCTGATCTACACGGAGGCCGAGCGGGAAGTCCGCCGGCTGCTGGAGCGCCATTGGGCGCAGCACAACGAACAGGCGGAGAAGATGAGCGCGATCATCAAGAAATTTGGCCTGGCCGAGGCGGCCATGGCCGGCCGGCTGGCCCGCGCCTTTGGCGTGGAGCGCGTCGAGGCCTCGGGCAAGAACTACACCGTGGTGAACAACGACTGCGTCCTGGAGACGCGGCAGATGGACAGTGACAGCGTGGGGCTGATCGTCAGCAGCATTCCCTTTGCCACGCAGTACGAGTACAGCCCGAACTACGCCGACTTCGGACACACAGACGACAACCGGCACTTCTGGGAGCAGATGGACTACCTGATCCCGCAGCTGTATCGCGTGCTGCAGCCGGGCAGGGTGGCCGCGATCCACGTCAAGGACCGGGTCACCCCGGGCGGTGTGAATGGCTTCGGGTTTCAGACCGTGCACCCGTTCTCAGACGAGACCGTTGCCGCATTCGTGAAGCACGGATTCGCGTTCTTGGCGCGCAAGACGATCGTCACGGACGTGGTGCGCGAGAACAACCAGACCTATCGGCTGGGCTGGACGGAGCAGTGCAAGGATGGCTCGCGCATGGGCGCCGGACTGCCCGAGTATTTTCTGATCTTCCGCAAGCCGCCCACCGACCGTAGCAATGGTTATGCCGACGTGCCGGTGGTGAAGGATAAGCAGGTCTATACCCGCCCGCGCTGGCAGTTCGATGCCCACGGCTTCATGCGCTCCAGCGGCAATCGCCTGCTCCAGCCCGAAGAGCTGGACGGTCTGGACCAGGCGCAGATTTTCCAGCTGTTCAAGCAGCACAGCCTGGAGAATATCTACGACTACCGTCACGACGTGAAGATCGCTGAGGCCGTCGATGCCTCGGGGTGGTTGCCGACCAAGTTCATGCTGCTGCAGCCGCAGTCCTGGCATCCGGACGTGCTGACCGATGTGGTGCGCATGCGCACGTTAAACACCAGCCAGGCGGCCAAAGGCAAGGATCAACACCTGTGCCCGCTGCCGCTGGACCTGGTGGAGCGTGCCATTGAGCAGTACAGCATGAAGGGGGAGGTGGTCTATGACCCCTTCGGCGGGCTGATGACCGTTCCCTACGTGGCCGTCAAGCTGGGGCGCTATGGCCGCGGCACCGAGCTTTCCCCCGCCTACTTCCTGGACGGTGCGGGGTACTGCGCGGCCGCCGAGCGCGAGCAGAGCATGCCCACGCTGTTCGATCTGGACGAGCTTGAGGCCGCCGCGTGAGCCCCAAAGAAGCTTACCGGCTATCTATGGAGGGCCAGTCCCTGCCAGCGGTCCACGCGCGCCGCCGGGCTAGGCAAGTACAGATGCCCGACGCATTGGCCGAGCGGGCGAGGCTGGTCGCCGGATGGAAGGCTTGCCCGTGGCGGCGAGCCGGACCGCCGGCCTGGCCCATCTACCACCATCCGGGGTTTCGGCGCCTGCTCATGCCGGCCGTGCGACGCAGGTTGGACGAGCAGCAAGCCGCCAGGAAGGCCAAGCATCGGGACGAGATGGCGGCAGCCGAGCGGCGATGGCGGCAAGTCAAGGCTATGCGCAACGCGCAGCTTCCTCTGTTCGGAGACGCAGCATGACTCGGACTGCACGATCCGTCACCCTATATTGGCCGACGTGTTTCTTCTGCAATTTCCATCGCCCGCGCGTGCGCAGGCATGAGCAACTGCGGGAGGCCGCAGCATGAAGCGCCCGTCCTTCCAGTTCTACCCCGGCGATTGGTCGGGCAACAGCAACCTGCGCCGCTGCACGCACGCCGAGAAGGGTGCATGGGTGGACGTCCTATGCCTGATGCACGACCAGGAAGAGTATGGCGTCCTGCGCTGGCCCCTGAAGGAGATCGCCCGGGCTGCCGGCTGCCCGGTGTCGCTGCTCAAGGGCCTGGCCGCCAAAGGAGTGCTCAAGGGCGACGACAAGGAACTGATCGAACCGTTCATCTACACCCCACGCAGCGGGCGCAAGGACGGCGAGCCGGTCGAGTTGGTCGCGGCGCAGCCCGGCCCCATCTGGTATTCCAGCCGCATGGTGAAGGATGAGCATGTCCGCACCATACGCGGCGAAGGTTCGCGCTTTGGTGATGGGCAGGGTGACGCACCAAAGCCCACACCAAAGCGCCACACCAAAGCTTCACCAAAGCCCCCCTTTGGTGACGGCTCTTCTTCTTCATCTTCTTCTTCATCTTCAGATTCCGTAGAACCTAGCGGTTCTACGGGCGCTGGCGCGCCGCCGGGTCCACCTGGGCCGCCGGTCGATCCCGATCCGCCAGTCATGCCGGCCGATCCGCCACCGCCTCCCCGCAAACCACCCGGGCCGCTGGGCCAGGACGCCGGCCTGACGCCGCAGGAATCGCTGTTCCAGGTCGCGGTGCCCTGGCTGGTCGCCCGGGGCATGCGCGACGCCGCGGCGCGCTCCCTGCTGGGCGGCGCCGTGAAGCAGCTCGGGCCGGAGGCTGCCTGGGAGCTGGCGTCCGAGTGCATCCGGCTGGAGATCCTGGAGCCGGCCGCCTGGCTGTCGAGGTCGCTGAACGAGCGGATCGCCGCCGGCTCGCAGCGGCCGCGAAGACCGGGGCAGGGCGGCCCGCCGATGAACCGCCAGGAAGCCCTGGAAGCCCGCAACCGTGAGATTGCACGCCAAATGGCGCACCGGAGGCCTGCATCATGACCGAAACAGACCGCAAAGTGTTTCTCGAGCTGATCGCTGACGTCTACGCCTTCTACGGAAAACCGTTCTCACGTTTCGTGGGTGACGTCTGGTGGACCGCAATGCAACCGTTCGACCTGGCCGCCGTCAGCGACGCGCTAGGCCGGCATGCTGCCAATCCCGATGCCGGGCAGTTCCTGCCGAAGCCGGCAGACGTGGTGCGCATGCTTCAGGGCAGCACGCAAGACGGCGCCCTGGTGGCCTGGGCCAAGGTCGACCGGGCTGTTCGCCAGGTCGGCACGCACCAGTCCGTGGTTTTCGACGATCCGCTGATCCACCGGGTTCTGCACGACATGGGCGGCTGGGTGCCGTTGGGCACGAGGACGGAGCAGGAGTGGCCCTTCGTGGCCCGCGAGTTCGAGAACCGCTATCGCGGCTACCGCATGCGCAGCGCGCAGCCAGACTACCCGCCGCGGATGATCGGCATCGCAGAGGCCCAGAACACTCAGGATGGCCGGCAGGCGCAGGCGCCGGTGCTGATAGGCGACCACCGCCGCGCGCGCGATGTCCTGGCCGGCGGCACGCAGGCGCCCCTGCTGGCAGTGCACCGGCTGTCCGCCGAGGATCTGGGGCAGACCCTGCTGCCGGCGCCGGAGCGGGCGGCATGACGGCCCGAGTCACCTGCGTGACCTGCGGCCGCTTCGATCTGCGCGCCGCCGGCGACATGGCGCGCCAGGGGTTCGGCCGGTGCGAGCGGCTGCAGCCCTGGCTGCTCGTAAGCGCCACCTATGACCGGCTCTGCGCCGCCCACCACCCCGCGGCGGAGGGGCTGCCGGAAAGCCGCGTGCGCTGGCTGGACAAGCAGCAGGCGGCCCAGCGGCACGCGGCCCAACGGCACGCCACGCCCGACCTGTTTTCGTCTTCGATGAGGACCCATCCATGAGTATCGACCTCCTTTCGGCAGCCGAGGCAGCAGAGCACACGCCGCCGCGCATTGAGCCCGCCAACACAGTGACCTTCACGGTGCCCGGCCCGCCGCAGGGTAAGGGGCGCGCCCGCTCGGCCGCGCGCATCATCCCGGGCAAGGGCGGCGCGCCGATGGCGATCACCCGGCACTACACGCCGGCCAAGACCGCCGCCTACGAAAACCTGGTTCGCCTGGCCGCGCAGGAGGCGATGTCCGGCCGGGCGCCGTTCCTCGGCCCGATCCGCGTGGAGATCGTGGCCACGTGCCCGATCCCCACGTCCTGGTCCGGCGTACGGCAGCGGCGCGCGGCCGATGGCAGCATTGCGCCCACGACGAAGCCTGACCCCGACAACATCGAGAAGGCGATCTGTGACGGCCTCACTGGCGTGGCATACCGCGACGACGTGCAGATCGTCGAGGCGGTAAAGCGCAAGCGCTATGGCTCGGTACCAGGCGTGACCGTGCGCGTGGTCGAGCTGGCGCTGGAGCGCGCCCAGGGGAAAGCCGTATGAAGGCGCCTACGAGGAATCCAGGCCGGGACCAGGAAATCGCACGTCGCCTGGCCGCGGGCGAGACAGCACGCAACCTGGCGTCTGAGTATGGGCTGACCAAGGCTCGGGTCTACCAAGTCGCCAAGCTATATCCGCAGGCCGCGACGGCGTCTGGTGCCGAATCGCCATTCCGCGGCCAGACCCAGGTTCTGCACGGCACAGCGTCGCGGCGCCCGCTCACACTGTCGCCTGCCATGCGATATGCCGCCGAGCGCGCCCGCGCCGACCAGCCACCGATCAAGGGTCTTCATAGCAGCGTGCCAGAAGGGGGGCGCCCATGACCGAAGAACCGCTTTTCGCTACAGTGCACCAAGCGCTGACGTTCGCGCACCAATTCAGCGCCGGCACGCTGGACCGGCCTATGATGCTCAAGATGGCCGACCGCGCGCGGCCCTCCGGCAAAGGCCTGGGCGGCCTTGACGGTGCTGCCCAGGCCGGCCTGATCCTGTTGAAGGTGCAGGAGCTGGAGCCCCTGCACCGGGACATCATCGCCGCCCGGTTCCTGCCGCGCGAAGGGCAATGCCATTGCTGCCACCAGCCCGTGCCGGCCCAGGACTGGCTGGCGGCGGTGCGCGCCATCTCCAACGCGGCGCTGACGCGCGGCGTGCTGTCGGGTCACCTTACCAACCGCAGCGTCCGCGACGGCCTGGTGGCGCGCTATTTCGGCCAGAAAGTGCACCTGCAGCAGCTGGCCGCCCGCGCAGGCGTGCACGCCAACACGGTCTCGCACCACAATGCTCTCATCGTGGCCTGGCTGCGCGGCACGCGCTACACCAAGAAGGGCCGCATCAAGGAGGAAGGGAAGGTGGGCCAGGAGCAGCTGGCCATGGATGCGATTGAGGCGCGGCTGCTGCAGGCCGGCATTATCGAGTCGAGTTAGGGTAATCCCTAGTTCGATTAAAGCCTTGACGGCGGGGACGGTTTCTCACAAAATACGCGTCATTCAGTCACTGATGGTCAGTGCGCCCAAAGCCCCGCCGAGAAATCGAGCGGGGCTTTTTCGTTGGCGCGGCGGGCCAGGACCATCATCGAGGCGGTAGCTTCAGCCGCGGGGAACCGCAGCCCATCCTGGGTCAAAGAGGCAACTCGGTGCCGCTCGCCTGGCGAGATCGAGAGGCTGGATCACCGCCTGATCCGAAACCACGTCGAGGAAGAGGCCGGCCGGCAAGCGGCCTGATCGTCCACCACCCATGTCCCAGAAGAGGTCCCCAGCAGCGCCCAAGAATCCGGCGCGTACGGCGCCTGCGCGCCCGAGTACAGCCGTGGCCAAGAAGCCGCCGGCGCAGCGAGCGATGAAGAAGCGGTCCCAGGCCGCGGCCGCTGCGCCGACTGGCCAGGGCGATTCCGTGCGACCACTGTCTCGGCGGGAACGCTTGTTTGTAGAACACTACGCTGCTGGCGGTTTCCAGAATGCGGCCAAGGCCTACGAGGATGCCGGTTATAGGTCGACCGGGACCGTCGCCGCCGCCGGAGCATCCCGCCTGTTAAAGCGGGTTAACGTCGCCGCTGCTGTCCAGATCGAGCGCGACAAGCTGGCCGCTCAGCTAGCAGCCAGGTTCGCCATCACCAAGGAGCGCGTGCTCGAAGAGCTGGCCGCCATGGCCTTCTACGACGCGGCCGACCTGGTGCTGGTCGATCCGCAGGACCCCGAGCAGGTGCAGGATATCCGGTCCCCCGTGGACATTCGGAGACTGCCGGAGCGCATCCGGCGCTGTATCGTCGGCTGGTCCTGGGACCGGCACGGCAATTTCGTGCTGAAGTTGGCCAACAAGCAGGGCTCGCTGGAGCTGATCGGCCGGCATCTGGCGATGTTCGTGGACCGCAAGGAAGTGCGCGTGGGCGAACTGGAGCGCGCCAGCGATGCCGAGCTGGACGCGAAGATCGGGCAGGCCGCACAGCAGATCGCCGAACTGGAGGGCGTGCCGGTGGACCAGGTGCTGGCGCAGCTGCGCGCCGCCACGACTGCGGCCGCGGCGCCGTCGGCGGTGCCTGGAGCGACGCTGCACTGACGGCATGTCGGCCGTACCGCAGAATCCGCGCCTGCTGCTGGCTAAGGCGCTGCAGGAACGCGCCTGGCGGGCGCGGACGAACCGCCTGAAGTACTACCGGCCGTACGAAAAGCAGTTGGAATTCCACGCGCTGGGTGCCACGCACCGCGAGAGACTGTTCTCGGCGGGCAACCAACTCGGGAAAACCTTCAGCGGCGCGTTCGAAACGGCTATGCACCTGACTGGCCGGTATCCAGACTGGTGGGAAGGCGCGACGTTCAACCGGCCCACCGCCGGCTGGGCCGCGTCGGTTTCGGCCGCGCTGACCCGGGATGGCGTGCAGCGGCTGCTGCTGGGACGACCCGGCGTTGAATCGGACCTGGGCACCGCTGCGATCCCGCGGGATGCCATCAAGGAGCTGGCGCCGCTGTCCGGCGTCTCCAACGCCTACTCGATGGCGGTGATCCGCCACGGCGGAGGCGGCGATGTGCAGGCCGGTGAGAGCGTGTTGGGGTTTCGCAACTATGAGCAGGGCCGGGCGAAATTCCAGTCCGAGACGCTGGATTTCGTGTGGCTGGACGAGGAGCCGCCGCATGACATCTACATGGAGGCTTTGACCCGGACCAACACCACACTGGGCCCCCTTTACCTCACGTTCACGCCGTTGATGGGCATGTCCCAGACGGTCATGCGGTTCCTGGTCGACAAGCCGGCCGGGACCGCCGTGGTGTTCATGGGCATCTACGATGCCAAGCACTACACCCGCGAGCAGGCCGACGAGATCATCGGCAGTTACCCGGAGCACGAGCGCGAGGCTCGCGCCTACGGCAAGCCGGTGCTGGGCTCGGGCGCCGTTTACCCGGTCAAGGAATCCGACATCACGGTGCCGGCATTCAACATCCCGGACACCTGGCCGCGCATCTGCGGCCTGGACCTGGGCTGGGACCACCCGACCGCCGCGGTCTGGTTGGCGCACAACCTGGACACGGACGTGGTCTACGTCTACGACGTCTACGCCCGAGCCAAGCAGGTGCCGGCCGTGCACGCGAGCGCCATCAAGGCCCGCGGCGCCTGGATTCCGGTGGCGTGGCCGCATGACGCGCTGCAGGCCCAGAAGGACAGCGGCAAGCCGATGCGGGACGAGTACCTGGCCGAGGGCGTGGCCATGCTGCCGGAGCGCGCGCAGTTCGACGACGGCAGCATCGGCGTGGAGCCCGGCGTGCAGATCATTCTCAACCGCATGCGGACCGGGCGATTCAAGGTTTTCGAGCACCTGGAGCCCTGGCTCGCCGAATACCGGCTCTACCACCGCAAGGATGGTGTGATTGTGAAACAGATGGACGACGTGATGGACGCAACCAGGTACGCCGTCATGTCGCTGCGCTTCGCGCGCAACAACGTCCCCCAGAGCATCCGACGCATCCCCAATAACTGGCGCGCATGACCACATCAATCACCGGCACCCAACTGATGGGAGACCATGCAGCCGGCGACATCGCGCGCGCCCACGACCAGGCGCCGCGCGATCCGCACGCGCTGACCGTGACGCAGTTGGAGCGCTGGCTCACGGAGATACGGGACCAACCGTCCTGGCGCCGCGAGGCCGACCGTTGCTGCGACTACTACGACGGCAATCAGCTGGACGCCGACACGCTGCAGCAGCTGGAGAGCAAGGGGATGGGCCCGCTCATCACCAACCTGATTGCGCCCACCGTCAATGCCGTGCTGGGCATGGAGGTCAAGACCCGGACGGACTGGCACGTCAGTGCCGACGATGACCGCTACGCCGACGAGGCCGAGGCACTGTCGGCCAGGCTGCACGAGGCCGAGCGCGAGAGTCACGCGGATCGGGCCTGCAGCGATGGTTACGCGGCGCAGATCAAAGCAGGATTCGGCGCTGTGGAGGTCTCGCGCGAGAGCAACCCGTTCCGCTACCCGTACCGCGTTACGTGCATTCACCGATCCGAGTTGTATTGGGACTGGCGTAGCCGGCAGCCTGACTGGTCCGATGCTCGCTACGTCGTGCGCAAGCGCACCTACGACGCCGATCACATCGCTGCATTTTTCCCCGAACACGCGGAGGCGATCCGGGCGGCGGGCACTTGGCGGGACTGGTCCGACTACCTGACGTTCGATTCGAGGATGTCCGGAGACCTTCTGTACTCGCTGGAGCAGGGCCTGCGCACGACCTGGGACGATCTGGATTGGCGCGACACCACGCGCCAGCGGGTCACATGCTTCGAAGTCTGGTATCGAGTCTGGGTGCGCGGCCTGGTGCTGACGCTGCCCGGCGGCCGGGTGATCGAGTTCGACGAAAATAACCGCTACCACCGTGCCGTGGTCGCCTCCGGCGCCGTCCAGCCGAAGCTGGCCGTATACGACCGGATCCGCTGCGCTTTCTACATCGGGCCGCTGCGCGTGCGCGACTACGCCACCAACAGGCGCCGGTTCCCCTACATCCCATTCTTCGGCTACCGCGAGGACCTGACTGGGGTTCCCTACGGGCTGATCCGGGCCATGCTGTCGCCGCAGGACGAGATCAACGCGCGGGCCGCGAAAATGATGTGGCTGCTGTCGAGCCGCAGGGTGTTCGTCGATTCGGATGCGGTGGATTCCCGGTTCAACACGCTGTCCGATGTCGCGCAGGAGATCGGGCGCGCGAACGCTTTCGTGGTGACCAATCCGAATCGCGTCGGCGGCGCCAATGCTATCCGCATCGACGACAACATGGCGCTCAGCGCCCAGCAGTTCCAGGTCATGCAGGAGCGAAAGGCCGCCATCCAGGAGGCGGCCGGCGTCTACAGCGCCCTGATGGGACAGCAGTCCAATGCGTCCAGCGGGACCGCCATCCAGTCGCTGGTAGAGCAGGGCGTCACGACCCTGGCCGAGATCAACGACAACTACCGCATGGCACGACGCCTAGTGGGGGAAGCGCTGCTGGAGCTCATCAAGGAGGACATGGTCGACCAGGCCGAAGTGCTGGTGGACAACGGCACGGTCAAGCGCCGGATCATCGTCAACATCCCGCGCCGGAATCCGGAGACGGGCCAGACCTACAAGGAAAAGGACGTGCAGACGGCGCCGGTCAAGGTGGCGCTGTCCGACGTGCCGTCCACGCCAACGTACCGGCAGCAGCAGTTCGGCCAGTTCGCCGAAATCCTCAAGAGCATGCCGCCGCAGTACCAGGCCCTGTTGGTGCCATTCGCGCTCGAAATGTCGGATTTCTCCAAGCGACGCGAGATGGCGGAGTTCCTGCGCAAGCAGCTGGGCATCGTCGCCGATCCGAACAGTCCCGAGGCGCAGCAGGCCGAACAGCAGGCGCAGCAGGCCCAGGCCGCGGCCGCAGAGCTGCAGATGGCCGATGCCCAGTCGCAGATCGAAGAGCGCCAGGCCAAGGCCAAGAAGGCGTTGGCGGAGGCGCAGCGCGTGCTGGCCGAGATCGAATCGGCTGGAGACCAGGGCAACGACCTGTCAGCCGCCTACCAGCAGCAGCTGCGCGAGCTGGAGAGTGAGGTCGCGCGGCTACAGCAGGCGCTGGCCAACCGCGCCGGCGACAACGAGACCAAGCTGCAGCAGACCGCCATGCACGAGCGCGCCGAGACCGAGCGCGAGCTGATCCGCACCGGCGCGCAGGTTGCAACACAACAGCCGGACCGCGTGCCGGCATAACAGATTCCCAGCCCAGGGATACGGGCAATCCACCGCCCCGCGCGAGCAATCGCCCGGGGCTTTTTACATATCGGACCTATCCGACAACTAGGAGCAGAGGCAATGAGCACGGAAGACCACGCCACGCAAGGCAAGCACGATCCCGCAATCGACATGGATGCGTACCTGCGCGACCCGCTGAGCATCCCCGAGGATGCCGACCTGGAGTCTCTGGCTGCGGGCACCAAGCCCGCCACGTCGGAGCAGCCCAGTGAGGCGACCGGGAATGGTGACGGCGAGGGTGCCGAAACTGCCGCGAAGCAACAGGGCGAAAACAACGGTGACGCGCCCGGCACCGGTACGGCGGAAGGCGAGCAGGGCAAGGATGGCGCAGCGGCTGCCGATCCGGACAAGGCCGAACAGGCCGGCGCCGGCGGCGGGACCGAAGCCAAGCCGGCCGGCGTGGCGAGCAAGGATGGAAAATACATCATCCCCTACGAGGAGCTGCGGTTGACGCGTGAGCGCGCCACCCGGGCCGAGATGATCGCTCAAGAGCTGACGGCAAAGCTGGAAGCCCTGGAGCGAGAAGCGGAAACCGGCAAGGCGAGCAGGACGCGCGACGTCAGCGACATCGTGGACGACGAGACGATGACGGCGCTGCGCGAGGAATCGCCGCAGGTGGCCGGGATCATCGACAAGCTGATCGAGCGGATCGGCACGGCGACCGAGCAGGTCCATTCTGCGCAGGCCGCCAATGCCGAAGCCGAACGCGAGCAGCGCGTGCAGGCCTTGGTGTCCGTCGAGGATGCCATTGCCGCCCATCCCAAGCTGGTCCACACCCGCGCTCACGACCCCGTCGCGTTCGGCGCAATCGCCCAAATCGACACCGTCCTGGCCAAGCAGGAGCGGTGGAAAGACAAGCCCCTGGACGAGCGGTTCGGGGCGGCGGTGCGCATGTACGAGGCCGCGAACGGCGCTATCGAGCTGCCGGGCACCACGCAGGCTCAACCGAACCAGCCTGCAGCCAAGCAGCAGCCAGCCGATACCGACGCGCGCGTCGCCGCCGCAGTGGCTCAGGCCAAGGCGGCGGCAGCCGGTCCCTCCACGCTTTCCGACATCCCCGGTGGCCATCCGGCCCCCGGTTCCGACCAGGATGCTCTGGGCGAAATGACGTCTGCCGCGCTCACCGAGCGCTTCATGACCATGACGCCGGAGCAGATCGAAGCGGAGCTGGCCCGCCTCTCGTAATCACGGAGGCTTTTCACTATGTCCGGGACCCATATCCCCGCCGGCAGCGCGCTCGCACGTAAGGTTTTCGGTGCGGCGCTGTTCGCCAATACCCAGCGGCAGCCGTCGCTGATGAACAACCTGACGGGCCCTGCGCCCAAGCAGGCGAGCGCCGAGGCCAAGCTCAAGGGCCAGACGTCGCCCGACATGCCGCTGGTACGCGTCACCGACCTGTCCAAGACCCAAGGTGACGTCGTCAGCGTCGATCTGATCAACCAGACCGGCGGCAAGCCCATCATGGGCGACCGCATGGCGGAGGGCAAAGGCGAGCGGCTGGACATGTCCACCATGGACATCCGGATCGACCTGGCCACCAAAGTGGTTGACGCCGGCGGCAAGATGACCCAGCAGCGCACGGTTCACGGGCTGCGCGGGCTGGCCATGGCCAACCTGCAAGGCTGGTTCAAGCGGTACAACGATCAGACCACGGTCGTGCACCTGGCCGGCGCCCGCGGCTCGCAGGTCGGTACCGACTGGGTCGTGCCCCTCACGTCGGACCCCGACTTCGGGGAAATCATGATCAACCCGGTGAAGGCGCCCACCTACAACCGGCACTACGTGGCGGACGGCACGTCGCTGGTACAGGGTGGCCAAGCGCTGGGCAGCGTCGATACCACCGACGTGTTCAAGCTGGAGCACATCGACGCGCTCGGGGCCATCCTCGATGACCTGGAGTTCAAGATGCAGCCGATCCGGCTGCCGGGCGACCAGGCCGCCGATGACGAGCCGACCTACCTGATGCTGGTCACCAATCGCCAGTGGCAGTCCATCCTGACCAATACCACCGGCCAGGTGTGGAGGACGTTCCTGCAGAACGCCTGGAACCGGGCGACCTCGTTTGTGGGCGGCAAGAAGCACCCGCTGTTCACGGGCGAGGCCGGGCTCTGGCACAACATCCTGGTGCGCAAGGTGGACCGTGCCATCCGGTTCCGCCCCGGCGACGCCGTCCAGTACTGCACCCAGACCGGCCAGGCCACCGCTGCCGAATCCTCGGTGACGGTCAACAGCCTGTCCGCGGGATTCCAGGTGGACCGGGCCCTGCTGCTGGGCGCACAGGCGCTGGCGCACGTGTACGGCCGCAACCAGGGCTCGGACACCTACGCCAACTGGATGGAGCGCCGCTATAACTTCGAGCGCAACCTCGAAGTGGCCGGCGAGGTCATGTGCGGCAAAGCGAAGCTGCGCTTCAGCGTGCCCAACGAGCTGGGCGACAAGATCCCGACCGACCACGGCGTGATGGTGCTCGACACCGTCGTCAACCTCAACAACTGACCACGGCTGGGCGGGGGGAACCCCGCCCGTCGACCGTCATCACTCTGGAGATTTCCATCATGGATCGCTACGCATCCGATTACAACCAGAAGCCGCTGCACATGTCGGCGCACGGCAATGCCTGGTCCGAGGACTACGCGTTCACGGGCACCATCGCCGAGACCGACAAGGTGTACATGGGCATCATCCCTGCGGGCGTGCGCGTGCAGGATGTTCGGCTTGTGCACCATGCCGCCGGCACTGGCGCCACGGCCACGCTCGGTTTCGAGCCTGTCGACGACAGTCCGCAGGCTGACGCCGATTACTGGCTCAACGCGGCCAGCGTGGCCGCGGCTGGAGCGCAGCAGTCGAACGCCGCGCCCGTTACGTTCAACCGGCCGGTCAAGCTGGTTCTGACTGCGGGCGGCGCCGACTACGCCGCCGGTACCGTGCGCGTCGTCGTGTTCGGTGCAGCTGTCGGCGCGCCCTGATAGGGCGCCCGTCCGCGCCGCCGGCTGCGGCGCATCCAGGAGGCCGGGTGCATTTCGCGTTCCCGGCCTTCATCCATTCAGGAGCATTCAATGGCACGTCCGAAGCGGACCCCCGCTACCGCTGGCGCAGCGTCGCCGGTACAAGCCCAGGCCACCTCGCCGGTTGCGGCGCAATCCACCCCCGACGTGAGCATGTCGCCGGGCACTCGCGCGCCAGCGGAAGCGCCGGCAGCGGCAACCATCGCGCCGGCACCGAACTTAATCCCCATCGAGTATGTCGGCAAGAAGGCCGAGAAGCGCGACAACGTGGCCGACACCGGCCTATCCTGGAGGCCGGGCCAGATTCATTTCGTCACGCCTCGCGTGGCCGTGATCCTGCTGCGCTACCCGGATATCTGGCGCGAAAGCTGGGACAAGGCGGAGTCGGACCCTGGTTCGGTCGGGCTGGTGGTGGAAGACCCCCCGCCGCCGCCGGAGCCGACTCCGGTGGAGAAGCGCGGCCAGGTGGCATTCGACCTGCCCAATTTGCAGGGCATGACCAACGATGACCTGGTGAAGTTCGCACAATCGGCCTATGGCCAGACGCTGAGCGCCGAACTGGACAAGGGCGTGCTGATTCAGCAGATCGTCACGCTCAGCAACTCGAAGGCCGCCGGCGAGATCGAGTAATGGCTGCGGTCGCAGACTTCCGGCGCTACGTGCTGACCGGCGTGGACGGCGCGCCGCTGCCGGCCATTGATGACGCCGTGGTGGATGCGTGCGTCGAGTGGTGCACGCGCACGCGCGTGCTGACTGCCATTCTGGACCCGATCACGCTGGTGCCGGCGATGGCGGACCTGGAGCTGGATCCTCCGGACGGGGACACCCAGATCACCGAAGTGATGACGGCGTGGCTGCCCGAAGGGCGCATCGGCCCGCTCACCAAGCCGGAGCTGAATGCCCGCTACCCGCTGGGATGGGCCCATCTGCTGGCCGCCAACACCCGCGAAGTGGAGGGCTACTACTGCCGTCTGCCGGGATGGGTCCGGTTGGTGCCCATGGTGTCGGTGAAGGTGCCGCGGGCGCTGATTGTGGAAGTCGCCTACGCGCCCCGGCGCACGGCTACGGCTGTGGAGGACGTTCTGCTGGACCGCTACGCCGAGCAGATCGCGCTGGGCGCACTGGCGCGGCTGCACGCGCACAAGGCGGCCTACGCCGACCCGTCGCGCGCGGGGGCATTGCGCAGCGCCTTCGACGCCGCCGTAGTGGCGCACGCCAACGACGCGCCGCACGGCTACGCGCACAAGCCCATGCGCACCGCCAGGGACGACCTGTGAAAGCGTCCGAGGTGCTGACCATGGCTCGCGCCATCCTTCAGGATGCGGACCTGGATTTCTGGGGGGCCGACGAGCTGCTTGGCTGGCTCAACGAGGGGCGGGGCTGGATGTGCTCCAAGCGGCCGGACCTCTACCAGGCCAGCGAGAACGTCGAACTACTCGAAGGGGCGCGGCAGGTGCTGCCGGACGGATCGCGCCGGCTGTTCGCGGTCGTGCGCAACGTCTCGGCGCCGCGGCAGCGGCAGATCACGCTGGTGGCGGGCGCCGACCTGGCGCGCGTGCGCCCGACCTGGCGCAGCCAGGCCAAGGCGGCCGAGATCGTGCACTACGTGTACGACGACAAGGAGCCCGGGCAATTCGACGTGTATCCGCCGGCGCGCGCGGGCGTGGTGGTGGAGATCAGCTACGCCAAGCCGCCCGCCACAGCCGTGGATGAGACCGAGCTGGAGCAGGAGCGCACGTTCGAATCCGCGCTGGTTGACTACGTTCTGTACCGCTGCTTCTTGAAAGAAGCGGACACGGTGCCGGCGTTTCACGCGCGGGCTGCCCAGCACCTGCAGGCGGCTGAAGCATTCCTCATGGGCGATGTGCAGGCCAAGGCGGTCACGAGCCCAAACAACAAGGGCGCGTAAATGGCGACTTCATCCAAGATCAGGCTGGTCCAAGGCGATACGCGGCCGTCGCTCATCTTCTCGCTGCGCGATGAGCGCACCCTGGCGCCCATCGACTTGTCCGGGCCGGGAACTACGGTTCGGATGCTGTTCCGGGAGGTGGGCGCGGACACCGTCAAGGCCATCATGCCCTGCTACCCCATCGGCGGATACCAGGACCCAGAAACGGGCGAGATCAACGCCGACCCGCCCTACGACGTGGCGGGCGTCGGCGGCAGGTGCGTTATGTTCTGGTCCGCGGATGCCCTGGATACAGCCGGCGAGTTCGAGGGCGAGGTCGAAGTGACATTCGCCGACGGCATCCAAACGGCCTATCAGATACTGAAGTTCCAGGTGCGCGAGCAGTTCAATGGCTGACGGCAAGAAGGAGGGCATGCGCATCGAAACGGAGCGCGTGATCCTGCGTGCCGATGTGCGGGCCGAAATCATGCAACTGGTTGCCGATTGGGTGGCCATGCAGGTAAGCGCCAGCCTGGACCCGGACGGAACCAGCCGGCTGCTGGCCGACCGCGCCGGCGCCGCGGACTTCCTTGCTTGGGGGTTGACGCAGCAGGACCGCTCGGCAGCGCAGGACATGCTGCTGGCGCACCTCCAGGCCACGCTGGCCGACAGCAGCGCGTCTGCCGACCGGCTGCTTGGTCACCTGCTGCGCCAGATGACGGACCGCGCGGCTTCCGCCGATGCGCTTCAGTTCGGCCAGACACAGGCCGACGTCGCGCGAGGGGCCGATGTGCTGCTTGCCCGGATGGCGACCGGGGCGGCGGATGCCGCTGCAGCCGTGGACGACCTGGTGTCGGCGCTGATGCGCCCGCTGGCCGACGCCTCCGTTGCCCGCGACCCTGGCTCGGGCTACCTGCAGACCTACGTCAACGACTACGTGGAGCCGGACTACGTCGGCGACGCGTTCACCTTCTAGGACACCATCATGATTCAGATCGACCGTACCCTGCATCGCGGGGACATTCTCATCGCCCATCGTCGGCTGGACGGCACGGTGGACCAGTACCTGGTCCGCAACGCCTTCACGGATGGCGGCCTTGGGTACCTGGCGGCGCGCGCCGCCGGCGAGGCGGTGGACGTGATCTCCCACATGGCCCTGGGCGAAGGCGACACGCCTGAGGACGGCACCAGCACCACGCTGGAGGCCGAGATCGCAGGCTCCCGCGTGGCGGTGTCGATCACAGGCACCGGGCCGTCCCGCATCTACACCGCCGTGTTTGGCGAAACGGTGGGCAATGGCGCGATCACGGAGGCCGGGCTGTTCAATGCGGCGACGGGCGGCCTTCTGACCAATCGGGCCGTGTTCGGGGTCAAGACCAAGGTGCCGGGCGAGATCATGACGTTTGTCTGGACCCTTTCGCAGCAGCGGGCCTGAGCATGTCGCTTGACGATCTGGTCTTTCGGCGAGACCTGGACCGCAACCTCACCGCCGACGAGGCGGATGGGAACGTGGAGATCCTCGCTCAAGAGGTAGCCAAGAAGCTGCCGGCCAGCGCCCGCGGGCAGCCCAACGGTGTGGCGCCGCTGGACGGCGGTATGGTGCCTGCGGAGCATTTGCCGCTGGCCGATGAACCGTCGACCAAGGGCGGCCTGGCGGACGACCAAGCGGTAACGCCGGCCGGCCTGGCCGCGGTGGCCGGTACCCATCCGGAAGCGGTAGGCCGCATGCCGATCTATACCGAGGCGCCGACGACGGACGTCGGTGATATTTGGATAGCGGGTGCTGGTGCGTATCGGTGGGATGGCGGGAGCCAGGAGTACATCACGCAGACCTACAACCGGCAGAACATCCTCGGCACCGTCTCCCAGTCCGGTGGCGTGCCTACCGGCGCTGTCATCGAGCGCGGTAGCAACGCCAACGGAGAGTATGTCCGGTTCGCGGACGGGACGCAGATTTGCTGGAAGACCGTGCAGCTAGATGCCGCGTCTAATCCCGGTGGAACGGCGATGTTCTTTAGCACAATTTCTGCGGGTGCGTTGGAACCTTTTCCTGCGGCTTTCCAGGAGGTTTTCGGAGGCTCTGTCGCATTGGAAACAAACACCGCCCAGTGGGGACAAGTTAATTTCACACCCGGAGGTCTATCGGCATTTGTCGCATCGGCGATCAGCCGGACTTCGGGGGTAACGGCTAACGTAACGATCTTCGGGCGCTGGTTCTAAGGAAACAAGCATGCACATCACCCTATCACCCCAGCGCCGCGACGACACGCTGACCGTCGTTAAGACCGGCGAAGTGCTCACCATCAACGGCGACGAGATCGACTTCAGCGTCATCCCGGACGGCGCGACCCTGCCGGCCGAGGCGTCCCCGCACCCCTTCGTGGTCGGCCCGGTCGAGCGTATCGACGGCGTGCTGCGCCTGACGCTGCTGCTGCCGCACGGCCCCAATGCCTCGCAGTCGGTGCGCTTCCCCGCGCCCTTGATCGATCCGCCCGACGGGCCGCTGGAGTTGCCGCAATGATCGACCTGTCCAAAATCATCACCGCGGCTGACAAGATCGAGGCCGCCCGCGCGCGCAAGTTGGCCGAGATCAACGCTGCCTTCGAGACCGCCGCGGCTGCGCTGACGGCCGGCTACCCTGAACCCGAGCGCCTGACCTGGCCGGTGCAGCAGGCCGAGGCGCTGGCGTGGGCGGCCGACAGCCAGGCGCCGACACCGTACCTGGACGGTCTGGCCGCGGCCCGCGGCATCACGCCAGCAGAAATGCGGCAGCTCACGCTCAACCAGGTGCAGCTTTTCATGGCCGCGTCGCAGCAGATCGTGGGCAAGCGCCAGCGCCTGCGCGACGCTGTGCAGGCGGTGCCCGTCGGCGCGCCAAATGCGTTGGACCAGATTGCGTCCATCCGCTGGGACGCGGCCGAATAGTCCGGCGCACCGATCCGAGTAACCCGCACGCCACGCGCGGGCATTTTTTCGTCCGTCCTCCAAGGGAGGCGTCCCATGCCACAGAGGAAAGCGATGGGTCAGCACATCAACGACGTTGCGGCGGAGGCTGCGGCTATCTCCGTGTCCGGCAAAACGACCTTGGGCGGCAGCGCGGCCGGAATCGCCGGCTGGCTTGCCTCCATCAATTGGCTGGGGTTGTCGGGCGTGCTGATCGCCCTGGCCGGCCTGGTCGTGAACGTGTACTTCCAGATGCGCCGTGACCGCCGAGAGGCGGCCGAGAGCCGGGAGCGGATCGCCTCGATGCGTGCGAGGTGCGACCTATGAAGCTCGGGACCAGGATCGCCGGCGGCGCGGCAGCGCTGATCTCCATGGGTGCGTTGACCCTCTTCAGCCCGCAGCTCCAGCAGATGCTGTCCCGCTGGGAGGGCGACAACCAAAACACAGTCTACGCCGACAAGCTCGCCGGCGGTGTGCCAACCGTTTGCCGCGGTCTGACCAACGCTACCAGCCCGCAGGAAGTCATCGTAGGTGACTACTGGTCGCCTGAGCGCTGCGCCGAGATTGAGCAGTTGGTGGTAAGTAAGGGCCAGATCAGCCTAGCCGACTGCATCGACGTGGTCATCAGCCAGCCGATCTTCGATGCGCTCTCCGACCATGCGCACAACCTGGGGTACCCGAACACCTGCGCGAGCCGTGCCGTAGGACTGATTAACGCTGGTCGCCTGGCCGAGGGCTGCGATGCGCTGGCGCACGCACCGAGCGGCAGGCCGGTCTGGTCCTACGTCGGCAGGCGGTTTGTGCAGGGGCTCTACAACCGGCGGCTGGACGAGCGGCGGCTGTGCCTGTCGGGGATCCAGTGATGGGCCTGCGTGCCTATGCCTTGGCGGCCGTGGCCGGCGCCATCGCGCTCGCCCTGGCCGCCGCCGCGGTGGTCTGGTACGGCCACGGCAGGTACGCCGCCGGCCAGGCCGACGAGCGTGCCCGAGCCGAGCGAGTGCGGGCCGCTATCCAGGCCGCAATGCAACAGGAGAAGGACTATGCTGATGCCCGATACCGCGGCGCCGTGCTCGCCCGCCAACGCACCGAGGCGCGCGCTGCTGAGCAGGATCGCCGGCGCGCTGCTCACGTCGCTCAGTTGCGCGGCCTGCTCGACCAATACCGCAACCGTACCCATGCTGCCGACGCCCGCGGCGGATCTGATGCGACCGGCCCCGACTGGATCGGCGTATTTGGAGAGTGTGTCGCGCGAGCTGAAAGCCTTGGACGACGACTTGGAGAGGTGGGAAAAGACGCTGCAGGATGGGCTGACCAGGTGAACGGGCTGCAGGGCTACGTGCACGGGCTGCACACCGGCGTTGAGAGGGCTGGGCAATGAGGGACGCCACCAAGGCCTTTGGCGGCATGCAGCCGCGGGTAGAACCCTACCTGCTGCCCGCCGGCGCGGCGCAGGACGCGCTCAACGTGGTGCTGCACACCGGCAAGATCGTGCCGCTGCGCGCGCCGGTGAAGGTGGCAGACCTGGCGAAGGTCGGGACCAAGCGCGCCATCTTTCGATACGGCCGGACGCTGGACGATGACACGCGCTGGTGGTTTCACTGGCTGAACGACACCGACGTGGCCATCGGTCCGATTCCGGACGATACCAGCGAGCGGGTCTACTACACGGAAGCAGGCCAGCCGCCCAGGGTCACGGACGCGACGATGGCCACTGGCGACGATTTGATGCCCGCGGCTTCATACCTGCTCGGCATCCCCGCGCCGACCACGCGCGCGGTTGTTACTGTGACCCCGGACCCGGACGCTGATCCTGATGCCACCCAGCGGCAGGAATGCTACCTTGCCTACACGTTCGTCAGCGCCTGGGGCGAGGAGGGGCCGCCGAATGAGGTGTCTGAGCCGTTCGAAGCCATGAGCGGCGACACATTGAACGTCGTGTCGATGGAAGGGCCACCGGCTGGCGCCTACAACATCACGCACAAGCGCCTGTACGTGTCGGTGACGGACGCCACCGGCGTTGCCGTGCTGCGGTTCTGGAAGGAAACGGCAGCCGGGGCCACGTCCTTCTCGGATGTGCTGGAGATCGATATCCTGGGCGAGGCCCTGCCAGAGTTTGCCCTTGTGCCGCCGCCCGAGGACCTGTTCGGCCTGATGGCGCACCCGGCCGGCTTCATGGTGGGGTTCTCCGGCCAGCGCGTCTATCGGTCTGAGGTATTCAAGCCCTACGGCTGGCCGTACCACTCACCAGTGCCGGACTACATTGTCGGCGGCGCCATCCTGGGGCAGGCCACCGTCATCTGCACAGGCGGTGGCACATACATGGCCACGCAGGCTGACCCGCAGACATTCACGCCGGTGCGGCTGGAAGGCAACCAGCCGTGCGTAGCCAAGCGCTCGATCAAGGCGTTCCAGGCCGGCGTGCTGTACGCATCCCCGGACGGCCTGGTGCTTGTAGACCCGACCGGCGGCATTCGCGTGGTCACGGAAAGCATCATGACGCGCGAGCAGTGGCAGGCCTACAGGCCCGAATCCATGCACGCGGCGGTGCACGACAACCGCTACTACTGCTGGTACGACACCGGCGCTCCGGGCGCGCGCGGCGTGCTGATCCTGGAAGTCAGCGAGGGGAGCATCACGCTGACGCGCAGCGATATCTATGCCACCGCGGCCTATGCTGACCCGCGCCGTGATGAGCTGTTCGTGGCCCTGCCCGAGGATGATGACGTTCACAAGTGGAATGCGGGCAGCGCGCTGGTTGGCGTCTGGATGGGCCGTCGCATCATCCTGGAGCGGCCGCAGAACATCGGCGCCGTGCAGGTAGTCGCTGACGCCTACCCCGTGCAGTTCCGGATGCAGGCTACCGTCGAGACCGACAGCGGGCCGCGCGAGGTGGTGGTAGAAAAGACCATCACCAGCGGCCGGCCTACGCGGTTGCGCGGCAACTACCGAGCTCGGGACTATACCTACACGGTGTCCGGCACCGCCGGCATCCGTGAGGTGACGGTGGCGTCGGTTCTCGCAAACGTAACGGCCGTCTGAGCATGGCGACATCGAAGCGGACCGGCCTGCGCTACGCAGAGCTGCCGGCGGTGGATGTCGCCCAGATTCCGGGCAACGCCGCGGCTACACGAGCGCTGGCGCAGATGCGAACCGCGCTCGGCATCCGCTTCGGCCAGGACGGCCAGATGGTCGACCGGGCGGTCACGTGGGGCGACCTGGTCGAAAACGGCATCGTCACGCTGCGCGGCGCCGACGGCCGGCCCATCACCGTGCCGAACCCAGCCGGCCCGTTCCGCCCCGTGGCGCCGCCGAACGTGGATGGCATTCCGCCGGCGCCTACCGGGCTGACCGTTACGCCGGGCATTGCCACGGTCATCCTGGAATGGGACAAACCCACCTTCAGCTATTTCGGCTACGCGGAGATCTACCGCTCGACCAGCAACAACCTTGCCTCGGCCGTGCCGGTGGGCCAGACAACTGGATGGGTCTACGCCGACCCGGTCACGTCGTCGGCCACCTACTACTACTGGGTGCGGTTCGTTTCGGCGGGCGGCAAGGAGGGGCCGTTCAACGCCGTCGGCGGTGCCGACGGCGAGGCCTCGCTCGACCCCTCGTACCTGATCGACGTCCTGTCCTCGGACAACCCCGGCGCGCTGCTCTACGAGATCGAGGAGGAAACCGAAATCAACGGCGTGCCGGTGCCGCCCGGCATCTACATCCGGGACCTGTACGTCGCCAATGGCTCGATCTCCAACGCGAAGATCGGCAATGCGGCCATCGACGACGCGAAGATCGCCAACGTGTCCGCGGCCAAGGTCACCTTCGGGGAGATGAGCGGCGACCGCATCGCCGTCAATAGCCTGAACGCGGACCGCATCATCGTCAATACGCTGGCGGCTCGGCTGGCCACCATCACGACGGCCTACGTGGGCACGGCCAACATCGAGGATGCGGCGATCACGGACGCGAAGATCGACAATCTGAATGCCAGCAAGATCACCGCGGGCACGCTTGCGGCGGAGAGGATAGGAGCAGGCTCGATCACCGCCGACAAGCTGAACGTGACCCAACTTTCGGCGATATCGGCCACCGTGGGTATTCTGCGCACCGCCACCACCGGAGCACGCCTGGAGATTCGCAACAACGAAATTCGGGTCTACGACGCCAGCAACCGGCTGCGCGTGCGCATGGGGATATGGTAATGCCGGTTGGGTTGGAAACCATCGATACGGACGGCACCAGGCTGCTGACCGAAGCTACGAGTGCGGGCCGCATCATCGGCTCCGTCAACGTCACTGGGAACGGTTCCATCAGCGTGCCAGGCTTTGCGAACGGGAGACCCTTTGCCATTGTCATGCCGCGGGCGAGCTGGTTCGACCCTGTCACGGGCAGCACGGGATTTGGACCCCGGCCGGCAATTAGCGGCACCACCCTTTCGTGGACGTACCCGAGCTACGTGAGCGCGGGCGCACGCACGCCCTGCGCGATCTTCTATGGGGTGTACTGATGCCGGAAGGCCTTCAGGTCCGCAGTACCAGCAACATCCTGCAGATCGACGGCGACTACCGCAATCTGTTCTTCAAGCGAGCCGGTCGAAACACTACCTCGTCTGGGCGGCCGACAGCGACATTTCCAGGCGTGACGCCGGTGGTCTTTATGAGACCGCTGCTGGCAAACAGAGGAATATTCGTCGTCGAGTTCACGCCCGTCAGCGGCGGCAATTGGCGCTTGGTGACCGAATGGCCTGTCGAGTATTACGTCTTCGACCTGCCCGATGCCCAGACCTTCGGCCTGAATGTCTACAACGAGGCTGGACAACTCGTCTTCAATGCCGTCGAGCGTCCGCTGGACGTGATCGCTGCGGTGCAGGTTCCGAACCAGAATGGCTATACGTACTCAGGCCTGCCCACTGGCAAGTACGCCTATTCGGTGTCGTATTCGAGGCCGGGCGCATGGGCGTCACAGTACGACCCAGTTTCCGGTAGCTGGGACAACACCGATTTGAGGGAAAAGTTGTTCTCCACCAACAACGGGTTCTTCACGCAGTTCCTAGATGTGTCGACTTGGTGGGGATCGCCGATGTACGACCAGGACTTCTACGACTTCAGCGGGCCGCCTCCCATTGTCACCATCATCGACGTGGCCGGAATACCAACCTGACCCATTGCCCGCGCCAGCGGGCCCTCTGCGTGAGCACTAGACCATGACATACCAGAACGAGATCGAGGCCATCCTGGCACGCAACATCGGCAACCGACTCACCCACGAACTGGCATCCGGGATGCTGGCGGCCGTCCTACAGGCGGTCGAGCAGGCGCTGGCCAGCGCGCGGGCGGAAGTCGCACAAGGCCCATACGAGGGCAGCGAGGCGACGCCGCCCCAGCCGGCCGGCACTGGCCTGCGCCGGCGTAATGCAGCCGCAGCCAGGAAGCAGTAGGTGCTGCGCGTCGACGACCGGCAACTGCCCGAGTATTTCGCGTGGCTGTCGGATAGGCTTGGCGAGACGTTCGTGCACGGGCCGGACTGCAAGTGCCTGGCCAATGTGCGTCCGGACGGCAGCATCGCCGCGGTGGCTGTCTACCTACACCTACGGCAGCACAGCTGCGAGCTGAACCTGGCATCGGACGGCAGCCGCCGCTGGCTGACGCGGGGTTTTCTGTACTGGCTGGCCGCAGTGCCGTTCGTCCAGTGGGACATGCAGCGCGTGACGGCTATCGCGCGGCTTTCCAACGGGCGGTCCATCCGATTGCTTCGCCATGCGGGATTCGTCGGGGAAGGGGTTTTGCGGCGGGCCTACGGTGACGAGGACGGGCTGGTGATGGGCCTGCTGCGCGGCGAGTGCCGCTTTCTGAAATTGGGAGAACGCAATGTCATTCGGTAGCACCCCGAGGCAAGATCCCCGCGTGGGGGAAGCCTCCATGGCCCAGGCGGAGACCGGAAGGCGCATGGCCGACCTCGCCGAGCAGGAGTTTGCCTACAACAAGGAGATGCTGGATCGGTTCGCGCCCGTCTACGAGGCCTTGATCAAATCCTCTGTACGGGAGTCGAACCTGAACTCGGAGCGGGCGGCGGACCAGTGGGACCAATACCAGAGCGTCTTCCGGCCCATCGAGAACCGCATGGCCGAAGAGGCCATGACCTACGACAGCCCGGAAGAGCTGGCGCGCCGGGAGGGGCTGGCGGCCGCGACTGTGGCGCGCCAGTTCGATGCGTCCACCGGCCAGATGAATCGCGAAATGGCGCGCATGGGCGTTTCGCCCACCAGCAGCCTTGGTGCGCAGGGCCTGGTCGACCAGGCGAACGCCCGGGCCCTGGCGCGAGCCGGCGCCGTCAACAAGGAGCGCAACGATACCAAGCTTCTGGGCATGAGCTTGCGGCAGGATGCCGCGCGCTTCGGCCGCAACCAGACAGGTACCGGCCTCGCTGCGTCGGCCGCAGCATTGCAGGGCAGTCAGGCCGCGGGCGGCCTGATGGGCAGTCAGCTGCAGCAGGGGCAGTCCGCCGCGCAGTCGGCCATCAGCGGGATGGGCGCCGGTGCCGGGCAGATGGGATCGGCGGCCAACACACTGCTGAACCAGTGGCAGGCCAACGTCAACGCGCAGAGCCAGAACAACGCTGGTCTGGGGTCGCTGGTGGGCACGGGTTTGATGGCCGGCGCGATGCTGATGCCCTGGTCATCGGAGAAGGTGAAGGACGACGTCAGGCCGGTCGACGACGAGGAGGCTCTGCTCGGGCTGGAGCAGGTCGCCGTGAAGGACTGGAAATACAAGGACGGGGTGGCCGATGGCGGCCGTCATACGGGACCGATTGCTGAGGACATGCAGGAGCAGTTCGGCGACACTGTGGCGCCGGAAGGCCAGGCCCTGGACCTTATCAGCGTCAGCGGGAAGCATCACGCCGCCATCCGGGCGCTGGCCAAGCGCGGCAAGAAGCTGGAGGCGCGCGTGCAGCGCCTGGAGAAGGCTGGCGGTGCGGGCCTGGCCGACCTGATCGAGCCGGCGCAGGTCGGCGAGGGGCGGCTACCGCCGGTTCTGGCGGGGGACATGGGCGCGGGCGCAGTCGGCCTGCAAGACGCCCTGGTGGGCGTAGGGGCATAGGGAGAGCGAGATGGCGACGGGATTTGCGGGCGGCCTGGCCGACGGCCTGCGCAATGGGATGGCGGTTGTGAACCTCTACGAGCGAGCCAAGGCACTGCGCGGGGAGCGGGAGGAAGCCGAAGAGCGGCGGGCCGATGATCAAGCGATCAAGGAAAGTCTGCGGCTGGGACTCGCTGACGTGGCAGCGACCGCTGGTCAAGGGCAAGCGGCGGGCGGCGATGCGGCGGCGCCGCCGATGCGGCACGATGAGCCCACCCTGGGCACGGACGGGCTCGACATGACGCTGGCGCGCGCCGGCAGCGCTGCGGGCCTGGGCCAGCCTGACGGTGCCCGGCCCGCGCTGGCCATGGCCGGCGGCAGCCTGGCCGGCGTGCTGCCGCGCTCTGCGCTGCAGCCGAGTGCAGCAGGGGCGCGTCAAGCCGAGGCACCGGCTGATGCTGGACTTGCGACGGCCGCGCCGCAGCGAGGCGCATCCGACGATATCAACCGCCTGGCCGATTCGCTGACCCGGGGCTACCGCAAGGCTCTGGAACTCGGGCGACCGGGCCGCGCCATGGAGCTGCTGGCGCAGCGCGAGCGCGTCACCGGCCAGGTGCGCCAGCAGGCGTACCAGGACGCCATGGCGCAATTCGAACTGACGGGCGATCCGAACTCGGTGCTGCCGTTCGTGAACCGATTCATGCCCGGCGGCCTGGAGATTCGTGGCGTGCAGGAGCGGCCCGAACGCGCCGGCGGCGACCAGGTGTACATGGTCCGCGCCTTCGATCCGCGCAGCGGCCGGGAAGTGGAAGAGCCCTTCACCCGCCGTCGGCTGCTGAACTTCATGAGCAGCATCGGCGACCCGCAGACCTACCAGGCCATGGTGGTGCAGCAGGCCAAGGCGCTGTACGACGAGGAAAGCGCGATCCGGAAGAAGCGGGCCGAATCCCAGATCGAGACCGAGGGCCGACTCGCTGCCATCCGGGCACAAGGCGAGGAAGCCCGCCGGACCGACGCGGCACGCGAGCGGCTGGGCGGCCGGACCGGCGCCCCGGCCGAGGTGCAGACGGCGCGCTGGCTGATGGAGAATGGAGTCGCTGAGGATGCCGGCGCGGCCTGGGACATGGTGCGCGGCGCGCGCACCAAGTCCCGCCAGGAGTTCGTGGCCGATCTGGCCAAGACCTTGCTGTCGAATCAGGACCCTATGGCGATGGGCGAGGATCGGATGACGCCGCAGGCTGCCGTACAGCAGGCCTCGGCGCTGTACGACTCTCTCGTGGAAAACGAGGGACGCGGGCGGGCGCGGCGTGGCGACCGGGCGGACGCGAGCCAGCGAGACGACTTCTCTGGCGCGCCGGCGCCCGGCACAGTCGAGGACGGCTGGCGCTTCATCGGGGGGGACCCCGCCGACCAGGCCAACTGGGAGCGCATGTAATGGCTGGCCCCTGGGAGAAGTACCGGGCGGACCCGGCACCGGCGGCCAGGGCAGAGGCCGCGGCCGGCCCTTGGCAGCGGTATGCGCGGGCCGGCGCGCCTGCGGCGGCCGAGTCCAAGGACGAGGACTGGACCACCATCAAGAATCCAGTCGCGGCCAAGGCTAACGATATGGTCATCGAGTTCGCCAACGCCGTCGCGGGCGGCATAGGTGCGGTGGCGGACTTCATCGTGCCCGGCAACCGGGTGTCGAAGGCCATCGACCAGTTTGTCGAGTATGGCGAGGGCAAGCAGAGCGACGTCACGCGCGCGGACCGCGAGCGGTTCCGGGAGGATCTGGCGGCGTCCGACACCATCGGCGACGACCTGGCAGCGGTGGGCCGGCACATCGTGCGCAGCCCGTTGCAGGTGGCGGCCCAGGCGGCGGGCAGCTTCGCGGTGCCGGGTGCCGCGATCAAGGTCGCACGCGGCGCCGCCGGCGCGGCCGGCCTCGGCGCGCGAGGAGCGACTGCCGCCGGCCGGGCGGCGGGTATCGGCGCCGGCGCGGCGCTGGGAGGCGGGGATGCTGCGGGCAGCGCCTACGAGCTCGTGCAGGAGATCCCGGACGAGGTTCTGTTCGCGTCCGAGCCGGCCCAGGCCCTGCGCGCGAGCGGCATGCAGGACGCCGAAATCAGGGAGGAACTGGCCACGCGTGCAGCACGCGACGCGAGCATACTGCCGGCGCTGGCCGGCGCGGCGTCTGGTGCCTTCGGCGCGGAGCGGCTGTTGGCCGGCGGGGCTGCGCGCCGCGGGCTGCGGGGCACCTTGGCGACGGGTGCGGTCGAGGCTGCAACTGAGGCCGGCGAGGAGGGCTTGACCCAGTACGAGGGCAGGCGCGCAGCCCAAGAGTACGACCCGTCCATCGACCCCACAAAGAACGTAGCGGCCATGGCGGCGATGGGGGCGGTGCAGGGCGGCGCGGTGGGGGCAGGCGTGCACGCCATGGGTGCCGGCACGCGGGTGGACACGCCAGATGATTCCCCGGCCGCGCGGTACCGCGACCTGGCCGCCGAACGTGCGGCGCAGGACGACGGCCTGGGCGAGACTCAGACGCCGGCAGGCGATGTCGGCGGCGCGGGGCCGGCTGCCCAGGGCGCGCCGGACGCGGGTTTTCGCCCTGGCGACACCGTTTATCTGCGGCAGGGCGGCCGCGAAATGCCGGTCGAGTTTGTTGGCGTGGAGCGTAATGCCGCGGCGCGGCGGCCCGGCGGCGAGCAACTGGCGCGCGTGCGCACGGCGGACGGCCGCGGGCATTTCGTGCGCCTGGACCAGTTGGCGGCCGAGCCGGGCGCGCGCGCGCCCGAGGCGCTGCCCGCGCCCACCATCGCGGTGGGCAGCGACGGCGTGGCCCGAACGGCCGACCAGCGCGGCGTGGAGGCGGCCCGCCGGGCCGAGATGGGCCTGACGCCGGACGTCGAGGCGGCCGCCGCGCGGCACCCCGGCCGGGTGACGTACAGCGACGGCCGGGGCGACAGCGTGAGCTGGGACCCGGCGACTGAGCAGGACCCGCCGGCCAGCGGAGCGCGCGAACTGCCCGCGCCGCCGGCGCGCCCGGCCCTGCCGGCCCCCGTCGTCCAGGTCGATGCGGCCGGAACAGCCACCACCACCGAGCAGCGCGCGTCGGCCCGCCAGCAGCAGGAAGCGGTCGCGCGGGAGCGCGCGGCCCTGGGCCTGACGCCGGATGTGGAGATGGCCGGGCGGCGGCATCCCGGCCGCTCTGTGGATGAGGCGGCGCACCAGGCGGCCGAATCGCCCCTCAGTGACGCGCCGGCACCGACCGACGCGCAGAAGGAGGCCGGCAACTACCGGAAGGGGCACGTGCGCGTGGCCGGCCTGGACATCTCCATCGAGAACCCGGCCGGGTCCGAGCGCCGCGGCACGTCACCGGACGGCACGGCCTGGGCGAACCGCATGGCCGGCCACTACGGCTACATCCGCCGTACCGAGGGCGCCGACGGCGACCAGGTGGACGTGTTCGTGAAGCCCGGCACTGCGCCGGATTTCGACGGGCAGGTGTTCGTCATCGACCAGATGGACCCGGAGACCGGGAGGTTCGACGAGGTCAAGGTCATGCTGGGCTACGAGAACCAGCAGGAGGCCGAGCAGGCGTATCGAGACAGCTACACGCCGGACTGGCGCGGCATGGGCACCGTCACGCAGATGGACGTGTCCGCTTTCAAGCGCTGGCTGACCGACGGCGACACGAGGCAGCCGGTAGCCGGGAGCGCAGCCCTCGGCACGCCGGCGGCGCCCGGCGTGCCCGCAGATATACTGGGCGGAGAGGGGACGGCCGCGCCAGACGGCGCTGGCGTCTCCGGACTTCAGACGGAAGGGGCACGCGATGAGCAGACGTCCGCCGGCACCGCCGGCCAAGGAAACCAGGTATCCGCTCCCGGAGGAAGGGCTGAACGTGGAGAGCCCGGGCGCGCTGAAGGTGGGCCCGGATCCCGTGCCGTACCGAACCTCCCGGCCGCCCGAAGCCCCGCCAGCGCGGTCCTCGTCGAGCGAGAAGCAGACGGGCGCTACGCCGTCGTCGTCGAAAGCCGGGAAACCGGGCGGCTGACCGCGCCTGGCGGTACGCTGACGACGCGCGACCAGGTCGCCACCGCCCTGGCGCAGCTGCGCAAGCAGCCGCAGGAGAACCTGATCGCGCTGTTCACGGACGAGTCCGGCCGGCCCATCAGCATCTTGCGCCACACCATCGGCGACCGCGCCAGCGCGGCGGCGATCCCCGGGCTGGTGGCCGGCCATGCCGCCCGCCTGCCGAAGGCGGCCAACGTCTGGTTGGCGCACAACCATCCCTCCGAGGCTGCCACTCTTTCCGACGCCGACCTGCGCGTTACTGACGCATATCGGGATCTCACCGCTGGCAGTCGGGTGAAACTGCGCGGGATGCTGGCGATCGGCATGACGGAGTATGGTCACTACGACGCCGACACGCGCGAGAAGGGGGTCTCCAAGATCGTGCCGGCGCGGCGCGGCGCGGATATCCCTGTGATGGAGCGCGTGTTCAAGCGGCGTGGAAAGCTGGCGGACTCGTTCAGCGACCCTGAACAGGCCAGGCAGGTCGTGCGCGACGTGTCCGGTGGCCAGGACGGGGTCCTGTTCCTGAATGCCAAGACTGAGCCTTCCGCCTTCCTGCCGATGTCCGCGGCGGAAATGGCGAAGCTGCGTGGAACCGGAGGACTCGATAAGCTGCTGGCGGGCCTCGAGCAGTCCAATGCTTCCCGCGCGATCATCACGATCAGCTCTGCCGACTCCCTGCCGGCCGCGCAGAATGTCGGCCGGATGCTGGACGATGCGGATGTGCGTGTGCTGGACATCTTCACCGCCGGGATGTCGGCGGCGATGTCCGGCACGCGGACCAGTCGACAGCGGAAGTTCGAGTCCCGGCGTCAGTCCAGCGAACCCCGGCCCAGCGCCGGGGTTGCCGTTTCTGATGCCAGGCGCGCCGCACGCGACTTCATGGCCGAGTTGCCGGGCGCGGGCGGCTTGCGGGTATCCGTGGTGCAGGGCGTGCGCGACATTCCCGAGGGCGCGAAGCCTTCGAGCATGGCGGAGGGCGTCTACTACCCCTCGGGCGAGGGCGGCCGGATCTACCTGGTCGCCGACAACCTGCCGTCGATGGAGCGCCTGCAGCAGGTCCTGGCCCATGAGGTCATCGGCCATTACGGCGTCGAGGCGCTGCTGGGCGACCGCTTCCCGGGCGTGCTCGCCGACGTGCGCCGCCTGACCCGCCTGCCGGACGGCGCGCGCGTGACCGGCCGGGAGCGGCCCGGCGATCCGCACTACGCCACGATGGAGGCCGTGACGCTGGCCTACCCGGACTACTCGCCGGCGAACCGTGCGCGCGAAGTCTTGGCCAGGATGGCCGAGACGAACAACAAGCGGTTCTTCCTCGAGGGCTTGTACGCAAAGCTTCGCGCAGCGCTGCGCGCGATGGGTCTCAACCTGAAGCTGAACAATGCCGACCTGCGCCAGATGGTGATCGATGCCGGACGTTTCCTGCGCCGGACGCCGTCGGCCCGGGCACAGGCCGGGGTGCGGCAGGCGGCCGCATCCATGGCTGCCAGCGATCGTCGGGAATCCCGGCGCGGCGCGGAGCCGGTCGATCTGCCGCCGGCCGTGGTCGGCCAGCCGTTGGGCGCGGCCGGCAAGCATCCGGACCATGCGGCAGCGAAAGCCGGCGACCGGCAGGCGGCCGCGCGCCTGGTGGGCGAGCTGGTGACGCCCGAGGTGGTGCAGAAGGTGCGCGACGCCCTGGGCGGTGAACAGGCCACCATCGTCCCGGTGCTGGCGGTCGAGGCCTCGGGCCACAACCAGATTCCGCTGGCTACCAGCAAGCGCCTGGGCGCGGCCCTGGGCCTTCCCGTGGAAACGGGCATCATCCAGTCCGTGAAGGCTCAGCGCAGCGCTCTTGGCGGCCTTGACCGGATCTTCCAGCAGCCCGAGTTCGACGGGCACGTCGTCCCCGGCCGAGCTTACTTCCTGGTCGACGATACCCTAACTCAAGGTGGGACACTGGCTGCGCTGGCATCGCATATCCGCCAGGGCGGAGGTCGGGTTGTCGGCACGTTCGCATTGACCGGCAAGCAGTACAGCGCTACATTGCGGCTGTCCCCCGAAACCCTGAAATCCGTCCGAGACCGCTATGGCGACATCGAATCAGACTTCCGTGCGGCAACCGGCCGGGGGTTCGACGCGCTCACCGAATCCGAAGGGCGATATCTCGCCAAGCATGACTCGCCTGACGTCGTCCGAAGCCGAATCCTTGCGGCGCGAGATGCGCGAGGCGGCGGCGTATTACGACAAGGTGTGGGGCAAGGCCCCAAACTGAACCCATCCGGTCCCGACGACGCCCCGCCCAGTGCGGGGCGTTCTGCTTCTGGCCCCATGGAATCGCGGGCCGCCACCGCTGGCGCGCCGCCGGCGCAGCAACCGGCGGCCCGGCCCGGATCGACGGCCCGCCCGGGCGAGAATCTGTCGGCCGCCGAACAGCGCCTACGCGACCGTGCCCTGGGCAAGATCGGGGCCTTCGCGCCGAAGGAGCCGTTGCAGGAGCGCCTGGCCAAGATGCGCGAGCGTGCAGGCGAAAAGCTGGTGCAGGGCATCTTCGACCAGTTCGCCCCGCTGAAGGGGCTGAACGAGACCGCCTACATGCAGGCGCGGCTGTCGCGCGGCACGGATGGCGCGGCCGAGTATCTGGTTCGGCACGGTGCTGTGAGGCTCCACGACGGCGCGCTGGATGGAGCCGGCGGCCGAGGCCTGGCCGAGATCCTCGCCGACCTGGGCGGGGAGGGCGACCACTTCATGGCATGGATCGCCGGAAACAGGGCCGACCGCCTGATGAAGGAAGGTCGGGAGCACCTGTTCACCCAGGAGGATATCGACACGCTCAAGCGTCTGAACCTGGGCCGCATGGCCGATGGCCGCCGGCGCCAGGACGTCTATGCGCAGGCGCTGCGCGAATTCAACGAGCTGCAGCGCTCGGTCCTTGATGTGGCGCAGGAAGCCGGGCTGATCAACGCGGATGCGCGCGCGGCCTGGGAAAGCGACTTCTACGTCCCCTTCTACCGAGTGATGGAGGAAGACCAGACGGGCACTATGGGGCCCGGGCAGGTAGCCGGCCTGGTGGGGCAGCGCGCCTTCAAACGCCTGAAGGGTGGGCAGGAGAAGCTGGGCGACCTGACCGCCAACACGGTGTCCAACTGGTCGCACCTACTGTCGGCCAGTATGAAGAACCTGGCTGCCCAGGGGGCCATCAAGTCGGCCGTGGACCTGGGCATTGCCCAGCGGCTGTCCGGAGCCGAGAAGGGCAGCGTGCGCATTATGGTCAACGGCCAGGAGCAGCACTACCTGGTGGACGAGCCGCTGGTGCTGGACGCACTCACTGCGCTGCACTTCGTCGGCCACAACGACCCCTTCATGAAGGCCATGCGCAAGTTCAAGCACGCGCTCACCGTGGGCGTGACGCTGAGCCCGACCTTCCGCGTGCGGAACATGCTGCGTGACACGATTCAGGCGGTGGCCATCGACAGCGATATCAAGCTGAATCCGGTGGCCAACATGATCCGGGGCTGGCGCGCGACCGGCTCAGAGAACGAGACCATGCGCAAGCTGCTGGTTGGTGGTGGCGCCGTTCGGTTCGGCTCGTTCAACGACGGGCAGGCGCGGTCGGTGAAGCGCCTGGTCGATGAGCTGGGGGTGCACCCCGATCAGGTGGTGGCGTCGCCCTCGGCGCTGCGGCGCGCGATGCGGCGGGCGTTCGACTGGTACCAGGAGACCGGCGACCGGGCAGAGACCATCAACCGCGCCGCGATCTACGAGGCGGCGCGCCGGCGCGGCAAGAGCCATCTCGAAGCGAGCTTCGCCGCTCGCGATCTGATGGACTTTACGGCAGGAGGAACCTTTCCAGCGATCCGCATCCTGTCGCAGGTCGTACCCTTCTTCAATGCTCGGCTCCAGGGTATGTACAAGCTGGGCCGTGGCGCAGTGGCGAACCCGGCGCGCTTCGGCGCCGTGGCTGGGGTAGTTGGCCTGGCATCGGCCATGCTCTACCTAAGCATGAAGGACGACGAGGACTACAAGAAGCTGCCCGACTGGGCCCGTAACAGTTACTGGATTACCAAGCTGCCGGGCTCGGACATGATGGTCTACATCCCCAAGCCTTTTGAGGTGGGTGCCCTGGGTACGGTGATCGAACGCGGGACCGAGCTGGCCTTCGCCGGGGATGACTACCGGCTGCGCGATTTCGGGCGGGATATCGGCAACATCGTGGCAGACCAACTGGCGATGAACCCCATTCCGCAAGCGATCAAGCCCGCGTTGGAGGCATCGTTCAACTACGACACGTTCCGAGGCAGGAGCATCGACTCCATGGCCCAGCAGCGCCTGCCGGCCGAAGATCGATTCACCAGCCGCACCAGCGCCGGCGCGGTCGCGCTGGGCCGCGCCATCGGGGTGTCGCCGCAGCGCCTGGAGCACCTGGCGCGCGGCTATTTTGGCTGGCTGGGCACCCAGGCGCTGAACGTGGCCGACTTCCTGGCCAGGCCGCTGTCCAACCTACCGGAGAATCCGGCGCGAGACCTGTCGCGCGTGGAAAACTGGTTTGTGGTGGGCGACTTCCTGAAGAAAGCCGACGCGCGCAGCAGCAAGTACATCGAGCGCTACTACGACCAGCAGCGCGAGGTCAACCAGCTTTACGCCGCCTTCAATCAGGCCCGGGCACTGGGCGACCTGGAGCGCGCCCGCGACTTGGCTGGCGACGACCGGCTGCGATTGCGCGGCCTCTTCCTGGCCGCTGACCGGCAGATGCAGCAGATCGGCCGGGAGATCAAGCGCCTGGAGAATAGCGACCTCCCGATGGAGGAGAAGCGCGCTCGGCTGGATCAGCTCTATCAAGCACGAAATCGGCTGGCGGCGTTGGCCGATGGCAGGGCGCGGGCGGCACAAGTGTCGTCCCGCTAAGTGTTCCAGGTGGCGCTGGCGGCCAGAAGGTCCCAGATGCGTGCTAGGCGGTAGGCAAGGGCGACGACACGATCGATAACGAAAAGCCATTTCACAGCCGATCTCCGGCAGTTCCAATGGCTAGGATTGTGTCGTCACGACTTCGGCAAATCCTCTTGCGGGATTTCCTCTTGGCGTCACGACCGGCGGCAGGTCAAGTACTTTCGTCCCGCTTGGCATGCCGGCCCGCATACTCCGCCCGGTGCCTGCTCTGGTCCCTCATTTCCAGGCGCTCCAGCTCTTCGCGCACGGCTGGTTCGGCCAGTAGCCGGTCTGCCAGACGTCGCAGATAGACCCGAGTCCGCATGTCCGTCCCCCTCTGCTGCGCCAGGACGAGTAGCGTTTCCCGGACCCGCAGCAGTAGGTCTCGCAGCCGCGCGATCTCCCAGGCCATCGCGGTACAGCTCGGCGAGGGGTCGCGTGTGTGCAAATCCCGGATATCCGCGGCCGTCAAGGGCGCCCGGAAGTGCTGGAAAGGCGAAGCGTCCGCGTATCCTGGAATCGCCTCGGACGATGCCACATACCAGTCCTCTACGGTCCAGATGTCGCGGTTTGCGCTGACATCGTGGGACCACCGGGTGCAGCCCTGCTCGGGCGAGTCGTGCGTTGGGGCAAGCTTCGGGTGTCGGCACGTAGCCCGTTTTCCGGCGAGGCCACCGAAATACTGGCAACAGAAGCAGGTGTGGTTGGCGCGAGGCGGGCCAGGCGGGGCAGGCATGGTAAAGCAACACAACTGTATGGATATCCAGTATATGCCTGCGGAAAACGGGGTCGGTACAGAGGTTTGTAACCGGCTTGGCGGCCGTAGGAGGATCCGGTCGCGGGCGGTTATCGCTCGCCTCGCTCAGATGGGAGCTAGGGCGTCCGGCAATTGGTAGCGGGCGCTGTTCATTCTCTTCGACACCCGATGCCATTGGAAAGCCGATTCGGGTCTCGCTACGGTCAGAAGCTCTAGCGCGGCGTCCACCGGCGTCGCGGGGTCAATCCATTCCCTGGCCGCCTCGGCAGTCAGGACGACGGGGCGGCGGTCGTGCACGTCGATCATCCCGCCGGCAGCATCGTCGGTGATGATGGCCATGCCGGTCTCTGGCCCGTGGTCCCGACCAGGTTGCCACGCCGTGATGCCCGGCAGATAGATGGGGCGCGCGTCGCGCGGGTGGATGTACCAGGGGGCTTTGCCGTCGCCCTCCGGCGTCCATTCGTACCATCCGTCGGCCGGCACGATCACGCGGCGCACGAGCAGCGGCCGCCACATTGCCGAGCCCCGCAGCAGTGTGTCGATACGGGCGTTGATCACTGGCTGCCGTCGCCACCACGGCGGGCCATAGCCCCACCATAGATGCTCCACCGCCGGCGATCCGCCAAGCCGATGCAGCGCCAACACCCGCGTCCCGGGCGGGATGTTGTAGCGTGGCGCCTGGGCGTCATCAAAGATCAGCCCCAGGTTCGTGAATATGGTCTCCACGTACTCGGCCTGTGGTGATTTCTGCACGATGCGGCCGCACATTTTCAGCCCCCTGGCGAATAACCTCTCTATCCTGCCACGAGAGCACTGCCATGCACAGCTATGGGCATTGGACAACTACGTGTGCAGGGGTGGAGGCCGCACTGATGTGCGCAGCAGTAGCTCGAACGGTCCAAGCCAAGGGAAGGGGTGCATGGCAGGTCCTGTGATGGGATCTGCCCATTGCACATCCATGTGGCGTGGGTAAGCGCACCCCTGGCCCGGTTTCGTCAGGGCGCAAGAAAAGCCGCCCGGAGGCGGCTGGTAAATCTAGAGCTTCACTGGGACTTGCCCGCCATCCAGTGCGTCAAGTCCCTTTCGGTCGATGTTCAGACGAAACCGAAGGTTCGCGCGAGCGGCCTCGCTTCCATTCCTCGAAGGCTCTCTTTTCCTGCCGGCGTCGCTTGCTTAGAGCCAGAAAAGGCGGAAGCGCCATGAAGCGGTCGAGCAGCCGGTCCACCTCTTGGACTCCGCATTGTCGAGCAAACACGATGAGCGCTATCAACTTGATTAGCCCAATAACAATGGGCCCCCCAAATCTCCATGGCTTTAAAGAAATGCGCGTTTGCCAACACTACGATGATCGTCACCAGCAGAAATCGTTCATCGAGGCGAGCGTCACGCTCCTTTTCGAGAAGTGTCTGTAGATTTGCCGCAGCCTTATCTTGCGGCGTAGGGGGCGTTCGCCCCTCTTCGGACTCCTCGATCAGGTTATCGCCAGTCGCTCGGCAGTAGCCAGCGTCGGGCTGCGCCTGGCCCCGCTCTCCAGGCTGCTGATACAGGCCCTGCGACACGCCTCAGGCCCGGGTCTTGATGTGCAATCGCCCCTCACGGCTTACCGGTATCGCCTCCGGGTTTGGCTGCGATGCCGATGCGGGGGCCCCACACATCGTGCGCCACTGCCCCCTGGTGAGGCTGGGACCAGGCTCCGGCGGGTACTCGATCCGATCATTGCCTATATGGTTCAAATGTAGAACATAACGGTAGAGTCGAGCCCCGCCACCTGCTCGGCCACAAGGTCAAGCCCTAATTCTTGCACCACTAGATCGGCCATGTCGTCTTTGTGGGAACGTGGCCCATTGTGATTCAACTGACGGTTGATCGCGCCGCCGATGACGTCCGCGAGTTGGACTAGTGCCGAAATTTGCGATGGAGTGGTGACAAAGGACTCGATCCTGGCATCTTGCCCCAAGTGAACCTGGAGGCCCGCTGCGATTCGTTCCAGCGTTTCGCGCGAAGCAAACTTATCCAGCGTGTTTTCTTGGTCGACCGTCACCTTCAACACGCGAGGTAATTTCACACGGCCGCTTTCTACCTCGTGTTTGAGCCCATGAAGCACCATAAATTCATGCAGCTTTTGTACCGTCTCCTCGATGGGGCGTTTGGTGTGAGCCTTTTCCACTCCCGCAAACTTGAAGCCCAGGAAGTCACGGTTGGCCTTCACGACGGCGAGGTATTCGGTCAGCGGTTCAAAGTCGCGATTTCCAAATTTCGCGAAATGAATCTCCCTCTTGGCCCAGAGCGATTTTGCTTGCCAGTCTTTAATGGCTTTGGTGACGTCCCAAACGGCGCGAGGGTCCAAGACCCAGACCGCTGCTACGACAATCCAGTCCGCGGTCTTGCCGGTCTCATCAGCGAAGATGTTGATTGAAGGCGTCGGAGCCGCCAAATCGATGACGGCGTCTTGCATCTTCTCTTGGTGGGCTTGGCGCTTACGTCGAGTACCTTCCTTCGCCAAAAACAGCCCGAACTCGTTCTGAATTTTGGCCCTGGCGCGCACTATCTGCGTCATCCGCTCCAGTCTGAAGAGGTTCCGCGGGAGTATTCCGTGTTCGTTAAAAAGGTCTGGCTGATATGTTTCCCAGTACCGCAGCGAAAGTTTAACGTCGCTGTCCCTCGTGTCGGGGTACATGTTCAGGATCCCGGCCACTCTTGGGAGCAATGTCGTGAAATCTCCCGCGTCCAGACTCTGTAGCAGTTTCTCCCGCGCCACTGCGAGCTTGAGCGCCTTCGCAGGCGAAAGCTCTTTCCTATTCTTGCCTAGGTCATCCAGCACTTCGGACGCTACTGCGTCTGTGATCAGGTCACTGTGCATTACAGCCTCGTCGCCATCCAAACTGATACGAAGTGTAATCCTGCATATAGCGGGGCATATCAGGGTTTCCGCTTATCGACACTGTCTAAAACTCCAACGCGCTGCTAGATAAATCAGTGGCTTACTGGATCCGATACCTAATCAACTGTTAGACGTGCCCGGGCGAAAGCAACTGTGAAAACGAGGTCTTGGCTTACTTTTCTGATGAACTGACCGAGTACATCATCGTCGTCGCCCTGGTGGCCGTCGCGGCCATTGCGGTCTATCAACTGTTCGGGCAGGTCGTGCGGTCGCAGACGGCGGCCATGGCGCGCGAGCTGGCCGGCGAGGACGGCAGCGAGCAATCGCGCGCGGCACAGGCTGCGGCCGAATCCGCCGCCGCGCAAGCGGCCGCCCGTACGCTGAAGTCTTTCACCGGTAACGCGGGGGCAGGGCAGTGAGGCCGCGGTTTACGCCGCGGGGGCTGCCGCGCATGCGCGGCCAGGCGCTCACGCTCGGCCTGCTGCTGGTCGCGGCTGGTGCGCTGGCGTGGATCCACCTGCACGACATCGGGCAGGTGATCGCCGCGCGCGCACGGCTGCTGCATGCCGCCGATGCCGCGGTATACAGCGGTGCGCTGCTGCAGGCCAGGGCCTTCAACATGCATGCGTACATCAACCGCGCGCAGGTCGCTCACCAGGTGGCGATGGCGCATTTGGTCACCCTCGGCTCGTGGGCGCAATGGGCTGACACGCAGGCGCGCCAGTCCACGCAGGCCAATCCGCCGGCCGCGCTGATCGGCATGCTGTTTGGCGGCGCATACGGTTCGGCCTATGCGGCGTCGGCGGCCGCTTTCGGCTTGGGCACCCAGGCGGCGGGCAGTGCTTTGGCGCAGGCCTTCGCACGGCACGAGCGCACGGTGCACGACGTGCTTGCCGCCGCCCGGCAGGTGCTGATGGGCTCGTTGGCAGGCACGCGCGAGGCCGGAATGCGTGCCGTGCTGGCGGCGAACTATCGCGAGCCCGGCGATGACGAGCCTGATGAGGCGGTGCTACGGCGCGCTGGGCTGAGCATGGCCTGGATGCAGGATGCGCTGCCCGGCACCGTGGTGCTGCACCCCGTACAACAGGGCAGCGGCCTGCGCGCGCTGGTAATGGACGCCGCCGGACGCTATCCGTTTCTTGGGCCGCGCAACGATACCGCGCAGAATCCTTGGCCGGTCAGCGCGCGCTGCCCGCATTTGCGCCACGAGCTGAGGCGGCTAGGCGCCACCTCGCTGTCGGCGCAAGGCCGGTGGCAGTCGCACGACACCCTGTCGTATCACGCGCTGCGCAGCAATCGATGGATAGGCTGCTATTACCGCGAATACCCCATGGGCTGGGGATTGGCGCTAGGCGGGCAGGGCCTGCCAGACGGATACGGGCATGCCGTCGTGCCGCCAGCTAATTTTTCCCGCCAGGCCTTTTGGCGATGGGTGCGCGCCAACACGCGATGGGACTTGCTGGACAAGGGCGTCAATCCCCTGGCCGATTCCCACGCGCTGGCAGGGATGGCGCGCTGGCCGTCGCGCGGGCTGCCGCTGCATGCTGGTCTATCGAACGGCGGCGATCAGGCCGTCCGCATCGCGATATCGGTCAGGCAGGATGCGACGAGGCTTCCTACTACGGACGCGGCGGGCAAGCTGCAGGTCGGGCCAGGCCCGTTCGTGTTGCGCGCCTGGCGGCCGGGCGACGCGATGACGGTGGCCAGCGCGGCGCAAACCTATTTCGCGCGCCCGGCGCCGCGCACCGACGGACGCGAAGAGTTTGCCAGCTTGTTCCACCCGTACTGGCAGGCGCGCTTGGCGCCTGCGGGCGCGCCGAGCGAGGGGGCGTGATGGGCGGGCGTTGCGTTGCGGCGATCCGGCAGGCCGGGCAGGCCTTGGCCGAAGGGCTGATTGCCGTGCTGGCCTTGGCACTGGTGGTCCTTGCGATCGCCCATGCCGGACGCTGGCACGCCACGGCGCTGCAGACGGGCTTTGCGGCCCGCCAGGCGGCCTTCGCATGGACGCGCGGCGAGTCCGGCGCCGGCGGCGACGACCGGGTACGGTTGCAGCCGTTGGTTGCACACCCTTTGCCGGGGGCCGCGCAGCCGGGCGGCGAGGGCCGCGACGCCGGGACGCTGCGCAGGCAATGGGCCTTGCACGACGACGCCGTCGTGGCCTGGCAGGCGCGGGCGATGGGCCTGCGCTTGCCATTCGGCGTGCGTCGACTATCACTGCGCCGCCATACGGCCGTGCTGGCCGACGCAGGCCACGCAACGGGCGACGTCGGCGCGCAGCAACGCACGGCGCAGTCGACGCTGGCGTGGCGCGACGCAGCCTCCGGTTCGTTGCATGTGGCCCGGGAAATCGATGCGCGCGTTGCGCCCGTCGATCGCGCATGGAGGCGCCCCGGCCTAGCGCTTGACTGGCTGGCCCCTTGGGCAGGCGCGGTGCCGCCCGAGCACGTGCGAGACCGTGCCGATGCGTGGCGGTTCCGATGAAAGAATGGGATCCGGGGAGACTCTCTTCGATGGCAGACGTGCGATGCCAGGACTGCCGGACTACGTCGGCCGTGCCGCCTTGCAGGCGGGGTGGCGAACACCGCATGGAAGGCATGCGAGACGCTTTCGCTGGTGGCGGCTGGTCCGGGCGCAGTGGCAACGCTGCCTGGATGCGGGCGAGCAAACCACGGCCGCGGGCGAGCGCAGGCGCGACCTGCATTGTCCTGCAGTTGCTTGTCGTGGGTCAGCTCGCCGCAGCGGGTCGAGATGCAGCGCCGGCGCTGTCAACTGGAGATCAGTTTCACGCCGAGGCGGCGACTGGGCTTGCGCGATTGGTGTTGCCGGAAGGAACGGTGCGCACCGATTTGGGAGAGGGGTTGGCCGTATCGGGGGTGCCCGTGCGCATCGAGGTGTTCGACGCGCCCGCGCCGTTTGCAGCGACGATGGATACGCTGGTCGCCGGGCTGGGTGCGTTGCCGGAAGTGGTCACCCTGGCCGATGCAGTGCTCTTGCATTGGCGCACGCACCAGGGCCAGTGGTTGGCCCGCCTGCAGGCCGATGGGCCGATGCGTACGCGCGGCACGCTGTCTCTGCTGGGCGGTGGGCAAGCGGTGCGGCCGACGCGCCAATGGCCCGATTGGGCGCCGGCGGGGTTGCAGCTTCAGTTCGAGCTGGCACAGGCACAGGCAATGCAGCGCCAACGTATCTATACCCACGCGCTGCCGCCGCGCCAACTCGCGCAAAGGTTGGATGCATCGCTGCGCCGGGCGGGTTGGCGGCCGGTCCCGGGCCCGGGCCCGGGCCAAAGGTGGGCGCGGCAGGGACGCAGCCTGTCGCTGTTGCTGGTGCCGCTGTCTGCGGGCAGCGGCGTGTTTGTGCTGGAGTCGCAGCCGTGAGCGCCGCTGCCGGCGTCGCGCGGGCGTGCAACAGGGTTTGCCGGGAGACGACCCGTGCGCTGGCCTAAGCCCGACCGCACCTGGGTCTTGCTGGGCGCAGCGGTTGCCGCCGGCTTGCTGGCAGCTTGGTCGGCGCGCGAACACCTGCGCGAGCGTATCGCCCAGATCGAGGCGCAATCGCGCGCGCCGACGGTGCGGCGGCTGGTCGCTGCGCGCGACCTGCCGGCCGGCACGCGGCTCGACGCCGACCATGTCGCCGTGCGCGACATTCCCGCGCAGTACGCGGCGGCCGATACACTGCCGCCCGAACGCTACGGCGAAGTCGATGGCGCGATGCTGGACCGCCCGGTCTCGCGAGGCGATCCCATACTGCCTGCGTACCTCGCCAGGCCCACCGACCCGCCCTTGTCGTCCCGGTTGTCCGAAGGCCGGCGCGCCGTCACCATGCCGGTCGACGAGATCAATTCCTTGTCGGGCATGCTCGAGCCGGGCGACATCATTGATCTGTATGTGTCGTTCGAGCACCGGCGCCGGCGGGTGACCGTGCCGCTGCTGCAAGGCGTGCTGGTGCTGGCGACCGGGCCGCGCATGCTGGCCGGCGGCGCGCAAGACGCTGGTGGCAACGTCGGCGGCTATTCGGCCATCACGCTGGATGTGTCTCCCCAGGACGCGGTCAAGCTCGTGGCGGCGCGGCAGGCGGGGGTGGTGACCGCCATGCTCAGGCATCCGCGCGATGTGCACGCCTCTGATGCCGCGGCGCGCGGCGACCTGGCGTCGCTGCTGGGCTTGGATCCTCCGCGTCCGCGGGCTCGGCAGTCGGTGCCGGTCATTTACGGGAACCGTCCGCTGGCGCGCATCCCGGACCTGGGGGCGGCCGTGTCGGTGCCCCCGCTTGCCACGCAACCGCCGCAGGACCTGCCCGGCGACGATGCGTCCGGTGCATGGCTGGAATGGGCGCAGGCCGCGCGAGACGCCATGCTCGCGCCGGGGGAGCCGTCGCCATGATGTCGGCAAGGACTTGCCTGCCGTCGTGGCGCGTTCGGCCCGCAGGCGGCCGCAGGGGGTGGCGCCGATGCATTGCACGGCGGGCAGCGCCCGGGTTCGCGATGATGTGGCCCGTCCTGGCGGTGCTGGCCGCTGTGTGGCCGCTCGTGGCCGGCTGCCAAGAGGCCGAGCCGCTGACGCTGCAGGTTGGGGAAACGCGTGTGCTGGCCGCGCCGGGCGTGGCACGCGTGGCCGTGGGAGACGGCAGCGTGGTCAACGCGGCGGCCGCCGATGGGCGAGAAGTGCTCGTGTTCGGACGTGCCGCCGGCAGCACCTCGCTGCACATTTGGCAGGCTGGCGGCAAGCGCCGCGGCTATGCGGTGCAGGTGGAGCCGGCCGGCATGCGCCGCATCCGCGACGAATTGGCCACGCTGCTCGAGCGCATCCCGGATGCGCGCAGCCTCATCGTCGGCGAGCGCATCGTCATCGAAGGCGAAAACCTGTCCGACGCCGACCAGCGGCGTATCGCCGCGCTGGCCGAGCGGTATCCGGAAGTCATCGATTTCACCAGCCGCATCGGCTGGGACCGCATGGTGCTACTGGACGTGCAGGTGGTGGAATTGCCGCGGTCCGCGCTGCGCGAGTGGGGCGTGCGCTGGGATGGTGCAAGCCAGGGCGGGGTGGCTGCGGGCCTGGCTTGGGAGCGAGCGGGTTCGGGACTGTCCGCTCGCCCGGGTGAAGTGCCCGTCGACGCGCGCTTTCCGGCGGCCGGCGCGGCAGGCTACTTCGGCATCAACGCTTTGCTGTCGGCGCGGCTCGATGCGCTGGCGCAAAACGGCGACGCGGTGGTGCTGGCCCAGCCCCAGCTGCTGGCGCGCAGTGGCGCGACCGCCAATTTCCTGGCCGGTGGCGAAGTGCCCTACGCCACCGTCGACGCCAACGGCAATTCGACGACCATTTTCAAGCCGTACGGGGTGTCGCTGAAGATCACGCCGCACGTCGAGCGCAATGGAACGGTGCGCTCTCGCATCGAAGTCGAGGTCAGCGCCGTCGACACGACCGTCAACGCGCCCGGCGGCCCGGCCTTGTCGGTGCGGCGCGCCGCCACGGAGTTCAACATGCTGCCCGGCCAAACGTTGGTGCTGGGTGGCTTTCTTTCCCGCGAACAATCCACCGACCTGCAGCGCCTGCCTGGGTTGGGAGACATCCCGATACTGGGCGCGCTGTTTGGTTCACGACGTTTCCAGCAGCGTGAAACCGAGCTGGCCATATTCGTGACGCCCGTGCTTGCCGGGCCCGACCATCCTGACTTGGCCGAGCGCGTGGCACGCGGCCGGCAAGTGCTGGACCAAGCTTTTTCGGAGCCAGTCCGCTTGAACCGCCCGGTGCGCGCCATCGACGCGCGAACGCCTTGGGATCCTTATTCGGGCCCGGCTTCGCAATGGTCGCAAGGCGCGGCCGGTAATGTGTACGACTTCGGGGATTGACCATGCTCGAATTCCATATCCGCCTGGAGGATGGCAGCGAGCGCACGCAGCGCCTGCCCGCGCCCGTGCTGCTCGGCCGAGGGCCGGAGTGCGGCCTGCGCCTGCGCAGCTGGCGGCTGGCGCGCACCCATGTGCGCTTTGCGCGCGGTCCGGCCGGCATCATGCTGGAGGACCTCGGGTCACTGGCTGGCACACGCGTCAACGGCGAGCGCGTCGCGCAGTTCGGGCCGCTGCAGCCGGCCGACGAAATCCAGGCCGGCCCGTGCCTGCTGCGCGTGCGCGATTGCGGTCCGGCCGCAGGCCAGTCCCCCGGCACCGATGCCACGCAGGTGATCGATGCTTCCGGGGATGCCGTGCAAGCCGGCGCGACGCCAGCTGCTCGACCGGACACCCACGGCACGGCACCGGCTGCCGGCACACCGGACGGCCGCATCGCGCAATCGCCGGCACTGCCGCCAGCCGCGCCGGCCCCCGATCGTCTGGCGTTGCAGCGTCGGCTGCACGCAGCCTTGCTCGAAGCGCTGGACTTGCGCCGGCGCGATGTGGCCGCCATGAGTGACGGCGCGCTGCGCAGCGAAGCGCAGGCGCGGCTGGCCGAATTGATCGAAGCCGATCCGGACATCGCGCCGCAAGCCGACCGTGCGGCGCTGCTCGAGGCGGTGGTCGACGAAGCCGTGGGGTTGGGGCCGCTGGAGCCCTTGCTTGCCGATGCGCAGGTGACCGAAATCATGGTCAACCGCCACGATGAAATCTACGTCGAGCGCGCCGGGCGGCTCGAGCGCCATGGGGCAGGATTCAGCAGCGAACAGGCGGTGCTCGGGGTGATAGAGCGCATCGTCGCACCCTTGGGGCGGCGCATAGACGAGAGCTCGCCCATGGTCGATGCCAGGCTGCGCGACGGCTCGCGCGTCAACGCCGTCATCGCGCCCGTGGCACTCAAGGGTGCCAGCATCACGATCCGCAAGTTTCCCCGCCATGAAATGGGCATGCAGGATCTGGTGGCTGGCGGCTCGTTGGGACCACGCATGGCGCAGTTCCTGGCCTTGTGCGTGCAGCAGCGCAAGAACATCGTGGTCTCGGGCGGCACCGGCTCGGGCAAGACCACGCTGCTCAACATCTTGTCCAACTGCATTCCCGAGGGCGAACGCATCGTCACCATCGAGGATGCCGCGGAACTGCGCCTGCGGCATGCGCATCTGGTGGCGCTGGAGGCGCGGCCCGCCAATCTCGAAGGCAAGGGCTTGATTACCATCCGCGACCTCGTGCGCAACGCGCTGCGCATGCGGCCGGATCGCATCGTGGTGGGCGAATGCCGCGGTGCGGAAGCCTTCGACATGCTGGCGGCGATGAACACCGGCCACGAAGGGTCGCTGACAACGCTGCACGCCAACAGCCCGCGCGATGCGCTCGCCCGGCTGGAAACCATGATATTGATGGCCGGCATGGACTTGCCGCTGGCGGCGATCCGCGAGCACACCGCGTCGAGCATCGACCTCATCGTCCAGCAGGTGCGCCTGCCGAGCGGGCGCCGGCTGGTGGCGTCCATCGTCGAAGTGGCCGGCATCGAAAGCGGGCGCATCCAGCTGCAGGAGCTGTTTCGTTATGACCGTGCAAGCGGAACGTTTGCCGGCTGCGGCATGGTGCCGGGGTTTTTCCAGTCTTGGCGCGAGACCGGGATGGAGGTCGGCGCCGACCTGTTCGCCGAGGCGCCCGATGTGCCTGCGTGGCGGGCGGCCGACCGGGGCGTGGTGGGCGCAATGGGCGCGTCGCCATGTTGACGGCGATCGTTGCCGCGGGCGTGGCATCGGCGCTGCTGGCCTGGCTGGCCGGCGGGATCTTGCGCGAGGCCGTGCGCCGCTATCGCGCGCAGTTCACGGCCGAGGCGCGCATGCGGCTGGGCGAAGCCTTCGTCTTCATCGATCCGACGCAGGTGTGGACGGCCAGCATTGCCTGTTGCGCCGCGAGCGCGGGGATCGCCTGGCTCGCTAGCGGCAGCGTCGTGGCCGGCGCCGCCGCAGGCACGGCCATGCTGGCCGTGCCGCGTTGGCTTGCCGCGCGCTGGCGACGCCGGCGCCTGGCGCGCTTCGACGCGCAGTTGCCCGATACGCTGGCAGCCTTGGCCAGCGCCTTGCGCGCAGGGGCAAGCGTGCAGGCGGCCTTGCGTGTGATCGTAGAGCGCAGCGATGCGCCGCTGGGCCAGGAGTTCGGGCTGATGCTGCGTGAGCAGCGACTGGGCGTGCCCTTCGAGGCGGCGCTTGGGCACTTGTACGAACGCATGCCGTCCGAAGCCGCCGGACTGGTGGTCGCGTCCCTGCGCATTGCCGCACAGACGGGCGGCAACCTGGCGGCGACGCTGGAGCGGATCGCCGAGACGCTGCGCGCGCGCCTGCACCTGCAGGGCAGGATACGGGCGCTGACCGCGCAGGGGCGCTTGCAGGCTTGGGTGGTGGGCTGCCTGCCGCCGCTGATGGCGCTGGTGCTCGATGCGCTCGAACCCGATGCGATGGCGCTGCTCTGGCATACGCCAGCAGGCTGGTGCGTCCTCGGACTGGTGGCCATGCTCGAGCTGGTGGGAACCTACATGATCCGGCGCATCGTGGCCATCGAGGTCTAGGCGGGCGCAGGCTGGCGGAAATGTCGGGCATGGATGATCTCTGGCACGTGGCGGCGCTGGCCGGGTTGTGTGCCGGACTACTGGCCGCCGCGCTGCTTGCGCCGGCGCAAGCGCAGGCTTGCCCGCCTGCGGCCGGCATCCCCACCTGGATGCGGCTGGCCTGGCCCTGGGTGCGGGCGCTGTCCCGACCCGTGCGGCCGTTGCTGACCTGGCGGGGGCGCCAGCGGCTCGAGCAGTTGCTTGCCCACGCCGGGCTGCAGAAGCAGTTGCTACCCGACGACATCGTTGCCGCGCAAGCCGCGCTGGCCATGCTGTCGGCTGCAGGCTGCGTGCTGGTCGGACACGCCTGGCTGGGCGTTGCGCCGGCCGCCGCTGTCGCCGTGCCGGCGGCGGCGTTGGCCGCGGTACTGCCGCGCGCGTGGCTGTCGGACCAGGCGCGCACGCGTGCCAGGCGCATCGCCCGTGAGCTTCCTTTCGTGCTCGACATGGCGACGCTTTGCATCGAGGCCGGCCTCAATCTGCAGGGAGCGCTGCAGCAGGCGGCGCAGCGCGGCCCTGATGGGCCGATGCGCGAGGAGCTGCAGTTCGCGCTGGCGGATATGCGGGCCGGACTGCCGCGGCTGCAGGCGCTTCAGGCCATGGCCGCCCGTGCCGGCGTGCCTGCCTTGCGCACCATGGTGGCCACGCTGGCGCAGGCCGAAGCGCTTGGCATGGGGCTGGGGCCGGTGCTACGCGCGCAGGCGCACAGCCAGCGCAACGAGCGCTTTCTGCGAGCCGAGCGCCTGGCGCTGGAGGCGCCGGTCAAGATGCTGCTGCCGCTGGTGGCGTGCATTTTTCCCTGCACGTTTCTCATCATCGGCTTTCCCATTGCCGTGCGGTTGATGGCGTACGCGCAGTAAGGGAGGGATCCGTGGGTGGCGGGCGTCGATCCAACTTTGGCCGGCCGTGCGGCGGTCAGGTACCAGCCCTGCAGGTGCGCCGCGCCGCCACCGCCTGGCTGCGCCTGCGCGGGCTGCTGGGCCGGTCGCGGCTTGCACCCGGCCAGGCGCTGTGGCTGGATCCTTGCCGGGCGGTCCATACGCTGGGAATGCGCTACGCCATAGACGTGGCCTTCATCGATCGCCAGGGCCGCGTCGTGCGCATCGTCCACGGCTTGCGTCCCTGGCGCTGGGCGGGGTGCTGGCGCGCCCGGTCGGCGGTGGAGCTGGCCGCAGGCGAGGCGGCCGATGCGCGCGGGGGCGCTGCCCGCATCGAGGCGGCCCTGCACAGGTGGGCCGAGGCCAACCTTGGCCAGGACGGCCTTAACGATCGGGCAAAAACCCTGCAGCGCCGGGCCCGAACACGCTGATGTAGCTGGGATAGAAGCTGCAGTACAGGACGCTGCCGGCGGCCACGTTGACCGGAATCTGCAGCATCCCAGCGAGCTGCGGCGACAGGCCCATGGCCATGAGCAGGTCGGCCGCGATGTCGATCGCCAAGAAAATCGCGAACCAGGCTGCGCCATAGACCAGGAACGCAAACTTGTTGCGCCAGCAGGCCACGGCCGAAAAGAACAACGCCTGGCCCAGGCGGATACCTTGGAAACCGGTCAGCGCCGGCGCGTACCAGAACAGCGCGGCCAATCCGACGTAGACCGTCGCGAACAGCATGAGCGGCACGCGCATGATTTCCAGGAAAGGCCCGATGTCGTCGGTCACGCGCGCGGCCTGCATGGCCTCGGCCAGGTCCCGCATGAAGGGCATGAAGATGATCGCCCCGGCCAACAGGCAAAGGCCGGCGTATAGGGCGCCCATCCATAGCAGCCGCTTGAATACGCCTTTGTTGCGCAAGGGCTGGAACCAGACTGCCGGCTGCAGCGCATGGCCGGCTTCGACGTGCCGGCAGGCCGACAGCGTCGCGAAGGTGATCGACGGCATCATCACGACGAAGGCCAGCGGCCCCAGCGGCGGCAAGAGGCTGGCCAGCATCAGCGCGACGCTGATGCCCATGGCCCAGGTGAACATGGCCAACGGCTGGCGGCTGAACAATGCCAGCCCCTCGCGTACCCATTGCCAGCCTGCGGTGGCGGGAAGAGTGGCTGCTTGCATGTGTCGGGAATCCGGTTGCGGGATCGGAAAATCGAGGCCAATCAGGGAAGGGCATGCGGCGCCGTCTCGCGGCGCAGCCGCAGGATGCGCTCGAAGTGCCGGGGATCGTGCGGCTTGAGCGTTTGCGCCGGGCGCGGCAGGAAGAAATCGTACAGCCGCGAGATCCAGAACCGCAGCGCCGCCGCGCGCAGCATGTCCGGCCAGGCGGCCCGTTCTTCGTCGGTGAACGGGCGCACGCGCGCGTAGGCCTGCAGCCAGGCTTGCAGCAGTTCGGGCTGGAACTTGCCGCTGGCCCGGTCGATGCACCAGTCGTTGACGCTGACGGCGACGTCAAAGAGCCAGGTCTCGCAGCCGGCAAAGTAGAAATCGATGAAGCCACCCATGCGCGGGCTTTCGTAGGTCCCGGCAAACAGCACATTGTCCCGGAACAGGTCGCAGTGGGCCGGGCCGCGCGGCAGCCGTGCCCATGCGGGCGTGCCGGCCAGCGCCTGTTGGTGCGCCACTTCGTCGCGCAGCATCTGCGCCTGGCTCGCATCCAGGAAGGGCAGCACCTTGGGCATGGTTTCCTGCCACCAGGTCAGCCCGCGCAGGTTGGGCTGTTCGATCGGGAAATCCCGCGCCGCCAGGTGAGCGCGTGCCAGCGTCTCGCCCGTCAGCGCGCAGTGTGCGGGGCTGGGCGCCGGTTCGTAGCCGCCGGGCAGCATGCTGACGATGACCGTCGGCTTGCCGTGCAGCTCGGTCAGGCGGGTGCCGTCGCGCAGGGTCTGCGGTTCAGGCACCGGCACGCCGTGCCGGGCCAAGTGGTGCATCAGCTCGATATAGAACGGCAGCTGTTCGCGGGTCAGCACCTCGAACAGGGTCAGGACGAATTCGCCGCGGGTCGTGGTCAGGAAGTAGTTGGTGTTCTCGATGCCTGCCGTAATGCCTCGCAGCGACACCAGTTCGCCGAGATCGTAACGGGTGAGCAGGCTGCGGGCGTCGTCGGCGCTGACGGGAGTGAATACGGCCATGAAGCGGGCGGGGCGAAGGTGGTATGGGTGGTCGCCGCACGCGCGGCGCGGGCGCAATTTTAGACCAGCCGTTAAACTGGGCGCATTTGCATACACCCAGCACCGTGCTCGACCGCGAACATTGGCGGCTTTGCGTCGCCCCCATGATAGACGTCACCGACCGGCACTGCCGATACTTCCATCGGCTGCTGGCGCCGCACGCCCGCTTATATACCGAGATGGTCACCACTGGCGCGCTGTTGTACGGGGATGTCGCCCGGCATCTGGATTTCGATCCCGCCGAGCACCCCGTGGCGTTGCAGCTGGGCGGCAGCGAACCTGCCGCGCTGGCGCAGGCCGCCCGCCTGGGCCGGCAATGGGGCTACGACGAAATCAATCTGAATTGCGGCTGCCCATCCGAGCGGGTGCAAAAGGGCGCCTTCGGCGCCTGCCTGATGGCCGAGCCGGCGCTGGTGGCCGATTGCGTCAAGGCCATGCAGGACGCGGTCGACGTGCCGGTCACCGTCAAGCACCGGCTGGGGCTCGATTACGACGAGTCCTATGGTTTCGTGCGCGATTTCGTCGGGCATCTGTACGAGGCGGGCTGCCGGGTGTTCATCGTCCACGCCCGCAACGCCGTGCTCAAGGGCTTGTCGCCCAAGGACAACCGCGAGGTGCCGCCGCTGCGCTACGGCGATGCGCGGCGCCTGCGGGCGGACTTCCCCGAGGCGGCCTTCGTGCTCAATGGGGGTTTGGCCGACGCCGCCGCGGCGCTGGCCGAGGCGCCCGATTTCGACGGCGTCATGCTCGGCCGGGCCGCCTGGCACAACCCGCGGGTGCTGTCCGAGCTGACCATGCATTGGTGGCCGCAGGCACCGCTGCCTGACGACGGGCAGGTGGTGCAGGCCATGGTCGATTATGCGGCGCGGCGCGTGGCCGAGGGCGTACCGCTGAGAGTGGTGGTGCGTCCGCTCCTTGGCCTGCTCAACGGCCAGCCTGGCGCGCGGCGGTGGCGGCGCGCCTTGTCCGATCCCGGGCGCCTGGCGACCAACGATCCGGGCCTGATCCGGCAAGCCTGGGTCGACGCGCAACCCCGGGCCGCTTGATCGCACCGCGCGCTTGCGCGGTGCCTGCCACGCCCGCTCAGCGTTTCTCGACCGTTTCGCCGTCCATGGGCCAGTCGCGGATATAGGCCTTGAGCATGTTGTTTTCGAACTGCTGGGCCGCGACGATGGCGCGCGCCATGTCATAGAACGAGATCACCCCGAGCAGCGTCGGGCCGTCCATGACAGGGATGTAGCGAGCGTGCTTGTCCAGCATCAGGCGCTGTACTTCCTCGGCATCGGTATTGGGCGAGACGCTGACGGGCGCGTCGTCCATGATGGCGCGTATGGTGGTCCCCTCGATGCTGCCGCGCTCGTGCAGCAACCGGATGATTTCGCGGAAGGTCAGCATGCCGGCGAGCCTGCCGTGTTCCATGATGACCAGCGAACCGATGTCGTTGGCGCTCATCGTTTCGACGGCTTCGGACACCAGGGTATCGGGCGAGGCCGTGTACAGCGCATTGCCCTTGACGCGAAGGATTTCACTGACTTTGAGCATGATGGGTCTCCGTGGAACGCGCGGGTTCCGTCATGGGGAGCGTCCCGCCGCCCGGCTCGCGCACGTAGGCCATGCGCAGCGGCGGGCAGGGTTGCAAGATTGAGCCTAGGGTGGGGGCCGGCTGGTGGCCGGCCAGCAGGGCGGCACAGGCTTGTTTCAAGGCCGGGTCGTCCTGGAGCCACGGGTGGTGGCGATCCAGCAGTAGCCGATCCACCAGGGGACCAAGCGGCGCGGCCGCCGGATCGCAGGCCAGTATCCACCGCTCGTCGCGGCTGTCCTGGACGCGTGCGGCCAGGCCGAGATCGGCCAGGGTTTCCAGCACCTCCTGCAGCGCCTCAGGCTGCAGGCGCAAATGCTTGCTCAAATATCGGGCGCTGCGTCCGGCCGGCATGCGGCCGTGCGCGCGATGCAGCGCGCGCAACACGGCCACGGCGTCCAGGAAGCGCCAGCCCGTCTTCTGGTCGACATCCCAGCGCCCCATCCGGATCGAAGGCAAGATCGCCGCGATCGTGGCGCCCAGCAAGACGGCCAGCCACGACAGATAGATCCACAGCAGGAAAACCGGTAGCGTCGCGAAGGTGCCGTAGATGACGGTGTAGGCGGGAAAGCGCGTCACGTAGTAGGCAAAGCCCGTCTTCATCAGCTCCAGCGCCGCGGCCGTGCAAAAGCCGCCCGCCAGTGCATCCTTGATGGCCACGCGGCGGTTGGGCACGATGACGAACATGGCGGTAAAGCCCAGCCCGGTGAGCACTACGGGCACGAACGACAGCACGAGGTTGGCCCCGGCCGAGAGATCGGCCACCAGGCCCATGGATTCGCGCGCCAGCAGCGACGTGACCCAGAGGCTTGCGCCAGCCAAGAGTGGCCCAAGGGTGATGACGCTCCAGTAAACCAGCACGCGCTGCGAAAGCGGCCGCTGACGGCGCACCCGCCAGATGCGGTTCAGCGCCTGGTCTATGGTCATCATCAGCAGCACCGACACCGCCACGAGGAACAACCCGCCTATGGCCGTCAGCCGCCTGGCCTGCCTGGCGAACAGGTTCAGGTAGTTCATGACATTGTCGGAGACGGCGGGCGGCATCACGTTCTTGGCCAGGAAGGCCTCGAGCTCGCGCCGGAATTCGTCGAACAGGGGAAACGCAGTGAACAGCGACAGCGCCACGGCCAACAGCGGCACCACGGCCAGCACCGTCGTCAGGGTCAGGCTGGAGGCGACCTGCAGCAGGCGTTCTTCGGCGGCGCGCTGGCCCGCGAAACGCAGCAACCCGCTGATGCGCCCCGGCAGGCGGCGGCGCGAACGGTGCGGCGTTTGGGCGGCCGCCGCGGTTGCAGCTGGCGCAGCGGGCTGATTCATCAGGCGATAATAGCAGCATGAACGTCGAACTCAACACGCGCTTGCGCATCGCATCCGGCGTGTCGCTGTTGGCCCTGATCGCGCTGTGCGTGGCCTGGGAATCCTTCCTGGCGCCGTTGCGCCCGGGTGGCTCCTGGTTGTTGCTCAAGGCCCTGCCGCTGGCCTTCGCGATGCGCGGCATCTGGCGCGGCGACCTGTACACCTACCAATGGGCGTCGATGCTGGTGCTGCTATATCTGATGGAAGGGCTGGTGCGCGCCACCTCCGATCCGCCTGGGCCATCCGTCGCGCTGGCCTGGCTGGAAACGGCGCTTGCCTTGGCATTCTTCCTCTGCGCCATTTTCTACGTGCGCCCGGCCAAGCGCGCGGCCCGCGGCAGGCGGCCATGAGCGGGCAGCCACCTACCGGGCGGCTTGCCCGACTGACGACGGACAACTCGTTTGCCCGGTTGCCGGGCGCTTTCTATACCCGCCTGCGGCCACAGCCGCTGAACGCGCCCCGGCTGCTGCATGCCAATTTGGATGCTGCGGCCCTGATCGGCCTGGATGAGCAGGACCTGGCCGATCCCGAATTCCTGGCGGTGTTCTCCGGCAGCGCGCCGCTGCCCGGGGGCGATACGCTGTCGGCCGTCTACAGCGGACACCAGTTCGGTGTGTGGGCGGGCCAGCTCGGCGACGGCCGCGCGCACCTGCTCGGCGAAGTTTGCGGACCGGGCGGCAATTGGGAGCTGCAGCTCAAGGGGTCGGGGCGCACGCCGTACTCCCGCATGGGTGATGGCCGCGCCGTGCTGCGCTCATCGGTACGCGAATACCTTGCCAGCGAGGCCATGCACGGCCTGGGCATCCCGACCACGCGCGCATTGGCGCTGGTGGTCTCCGATGACATCGTGATGCGCGAGCAGCCCGAGACGGCCGCCATCGTCACCCGCATGTCGCCCAGCTTCGTGCGCTTCGGCTCGTTCGAGCATTGGGCTGCGCTCGATCGTATCGACCACCTTCAAACGCTGGCCGACTACGTCATCGACCGCTTTTATCCGCAGTGCCGGGATGCGGCAGGCGGCGAACCAGCCCATCCCGTGGCGCGCCTGTTGCGCGAGGTCACGCTGCGCACGGCCGACCTCATGGCCGCCTGGATGGTGGTGGGTTTCTGCCATGGCGTCATGAACACCGATAACATGTCGATCCTGGGCCTGACGCTGGACTATGGCCCGTTCGGCTTCATGGACGGGTTCGACGCGCGCCATATCTGCAACCACTCCGACACCGAGGGCCGCTACGCGTGGAACGTGCAGCCGTCCGTGGCGCACTGGAATCTATACCGGCTGGCGAGCGCCCTGCATGCGCTGGTCGGCGACGCCGAGCCCCTGCGCGCTGCGCTCGATGCCTACGAGCCCGCATTTCGCCAGGCCTTCCATGCGCGGTTGGCCGCCAAGTTGGGGCTGGGCGAATGGGCGAGCGACGACGAGGCGCTCGTCGATGGGCTATGGCGGCTGATGCATGGCCAGCGCGCCGACTTTACGCTGACCTTCCGGCGCTTGGCCGACGTCGTCCGCGGCAATCCCACGCCTTTCCTGGATCTCTACGCCGACCGCGCCGCGGCGCAGTCCTGGCTGGACCGCTATCGCGCCCGCTTGGCACGCGAGCCGCGTCCGGCGCAAGAGCGTGCCCAGGACATGGATCGGGTCAATCCGTTGTACGTGCTGCGTAACTATTTGGCCGAACAGGCCATACGCGCCGCCGCGCAGGGCGATGCGGGCGAGATCGACCGCCTGCTCGCCGTGCTACGTGACCCTTTTCGCGAGAGGCCGCACGCGCAGCGCTACGCTTCGCTGCCCCCGGACTGGGCGTCGGGCATTTCGGTGAGCTGTTCCTCGTAGCCCGCACCGCGCGCCGTGGCTGCGGGGAAGCGGCGTGCCCCCATTCACCGGGGCGTGCGGGCATCGGCCGCACCGATTGTGGCACAGTGATAGTCAGTAACTATTTGTGGCATAGACCGAGCGCGGCCCTTTCGTCCATTGTGCCAGCTCGCTGATTCGCGGGGAGTACTGTTCCGTGCAAACGTCCATCTCCGATGATATGCCGCGCATCGGCTTGCTCGAGGACGACGACGATTTCCGTGAGGAGCTGGCGCTGGGCCTGAAAGGTTTCGGCTTTCACGTCGCGTTCGCCGCATCGGACTCGACGAGCTTCCTGCGCGCGTTTGCCGGGCACGGCTGTGACATTGCCATCCTTGACGTCAACGTTCCAGGCGAAGGTGGCTTCGCGGTCGCCACACGCCTGCGCGCCGGCCATGCCGTCGGCATCATCATGCTCACGGGCAGGGATGCGCTGGAAGACCGGGTGCGCGGCCTGGAAGGCGGCGCCGACGTCTACGTCACCAAGCCAGTCGACCTGCTCGAGCTGGCTTCCATCATCCGCAGCCTGGCGCGGCGCATGCGCCTGTCGGGGTTGCGGCGCGGCGACACGGGCGGCGCGGCAGTGCCTGCCATGCGCGGACCGCACGCCGGCTGGTCCCTGCAAGACGGCGGCTGGATATTGGCCGCCCCGGATGGCGCCACCCTGCGCCTGAGCGCCCAGGAACGAATTTTCCTGGGCGCGCTGCTCGATGCCGCGGGCGACGTGGTGACCAGGCACGAATTGTCAGAACTGTTCCAACCCGACGACCCGAGCGAATTCGACCTGCGCCGCATCGACGTATTGGTCAGCCGCCTGCGCGCCAAGGCCCAGGCCGGCGGCATGAAGCTGCCGCTCATTTCCGTGCGCGGGAAGGGTTACGTGTTCGCAGGCTGAGGCGCGCCGGCCAGCCGCATGATGAACCGGGCGCCGCGCCCGGGCGTGCTGTCGACTTCGAGGTTGCCCCCCTGGCGCAGGCAGATTTGCCGAGACAGGTACAGGCCTTGTCCCGTACCGCGCGTTTCGCGACGGGGCGTGCCACGGTAGTCGGCGTCGAAAACGCGCGCCAGGTCTTCGGCAGCGATGCCGGGGCCTTGGTCAGCGACGCTGATCCCGACCGCGCCATCGGGCGCGCGGCCGAATGCGATCGTGACCGGCTGGTCGGCCGGCGAATACTTGACGGCATTGTGTATCAGGTTGCGCAGTACCTCCGCGCACAGCGCCCGGTCGCACCAGCCGTGCGCCGGCGCACCGGGCACGATATGCAGGACATGGGCGGTGTCCGGCTGCATGGCGGCGACGACCTCGTGGGCCAGGCTGGCGAGGTCGACCGCTTCGTGCTGCGGATCGATCATGCGCCGGGCCAGGCGTTCATGCGTGACGAACTTGCCGGCGAGTTCGTCCAGGCGGCAGATCGCCCGGCGCATGCGGGCCAGCGGCGCGTCGATTTCTTCGCCGGTGCCGGCCAGCGCCAATTCCAGCGATTGCGAGGCCGCGCCCAGCGTCGCCAGCGGGCCGCGCAGCTCGTGCGCCAACAGCGCCGCGGCATGGCGATGAGCGGCCAGCAGTTCGCGCAACTGTGCAGCTTCGCTTGGCGCCTGGGCCTGTCCCCGGGCATGTCGTGCACCAGGGGCGCCTCGCCGCCCGGTACGCGACGCGTGGGCCGCAAGCAGGATGACGCAGGCGGCCTGCGCCAGCGCCGAAATGACCGCAGCCAGCCCTGCCGGCGCCAGCCGCGGCGGCAGCATCCAGGCGAGTCCGGCCAAGCAGGCGGCCGCAAGGGCGGCGGCCAGGCGGCGGCGTGAAGCGCCTTGGCGGGCGAGCAGGGCGCACAGCGCCAGCGTGGCGCAGGCGGCCAACGCCATCCATCCGTCCGGGGCGCCGCGCGTGCTTGCAAGCAGCCCCATGGCGTTGACCAACGCCAGCCCCGCGAGCGTCCTTGCTTGCCGGCGCGCGGCCATCGCGGCTGCCAGCGTCACCCCGGCCAGCAGGCCGGGCACGGTCAGCGCCAGCCACGCCGGGTCGGCCATGCCGGCCGCGGCCGCGAGTCGCTCCCAGGGGTTCACGCGATGTCTCCCTCGCGCAGGATGCACGCACCCTGTTCGCGCAATAGCACCCGCGAGGCGTCGTCATCGACGTAGTCGGCGTGGATTTGCGCGCCGAGCGACGAAGCCGTCTGTATGATGGCCTCGGCCAGCCTGCGGTTGCCAGGGCTGGCCGACAGCGTCTGCGCGAACGCGCCCTCCAGCCGGATGCACGACAGCTTCGGCAGCTGGTGCAGGTACTCGAGGGCCGCGGGCTGCTGCGCCAGTCCGCTCAAGCAGAGCCCCGTGGCCGTTTCAGCCAGCATCCGCGACAGCGCCAGCACGTCGTCGCGCTGGTGAACCAGGCTCAGCGCGGGGACCTCCAGCCATAATCGCGCAGCCTGTACAGGTCGATCCGCCAGCAGCTGGCGTAGCCGGCCAAGGAAATCGTCCTGGCCGAGCGAGGACCAGGACAGGCACACGAGCAGCTGCGCGTCAGCCTTGGTCAGCCAATCCAGCCCCAGCCGCACCGCCTGGACATCGCATTCGGCTGCCAGGCCCACGCGCACGGCTGCGGGCATGAATGCAGCCGCGTCCACCGGTTCGCCGCCGCCGGCCGGATGCAGGGCCAGCGTCCCCCTGGCGTGCCGCGCGGCCCCGTCCCCTGCGGCCAGCGCACGCACGGCCAGCGAAAAGCAGTGCTGCTGCAACATTGCAGCCTGCGCAGGCTGGTGGCCAGCGCCGCCCAGGCCTCATCGCGCGCTTGGACCGGCGCGGCGTCCACGGCGGTGGCCCAACGGTCGGCCAGCCTGTGCATCTGCGCGATGCGCTCGAGCGCCTCCCGGGCGACGGAACGCGCGGTGGTTCCGGCCGGATCGGCCTCCAGGCGCTCGCGCCAGGATGCTGCCAGCGCCCATAGCTGCTGCACGCTGTCGCGTGCCTGCGTGGGCGCCTGGGCCGGCCCGTGCCTGCCGTCCGTCTCGCCTTTCGCGGCCGCCACCAGGCCGGTCAAGGTATGCACGCGCGCGATGAAATCGTCGAGCGCCTGCGGCGTCGGATCGGCATGGTCGCGCACATCGCGGGCGGCTTCGTACAGGCGGGCGAGTTCGGCGCTTACCTGGTGCACCAGCAGCCGCGCGGGCTGCGGAGGCGGTTCGGCGAGATCGCGCACCTTGTTGTTCAGGGCCGTCGTCGCGGCAATCGTCAGCACCGCCATCGTCAGCACCAGCAGCGACAGGCCCTGGGTCAGGCAGCGCGAAGAATGGCGCAGCACCGCCGACGGTGCCGCTGGGTGGACATCGACGACGCGTGCTCGCTCGGGATCCGTGGGCCGGGACCTGCGGTGTGCGCTCATCGGTACGGCGTGGCACGGCCATGTTCTTGCCACATGTCGCCCCGGCCAATGGGGACATTGCCGGTGCACGGCCAAAGCGCTCGTCGGTTCATCATGCGTTGCCACCTCCGGCCGGCCGCTGTTCGGCTGGCGTTTCCTTGTGATTGCGGGATGCGTGCGACAGCGCGGACTGGTCAGGTTCCGCGACGGCGCCCGGCGCGGCCGCATCTCTTGGGCACGCGCAGCGGCACAGCTGCCGCATGGCCCGCCGTCGGGCTGTCATGCCGGGGTCCGCAGATTCAAGCAATCGGGCATTCTCGCCAGCAGGGGCCGGCCCGGCAACGACAAAAACTTGCAGTTTTTTCTCAAAGTCGCGCGTATTTTTCAAAAAGTGTCCGTGCGGCCGTTGCAGTGCCGGCAGGTGCGACAGCACGAAGGCCGGCCGGGTGGCGTGGGCGATGCCATAATCTCGGCTCATCCAGCGGTCTTCGCACCGCACCGTTTTTGCCAGCCGGCCACAAGCGGCGGCGTCTCGGGGTAACCGCGCACATGTCAGGCAACACCATAGGAAAGCTGTTTTGCGTCACCAATTTCGGCGAGTCGCACGGGCCGGCGATCGGCTGCGTCGTCGACGGCTGCCCTCCGGGGCTGGCCCTGACCGAAGCGGACATCCAGGCAGAATTGGACCGGCGCCGGCCGGGCACGTCGCGGCACGTGACGCAGCGCCGCGAGCCCGACCAGGTCGAGATTCTGTCGGGCGTGTACGAGGGCGTGACCACCGGCGCGCCGATAGGCCTGCTCATCCGCAACAGCGATGCGCGCAGCAAGGACTACGCGGCCATCGCCGACACTTTCCGTCCCGGCCACGCCGATTACGCCTATTGGCGCAAGTTCGGCGTGCGCGACCCGCGCGGCGGCGGCCGCTCTTCGGCGCGGCTGACCGCGCCCACCGTGGCCGCCGGCGCGATCGCGCGCAAATGGCTGCGCGAACAGTACGGCGTGCGCGTGCGCGGCTACATGAGCCAGCTGGGGCCGATCGCGATTCCCTTCGCCAGCTGGGACGATGTGCCCAACAACCCGTTTTTCGCGCCCAACGCGGCGATGGTGCCCGAACTCGAAGCCTATATGGATGCGCTTCGGCGCGACGGCGACTCGGTGGGCGCGCGCATAGAAGTGGTCGCCGAGGGCGTGCCGGCGGGGTGGGGCGAGCCGATCTACGATCGCCTGGATGCCGACATCGCCCACGCGATGATGGGGCTGAACGCGGTCAAGGGCGTGTCCATCGGCGCCGGCTTCGACTGCATTGCCCAGCGCGGCAGCGAGCACGGTGATGAGTTGACCCCCGAGGGCTTTGCCACCAACCATGCCGGCGGGGTGCTGGGCGGCATTTCCACCGGCCAGGCCATCACCGTGTCCTTGGCCATCAAGCCGACTTCCAGCATACGCATCGAGCGCCGCTCGGTCGACCGCGCCGGCCGGCCCGTGCTGGTGCAGACGCTCGGCCGCCACGATCCCTGCGTCGGCATACGCGCCACGCCGATCGCCGAGGCGCTGCTGGCGCTGGTGCTCGCCGATCACGCCCTGCGCCACCGCGCCCAGTGCCGCGAGCCCGATCCCGGGTTCATGCCTGCGCGCGCTGCGGCGCAGCAATAGCACCATTTCTTGCGGAGGCCGTCATGACCCTGTCGCTTTCTTCGTGCCGCCGGTGGGCTGCCGCAGGCGCCGCCGCGCTCCTGGCCGGATGCGCCGGCGTGAGCACGACGCAATCCGGTGCCATCGGCGTAAACCGCACCCAGTACATGTCCAGCCTCGTGTCCGAGCAGGCGCTCGAGCAGGAAGCCGGCAGCCAATACAGCCAGATCATCGCCCAGGCCAAGGCCAAAGGGCTGCTGGACCGTGACGCGGCGCAGGTCAAGCGCGTGCGCGAGATCACGCAGCGCCTGATCGCCCAGGTCGGCGCCTTCCGGCCCGAAGCAGCGCGCTGGAATTGGGAAGTCCACGTGCTCAGTGCCAAGGACATCAACGCCTGGTGCATGCCCGGCGGCAAGATCGCCGTCTACACCGGCCTGCTCGATGCCATCAAGCCCACCGACGCGGAACTGGCCGCAGTGCTGGGCCACGAAATCGCCCATGCGCTGCGCGAGCATGCCCGCGAACGCGTCTCGCAGCAGATGATCACGAGCATCGGCCTGTCGGTGCTGAGCGCGGCCACCGGTTCGTCGGCGGCTTCGGACTTGGGCGGCAAGCTGACCGAAGTCATGTTCACATTGCCCAATAGCCGTACCCACGAGAGTGAGGCCGACCTGATTGGCGTGGAACTGGCCGCGCGCGCTGGCTATGACCCGCGCGCCGCCGTCACGCTGTGGGAAAAGATGGACAAGGCCTCCGGCGGGAGCGCGCCGCCGGAATTCCTGTCCACCCACCCGTCGGCGCAGACGCGCGGTGCCGAGTTGAAGCAGGCCGCTCAAAAAGTCATGCCGCTGTATGAGCAGGCGCGCAAGGGCAAGTAGGGTGGCGAGCGCCGGCCGTCGCAGGGCCGTTACGGCCGCGGTGGCGGCGATCGCCCGCTAGCGGACCGCTGGCGCCGGACCGGTTGATTCACGGGCGGCGATGCCGCCTGGTGGCAGCACGCGCAGCCTGTCGCGCAGCGGGCGTTGCGCCATCAGGTCCATGAGATCCAGCGCGGCCGTGTGGCCTAGTTCGAAGAAGGGGTACTGCACGGCCGTGATCGACGGCGTGAGCATGTTCGCGGCAGGGCCGTCCAGCAGCGCAATGACCGACAATTGCTCGGGCACTGCGATGCCCAGGCCGCGTGCCACCGCCAGGATGCCGCTAGCCACCGCCACGTTGGCTGCGCATAGGGCGGTGGGACGTTCGCCAGTGCCTTGCAGCAGGCGAAGCGCGGCTGCTTCGGCGCCTGCACGGTCGTATTCGCATTCCTGAACCAGCGACGCCTCAAAGACGATGCCGGCCTCTGCCAGGCCGGCGCGATAGCCTGCCAGGCGCGAGCGGCCGGTGTAGTGCGCCAGCGGTCCGGAGACGTAGCCGATGCGCCGGTGCCCCAGCGCGCAAAGGTGCGCCACGGCTTGCCGGGTGCCGGCCTCATAGTCGACTAGCACCCTGGGGGTGTTGTCATCCAGGCGCCGGTTGACCAGCACATAGGGCACGCCTAATGCATGCAGGCCTTGCGTCAGGTCCGGATTCTGGATGGTTGTCACGAGCAGGCCGCCAACCTGGTTGTCATGCACCAGACGGCGGTATAGCTCCAGGTCGGGATAGTGCTTGTCGACATAACCGATCAACAGCGAATGGCGGTTTTCCAGCGCCGCGCGCTGCGCACCCTGGATGATGGTGGTAAAGGCGGGGTTGTCGATTTCGGGCACGACCACCCCGAACGAGTAGGAGCGGCGCGTGCGCAGCGTGCGGGCTTGCTGGTTAGGCCGATAGGCAAGCGCCCGTGCAGCCTCGAGCACACGCTGGCGGGTTTCGGGACGGATGCTGAGGGTTTTTTCGCCGATGAGGATGCGTGAAACCGTCGAGACCGCCACGCCCGCTCGCGCGGCCACGTCTTGCAGCGTCACTCGCTTGCTGCCTGTATCGTGCGTGATCGACATGTCCTTGTTCGGGCCGCGGAACCGTACGCGCGGACCTGGGGCCAAACATATCACATCGTGTCACGTCATTGGCTCGCAGGCCCTGGTGGGCGCTGTGCCGGGTCTGCCAACATCTGCAGCGGCAAGTGGCAGGCGATTCGGTGCCCGTCAGGCCCGTGTTGCGTCGGCGGCGCCACGGTGTCGCAGATTTCGCCCAGGTAGCGCGCGCACCGGTCGCGGTAACGGCAGCCCCGCGAGACATCCGCAAGGCGGCGGCTGACCACAGGCGGGGCTGGTTTGCCGCTGTTGCGGCCGACCACGGGCGCTGCGGCCAGCAGCGCCTGCGTATAAGGGTGCTGGGGAGGGGCCAGGACCTGCTCGGCCGAGCCTTCCTCGACGACCACGCCGCGGTACATCACGACGATGCGGTCGGCGATGTGCGAGATCACCGACAGGTCGTGGGAAATGAATAGATAGGCCACGCCCAGTTCGTCGCGCAGGTCGGCCAGTAGGTTCAGTATGGACGCCTGCACCGAAACGTCGAGTGCGGAAACCGCTTCGTCGCAGACGATGAACCGGGGTTCGGTGGCCAGCGCCCGGGCAATGCCTACGCGCTGCTTTTCGCCGCCGCTCATTTGGTGCGGATAGCGATCGGCATAGCGCTTGTCCAGTTGGACCATGTCTAGTAGCGCCTCGACCCGCCGGTCGACTTCGCTGCCGCTGGCCAGGCCATGCAGCAGTAAAGGACGCGCCAGGATTTCGCGCACGCTCTTGCGCGGGTTGAGCGAAGAGTCCGGATTCTGGAAGACGATCTGCGCCTTGCGCAGTAAGGCTCGGCGCCGGGCGCGCGGCGCGTGCAGAAGATCTTCGCCTTCTATGCGCACGCTGCCCTCGGTCGGCGTGATCAGGTTGATCAGGCACCTTCCGAGCGTCGTTTTGCCGCAGCCGCTTTCGCCGACCAGCCCGACGATCTCGCCGGGACGAATGTCCAACGAGACGCCGTCGACGGCGCGCACCAGCGCCGGCTCTTTCTTGATGGGAAAGCCCCCGCCGGATATGTCCAGCTTCAGGCCGTCGAGCCAACCGCCAACTTGGAACGTGCGGCGCAGGTTGATGACCTGTACCAGTGGTCGTTCCGTAGGTTGCGTGCGACGATCCTGCCCATCGCCTTGTTGTTCGGATTTGGCTTGCCGCTGCGTACCGGGCAGCTGCCATGGGGTGTCGGCCAATTCCCGCGAGCGCCAGCATCGACTTGTACGCCCGTCGCCCTGATCGATCAGGATCTGCTCAAGTTCGCAAGAGGGCAGGGCGAACGTGCAGCGCGGCTTGAAAACGCAGCCGGCGACCGGCTCGCGCAAGTCGGGCAGCCGTCCGGGAATGGGCGACAAGCGGCTGCGTCGCTCGCCCAGGCGAGGCAGCGATGCGAGCAGGCCTTTGGTGTACGGATGCCGCGGCCGGGTTAGCACGGCCTGGGCTGGCCCGTGTTCGACCACCCGTCCCGCGTAGAGCACGCAAAGGTCGTCGCACACGCGCGAAACCACGCCCAGGTTGTGGCTGATGAAGAGCATGGCCAGCGAGCGGCTGCGGCGCAGCGAAGCGAGCAAGGACAGGATCTGCGCCTCGACGGTTACGTCCAGTGCCGTCGTGGGCTCGTCCAGTATCAGTAGGTCCGGGTCGCAAGCCAGGGCGGTTGCGATCAGCGCGCGCTGCTTCATCCCACCCGAAAGCTGGTGCGGATAGCTGCGCATCATCTTCGCTGGATCGGCAATTCCGACTTCGCGCAACAGCCGTTCACACTCATCGTAGGCTTGCCGCTCGGTCATCGCGCGGTGGACCAGCAGGGGTTCGGCAATCTGCCGGCCGACGCGCAGGCCCGGGTTGAGCGTGGTGAAGGGGTCCTGGAAGACGATGCTGACCTGGTTGCCGCGCAGCCGGCGCCGCACATCGTCGTCCATCGCATAAATATCCTTGCCTTGAAAGCGCACCGTGCCGTTTTCGCGATGGGCGCCTTCATCGAGCAGGCCCAACACTGCCAAGGCCACCGTGCTCTTGCCGGAACCCGATTCTCCGACCAGTCCAAGCGCACCGCCAGGCTCGATGCAAAAGCTGACGTCGTGCAGCGCCTGCAACCGCGGCGCGTGGGTGCCATAGGATATGGTCAGTCCGTCGACGTGCAGCAACGGGGCGCTCATGACTGTCTACCTTGCAGGCGGGGGTCCAGCCACTCACGCAGGCCGTCGCCGGCCAGGTTGATGGCGATCACGGTGACGCAAAGTGCCACGCCCGGCGCGCAGGCTATCCAGGGTGCGCTGTCGATGAAAGGCCGGGCTTCGGCGATCATCAGGCCCCAGTCCGAGGCGGGCGGCTGTACGCCCAAGCCCAGGAAACTGAGTGCTGCGCCGAGCAGGATGGCGAAAGTTACGCGCAGCCCAGCCTCGATGATGATGGCCGGCCAGGCGTTGGGCAGTATTTCCGAGAAAAGGATGTACGCCGCCGATTCGCCGCGGGCCCGGGCGGCTTGCACGAATTCCTCGGCCGCGGCTTCAAGCGTGACGCTGCGGGTCAGGCGCGTCATGATGGGAACGTATACCAGCCCGACCGCGAACATCGTCTTGCCTATGCTGGGTGTGGTGACCGACAGGATCAGCAACCCCAGGATCACCGGCGGTATAGAAATCATCACGTCGATCACGCGCATGATGATCTCGTCGATGCGGCCACGGTAGTAGCCGGCGGCCAGCCCCAGCGGCACGCCCAGCAGCAGGCTGATGGCAGTGGCACCAAAGCCCATCAACAGTGACGAGCGGGCGCCGTGCAGCACGCGGCTCAGGACGTCTCGTCCGAACTCGTCGGTACCCAGCCAGTGCTGGATGCTGGGCGGCTGCAAGCGCTCCTCTAGCGAGATCGCGTCCAGGTCGTAGGGCGACAGGTGCGGGCCAACCACGGCCATGGCCACGATCAGCACTAGCAGCCCGGCCCCCCACGCCAGGCCAGGCGGCAGGCGCCAACGGGCGCGCAAGCTAGGCGTCAGCGGCGTTGCCATAGCGGATCCTGGGATTGAGCAAGGCGTAGGTCACGTCGGCGGCTAGGTTCGACAGGGCGTAGATGCACGTCACCACCATCATGCATGCCTGCAGCAGCGGCATGTCCATTTGCTGGATGGCATAGATCAAGGTCCTGCCTAGGCCCGGGTAGGAAAAAATCGTCTCGGCCACCACGACCCCGCCCATCAGCACTCCCACGTCTATGGCCAGCACGGTGACCGTGGGCAACAGGGCATTGCGCAGCGCGTGCTCGCGCACGATCCGCCGCTCTGTCAGGCCGCGGGCGCGAGCGGCGCGGATGTATTGGCTTTGCATGACATCGATGACGCTGGATCGCGTCAGCCGAGATACGTGCGCGATCAGCCCGAACACCAGGGTGAACACCGGCAGCACCAGGTGCCTGGCCCATGCCCATAAGCCGTGTTCGATCCCCTGGTAGCCGGTGGCCGGGAACCAGTTCAAGTACCCGGCAAACAGCATGATCACTACGATCGCCCAGAAGAATTCCGGGATGGCGATGTTGATGTAGGTGCCGATGGAGATGATGCGATCGGCCAGGCGTCCACGCCGCACGCCACCGTAAACGCCCAGCCAGATGCCCAAGGCCGCTACCAGGACGATGGAAATTCCGGCGAGGATGGCAGATCGACCGACCGCGCCCCATAGCACCGCCGAAACAGGCTGGTTCATCGACAGCGACATGCCCATGTCACCACGAAGCATGCCACCGGCCCAGCGCAAGTACTGCACGTGAGCCGGATCGTTCAGGCCGAGCTGTGCCTCCAGCGTGGCGATGTCCTCGGGCGCGGCAAAGTCGCCCAGGATCATGTAGGCGACATTGCCTGGCATGACCTGCGTGATCCAGAAGATCAGCACGGACATCACCGCGACGGTGGTCGCCACATAGAACAGGCGCTTGACCAGGTAGGCAAACATCGGTGCTTGGCGCGTGCAAGGAACGGGGGCGCGAACCTGCTGTTATTCGAAGTAGGCCGTGCGTAGGTCCATCCAGGAGTAAGGGTGGGTCTCGTATCCCTTGAGGGCCTTCCGGTAGGCGGTGGCTACGTTGATCGAGTACATCACCACGCCAGGCGCATCTTCGAGCGCGTATCGTTGGAAGGTGCGGTACAGCTCGTGCTGCTCCTTTTCGCTGGTGGCACGGCGTGCTTGGTCAAGCGTGCGATCGATGCGCTCGCTCTTGAAATGCCACATACGGTTGTTCCATGATCCCGAGCTGTGATACCAAGGGTAGGTCGCGGTGTCGAGCGTGGGTCGGGCCAAGTATCCGTCCATGTAGAAGGGCGCCTTGCCAGAAATGGTCGCGCCCCAGCGGCTGTATGGCACCCGTTCAAGCTTGACCTGTATGCCAGCCGGCGCGAGCATTTGCTGGATCGCCACGGCGGCACGCTCGCGCGTCGGGCGGCCCACCGGCACGTTCAGCGTGATGGCAAATCCTTTGGGGTAGCCGGCCTCGGCCAGCAGCGCCCGGGCACCAGCCACATCCGGGGCAAAGCCGAGAGATTTGGCAAACGCCGGGCTGTTGGGCGGTATCGGCGTATGCGTCGGCTGGCCGTGCCCGAACAGCGCGAACTGCACCAGCTGGGCCTTGTCCAGCGCCTTGAGCACCGCGCGACGCACGCGCACGTCGTCGAACGGTTTTTGGGTGTTGTTCATGACAATCCCGTCCCAGGTGCCGGTGGCCTTGGCATCGACGATGATGTCAGGCTCGGCCTCGAGCGCCTTGATCGATTCCAAGGGCACGTTCCACAGGACGTCGACGTCGCCGGCCTTGAGCGCGGCGATCTTGGCTGCGTCCTCGGGCATGATGCGCAGCGTCACCCGATCCAGCTTGGGCAGGCCGGCTTCCCAGTAGTTCGGGTTTTTCCTCACCACGACCCGGTCGCCAGGCGTGTACGACTCGAAGACGAAGGGGCCGGTGCCCACGGGGTGCTTGGCCATTTCTTCAAGCGATACGCCTTCCGGGACGATCTTGAGCTGGCGCTCGATCAGCATCGACGGCCAGGCGCCATAGGGTTCCTTGAGAACGAAGATGGCCGTGTGCTCGTCGGGCGTGTCGATGCGGTCTATCATCTCGGCCGTGGACCGCGCGCGCGAGGCCAGTTCCGGGTCGGCCAGCAGCTTGAAGGTGTGGACCACGTCCCCGGCAGTAAACGGCTTGCCGTTGTGGAAAGTTACCCCGCGGCGCAGGTGAAACGTCCATTCGGTGGCCGCTTCGTTCGAGGTCCAGGACTCTGCCAGCTCGGGGCGCAACGTCAAATCCGGGGCGATACCCACCAGCCCGTTGAAAACCAGCATGCCGAAGTTGTATTCCTCGGCCGTGGTACCGCGGCCGGGATAGAAGAAATTGACGTTGGAGTTGATGGTCGCAACCAGTTCGCGCTTGGGGCTGGCTGCCTGGGCATGGCCGCCGGTCATGCCCAAAGTCAGAGCAAGGCATATCGTCAGCAGGCTGGTTTTCATCATGGCGGTCCCGTAAACGTGGTCAAGATACCCGGTAGGGCGGTCAGGCCGGCGGCAGGCGATTCATCGCTAGCCGCCAGCGCGGGCGAAATCGGCCAGGCATCGTGCCAGGTCGGTCAATTGGGACTGGATCTGCTGGAAGGCGTCGTTCAGCTCGAATGTGCGTTCATTCATGTAGAGGGCACGGTTGATCTCGATCTGCAGGCTGTGGACGCCGCGATCCGGGGCAGCGTGCTTGCGGATTGACTCGGCCCCGGGGTAGTGGTGGTTGATGGTGACGTTGTAGCCATGAGCACGTAGCCGCGTGACGACCAGTTCGGTCAGCGCCGGATCACAAGTCTGGCCGTTGCGGTCACCAATGTCGAAATCGGAGCGTGGCTGGCCGCGGTCCAGGGTCGAAGCCCCGCCTATCGAGGCCATGCTGTGGCAGCTGATGTGATAGGCCTTGCCGAAGCGTGTCCGGCAATCCGCCAGGATGCCGGCGAGCGTGTCGTGATAGGGGCGGTAATAGCGGTCTATGCGGCGCCTGACCTCGGCCACCGACAGCTTTTCCGCATAGATCGGGATTGCGTCCGGGCCGCATTTGCTATGGATCAGGCCGATGCCCAAGCGCGACTTTTGGGTGGTCTGCAGCGGATGCGGCCACGGCCCGTCGAGCAATTCAGGGTCGATGTCGGCCTCGTGGCGGTTGGCGTCGATGAAAGTGTTGGGAAAGAGTGCATACAGCCAGTGTGCCCCAGCATCGACCACGCCTTCGTAGAGCTTTTCCACGTGCATCGACACCGATTGGTGCAAGGCGAGAAAGGGCGCCGAAGGGCGGAATTCGCATGGGTAGGTGGTGCCGCTGCGCGGGATGTCGAAAACCACGGGGACGTCGCCGGTTTCCGGCCAGCGCCGGACCAATACACCGGGCACATACTTCTGCTGCATGCAAGCCTCGAAGGAAATCGTTTTCCTTGCACGTTAGGCGCGTGGTCGGAACCGGTCAAGGCGGGTATTCCCTAGGCTTGCCCGGGTCGGATGCTGTGTCGTCCGGACGCCAGTGCGTCGCCCATGACACGCTGTGTCATGGGTGGCCTCCGTTTGCCCGGCGCGGGCGCATAATTCGTCCACGGACCGGAAGGCGCCGCGCCGCTGCGCGCCGCCCTGGGGCCAAGAACGACCCATCAGCCGATACTGACCCATGAGCCAGACCCTCTACGACAAACTCTGGGACGCGCACGTCGTCCACCAGGAAGCCGACGGCACTTGCCTGCTCTATATCGACCGGCACCTGCTGCACGAAGTCACCAGCCCGCAGGCCTTCGAGGGCCTGGCACTGGCCGGGCGCAAGCCCTGGCGCATCAGCGCCAACCTGGCCGTGGCCGACCACAACGTGCCCACGCGCGGCCGCGCCGAAGGCATCGCCGATCCGATTTCGCGCCTGCAGGTCGATACGCTGGACGCCAACTGCGCCAAGCACGGCATCACCGAATTCCGCATGAACGACATGCGCCAGGGGATCGTGCACGTGATCGGCCCGGAGCAGGGCGCGACCCTGCCCGGCATGACAGTGGTCTGCGGCGATTCGCATACCAGCACCCACGGCGCGGTCGGCGCGCTGGCCTTCGGCATCGGCACTTCCGAAGTCGAGCACGTGCTGGCCACGCAGACCCTGCTCACGAAAAAGAGCAAGAACATGCTGGTCAAGGTCGAGGGCGAATTGCCCTTTGGCTGTACCGCCAAGGACTTGATCTTGCACGTCATCGGCGTCATCGGCACTGCCGGCGGCACCGGCCATGCGATCGAATTCGCCGGCAGCACCGTGCGCGCGCTGTCCATCGAGGGGCGCATGACGATTTGCAACATGGCCATCGAGGCCGGCGCCCGCTCGGGCATGGTCGCCGTCGACGAAAAGACCATCGAATACTTCCGCGGCAGGCCGTTCGCCCCCACCGGCGTGCTCTGGGACCAGGCCGTTGCCTATTGGCGCACGCTGCATTCGGACCCTGGCGCGCATTTCGACCGCGTGGTCGAAATCGACGCGCGTGAAATCAAGCCGCAGGTGACCTGGGGCACCTCGCCCGAGATGGTGCTGCCCATCGATGCGCGCGTGCCCGACCCCGACCGCGAGAAGGACGAAGTGCGCCGCGCCGGCATGGAGCGGGCACTGCAATACATGGGCCTGACGCCGAACACGCCGCTGACCGACCTGCGGGTGGACCGCGTCTTCATCGGTTCGTGCACCAACTCGCGCATCGAGGACCTGCGCGCGGCTGCGGCCGTGGCGCGCGGCAAGCGCGTGGCCAGCTCCGTGCGACAGGCGCTGGTGGTGCCTGGCTCCGGCCTGGTCAAGCAGCAGGCTGAGCGCGAAGGCCTGGACAAAATCTTCATCGAATCCGGCTTCGAATGGCGCGAACCCGGCTGCTCCATGTGCCTGGCGATGAACGACGACAGGCTCGAGCCCGGAGAGCGTTGCGCCTCCACGTCCAACCGCAACTTCGAAGGTCGCCAGGGGCAGGGCGGTCGCACCCACCTGGTCAGCCCCGCGATGGCCGCTGCCGCCGCCATCGCCGGCCACTTCGTCGACGTTCGCACTTTCCGGTAATCCATCACCATGCAAGCCTTTACCATTCACGAAGGACTGGTCGCTCCGCTCGATCGGGAAAACGTCGACACCGACCTGATCATCCCCAAGCAGTTCCTCAAGTCGATCAAGCGCACGGGCTTCGGCCCCAACCTGTTCGACGAGTTGCGCTATCTGGACCATGGCGAGCCGGGCATGGACAACAGCCGTCGTCCGTTGAACCCGGACTTCGTGCTCAACCAGCCGCGCTACCAGGGCGCATCCATACTGCTGGCGCGCAAGAACTTCGGCTGCGGTTCCAGCCGCGAGCATGCGCCGTGGGCGCTGCTGCAGTACGGTTTCCGCGCCATCATCGCGCCGTCTTACGCCGACATCTTCTTCAACAACAGCTTCAAGAACGGCCTGCTGCCCATCGTCCTGTCCGAACTGGAGGTGGCTCGCCTGTTCGACGAGGTGCGGGGATTCGTCGGTTATAAGCTGCGCATCGACCTGGAAAACCAGGTGATCGTCACGCCCGAAGGTCGCACCTTGTCCTTCGAGGTGGACGAGTTCCGCAAGTATTGCCTGCTCAACGGGCTGGACGACATCGGCCTGACCTTGCGCCACGCCGACAAGATCCGCGCCTTCGAGGCCGAACGCCTGGCGCGCCATCCCTGGCTGGACGTGCAACCGCTGTCGCGCTAAGGCGGCGTGCGGGTCCGTGCCGGCGCGCTGCCGGCTGCGGACGCTTGCAACAGTGTGACGAATGGGCCGCCGGTCGATCCGGCGGCCCTTACCATGAGGAATTGCATCATGAGCCACAAAATCGCGGTGCTGCCCGGAGACGGCATCGGCCCTGAAATCGTCGAACAGGCCGTGCGGGTGCTGCGTGCGCTGGATTTGCCCCTGGAGATCGCCGAGGCGCCGGTCGGCGGCGCGGCCTACGATCGTTTCGGCCATCCCTTGCCGCCGTCCACCTTGGAACTGGCGCAGCAGTCGTCGGCCGTGCTCTTCGGCGCGGTGGGCGACTGGAAATACGACAAACTGCCGCGCGAACTGCGTCCCGAACAAGCCATCCTGGGCCTGCGCAAGGCGCTGGGACTATTTGCCAACTTGCGCCCGGCGATCCTCTATCCCGAGCTGGCGAGCGCGTCTTCGCTCAAGCCCGAAGTCGTCTCGGGGCTGGACATCCTGATCGTGCGCGAACTGACTGGCGATATTTACTTCGGCACGCCACGTGGCGTGCGCACCGCAGCCGACGGCGCGTTCGCCGGCGAGCGCGAGGGCTATGACACGATGCGCTACGCGGAATCCGAAGTGCGCCGCATCGCCCGCATCGGCTTCGAGGCTGCGCAAAAGCGCAACAAGCGGCTATGCAGCGTGGACAAGGCCAACGTGCTTGAGACCTCGCAGTTCTGGCGCGATATCGTCACCGACGTGGCCAAGGACTACCCGGACGTGGCGTTGTCGCACATGTATGTGGACAACGCCGCCATGCAGCTGGTGCGCGCGCCGCGCCAATTCGACGTCATCGTCACGGGCAACCTGTTTGGCGACATCCTGTCGGACGAGGCGGCGATGCTGACCGGCTCCATTGGCATGTTGCCTTCGGCCTCGCTGAACGCGTCCGGCCAAGGGCTGTACGAACCCAGCCACGGGTCGGCGCCTGACATCGCGGGGCAGGGCGTGGCCAATCCGCTGGCGACCATCCTGTCCGCGGCGATGATGCTGCGCTATTCGCTGGGCGAGCCGGCGCAAGCCCAGCGCATTGAATCCGCGGTGCGCGCCGTGCTCGCTCAGGGCCTGCGTACGGCGGATATCCATGAGGAAGGCGCCACGCGCGTGGGCACTGCGGCCATGGGCGACGCCGTCTTGAAGGCGCTGGCCGGCTGATGTCCGGCGATCCGCCGCCGCTGGCTGTGGCGTACAGGCCACAGCCAGCGGGCATGGCGACGCCGCCCGGTGCGGCCGCACCGGGCGGCGTCGCCATGCCCG
>CALEQZ010000053.1 GCA_937908115.1 uncultured Alcaligenaceae bacterium | reverse complement strand
CGGCAGCCGGCGACGGCGCGGCGGCGCGGCCGACTTCCGGGGCCGGATGCTTGCGGCGATCGATTTCCGCCTGCGCAACGCGCCGGGCCCGGGCGCCCGCGCGTTTGCGCGCAGGCGCCGCATCCGACGGCGCCTGCGGCCGGCGTGCCAGCTTCAGCGTCTTGGGACCAGGGGGCTTGTCGTCGGGCATGGCGCTCGCCTAGAAGGGCTTGACCACGACCAGCGCGACGATGGCCAGCAGCAGCAGCACCGGCAGTTCGTTGAACCAGCGGTAGAAGACGTGGCTGCGCGCGTTGCGGCCTTGCTCGAACTTGCGCAGCAGCACACCGCAGCCGTGGTGGTAGCCGACCAGGACTAGCACCAGCGCGAGCTTGGCGTGCATCCAGCCTTGCCCGGCCCCGCGGCCGATGCCGTAGCCCAGGTACAGCCATAGGCCGAAGGCCACCGCGGGCACGGCCAGCAGGGTCATGAAGCGGTACAGGCGGCGTGCCATGCCGAGCAGGCAGGCTTGCGCCGCCGGCTCGGCGTGCTGGGCGAGGTTGACGTAGATGCGGGGCAGATAGAACAGCCCGGCGAACCAGGCGGTGACGAATACGATGTGCAGGGTCTTGACCCAGAGCATGACGGCTCTCGTGCTGCGAAAAAAAATCCATTGTAGGCCAGGGGCGGGCCGCCCCTGGCCGCATGCGCCTTATCCGCGCGTTTGGCCGTCGCCGTTGAGCACCCACTTGAGCACGGTCAGGCCTTCCAACCCCACCGGCCCGCGCGCGTGCAGGCGGTTGGTCGAGATGCCGATTTCCGCGCCCAGGCCATATTCGTAGCCGTCGGCAAAGCAGGTCGGCAGGTTCACGTAGACCGAGCTGGAGTCGACCTCGCGTTGGAAGCGCTGGGCCGCGGAGAGGTTTTCGGTGACGATGGCGTCGGTATGGCCCGAACCCCACTTGGCGATGTGGTCCATGGCCTCGTCGATCGAATCGACGACGCGCACGGCCAGGTCGGGGCCGCCGTATTCGGTGGCCCAGTCCTCGTCGGTGGCGGGCACTGCCTCGGGCACCAGCGCGCGCGTGCGCTCGCAGCCGTGCAGGGTCACGCCGTGGTCGACCAGCGCGCGAGCGATCGGCGGCAGCATGGCCGCCGCCACGTCTTTATGCACCAGCAGGGTTTCCATCGCACCGCAGACGCTGTAGCGGTAGGTCTTGGCGTTGAAGGCGATGCGAAGCGCTTTTTCCGGGTCGGCGGCTGCGTCGATGTAGACGTGGCAGTTGCCGTCCAGGTGCTTGATCATCGGCACGCGCGCCTCGTCGGCCAGGCGCGAGATCAGGCCCTTGCCGCCGCGCGGCACGATCACGTCCACGTACTCGGTCATGGTGACCAGGCAGCCCACGGCGGCGCGGTCCGGCGTATCGACGACCTGCACGGCGCGTGCGGGCAGCCCCGCTTCGGCCAGCCCGTCCTGGATGACGCGCCCGAGCGCGACGTTGGAATGCAGGGCTTCGCTGCCACCGCGCAGGATGGCGGCGTTGCCTGCCTTCAGGCACAGCGCGGCCGCGTCTATCGTCACGTTCGGCCGCGACTCGTAGATGATGCCTATCACGCCCAGCGGCACACGCATCTGTGCCACCCGCATGCCGTTTGGCCGCACCGTGCTGGCGGTGATGCTGCCGACCGGATCGGGCATGGCGGCGATTTGCTCCAGGCCGTCGGCCATCAGGGAGAGCGCCTTGTCCGACAGGGCAAGGCGATCGAGCAGCGGCGCGGCCAGGCCGTTGGCGCGCGCCGCGGCCAGGTCTTTTTCGTTGGCTTCGCGAAGCTCATCGCGGCGAGCCTTGAGGCTGGCGGCCATGGCGCGCAGCGCCTTGGCCTTGGCTGCGCCGCTGGCGCGCATCATTTCGCGGGCGGCGGCGCGGGCGTGCCGGCCCAGCTCGAGCATGGACTGTTGGATCTGCGAGGCTGTCATGAAAAGAAACGGCGGTATGGATGGGCAGGCCACGCCGGGCGGCCCGGCGCCGGGGCCCGGCAAGCCGCAAGTGTAGTACGCCGGCGGCAATTCGTCGGCATGGCGGCCAGTCGCGGCCAGTCACGGCCAGTCGCGGCCAGTCGCGGCCAGTCGCGGCCAGTCGCGGCCAGTCGCGGCCAGTCGCGGTCAGGCGCGGTCAGGCGCGGTCAGGCGCGGTCAGGCGCGGGCGCGTCCCGCGGCCACGCGCAGCGCCAGGCGGGTCATTTCTTCCCAAGGGTCGGCCAGCCGTCCCGGTGCGGACAGCCCCTTGATCAAGCGGTCCACTTCGTGCGCGTGCTGCACGGCGGCCGGCCAGGCCTGGGCAGGAACGCGGTCCAGCGCCTGCCGCAGCAGGCGCTCGCGCGCGCCGAAGACGCGCAGCCGGCGCATGGCGCCGGCAAGGTCCTGGCCGGCCTGCCGGATGGCCGACAGCCGCGCCAGCAGGCGGATCTCCTCGCCCACCGCCCACAGCACCAGCGGCAGCGCCTCGCCCTCTGCGCGCAGGCCAGCCATCATCCGCACGACGCGCGCGGCATCGCCGGCCAGCATGGCATCGCGCAGGCCGAACACGTCGTAGCGCGCCACGTTCAGGACCGCGCGCTCGACGTCCTCGGCGGCAATCGGGCCTTCGGGATACAGCAGCCCGAGCTTCTGGATTTCCTGGTGGGCGGCGAGCAGGTTGCCCTCGACCTTGTCGGCGATCCACTGCAGCGTCGCGGCGTCGACTTGCTGGTTTTGCCGGGCCAGCCGCTGGCCGATCCAGGCCGGCAGGCGCTCGCGCTCGATGGTGGGGACTTCCACGGTCACGCCATGCTGGGCCAGCGCCTGCAGCCAGCGCGCATCGCGCGTGGCGCGGTCCGGCTTGGGCAGGGCAAGCACGACGACGGTGTCGGGGTCGGACTGCGGCCCGCACTGCTCGGCCAATTGCACCAAGGTGTCGGCCCCGGCCTTGCCCGGCTTGCCGCTGGGCAGTTTCAGCTCCAGCAGCCGCCGGTCGCCGAACAGCGAGACCGAGCGCGTCGCGGCAAGCACCTGGCTCCAATCGCTGCGCGCGTCCATGACCATCGCCGTACGTTCGGCATAGCCGGCCGCGCGGGCCGCGGCGCGCAGGGCGTCGAGCGTTTCGGTCACCAGCAGGGGTTCGTCGCCCAGCACCGTGTACAGCGGCGCAAGCGGCGCATGGCGCGCAAGCTGCTCGGCCAGCCGTGCGGGGTCGAGCGCCTTGCCCATTTACTACAAGCCCAGGCCGCCGGGGCTCGAACCGGGATAGGCGCCGTCCAGGTTGACGTCGTCCCAGTCGTCGGGCATGGCACGCGTGCGCGACGTGGAGGGCGCCACCACGGGCAGCTCCTGCGGCCCGCCGGCGCGCGCGGCCGCGGCCAGCGCGGCCGCCTCGCGCACGTCCGGCGCGGTGAGCCGGCGCACGATGCGGGCCACCAGGCTGCGCTCCATGTCCTGGTAGAGCGTTTCCATTTCGCCTTCCTTGGCCTGCACGACCTGCGCGTCGTATTGCATGTCGCGGGTGGCCACCAACAGCGTATCCGGCATCAGCACCTGGCCGAGGCTGTCGACCAAACGGAACCGGAAGAGGACGCTGAGTTCGTATTCCTCGACCCGGCCCTGGGCGTTGAGCGAGACCTCGCGACGCTCGCGGTGCAGCGACAGCTGTTGCAGCTGCGCCTGGGCTTGCTCGGGCGAGGTAACCAGGCGCGTGTCGGGTGATACCGCCTGGATCGCGCGCCGCACGTCGGCGCCGAATTTCCGGTTGTCCGGGATGTCGACGTACAGCGTGTCGAACGGCAGGGGCGTGGTGCCGCGCAGCTGGAAACCGCAGGCGGCCAGCGTGCCGAGCAGCAGGGCCGCGCAAGCCGCGCGCAGCCATGCCGCAGCCGGCGCGCCCCGCGACCGGCGGCTGTTGCAGGAAGGCATGGGTAGACGCATGGCGACCCCTTTCTGTTCCGTATGGTTACCCGACGACGTTGACCAGCTTGCCCGGCACGACGATGACCCGCTTAGGCGGACGGCCTTCCAGGAAGCGACCCACCGCCTCGTGCTGCACGGCCTGCGCCTCGATGGCCTGGCGGTCCGCCGAGGCGGGCACGACGATGGAGCCGCGCAGCTTGCCATTGACTTGCAGGACGAGCTCGACCTCGTCGGCCACCAGCGCCGCCTCGTCCGTTTGCGGCCAGGGCGCGTCGAGCAGGTCCCCGTAAACATCGGCATAGCCGAGCTCGCGCCACAGCGTCCAGGTAATGTGCGGCACCGCCGGGTAAAGCACGCGCAGCAGGATGCCCAACCCTTCGGCGCGCGCCGCGTCGGCGTCGGCGCCTTCGGGCAGGTCGGCGGATTCCAGCGCGTTGAGCATCTTCATGCACGCCGACACCACCGTGTTGTACTGGATGCGCTGGTAGTCGTAATCGGCCTGCTTGAGCAGCGAGTGGATGTCGCGGCGCAGGTTCTTGACGGCACCCGGGGCGCCGGCGCCGCAGGGTGGCGCCTTCAGGCCGCGAGCGACCGCGTCGCGCTGGGCATAGCAGTGCGACCACAGGCGGCGCAAGAAGCGGTGTGCGCCGTCCACGCCCGAGTCGGACCATTCCAGGGTTTGCTCAGGGGGGCTGGCGAACATCACGAACAGGCGAGCGGTATCGGCGCCCAGCGTGTCGATCAGCGACTGCGGGTCCACGCCGTTATTCTTGGACTTGGACATCGTGCCGACGCCGCCATAGTCCACGGGCGAGCCATCGGACTTGAGCTTGGCGCCCACGATGGCGCCCTTGGCGTCGTAGATGTTCTCGACTTCGTCGGGCCAGAAGTATTCAATGCCGCCCTGCGGCGTACGGCGCGAGTAGATGTGGTTGAGCACCATGCCCTGGCACAGCAGCCGGGTGAACGGCTCGTCGAACTTGACCAGGCCCAGGTCGCGCATGACGCGGCTCCAGAAGCGCGCATACAGCAGGTGCAGCACGGCGTGCTCGATGCCGCCGATGTACTGGTCCATCGGCATCCAGTAATCGTTGCGCTCGTCGACCATGGCCTGGTCGTTGTCCGGCGAGGTATAGCGCATGAAATACCAGGCCGAATCCACGAAGGTGTCCATGGTGTCGGTTTCGCGCCGGGCCGGCTTGCCGCACTTGGGGCAGGTGCAGGACAGGAAGGCTTCGTCCTTGGCCAGCGGGTTGCCGGTGCCGTCCGGAATCAAATGCTCGGGCAGCACCACGGGCAGGTCTTTTTCCGGCACCGGCACCGGGCCGCAGTCCTGGCAGTGGATGATGGGGATGGGCGTGCCCCAGTAGCGCTGGCGCGAAATGCCCCAGTCGCGCAGGCGCCAGGTGGTCTGCTTCTCGCCCAGGCCCATGGCGGCCAGGTCCGCCGCCACGGCGTCGACCGCCTCCTGGTAGCCCAGTCCATCGTACTTGCCGGAGTTCACGGTGCGGCCGTTCTGCTTGTCGCCGTACCACTCCTGCCAGGCCTGGTCGGAATATTCCTTGCCGGGCACGGCGATCACCTGTTTGATGGGCAGGCCGTACTTGCGCGCGAAGGCGAAGTCACGCTCGTCGTGGCCGGGCACGCCCATGACGGCGCCGTCGCCGTAGCTCATGAGCACGTAGTTGCCCACCCACACGTCCACCGGCTCGCCGGTCAGCGGATGGGTCACGCGCAGCCCCGTGGGCATGCCTTCCTTTTCGCGGGTGGCCAATTCAGCTTCCGTGGTGCCGCCCAACTTGCAGCGCTCGATGAAGGCGGCCAATTCCCGGTTGCCCTGCGCGGCGTGCGCGGCCAGGGGATGTTCGGGCGCGACGGCGCAGAAGGTCACGCCCATGATGGTGTCGGCGCGGGTGGTGAAGACGTAGAGCTTGCCGTCCTGGATCAGGTTGCCTTGCCCGTCACGGATGTCGTGCGGGAAGGCAAAGCGCACGCCCTCGCTCTTGCCGATCCAGTTTTCCTGCATGATCCGCACGCGCTCAGGCCAGCCTTCCAGGTCGTTCTTGACCTTGTCCAGCAGTTCATCGGCGTAGGCGGTGATGCGCAGGTAATAGCCGGGGATCTCGCGCTTTTCCACCAGCGCGCCCGAGCGCCAGCCGCGCCCGTCGATGACCTGTTCGTTGGCCAGCACGGTCTGGTCGACCGGGTCCCAGTTGACTACCTGCGTCTTGCGGTAGGCGATGCCTTTTTCCAGCATCTTCAGGAACAGCCACTGGTTCCACTTGTAGTACTTCGGGTCGCAGGCGCACATCTCTCGCGACCAATCTATGGCCAGCCCCATCGCCTTCATCTGCTTCTTCATGTAGGCGATGTTGTCGTAGGTCCACTTCGCCGGCGGCACCTTGGACTTGATGGCGGCATTTTCGGCCGGCATGCCGAAGGCGTCCCAGCCCATGGGCATCAGCACGTTGTAGCCGCGCATGCGTAGCTGCCGCGCCATCATGTCGTTGATCGTGTAGTTGCGCACGTGGCCCATGTGCAGCTTGCCGCTGGGGTAGGGCAGCATCGAGCACGCGTAGAATTTGGGCTTTTCGGTGCCGTCGGGGTTGCGCGCGTGTTCGGTGACGCGATAGGCATCGCGGGCCTGCCAGTCGGCCTGGGCGGCCGCCTCGACGGCCGAAGGGATGTAGCGTTCCTGCATGGGTCGGGAAATCCGGTGGCAAGGGTGCGCGGGCGCACGACGCACGCCCAGCGGTCAAAACCAACGATTATAAGTGTCCGCATGGCTGGCATCGGCCCGGACGGCGCGGCGATCGTGCCGGATGCCGCGCCTCGCGCGCCGGGTTGCGGCCGGCAGACTTTCGTAGGATACGTTACATGGCGGCCTGCTATGCTCGCATCCCTGGCCGCGTTTGCTGTTTTCTCGGCGGCCGCCTCCGGCCGGGAGACTGAAGTCAATGAAGCAACTGTCCAAGTACTTTTTCCGAGGCCTCATCGCGATATTGCCCATCGCGTTGACGATTTACCTGCTGGTCCTTTTCCTGGCCTGGACCGAGCAGCTCGCCCTGAGCATCCTGCGGCCCTTCATCGGCAGCTTCTACGTGCCGGGGATGGGGCTGTTGCTGGGCGTGCTGAGCATCGTCGCAGTCGGCTACCTCCTGTCGAACGACCGTATCGCGCGGCTGCTCTCCATCCTGGAGCTGCCGTTCAACAACATCCCCGTCGTCAAGAGCATCTACTCGTCGCTCAAGAGCTTTGCCGACTATTTTTCGCCGGGCAGCAAGGCCGATGCCCAGCAGGTGGTCGTGCTGCGCGTACCGGGCCAGCCGCTTGAGCTGGTCGGGCTGGTCACGCGCCGCGACGTCGAGGGCCTGCCGCAAGGGTTCCTGCCGGGGCGGCGGGTGGCGGTCTACCTGCCCATGGGCTACATGGTGGGCGGCTACACGGTATTCGTGCCGGCCGAATGGGTGCATCCGGTCCAGATGTCGGTCGAGGAGGCCATGCGCTCGTCGCTGATCGCCTGGATGGCGCGCAGCGAGACCGGCCGTGCGGGCAATGGCGCCGAAGCCGCGGCGCCGACGGCGGCCCACCCCCCGACGCAGGGTCAGGCTGCGCCGGCCTTCACGGCTCCGCCCGCAGCGGCCGGCACGGCAGGGCCGGTTACCGATCCGGACGGCGCCCGCGACAACAACGTGCCGCCTTCCGGGCCCTGACCGCACGGGCCCATGCGCTGGTAACACCCTCTTGCACGGGCCGCCGCCGCGCGGCTGCATAATGGATCGACGCATCCGCGCGGGCGTCCCCGCGCCGCAAGGCTGACACCGCGGCCGCCAGGCAGCGGCCGGTGCAGCCGCAATCGCTGTGCCATGGGGCTGGCGCGCCGGCAGGCCGCCGCTTGCCTGGCACGGCCGGCACTGAGGAGGAAACCAATGGGAGCGTTTGCGAAGGCCGTCAAGGCCAAGGTGCAGGGCGACGACGTCGTTTTCGTGCTGGAGCGAAAGGGGGTGAAGGCGAACTTCGAAATTTCCGGAGACGCCTTGCGCCGGCATTTCGGCGCTGCCCCCGACGGAACCGGCAGCGATCTGCTCGAGGCCTTCGAACGAGGCAGCAGCCAGATCGAGGCGGTGGCGCGCAAGTGCTTCAACGCTCCCAATGACGGGGTGATCGAACTGGGCAGCGGCGACTTCGACGACGCCGCGCAGGTCGATCGTCCGGGCTAGGCCCGGCGGTGCGCCGCCGGGCCCCGACGGCTACTGCAGTTTGATGTTGGCCTGCTTGACCAGCTTTTCGATCACGGGCTTTTCGCTTTCGATCTGGTCGGTCAGCTCCTGGGCGGTGCCGTTGCGAGGGTCGATGCCCATGTCCAGCATCTTCTTGCGCACCGTGTCGTCCTTGAGCGCAGCCCCCAGGGCTGCCTGCAGCTTGGCCACCGCTTCGTGGGGTGTGCCCTTGGGGGCGACGAAGCTGAACCACGCGGTCATCTCATAGCCGGGAAAGCCCGATTCGGCCAGGGTCGGCAGCTGCGGCAGGTTGGGCATGCGGTGCTTGCTCGTCACCGCAAAAACCTTGGCGCGCCCGGCTTCGACCTGCGGCATGCCGGTGGCGATCATGTCGAAGAACAGGTCCACATCGCCGGCGGCTAGCACCGGCAGGGCCTGGGTCGCGCCGCGAAACGGCACGTGCAGCATGTCCAGCCCAGCCATGTCCTTGAAGTACTCGGCGGCCAGGTGCGAGGATGTACCTTGGCCGAACGAGGCGAAGCTGAGCTTGCCGGGGTTGGCCTTGGCGTGGCGCACGATGTCGGCGACGCTGGCGAAGTCGTGCTTGGGGCTGGACAACAGTACCAGCGGGCCGATGCCTACCATGCCGATGGGGGTGTAGCCGTCCGGGTCGTAGGGCAGGTCCTTGTACAGGAAGCGGTTGGTCACCAGCGTGGAATTGGTGGCCATCAGGATGGTGTACCCATCGGGGGCGGCGCGCTCGACGAAGGAAGCGCCGATGCTCGTGCCGGCACCAGCCTTGTTTTCCACCACCAGGCTTTGCCCCAGTTCCTGGCTCATGCGCTCGGCCAGCAGCCGGGTCAGCGTGTCGGTGGCGCCGCCGGCGGGAAAGGGCGACACGATGGTGACCGGACGGGACGGATAAGCATCGGCGGCCGCAGCGGGTGCGGCGGCGAGCGCCAGGCCGGTGGCGGCCAGGACGGTGAGCGCGCAACGGATCATAACTACCCCTTGAAAATCGCCGCGGGCGGCCGGCGGCTGGGCGCGGGCGCCTGCTTGGCCGGCCGGACGGCGTATGGTTAAATAAAAATTCCGAATAACGGAATTTAATTTTGTTGTACGAGAAAAAATATAAGAAGGACCCGGCGCGATTGCAATCCCCACCGGACGCCTTGCGCGCCGGCGTCGGGGCGCTGGCCAAGCCCGCCCGCCGCAAGCGGGCGGCTGGGCCCGATGCGCGGCCGGGCGATGTCCACGCCTCGCCGGATTTCATCACCGCGCTGGCGCGCGGCCTGCAGGTGCTGCGCTGCTTCCAGCCCGGGGTGGCGGCGCTCGGCAACCAAGACCTGGCCAGGCTGACCGGCCTGCCCAAGCCCACCATCAGCCGCATCACGTTCACGCTGACCGCCCTGGGATATCTGCGCTACGACGAGGGCACGGGCAAGTACTCGCCCGGCTACGGGGTGCTTGCCCTGGGCTTCGGCCTGCTGGCCAACCTTGAGGCGCGCCAGCTTGCCCGGCCCTGCATGGACGAGCTGGCGCGCCGCACCGGTGCGGCGGTCGCATTGGGCGCGTTCGACGGCGACGCGATGATCTACGTGGAGGCGGTGCACGGCTCGTCTGCGCTGTACCTGCGCCTGCCCGTCGGCTACCGGATGTCCCTGGACAGCGCCATGGGGCGCACTTACCTGGCCGCGCTGCCCGACGACGAGCGCGGCCGGTTGCTGGCCAGGCTGGGGCCGGCCGCGCCGCCTGCGGCCATGGTCGCGCGCGCCTGCCGCGAACTGCGGCAGGGGGGCGCCTGCTACGCCATCGGCGATTGGCAGGCAGGCATCAACGCGGTGGCCGTGCCCTTCCGGCCGCCCACCGGCGAGGGGCTTTTCGTCATGAGCTGCGGCGGCCCGCAGGCCGTCCTACCCGAGGACGCGCTGCGCACGCAGGTCGGCCCGATGTTGGCGCAGGCGGTAGCCGGCCTATCCACGGGCGTCGCGCAGCGCTAGGCTGGCAGGCTGGGCGCGTCGTCGCCCAGGTAGGCCGCGCGTACGCGCGCATCGGCGGCGACCACGGCTGGCGCATCATCGACCAGCACGCGGCCGCGCACCAGCACCATGACGCGGTCGGCGTGGCGAAACACCACGTCCAGGCTGTGCTCGGTAAACAGCACCGCGGCGTTGCGGCGGTCGGCGAGCTCGCGCGTCAGCTGCATCAGGTCGTGCCGCTCGCGCACCGCCATGCCGGCGGTCGGCTCGTCCATGAGTAGCAACCTCGGGCGATGCGCCAGCGCCACCGCCAATTCGACGCGCTTGACGTCACCATAGGCCAGCACCCCGCAAGGGCGCTGTGCATGTGCCAGCATACCCACCTGCTCGAGCAAGGCATCGGCTTCGTCCACGGCATGGCTTGCGGCGCGCCGCCAGGCGCGGTAGAGCAGGCCATCGCGCGACAGCAGGGCGGCCTGCACGTTTTCGCGCACGGTCAGCGACGCGAACGTCGCCGCCGTCTGGAAGGTCCGGCCCACGCCGCGCCGCCAGATCCGCTGCGGCGGCAGCCCCACCAGCTCGGCGCCGTCGAGCCGCACCGACCCGGCATCCGGGCGCAGCTGGCCCGAGATGACGTTAAAGCAGGTGGACTTGCCTGCGCCGTTCGGGCCGATGAGCGCAAGCATCCGCCCGGCGTGAAGGTCGAAGGAGACGTCGTCCACGGCAATAATGCCGCCGAATGCCACGCGCAGCCCGCGTACCTGCAGCAGCGGCCGCGTCATGGCCGGCCTCCGGCAGGCGTACGCGCGGCGGGCCGGCGTGCCAGCGATGCGAGGCCACCCGGGGCGATGGTGACCAGGACGAGCATTACCGTGCCCATGAGGGCGTGCCAGTACGGCGTGGCGCGCGCCAGGCTGTCGTGCAGCCAGGTATAGGCGGCCGCGCCCACGAGCGGTCCGGCCAGCGATTGGATGCCGCCCAGCAGGACCATGACCAGGCCGTCGACCGAGCGGCCAACGGACAGGACGTCCGGGGCGATGCTGCCCTTGGAAAACGCGTAGACCGAACCCGCCATGCCGGCGACCAGCGCGGCTGCCGAGAAACCCGCCCATTGCAGCCGCTGCACGTCCATGCCGATTGCGGCGGCCCGCAGGCCCGAATCACGCGCGGCGCGCAGTGCCAAGCCCAGCGGCGCGAACACGATGCGGCGCAGCGCCACCACGCCCAGGACGCATGCCGCCAGGCTCAGGTAGTAATAGGCGATCGGGTCGGCCAGCCAGTCCGACGGCCAAAGCCCGATCAGCCCGTTGCTGCCGCCGGTGACGTCGTCCCACTGGTACACGAGCGCCCAGGTGATCTGCGCACAGGCCAGCGTCAGCATCGCCATGTATACGCCCGACAGGCGCACGCAGAACCAGCCGAAGACCAGCGCGGCGGCCAGCGCCAGCAGCGGCCCGAGCAGTAGGGCAGCTTCCATGGGCAGCGCCAGCGCCTGCAGCATCAGTGCCGCGCCGTACGCGCCCAGCCCGAACCACGCGGCGTGGCCGAAGCTGTGCATGCCGCCGGGGCCGATCAAAAAGTGCAGGCTGGCGGCAAAGAGCGCGGCGACCAGGATTTCGGTCAGTAGCACCGTGGCATAGGGCCAGGCCTGCGTCGCCAGCGGGAAGATCGCCAAGGCGGCCAACAGCAGCAGGTAGGCCCGCCGGGTGGCGCGGCCGGCCGGTGCCACGGGGGCGCCGCGCTCGGCCGCGCAGGTGCCGGGCTCGGGCGGGCGGCCCATCAGGCCCCATGGGCGCACGACCAGGACCACGGCCATCACGGCGAATTCGGCCACCAGCGTCAGCCGCGGCAGGTCGATGGCATGGCCGGCCACGCTGACCTCGCCCAGGAAGATGCACAGCGCCTTGGCTTCGCTGATCAGCAGCGCCGCCAGGAAGGCGCCGGGAATCGAGCCCAGTCCGCCCACGACCACCACGACGAAGGCGCTGGCGATGACTTCCAGGGCCAGCCCCAGCGTCGCGGGCTGGCGCGGGGCCGCGAGCGCGCCGCCCAGGCCGGCCAGGAAGGCGCCCAGGGCGAAGGCGGAGGTGAACAGCAGCGCTTGGTTCACGCCCAACGCCGCCAGCATGCGGCGGTTCTCGGCGGCCGCACGCAGCAGCATCCCCCAGCGGGTACGGCGCAGCAGCAGCCATAGCAGCGCCAGCACGGCCGGACCGAGCGCGATCAGCAGCAGGTCGTATTCCGGAAAGCGCCGGCCCAGCCAATGCACCGCGCCGTCCAACCCGGGCGCGCGGGCGGCAAACAGGTCTTCCGGCCCCCATGCGGCCAGGACGGCATCGCCGATGATGAGCACCAGCGCGAAAGTTGCCAGCAGCGGGTAGAGTGCCGGGGCGCGATACAGGCGGCGCAGGACCAGCCACTCGACCAGTGCGCCCAAAAGGCCCACCAAGAGCGCCGCCGCGGGCAGCGCCGCCCAGTACCCCCAGGGTGTGCCGCCCCACGCGCGGGTCAGCGTCCACGCCAGGTACACGCCCAGCATGTAGAAGGAGCCGTGCGCGAAGTTGACGATGCGCGTGACGCCGAAGATCAGCGAAAGGCCGGCAGCCACCAGGAAAAGCGCGCTGGCGTCGGCCAGGCCGTTGAGCAGCTGCAGCGCGAGGCCGCTTAAGTTCATGCGCCGTCCCGGCTCATGGTTGGGCTGGACGCAGCTTGCGCACCTCGTCGTCCGGCGGCTGCAGGCGGGCGCCGTCGATGTAGGTGAAATCCGTCATGACGCCGCGGCCGTTTTCGACCCGGGTCGTACCCACGTATACGCCCATCGTGGACTGGTGATCCAGCGGCCGGTACACGATGGGGCCGTACGGCGTGTCGACCTGCAGGCCGCGAAAGGCGGCGATCAGCTTTTCGGTGTCGGTCGAACCGGCCTTGGCGATGCCCGCGGCCAGCGACTTGAGCGAGGCGTAGCCGACGACCGAACCCACGCGCGGATAGTCGTCGTAGCGTTGCCGGTAGGCTTGGACGAACGCGCGGTTCTCGGGCGTGTCAATGGCATACCACGGATAGCCGGTGACGATCCAGCCTTGCGGGGCCTCGGCGCCCAGGGGATCCAGGTATTCCGGCTCGCCCGAGAGCACCGACACCACGGCGCGGCCTTCGAAAAGCCCCCGGGTGTTGCCTTCGCGCACGAAGCGCGTCAGGTCGGCGGCAAACAGGACGTTGAAGATCGCATCGGGCTTGGCATCGGCCAACGCCTGCACGACCGCGCCGGCGTCGACCCGGCCCAGCGGCACGGCCTGCTCGGCGACGAATTCGATGTCCGGCTGGCGCTCGCGCATCATGGCCTTGAACGTGGCCACGGCGGACTGGCCATATTCGTAATTGGGGTAGACGATGGCCCAGCGTTTCTTGCCCAGTTGCGCCGCACGCGGCACGAGCGCGGCCACGTGCATCCACGTCGACGGCCGCAGCCGGAAGGTGTAGCGGTTGCCTTGCTGCCAGGTGATCTTGTCGGTCAGCGGCTCGGCCGCCAAGAAGAACACTTTGCGCTGGCGGGCGAAGTCCGCCAGCGCAAGCCCCGTATTGGACAGGAATCCGCCGAACAGCAGGTCGACGCGCTCGCGCGAGAGCAATTCCTGGGCGGCGCGGACCGTGTCGCCGGGGTTGCCGTTGTCATCGCGCCAGATCACCTGCAGCGGGCGACCGAGTACGCCGCCGCCGGCATTGACTTCCTCCAGCGCCAGCTGCCAGCCGCGCCGGTATGGCTCCAAAAAGGCCGGGATCGCCTTGTAGCTGTTGATTTCGCCGATGCGTATGGGGTCGTCGTCGGCCGCCGCGGGCCCGGCGACCGTGAGCGTGGCGGCAAACGCGAGCGCTTGGGCTAGCGTTCGCAGCAGGGTCGGGCGGATGCGCATCATGTCCAAGGCAGGAAAACCGTGCGGCGGACCGCAAAAGAAAACGGCCCTGCCCAAAGGGCAGAGCCGTATCACTATACCGAAAACCGGCTGTTCACTTCAGCTTGGTTTCCTTGTATTCGACGTGCTTGCGCGCGACCGGATCGTACTTCTTGATGATCATCTTTTCCGGCATGTTGCGCTTGTTCTTGGTGGTGGTGTAGAAGTGGCCCGTGCCGGCGGTCGACTCGAGCTTGATCTTTTCGCGGATGCCTTTGGCCATGTTGGGCTCCTGTGGGCTTAGACGGCTTGGCCGCGGGCGCGCAGTTCGGCCAGCACGGCGTCGATGCCGAGTTTGTCGATCGTGCGAAGCGCGCTGGCGGAAACGCGCAGGCGCACCCAGCGGTTTTCGCTTTCGACCCAGAACCGGCGCGATTGCAGGTTGGGCAGGAAGCGGCGCTTGGTCTTGTTGTTGGCGTGGGAAACGTTGTTGCCCACCATCGGGCCTTTACCGGTCACTTGGCATACACGTGCCATGTCTGCACCTTTCGTATGTGCCCGGCATTGTGGTCAGGAGGAATATCCACGGCAGGGCTGCAAGCGCTGCCGGCATTGCGCCGGCCACCCAGCTTCGTGGATGGGGCAGCGGGCCGATTGGCCGGATTTTCGCGCTGCGCCCCGATGGGCGCCCGGGCAAAAAAACCGGCAAGCCGTCATGCCTGCCGCCGCTAGTGCTTATACCCCGCTCGATAGGACGAGCCCCCTATCCGGCAACGCTCGGGTTCTCGGATGGGCGCCCGGCGACAAAGCATAGTCCCGGGCAAGGAAAATCACCAAAATAGCGTGAAGCAAAAGATTCTAGCCTGGATTGTCCAATTAAATCAAGTCGCCTTGAGCGCGATGCGGCCGGACAACCACGCCGCGCTGCCACACAGGGCCAGCATGACCGCCAGCGGCAGGGGCGAGGGGACGTCCCAGGCGCTGACCAGCAACCCAGCCACGGCCCCGCAGCCCAGCTGCAACGTGCCCATCAGCGCGGAGGCCGCGCCCAGCCGCCCCGCCTGGTCGGCCAGGGCGAGCGCGGCGGCGTTCGGGTTGACGAAGCCCTGGCTGAACATATAGCCGACCAGGCAAATCATCAGCAGCGGCAGGCTGGCCGCGCCGGCCAGCGTCAAGGCCAGGCCCGCCACGGCGAAGCCGGCCAGGGCGGGCAGGGCGGCGCGCAGGACGGTCGCCGAGGGCCGCTTGCGCAGCACGCGGGCGCTGACCTGCGAGCCCGTAATGAGCGCCGCGGCATTCAGCCCGAAAAGCAGCCCATACAGCTGGGACGGCACGCCGAAGAACTCGATGAACACCCGCGGCGAGGCGGTGATATAGGAAAACATCCCCGCCGTGCCCAGGCCGCCGGCCAGGGCGCAGGCCATGAAGCGCCGGTCGCGCAGCAGCTCGCCGTAGTTGCGGCCGATGTTGGTCCACGACAGCAGTACGACCCGGTCGGGCGCCAGGGATTCGCGCATCGTCCTGACGATGAAAAACAGCAGCACGGCGCCGATCAGCGCCATGACCCAGAAGATCGCGCGCCAGCCAGCCAGGCCCAGCACCTGGCCGCCGACCAGCGGCGCCAGGATGGGCGCCACGCCCATGATCAGCATCAGCGACGACAGCGCGCGCGCCGAATCCTGCACGTCCAGGTGGTCGCGGATGACCGCGCGGGGAATGACCACGCCGGCCGCGCTGCCCACTGCCTGCAGCACGCGCCAGATGGTCAGCTCGTGCACGTCGTCGGCGAGCGCCGCGCCGATCGAGGCGACCACATACAGCGCCAGCGCCGCGCACAGGGGTGGCTTGCGGCCGTAGCGGTCGGCCAGCGGTCCGTAGACGATCTGCGACAGCGACAGTCCGATGAGGTAGAGCGCGAGCGTGCGCTCCACTTCGCCATGCGTGGCCTGCAGCGTGCGAGCAATGGCCGGGAAGGCCGGCAGGTACATATCGATCGAAAACGGGCCGATCGCGGTGAGTGCACCCATCAGGATGAGCCATCCTGGCATGGCGCGCGGCAAGGTTCGGGAGGACATGCGTGGCTGCAGCAGAGGAGGCCAGGCGCGTAGATGGCACATGGCCGGAAGGGCCTTCAATGTAGCACGGACCTCCGTGGTTTCCCCTAGCCCAAAATTCCGATACATTGCCGGGGTGTTCGTAGACTTCGGGGAGAGCGAGTCCGTGAATCCTTTGCTGTCGGCCGTCGAGCAAAAGTTGCAGTCGCTACCGGTTCGCGTGCAGTTGGTCCTGCCGGACGGGACCCGCGTCGGTTCATCGGACCCCCAGGTCGCGTTCACCATCAAGGACAAGCGGGCGCTGGCCCACCTGGCAGCCGGCGAGGTGGGCGTGCTCGGCGAGGACTACGTCGAAGGCCGTGTCGAAATCGAAGGGGAGATGCGCGATGTCATGGCTGCGGCCGCGGCGCTGCTGCCCGGCTCGCCCATCGACGCCGCGCGCGGCGGCGGCCTGACCGAGCTGATCCGCCGGGTGCGTTCGGTGTGGCGCCACTCGATCGAGCGGGATGCGCGCCAGATCGAATTCCACTATGACCTGTCCGACGATTTCTACGCGCTTTGGCTGGATCCGCGCCGGGTCTATTCCTGCGCGTATTTCCGCGAACCCGACTACACGCTGTCGCAGGCCCAGGAAGCCAAGCTCGACCATATCTGCCGCAAGCTGGCGCTGCGCGAAGGCGAGCGTTTCCTGGACGTGGGCGCAGGCTGGGGCGGGCTGCTGCTGTGGGCGGCCGAGCACTACGGCGTGGACGCCACGGGCATCACGCTATCGCGCAACCAACATGCGCACGTCAACCGGCTGATCGAGGAAAAAGGCCTGTCTGGGCGGGTGCGCATGGAACTGCTCGACTACCGCAAGTTGGATGAATCGCGCCCGTTCGACAAGATTGCCTCGGTGGGCATGTTCGAGCACGTCGGCCGCGCGCGTCTGCGCGACTACTTCGCCAAGCTGCGCCGACTGGTGCGGCCCGGCGGCCTGGTGATGAACCACGGCATCACCGCGGCCGGGGTCTACAACGCGCAGTTGGGCAGCGGCATGGGCGAGTTCATCGAGAAATACATCTTCCCGGGCGGTGAGCTGACCCACATCAGCAGCGTCCTGGAAAACATGGCCAACGGCGGCCTGGAAATGGTCGACGTCGAGAACCTGCGGCCGCATTACGCGCGCACGCTCTGGTGCTGGAGCGATGCACTGGAGGCCCGGCTAGACGAGGCGCGCGCCGTGCTGTCTGGCGACCAGGGAGAACGGTCGCTGCGCGCCTACCGGCTGTATCTGGCCGGTTGCGCGATGGCGTTCGAGCACGGCTGGATCGCGCTGCACCAGGTGCTGGCCCATCCCGTGCATGCCGGCGACGCGCGCGAGCTCGATTACCCGGAAGGCCAAGCCTATCCCTGGCGGCGCGATTACATGTACCGCTAGGGCGGGCCGCAAAGAAGGCGGCCCCATCGATCCATTCCCGCGGCCGGGCGTTTTCCGGTACGCCGGCCTGCCAGCCAACTGTCGCCGTCTGCCGCGGCCCGCTCGGCCCGTGCGGCCCGTGCGGCCGGTCGCGTACGCCCGCGCCGGCTCGCCTCAGTAGTGCCCCTTATTTGTCTTTGCTAGTAATTTCTGCTAACATGCTGCCTTCTTCGTGCAGCTGACGTCAATTTGGCGATTTGACCGGCGCACCCCTCGCGCCCACCCGATCGCCGTCCCTCGGATGCCCGCCACGGGCGTCCGTCTGCTAGTTCGGTCTGTATTGGCGGTTCCGCCCGTCTTCCGCATACCCCCTTAGCTAACTGGCGTCGAGTCCACCCCTGGTCGGCTCGATCAACCATGGAACCTTAAGGAGGCAAATGCCATGAATTCCCCATTGCAGTTTCGCGCCCGCAAGGCCGGCGCGTCGCTTTCCCGCCGTTGCGGCCGGCTGGCCGTCGCGCTCGCGCTGTCGGGCGCCGCGGCCGGCGCCTGGGCGGCCGATGCCCCGGCCTGCGAAATCGACCGCCCGGTGCGGTTTGGCGGCATGAACTGGGAGTCCAACCTGGTGCTGGTGGACGTGCAACGCGCCATCATCGAGCATGGCTACGGTTGTCAGACCGAGGTGTTGCCCACCGAGACCCTGCCGGCGCTGGCCGCGCTCGAGCGCGGCGACCTGGACGTCAATACCGAGGTCTGGCTCAACAGCGTGGCCGATCCCTGGAACAAGGCCGAGGCCACCGGCAAGGTGCGGCGCGTGGCCGACCTGTACATGGGCGGCGAGGCCTGGTTCATCCCGCGTTACACGGCCGAGCGCCTGCCCGAGCTGAAGTCCGCCGCCGACCTGCCGCGCTTCAAGGACGAGTTCCAGGATCCCGAGGAGCCCTCCAAGGGCCGCTTCTACGGCTGCCCGGCGGGCTGGGGCTGCGAGGTCGTCAGCAGCAACCTCTACCGCGCCCTGGGCTTGCAGGACACGTTCACGCTGTATTCGCCCGGCACGGGCGCAGCCCAGAAGGCGGCGCTGACCGCGGCCTACAAGCGCAAGCAGAACATCGTCTTCTACTACTGGTATCCCACGCCGCTGGTCGGGTCCATGGATCTGGTCAAGCTCGAACTGCCGCCCTATGACAAGGCCGCGCACGAATGCCTGACCTCGCCCGACTGCAAGGATCCCAAGCCCAGCGCGTATCCGGACAACCCCGTTTTCACGGCGCTGAACACCGGGTTCGAGAAGGACGCCCCGAACCTGGCCAAGTTCTTCTCCAGCATGTCCGTGCCCCTGCCGGTGATGGATGAGACGCTGGCTCACATGGAAGAGACGGGCGATGACGCGGCGGCCGTGGCCGAGTGGTTCCTGAAGAACAAGCAGGACGTGTGGACCAAGTGGGTGCCGGCCGACGTGGCCGCGCGCGTGCAGGCCGCACTGTAGGCCGCGCCGATGTTTCCCGAAATCATCGACCCGCGCGCCCTGCGCGGGGCGATCGACGGCTTCGTCGATCGCCTGGTCACCAACTACGCCGACGCGTTGGATGCCTTCTCGCGTCCCATCCTGCAGCTGTTGGTGTGGCTGGAGAATCTCCTGCGCGCTACCCCCTGGTGGCTGCTTATCCTGGCGGTCATGGGCATCGCCTGGCTGGTCAGCCGGCGGGTGCTGCTCAGCGCCGGCATGGGGCTGCTGCTGTTTGCCATCGGCGCGCTTGGCTTGTGGGACGCTGGCATGCAGACGCTGTCGCTGATGATTATGGCCACCGCGCTGTCGGTACTGGTCGGCATCCCGTTGGGCATCGCCATGGCCCGTGCCAGCTGGCTGCGCACGGTCATGCTGCCGGTGCTGGACGTGATGCAGACCATGCCGAGCTTCGTCTACCTGATCCCGGTGGTGATGCTGTTCGGCCTGGGCAAGATTCCGGCCATCATCGCCACGGTCATTTATGCGGTGCCGCCGCTCATCCGCCTGACCGACCTGGGCATACGGCTGGTCGACCGCGAGGTCCTGGAAGCGTCGCGCGCCTTCGGCGCCACGCCGCGCCAGCAATTGTTCGGCGTGCAGCTGCCGCTGGCCCTGCCCAACATCATGGCCGGCATCAACCAAACCACCATGATGGCGCTGTCCATGGTCGTGATCGCCTCGATGATCGGCGCGCGCGGCCTGGGGCATGAAGTGCTGCTGGGCATCAACCGCCTCGAGGTCGGGCGCGGCCTGATGGCCGGGCTGGCCATCGTGGCGCTGGCCATCCTGTTCGACCGCATCACGCAGTCCTACGGACACCGCGTACGAAAGGGGGCGCAGCGATGAGCAAGATCGAAGTCCGCAATATCTACAAGATCTTCGGCCCGCAGCCCGAGAAGTGGCTGCCGCGCGTGCGCGGTGACGGCACGGCCGGACAGGAGCTGCTCAGCAAGGAGGCGCTGCTCGCGGAATCCGGTCACACCCTGGGACTGCGCGACATCTCGCTGTCGATCGACGCCGGCAGCATCTACGTCATCATGGGCCTGTCGGGATCCGGCAAGTCGACGCTGATCCGGCACTTCAACCGCCTGATCGAACCGACCGCCGGCAGCATCCTGGTCGACGGCGTGGACGTGATGAGCCTGGGCGTGCGCGAGCTCGAGCAGTTCCGCCGCAGCAAGATGAGCATGGTGTTCCAGCGGTTCGGGCTGTTTCCGCACCGCACGGTGCTGGAAAACGCCGCGTACGGCCTGACCGTGCAGGGCGTGCCGCGCGCCGAGCGCGAGCAGCGCGCGCGCCACTGGCTGGAGCAGGTCGGCCTGGCCGGCTTCGAAGCCCAGTATCCGCACCAGCTGTCCGGCGGCATGCAGCAGCGCGTGGGGCTTGCCCGCGCGCTGGCCACCGACGCAGAAATCCTGCTCATGGACGAGGCCTTTTCCGCGCTTGATCCACTGATCCGCCGCGAGATGCAGGACCACCTGCTGCAACTGCAGGCCAAGCTGAACAAGACCATCGTCTTCATCACGCATGACCTGGACGAGGCGCTGCGGCTGGGCAACCGCATCGCCATCCTCAAGGACGGCGAGCTGGTCCAGGAGGGCACGCCGGAGGACATCCTGCTCAACCCGGCCAACGACTACGTCCAGGCCTTCCTGCAGGACGTCAATCGCAGCAAGGTGCTCAACGCGGCGCACGCCGTCAATCCGCCCCGGCTGACGCTGACCATGCGCTCGCGCCCGGCGCACGCGCTCGAGCGCATGCAGGCGCTGGACTTCCAGTACGCGCCGGTGCTCGACGGCAAGCGCCTGGCCGGCGTGCTGACGCGGCGCGCCGCCCGGCGCGCGGCCGAAGAAGGCCTGCGCGACATTTCCACCGTGGTGGAAGACCTGACCTCGGTGCCGGCCACCGCCGGCCTGGACGAGGTGCTCGCGCGGCTGATCGAAAGCGACGGGCCGGTCGCCGTGACCGGCGAGGACGACGAGTTCCTGGGCATGCTGTCGCGCAAGAAGGTGGCCGAACTGGTCACGTGCGCGCCGGCTGACGAGGGTGCGGCCGCGCCGCAGGCCGACGGGCAAGGCTAGGCACTGCCTGCGAAGGCCTGCACCGCCACTTCGCGGAAATGGCGGGCCGCGGCGCTTTCAGCCGCGGGGTTCCACGCCAGCGATATGCCGATGGCGGCGCTGGCCGGCATGTCGGACAGTGCCTTTCAACCCCCGTCCGCCAGGCGCTGCCGGGCCTGCGCCGTCAGCTCGAACGAGTGCAGCCGTGCCGCATGGTCGTAGATTTGCGCCGTGATCATCAGCTCGTCGGCGCCGGTGCGGGCGATGAAGTCTTTCAACCCCTGCGTGACCGTGTCCAGCGAACCGACGATGGAGCAGGCCAAGGACTGTTCGACGCCAGCGCGCTCGTGCGGCGCCCAGATGCCATCCATGCTGTCGACGGGCGGCGGCAGGCGCCCGCGCTGGTTGCGGCGTATGCGTACGAAGTGCTGCTGCAGCGAGGTGAACAGCCGCGCCGCCTCGGCGTCGGTGTCCGCGGCGAAGACATTGACGCCCACCATGGCGTACGGGCGCTGCAGTTGCGCGGACGGACGGAATTGCGCGCGGTACATCTGCAGCGCCGTGTGCAGGTAGTCGGGGGCGAAGTGCGAGGCAAAGGCGTAGGGCAGGCCCAGGTGCGCGGCCAGCTGCGCGCCGAACAGGCTCGAGCCCAGTATCCAGATGGGCACGTCCAGCCCGGCGCCCGGCACGGCGATCACGGCCTGGCCGGGCTCGGGTTCGCGGAAGTAGCGCTGCAGCTCGACCACGTCCTGCGGGAATTCGTCGGCGGTTTCGATGCGGTCGCGGCGCAGGGCGCGCGCGGTCTGCGGGTCGGTGCCCGGCGCGCGTCCCAGGCCCAGGTCGATGCGCCCGGGAAAGAGCGACGCCAGCGTGCCGAACTGTTCGGCGATGACCAGCGGCGTGTGGTTGGGCAGCATGATGCCGCCAGCGCCCACGCGTATGGTCGAGGTGGCGGCCGCCACATGCCCGATGACCACGGATGTGGCCGCACTGGCGATGCCGGTCATGTTGTGGTGCTCGGCCAGCCAGTAACGGTGGTAGCCCCAGCGCTCGCAGTGCTGGGCGAGGTCGCGCGTGTTGCGCAGCGCGTCGGCCGCGGTCGCGCCCTCGACGATGGGCGACAGATCCAGGACGGAAAAAGGAATCATGGCAGGCGCTCGTTGGGTGGTGCGGGCATTGTAGCGATGCCGGTTGCTGCCGGTGCGGCGGGCGCGGCGCCGGCCGCGCCGGGCGTTATCATGGATCCAGCGTCGAGCAAATGGAGACTCACATGAACGAGGTAGTCATCGTCGCGGGCGCGCGCACCGCGATCGGCGATTTCGGCGGCGGGCTCAAGGACGTCCCGCCTTGCGAACTGGGCGCCACTGTCATCCGCGAAGCCTTGCAGCGCTGCGGCGTGCAGGGGGGTGAGGTGGGCCATGTCGTGATGGGCCACGTCATCAATACCGAGCCGCGCGACATGTACCTGTCGCGCGTGGCCGCAGTCAACGCGGGCGTGAGCCACGATACGCCGGCCTTCAACGTCAACCGGCTGTGCGGATCTGGCCTGCAGGCCATCGTGTCGGCGGCCCAGACCATCATGCTGGGCGATGCGGACATCGCGGTTGCCGGCGGCGCCGAGAGCATGAGCCGTGGGCCCTACGTCGCGGCGGCGCAGCGCTGGGGTGCGCGCATGGGCGACGCCGCCATGGTCGACATGATGGTCGGCGCGCTGTCCGATCCTTTCGAGCGCATCCACATGGGCGTGACTGCCGAGAACGTCGCCGGCAAATACGGCATCAGCCGCGAGGACCAGGACGCGCTGGCGGCTGAATCGCACCGTCGCGCGGCCGTGGCCATCGACGAAGGGCGTTTTCGCGAGCAGATCGTGCCGGTGACCATCAAGGGGCGCAAGGGCGATGTCGTGTTCGACACCGACGAGCACGTGCGCCGGGAGACGACGGTCGAAAGCCTGGCCAAGCTCAAGCCGGTCTTCGTCAAGGAGAACGGTACCGTCACCGCGGGCAACGCCTCGGGCATCAATGATGGGGCGGGCACGGTAGTGCTGATGTCGGCGCGCGAGGCCGAGCGCCGCGGACTGCAGCCGCTGGCCAGGCTGGTCGCCTACGGGCATGCCGGCGTCGATCCCCGCTACATGGGCATCGGCCCAGTGCCCGCCACGCGCACGGCGCTGCAGCGCGCCGGGCTGAAAGCCGACCAGCTCGACGTCATCGAGGCCAACGAGGCGTTCGCCGCGCAAGCCTGCGCGGTCACCCGCGAGCTGGGGCTGGATCCGGCGCGCGTCAACCCCAACGGCAGTGGCATTTCGCTGGGACACCCGATCGGCGCAACCGGGGCGATCATCACCATCAAGGCACTGTACGAGCTGCGGCGCATCGGCGGGCGTTATGCGCTCGTGACCATGTGCATCGGCGGCGGCCAGGGCATCGCCGCGATCTTCGAGCGGGCTTGATCCCGCCTGCCGGCCCGACCGGGCCACGGCAGGCCCCGGGGCGCAAGCCCCGGGGTGGGTCGCGAGTCATTGTTGCAGCTGCGCTTGCACCCAGGCGTCGCATTCGCGCCGCAGCAACGCGCCCATCTCGGCCCGGCGTGCCGCGTCGAGCCGGCTGCTGATCGCCCCGAAACTGAAGGCGACCCAGGTCAGCTCCGAGACGGGAAACGCCACGCCCACGCCGGATACGCCAGGGGTGATGGTGTCGACGATTTCGGAATAGCCGGTTTGCCGCGTGCGCTTGACGGCCTTTGCCAGCGATTGCGCGGTCAAGCCTGCGCGGGCGTAGGCCTGCGCGTGGCGCTCGTACAGCTGCGAGATTGCTTCATCGGGCAAGCTTGCCATCAGTGCCAACCCGCCGGCGCCCATGCCCAGCAGTCGACGCTCTCCTTCGTCGATCGTGAACACCTTGACGGGAAACGACCCGGCTTCGCGCAGCAGGCACAGGGCATAGTCCCCCTGCCGGACGACCAGGAACACCGTGTCGCCCGACAGCCTGGCCAACTTTTGCGCGAACGGCCGCAGCGCGTCGAGCAGTGGCGTGCGGCGCAATGACGCGAATCCCAGCTGCATGGCGTCCACCCCCAGGCGGTACCTGCGTGTGCGCGGATCGCGTTCGGCAAAGCGCTCTTCCAGCAAGCAGCTCAACAGGCGGTGGGCCGTGGAGCGCTCCAGCCCGGACTTCCCGATGACGCCTTGCAGATCGATGCCGTCGTCCTGGTGTTGGGCCAGCAAGCGCAGCAGGCCGAGGGCGCGGCGCATGCTCTGCGTGCCGCTGGTGGTCTTGGGTGTGTCCACAATATGGGAATTATTGTCGATTCATTTTGTATTCTAGGAACTGTGGTGTCTTAATTCAATCCGCGCCGTGCCGGACGTTGGATGCCGGATGCCGGATGCCGGATGCCGGATGCCGGCATGGCCGCAGGAGACACCGCATGAACTACGAGACGATCCTGGTTGAGGAGCAAGGGGCGGTGCGACGCATCGTCCTGGCGCGCGAGGCCGCGCGCAACGCGCAAAACCAGCACATGCTGGACGAACTGGACGATGCCTTGGAGGCAGCCGCGCGTGACGACGCCGTGCGCGTGGTTGTCCTGGCTGCGAAAGGCGCGCATTTTTCCGCCGGGCATGACCTCAAGGAGGCACAGGCCAAGCGGGCAGACTTCACGGTGGAGGAGCGCTGGGCCTACGAGTCCAAGCGCTATTACGGCTACTGCCTGCGCATTTGGGATTTTCCCAAACCGACGATTGCCCAGGTCCAAGGCGCCTGTGTGGCCGGCGGCTTCATGATTGCCAATATGTGCGACCTGGTGGTGTGCGCCGACGACGCCTACTTTTCCGATCCTGTCGGCCATACGTTGGCCGCGGCGGCCACCGAAGTCTTGATCCATCCGTGGGTGATGGGCCTGCGCAAGGCCAAGGAGCTGCTCTATACCGGGGAGCGAATCGAGGCGCAGGAGGCGTTGCGCATCGGTATGGTCAACCGGGTGGTGCCGCGCGCCGAACTCGAGCAAGCCAGCATGGCATTGGCCCAGCGCATTGCACAGGCGGCGCCCTTTGGCCTGCACCTGATCAAGCGGTCGCTCAACCGCACCGCGGACGCGCAAGGCTTCCGTACTGCACTGGCGGCGCATTTCGACACCCACCAGCTGTCGCACCTTAGCGAAGCATTCCGCCAGGTGAGCCAGCGGGGGTTGGCGCAGGCGATCCAGCGCAACAAGTCGGGGCAGACGGCATGAGCACGCTGACCGATGAACCGGCCCGTACGCGGGCTGATTCGGTATCCGACGCTGCGCGCCTGGCGCCGTTACTGGATCCTCGCTCCATCGCCCTGATCGGCGCCAGCGCCGACGCCGGCCGCATTGGCGGCATGCCGCTGGATCTGCTCACGCGGTTCGGGTTCCAGGGCGATGTGTATCCGGTCAATCCCAAGTATCAAGAGGTGTTTGGCCTGCGCTGCTATCCGGATATTGAGTCCGTGCCGCGCGGGATCGATCTTGCGGTGCTGGCCATTGCCGCGCCCGAAGTCGTGCCAATGCTGCGCCGCTGCCATGCGCGCGGTGTGCGCGCGGCGATCGTCTATGCGGCTGGGTTTGCCGAAGCCGGCGGGCAGGGTGAAGCCTTGCAGCGCGAACTGGAAAGCTTCGCCCGAGAGTCCGGCATGGTGGTGGCCGGACCCAATTGCATGGGATTCGCCAATCTCAATTCGCAGGCATACACGGCCTTCGCGTCGGTCTTCAAGACGGTGCCGATGCAACAGGGCAAGGGCAGCGTCAGCCTGCTGACGCAAAGCGGCAACGTATGTGCAGCCGTCTACGCCATAGGCCGCCGCATCGGTTTGCCGTTTTCCCATTTCGTGAACACGGGCAACGAAGCCTGCGTGGAGTTTGCCGAATACCTGGAATACTTCGCCCAGGATCCGGACACAGAGATCGTGCTGGGCTACGTCGAGCAGCTGCGCGATGGCCCGCGCTTTGTCCGTGCCTGCCGCGAACTGGATCGCCGTGGCAAGCTGCTCATCGCGCTCAAGGCGGGCGCGACCGACAAAGGGGCGGCCGCCGTGCGTTCGCACACGTCCGCATTGGCAGGAGACCGCCGCGTGTATGCGGCAGCTTTCCGCCAATTGGGCGTCATCGAAGCGGACGATTTCGACCAGATGGCCAATGTCGCGCTGCTGGCGACGCAGCGCGATCGTTCGGCCGGCTCCCGGGTAGCCGTCGTCACGATGTCCGGCGCGCTTGGCGCAATCCTCGCCGATCGATTCATCGGGGCCGGCCTGGCACTGCCGGATCTTCCCGCCGACCTGCAAGCACTGCTCAGGAAAGGCATTCCCGACTATGGCATGGTGGGCAACCCGGTCGATGTGACCGGTAATGTCGTCAACGACCCTGGCTTTGTGCGCACGGTGCTGCGCGCCTTGGCAACGTCCGACGCCATCGATACCGTGGTCGTGTACGCGCCGGGCTATATGCTGGACCGCATGGCCGATGCGCTGGCCGAAGTTTCGCGCGAGCACCGGCGGCTGTTCGTGGCCATCGACACGGGCGCGGCGCAGTGCCGGCAGGCGCTGCGTGAGGCGGGGGTCGCCGTGTTCGACGATATCGGCAGGGCCGTGTCCGCATTGGGCCCCTATCTGCGGTGGTGCGATCGCAAGGAGCAGGCCCGCGCGCCGGTGCCCGGGCCGCGCAAGGCGAGCCCGTTCCTGCCATTGCCCTGCAACGAGGCACAGGCCAGGCAGTGGCTGGCACAGCAGGGGGCGGATGGCGGCCAAGCGTGGGTGGCGGATTCCGCCCGCGCCGCATGTGCGCATGCGAAGCGGCTGGGTTACCCGGTGGCCGTAAAGGTATTGAGCGCAGACATCCCGCATAAGACAGAGGTTGGCGGCGTCGCGCTGGACCTGCGCGACGATGGAGCGGTGGCGGACGCATTCGACCGGGTCATCGCGTCTGCGGCCCGGCATGCCCCCGGTGCGCGCCTGGATGGCGTACTGGTGCAAAAGATGGAGCGGGGCGTGGCAGAGCTGCTGGTTGGCGTCACGCGGGATCCGGTGTTCGGTCCGGTGCTGACCGTGGGATTGGGCGGCGTCCTGACAGAGATCTACCGCGATACCAGCCACCGGCTGCTGCCTGTCGACGAGTCCGACGTGCTGGACATGTTGCGCGAGCTCAAAGCCTTTGCCTTGCTCGATGGCTATCGCGGCAAGCCCAAGGGCGACGTCGCGGCCGCTTGCCGTTTCATCGCCGCCGTCGCAGACGCTTTCCTGGCAGCACCGGCCAGCATTGCGGAAATCGAAGTCAACCCGCTGCTGGTCAAAGAGGCGGGCCAGGGTGTGGTGGCGCTCGATGCGCTCATCCTGCCCAGCGCCGCCGGTTGACCCGTTAATTCAGGAGGAGACGCCATGATAAGGAAACTTTTCATCGCCGCAGCATTGGGCGCCGCCTGCCTGGGCGGCGCGGCCCAGGCCGAACCGTATCCGAACAAGCCCGTGCGCATCATCGTGCCGTTCTCGCCGGGGGGCGCGACAGACATCATGACGCGCCTGCTTGCCGAGCGCCTGGGCAAGGAGCTGGGCCAGCCCGTCATCGTGGAAAACAAGCCGGGCGGAGGCACCCTGATCGCATCCGATTATGTCGCCCGCGCCGAGCCGGATGGTTACACCTACCTGATGGCGGCCTCGTCGCTGGGCATCGCGCCCAGCATCTACGCCAAGGTCAACTATGACCCCATCAAGGATTTCGTGCCCGTCACGCAGGTCGCTTCGGTGGTGCACATCCTGGCGGTCCATCCATCGGTGCCGGCCAAGGATGTCGGTGAACTGATCGCCTATCTCAAGGCCAACCCCGGCAGCGCCAGCTACGGATCCGTGGGCACGGGCAGTTCTACTCACCTGGAGGCGGAACTGTTCAAGAGCATGGCCGGCGTGCAGATGACGCACATCCCCTACAAGGGCAGCGCCCCGGCCTTGACCGATCTCGTTGCCGGCCGGCTGCAGGTCATGTTCGACGCTTGGGCATCGTCCGGGCCATTCGTCAAGGAGGGCAAGATCCGCGCGTTGGCGGTCACCACCGCACAGCCTTCGGCCGCGGTCCCCGATCTGAAGACCGTGGCCGAGTCAGGGCTGCCAGGCTATTCGGCCATGCCGTGGCTGGGCTTGGTCGCGCCGGCCGGCACGCCGGACCATGCCGCCGAGAAAATGCAGCAAGCCGTTGCGCGCATCCTGCAAGAGCCCGACGTGCGGCGCAGGTTCGCCGAGCTCGGCTTGGACATCATCGGCAGCGACGCCAAGGCCTTCGCTGCATTCATCCGCCAGGACATCGAGACCTGGGCCAAGGTCGCGCGCGAGGCCAAGATCCGCTTGGAGTAACGCCACATGGAAATGGACGCGCTGGCTGCAGCCAGCGACGAAGCGTTTCGGACGCAATTGCGTCAATGGCTGCAGGCACATTACTCGGCGTTTGCCCAAGCCTGGCCGGGAGGACCCGCCCCGCATTCGCTCGACTACCGGCAGGCCTGGGAAGACGAGTTGTGCGCACACGGCTGGTCCGGCCTGGGTTGGCCCAGGCGCTACGGCGGCAAGGAATTGCCGCTGCAGCGCCAGGCCATCTTCCATGAGGAGCATGCCCGCAGCGGTGCGCCCCTGGGGGTCAACCTGATCGGCCATGGAATACTGGCGCCGACGCTGCTGTGTTTCGGCACCGAGGCGCAGAAGCAGCGCTTCTTGCCGGGCATCCTGTCCAATCGCGAGATCTGGTGCCAGGGCTATTCCGAGCCAGGGGCCGGATCGGACCTGGCATCGGTGCGCACGCGCGCCGAACCGACAGGCACAGGCTGGCGCCTGAACGGCCACAAAATATGGACGTCGTTCGCGGATCGCGCGCACTGGTGCTTCGTGCTCGCGCGCACAGACCCGACGGCGCCGCGTCACAAGGGGTTGAGCTTTCTGTTAGTGGACATGCGCAGCCCCGGCGTACGGGTCGAGCCGATACGACAGATCACCGGCGAGGCGGAGTTTTGCGAGGTTTTTTTCGAAGACGTCCATGTTCCTGCCGATTGCCTGGTCGGAAGCCAGAACGAAGGCTGGCGCATCGCCATGGCCGCGGCCAGTTTCGAACGTGGCACGTATTTCATTCCGCGCCTGGTGGCCTTCGAGCAGGAGCTGAAGCGGTTGCGCGCCTTGGCCAGCACACCGGATGCCACCGGCCGGATCGCGGCAGATGATGCTGATTTCCGGCACCAGTGGGCACGGCTGGCCGCTGATGCCCACGTGTTGGCGCTGAAATCGCAGCGCGCCCTGCGGGCGGCGATGCGCGGCGACCCGCCTGGCCCGGAAGGGTCGTCGACCAAAGTGCATTGGAGCGAGGCCCACCAACGGCTGCTAGAGCTGGCGTTGCAGGTGCTAGGCGAGGATGCCTGCCTGGGCGGCCCGGCTGCGCAGGGCCCGGCCGGCGATTGGGTGCAGGCCTATTTGCGCTCGCGCGCCGAAACCATCCTGGCCGGAACCTCGGAAATCCAGCGCAACATCATCGGCGAGCAGGTCCTTGGCCTGCCCAAGGGATGAGCGGCATGAGCTTGAACGAGATGCAGCAAATGCTGCGCGAATCCGCGCGGCGCTACTTTGCCGACCGCTATGGGACGGCCTACGCGCGGCGCGCCGCCGACGATGCTGGCGGACTGCGCCAGCGTTGGAAAGAGGCAGCCGACATGGGGTGGACGAGCTTGCTGTTGTCCGCCGACCGTGGCGGCATGGGGCTAGGGGCGTCAGACGCCTGGGTGCTTGCCTGGGAAGCGGGGCGCCAGCTCGTCACGCTGCCCCTGGCCTGGAATGTGGTGCTGTTGCCCACGCTGGCGGATTCGCTGCGCGGGCAGGCACAAGCCTGGCTCGAGGCATTGATCGCCGGCCAGGCGTGTTTTGGCGAGGCGGCTGTCCGGGCAGGGGGCGTGGTATTTGCCACTTGCGCCTGGTCGGGGCAGGCGGTCCTGGCGGCAGTCGAGCAGGGAGCGGCGCTGCGGCTGGTCCGCTACGAGCCGCCCGCCCAGGGGTGCGTGCCGGGGCTTGATCCCACGCTGCGTGTCTACCGCGGCGAACTTGAGCCGACGGCCGTCATCGAGATGGGGCGCGCACCGGGCCAATGGATGCTTGCGCAGGCTCGAATGCGCTTGCTGCGGGCAGCCGACGCGCTGGGCGCGGCGGCCGCTGCGCTCGATGCGGCTGCCGCGCACGCGCGCCAGCGCGAGCAGTTTGGACGTCCCATAGGGGCCAACCAAGCCATCAAGCACCGGCTGGCCGATCATTGGATGGCGTTGGACGACGCCTGGCTCGCCGGCGAGGCGGCTGCGCGCGAAATGGACGTGCACGGCGCGTCGCAGGCAGAACGCGCGCTGCTCTACGCGGAACTGCTGGCGGCCGAGGCAGCGCAGGCAGCGGCGCAGTTCGCCGTGCAGGTGCACGGGGCCATGGGAATTACCTGGGAATGCGATGCGCACCTGTACTTAAAGCGTGTGCTGCATCAGATCGCGCGCATGCAAGCCGGGCGTACGCGCGCGTGGATGCTCGAGCGGCTTTGGGCGCTGGCGGCATGACGGGTTGACGCAAGGGCCGTCGTGCGGACCGCTGGCTACAATGACTTTCCTTTTCGCCAGCGTTTTTTTGCCCATGCCCAAACCCGCCCGCGCCGCCGATGAGCCGACATTGTCGGAGGCCGACGGCATCCGCTACCTGCATTTCGGCACGCAATGGATACAGGGCGCCATGGACATGGCGCGGCCCGACGAGCTGGTGCTGGAGTACACGCGCCAGATGATGGCATGGCTGCTGTTCCTGGATCCGCCGCGGGAAGGGGCCATCGGCATGCTGGGGCTCGGGGCCGGGTCGCTGGCGCGTTTTTGCTTGAAGCGCACGCGCAGCGCCGTGGTGGCGGTGGAGTGGAATCCCTTGGTGACCGCGGTGTGCCGCAGCTTTTTCCGGTTGCCGCGTTCGCCGCGCTTGACCATCGAGCATGCCGACGCGGGCGATTGGGTGGCCGATCCGCGGCGCAGCGGGCAGTGCCCGGTGCTGATGGTCGACCTGTACGACGCGCAGGCGCGCGGGCCGGTGCGCGATTCGGCGGCTTTCTATGCCGGCTGCCGCCGCCTGCTCGGCGACGCCGGCGTGATGACGGTCAACTTGTTCGGCGCACATGCGAGCTTTCCGCGCAATCTGGCCAACCTGCAAGAGGCCTTCGACGGCCGGCTGGCGCTGCTGCCCGAGATCGACGAGGGCAACCGCATCGTGCTGGCCTTTTCCGGGCCGCCGCTGTCGCTGCAAGCCGACCAGTTGCTGGCCCGGGCCGAGGACGTGGAATCGGCCTATGGCCTGCCGGCGCGGCGCTGGGCTCGCGCGCTGCTGGGACGCGCCGTCGGCGGGCAGGTGTCGTTCTAGCGCGACGGCGGGGCCGGCCGCCGCGGCGGCTTCAGGGACGTCGTCCCCTGCGCCGGCCGGCGCCGATGCTGCCGGGCAGCGTGCCGGCACGCGGCGCACGGGGTAAGCCTGGGTGCATCGCGGCAGGCCCCTCGGGTAGACTATGAGCCTTTTTGCGGCCGGGCGTGCGCTTGCGTGGGGCGGCGCCGGGGCACCATCCGTGCGGGCCGCGCTCTGGGTTGAACAGACAAAGGAGCTCATCATGCTGCTTGCCAAAAAGACTGCAGCAATGCTGGGGGCATGCGCCCTGGCCGCCATGCTGGCCGCGCCGGCGGCCGCCCAGGACAAGAAATCCGTGGCCGTCACGGCCATTGTCGAGCATCCGGCGCTGGATGCCGTGCGCGACGGCGTGCGCAAGGCGCTGGAAGCAGCCGGCTACACCGGCGACAAGCTCGCCTGGCAGTACCAGAGCGCGCAGGGCAACACCGGCACGGCCGCCCAGATTGCCCGTAAATTCGTGGGCGATCGGCCCGACGTGATCGTGGCCATCGCCACGCCGTCGGCGCAGGCCGTGGTCGCGGCCACGCGCGACATCCCCGTGGTGTATTCGGCGGTCACCGACCCGGTGGCCGCGCAGCTCGTGCCTGGCTGGGAGCCGTCAGGCACCAACGTGACCGGTGTCTCCGACATGCTCGCGCTGGACAAGCAGGTCGAGCTGATCAAGAAGGTCGTGCCCAACGCCAAGCGGGTGGGCATGGTGTACAACCCCGGCGAGGCCAACTCGGTCGTGGTGGTCAAGCAGCTGCAGGAGCTCCTGCCCAAGGCCGGCATGACGCTGGTCGAGGCCGCGGCGCCGCGTACCGTGGACGTCGGTTCGGCTGCGCGCAGCCTGATCGGCAAGGTCGACGTCATCTACACCAATACCGACAACAACGTCGTCTCGGCCTACGAGTCGCTGGTCAAGGTCGGCAATGACGCCAAGATCCCGTTGGTGGCTTCGGACACCGACAGCGTCAAGCGCGGCGCCATCGCCGCCCTGGGCATCGACTACGGCGACCTCGGCCAGCAGACCGGACGCATGGTCGTGCGCATCCTCAAGGGCGAAAAGCCGGGCAGCATCGCCTCGGAAACCAGCTCCAACCTGCGCCTGTTCGTCAACCCCGGCGCCGCCAAGCGCCAGGGCGTGACGCTGTCCGAAGAGCTGCTGAAGTCGGCGGCCGAAATCATCCAGTAAAAATTCTCCCTAGGCCGGGCAGGCCGCGCCGCGGGCGCGGCGGGGGCGCCCGGCCGCAGCCGCCATGTCTTTGTATACCCTGCTGGGCGCCTTCGAGATCGGGCTCATCTTCGCCCTGGTCGCACTGGGCGTGCTGATTTCCTTTCGCATCCTGCGTTTCCCGGACCTGACCGTCGACGGCAGCTTCCCCTTGGGTGGAGCGGTGGCCGCGACCATGATCTCGGCCGGCAGCGACCCGTTCCTGGCGAGCGCCGCGGCAGCGGGCGCGGGCGCGTTGGCCGGCCTGGCCACCGGCTGGCTCAACGTCAGGCTGCGCATCATGGACCTGCTGGCCAGCATCCTGATGATGATCGCGCTGTATTCGGTCAACCTGCGAATCATGGGCCGGCCCAACGTGCCGCTCATCATGGAGCCGACCGTCTTTACGATCCTGCAGGTCGAGGCGGTGGCCGACTACGTTCTGCGACCGCTGGTGCTGGTGGTCGTCGTGGCGGCGGCGAAGTTCGCGCTGGATTGGTTCTTTTCCACCGAAACGGGGCTGGCCATGCGCGCCACGGGGTCCAACCCTCGCATGGCCCGCTCGCAAGGCGTGCACACCGGGCGCATGGTGCTGGCGGGCATGGCGCTGTCGAACGCGCTGGTCGGCCTGGCAGGCGCATTGTTCGCGCAGACCCAGGGCGGCGCGGACATTTCCATGGGGGTGGGCACCATCGTCATCGGCCTGGCCGCGGTCATCGTCGGCGAAAGCCTACTGCCTTCGCGCAAGTTGGTATGGGCCACGCTGGCGGTGATCCTGGGCGCCGTCGTCTACCGCTTTTTCGTGGCGCTGGCGTTGAACAGCGAATTCATCGGCCTGCAGGCGCAGGACCTGAACCTGGTGACGGCGGTGCTGGTGACGGTGGCGCTGGTGCTGCCTATGCTGCGCCGGCGGCAGCCGCGCGCAAGGAGCTGACATGCTGCGTGCGCACGAGTTGCACATCACCTTCAACGCCGGCACCCCGATCGAGACCCGTGCCCTGCGCGGCCTGTCGCTGGAGATCCCGAGCGGGCAGTTCGTCACGGTCATCGGTTCCAACGGCGCCGGCAAGTCGACCTTCCTGAACGCCGTCTCGGGCGACCTGCCGGTCGATGCGGGCCGCATCGAGATCGACGGCGAGGACGTGACCCGCCAGCCGGTTTGGGAACGGGCAGGCAAGGTGGCCAGGGTGTTCCAGGATCCGATGGCTGGGACCTGCGAGGACCTGACCATAGAGGAGAACATGGCGCTGGCCTATATGCGCGGTGCGCGCCGGGGACTGGCGCGGGCGGTCAAGCCGGCCATGCGCGAAGACATGCGCGCGCACCTGGCCACGCTGGGGCTGGGGCTGGAAAACCGCCTGTCCGACCGCATCGGCTTGCTGTCGGGCGGGCAGCGCCAGGCGGTCAGCCTGCTGATGGCGGCGCTGCGGCCGTCGCGCATCCTGTTGCTGGACGAACATACCGCGGCGCTGGACCCGCGCACCGCGGACTTCGTCCTGCAGCTGACCGCGCGCGTTGTCGCCGAATACCAGCTCACCACCATGATGGTCACGCACAGCATGCGCCAGGCCCTGGACGTGGGTGACCGCACGGTCATGCTGCACCAGGGCAGGGTGGTGCTGGACGTGTCCGGCGACCAGCGACGCGGGATGGACGTCTCGGACCTGCTGGCCATGTTCGAGCGGGTGCGCGGCGAGCAGCTGGCCGACGACGCACTGCTGCTGGGCTAGGCGGGCGCTGCCGCCGCCGGCGCGTGCGGCGCGCCTTCAGGCGAGGGCATGCGCTATGCTGGACGCGCCGTCCCCGCGTACCGGGCGGCCAGGGCGCAATGCCCTCCGTGTCGGGGGCCGGGACAAGTCCCGCGCGGCGAACAGGGTATGGCGATATGGAGGGGACGCATCCTCTATACTTGCGCCATTTTTCGCAAAAATGTCGCGTCGGCGCTGCGTTGGCCGCCGGCCGAGCGGGAACCGGACAGAGATACCCCATGCCTTTTCAATTCGCACGTTTGCCGCGAGCTGCCGCGATGGCAGGGCTTGCGGCCATCACTTTGACGTTGGCCGCCTGCGGGGACAAGGGTGCGCCCCCGCAGCAAGGCCCGATGCAGGTCAGCACGGTCACCGTGCAACCCGAGCGCGCGCCCATCGTGTCGGTGTTGCCCGGGCGCGTCGACGCCGTGCGCGAAGCGCAGATCCGCGCGCGTGTGACCGGCATCGTGCAGAAGATCGTCTTCCGTCAGGGGGGCGACGTCAAGGCGGGCGACCTGCTCTTCAAGATCGACCCGGCCCCGTTGCAGGCGGCCTACGACCAGGCCGCCGCGCAGCTGAAGCAGGCCGAGGCCGACTTGTACAGCGCCCGGCAGCTGGCCCAGCGCTATGGGCCGCTGGTCAAGGCCAATGCCGTCAGCAAGCAGGAATATGACAATGCCGTGGCGGCGGCCCGCCAGGCCGAGGCCGCGGTCGCAGCCGCCAAGGCGGCGCTGACCAACGCCAAGATCAACCTGGGCTATACCGACGTAGTCTCCCCCATCGACGGCCGCATCGGCCAGCCGCTGGTGACTGAGGGCGCGCTGGTCGAGGCGACTTCGGCCACGCAGATGGCGGTGGTCCAGCAGCTTGACCCCGTCTACGTCGACTTCACGCAGTCGACCGCGGAACTGGCGCGGTTGCGCAAGGCGTTTGCCAGCGGTGCGCTGCAGAAGGTCGGCGCCGATGCCGCCCGCGCGCAGCTCGTGCTGGAGGATGGCTCGATCTACGAACACGAGGGCAAGCTGCTCTTTACCGGCATCTCGGTCGATCCGGGCACCGGCCAGGTCACCCTGCGCGCGGAATTCCCCAACCCCGACGAGGTGCTGCTGCCGGGCATGTACGTGCGCGTGCGCCTGGAAGAGGGCGTCAACGAGCAGGCGCTCATGGTGCCGCAGCAGGCCCTGCAGCGCACGGCCGACGGGCGTGAAAACCTGATGCTGGTGCGCGACGGGACCGTGGTCCAGGTGCCGGTGACCACCGGTTCGGTGGTCGGCAACCGCGTGGTGATCACCGAGGGCTTGTCCGCCGGCGACGTCGTCATCGTCGAGGGATTCCAGAAGATCCGGCCCGGCGCACCCGTGCAGGCCGTCGCTTGGCAGGCCGGCAATGGGGCGGCCCAGCAGGGGCAGGCGCCGCAAGGGCCCGGACAGGGGCAGCAGGCGCAAGGCCAGGCGGGCCAGCCCGCCGGCCCGTCCGAACCGGCCAAGCAGTGACGCAACCGTCCGGCCGCCGCCCAAAAGGCAGCGGCCGGATTCGTGAGACCCGCCACCAGAGTCCGCATTCATGCCGCAATTTTTCATAGACAGACCGATCTTCGCTTGGGTGGTCGCCCTGTTCATCGCGCTGGCGGGCGTGCTGGCCATCCCCAACATGCCGGTCGCCCAGTACCCGGACGTGGCACCGCCGGCCATCCAGATCACCGCCACCTATCCGGGCGCGTCGGCACAGGACGTGTCCGAGCAGGTGACCAGCATCATCGAGAACGAACTGAACGGCGCCAAGGGCCTGCTGTATTACGAGTCGGTCAGCGATTCCTACGGGCAGGCGCAGATCACCGCCACCTTCGCGCCCGGCACCGACCCCGACCTGGCGCAGGTGGACGTGCAAAACCGCGTCTCGAACGTCTCGGCGCAGTTGCCGCAGGCCGTGATCCAGCAGGGCCTGCGCTTTGAGCAGAGCAGCACGGGCTTCCTGATGGTGGTCACCCTGTCCTCGACCGACGGATCGATGGGGCAGACGGCGCTGGCCGACTACATCAAGCGCAACATCCAGAACCCGATCTCCCGGGTACCGGGCGTCGGCCGCTTCCAGTTGTTTGCCGCTCCCCGCGCCATGCGCATCTGGGTCGATCCGGACAAGCTGGTCGGCTACAACCTGAGCATGAGCGAGGTCAACCGGGCCATCGCGCAGCAAAACGTGCTCATCTCGGCCGGCAGCATCGGCGCGCCGCCCAACCCCGAGGACCAACGCACGACCGCCACCGTCCTGGTCGACGGCCAGCTGAGCACGGTCGAGGCCTTCGGCGCGATCATCCTGCGCAGCACTCCGGGCGGTGCCACGGTGCGCTTGCGTGACGTGGCCCGCATCGAGGTCGGCGCGGACAACTACCAGTTCGGCGCGCGCCTGAACGGCCAGCCCACCGCGGCGTTCGCCATCGTGCTGGCGCCGGACGCCAACGCGCTGTCCACCGCCAAGGGCGTACGCGCGCAGATGGAAGAGCTCAAGCGCTACTTTCCGCCCAACGTCGAGTACGCGATCCCGTACGACACCTCGCCGTACGTCGAGGTCTCGATCGAGCAGGTGCTGCACACGCTGGCCGAGGCCATGGTGCTGGTCTTCCTGGTCATGTTCCTGTTCCTGCAGAACGTGCGCTATACGGTGATCCCGGCGCTGGTGGTGCCCGTGGCCATCCTGGGCGCGTTCGCGGTGATGTCGGCGCTGGGCTTCTCGATCAACGTGCTGACCATGTTCGCCATGGTGCTGGCCATCGGCATCCTGGTCGACGACGCCATCGTGGTGGTCGAGAACGTCGAGCGCATCATGGCCGAGGAAGGCCTGTCGCCCCGGGAGGCGACCCGCAAGGCCATGCCGCAGATCAGCGGCGCCATCGTCGGCATCACGCTGGTGCTGACCACGGTCTTCCTGCCGCTGGCCTTCATGAGCGGCTCGGTCGGCGTGATCTATCGCCAGTTCTCGGTAGCCATGGCCGTGGCCATCCTGTTTTCGGGGTTCCTGGCACTTAGCTTCACGCCGGCGCTTTGCGCGACCATCCTCAAGCCCATCCCCAAGGGGCACCACGTCGAAAAGCGCGGCTTCTTCGGCTGGTTTAACCGCACTTTCGACACGACCACGCACCGCTACCAGCGCTGGGTGGCGCGTACACTGCATAAGGCCGGGCGCATGATGGTGATCTACCTGGCGCTGGCGATTGCGCTGGGATGGCTGTACCTGCGCCTGCCCAGCAGCTTCCTGCCGGTGGAGGACCAGGGCTACGTGGTCGCCAACATCGAGCTGCCCACGGGGTCCACGGCCAACCGCACGATGGAAGTCATCCAGGCGGTCGAGAAGTATTTCATGGAGCAGCCCACGACCGAGAACATCGTCACGGTGCAGGGCTTCAGCTTCAACGGCAACGGCCTGAACGCGGCCATCGCCTTCGTGCCGCTGAAGGACTTTTCCGAACGCAAGGACCCGTCACAATCGGCCCAAGCCATCGCCGGGCGGGCGATCGGCGCGCTGCTGCCCGGCATCAAGGACGCCATGGTGTTCACCGTGGTGCCGCCGGCGATCTCGGCGCTGGGCAACGCCACCGGCTTCGACTTCCGCCTGCAGGACCGCAGCGGCGCGGGCAACGCGGCCCTGATGCAGGCCGCCTCGCAGCTGATGGGGCTGGCCATGGAAAGCCCGGTGTTGGCGCAGGTGCGCGTCAGCGGCCTGGGGCCGGGGGCGCAGCTCAAGCTGAGCATCGACCGCGAGAAGGCGGCGGCGCTTGGCGTGGATTTTTCCGAAGCGGCCACGCTGTTGTCGACCGCCCTGGGTTCGGCCTATATCGGCAAGTTTCCCAACATGGGCTGGATGCAGAACGTGTGGGTGCAGGCCGACGCGCAGTTCCGCATGCAGGTCGACGACATCTTGCGGCTGAACGCGCGCAACGCGCAAGGCAACATGGTGCCCTTGTCGTCCTTCGTCAAGGCCGAGTGGGGCTATGGGCCGGTGCAGGTGGTGCGTTACAACAGCTACCCGTCGATCCGCATCAACGGCGATGCCGCGCCGGGCTATTCCACGGGCGAAGCCATGGCCGAGATGGAGCGGCTGATGCAGCAGCTGCCGCCCGGCTTCGGCTACGAATGGACCGGGCTGTCCTACCAGGAGCGCCAGGCCGGCGCCCAGGCGCCCATCCTGCTGGGCCTGTCGCTGCTGGTGGTGTTCCTGGTGCTGGCCGCCCTGTATGAAAGCTGGGCGATCCCGCTGTCGGTCATGCTGGTCGTACCGCTGGGCATGCTGGGCGCGGTTGCGCTGGTGACGGTGCTGGGCATGAGCAACGACGTGTACTTCCAGGTCGGCATGGTCACCGTGATCGGCCTGGCGGCCAAGAACGCCATCCTGATCGTGGAGTTTGCCAAGGACGCCTATGCGCGCGGCGCGGGGTTGTACGAGGCCACGGTCGAGGCCGCCAAGCTGCGCTTCAGGCCCATCCTGATGACCTCGCTCGCCTTCATCCTAGGCGTGGTGCCGCTGGCCATGGCCACGGGCGCCGGCGCGGCCAGCCAAAAGGCGGTCGGTTTCGGCGTGCTGGGCGGCATGCTGGCCGCGACGCCCTTTGCCGTGATTTTCGTCCCGACCTTCTTCGTCGTGGTACTCAGCCTGTTCAAGACCAAGCCGCGCCTGCTCGGCGCGGAAGCCAAGGCCTTCGAGCAAGAACAGGCCGCCAAGCGCGCGGGCGCATCACGAACGGACGGCCAATCCGATGGCCAGGAAGGCAAGGCATGACCGAGAAGCGAACCATGCGAAACGCAAGGCTAAAGCTGGGCGGTGCTGCATTGCTGGCGCTGCTGGCCGGCTGCTCCCTGGCTCCCGAATATCAGCGGCCGGCCGCGCCAGTACCCGAATCCTGGCCGGACCAGCCCCAGTTGCAGTATGGGCAGGGGCAGACGCAGGCCACGCTCGGCCGCCAGCCGGCACCGGCCGTCGCGCCGGGCCAAGGGGTGCCCGCGGCCGATCTCGGCTGGCGCGACTTCTTCCGCGATCCGCGCCTGCGCGAATTGGTGCGGCTGGCGCTGGAAGGCAACCGCGACCTGCGCATCGCCGTGCAGCGCATCGAAGAGGCGCGCGCCCAGTACGGCATCCAGCGCGGCCAGCTCTTTCCTGCGATCGGCGCGGGCGTGCAGGGCACGCGCCAGCGGCTGCCGCGCGACCTGCGCCCGGGCGGCCCGGACTCCAGTTCGATCAGCAGCCAGTACCAGGCCGGTGTCGGCCTGACGACGTTCGAGATCGACCTGTTCGGGCGGCTGCGCAGCCTGTCCGAGGCGGCGCTGCAGCAGTACCTGGCGACCGAGCAGGCGCGGCGGGCCGTGCAGATCAACCTGGTTGGGCAGGTTGCGCAGGCGTATTTCAACTTGCGCGCGGCCGAGGAGCAGCTTGCGCTCACCCAGCGCACGCTGCAGGCCAGGCAGGCGTCCTATGACCTGGTCAAGCGCCGATTCGATGGCGGCGTGGCGTCCGAGCTGGAACTGGCGCAAGCCAAGACCTTGCTGGATTCGGCTTCGGCCGACCTCGCCCAGTTCGCCCGCGCGAGGGAGCAGGCCGTCAATGCCCTGGTGCTGCTGTTGGGCGGCCCGCTGCCACCGGACCTGCCCGAGCCGGCGCCGTTCGACGCCGGCCAGCTCGCGGCCATCCCGGCAGGCCTGCCTTCGGACCTGTTGACGCGCCGGCCGGACATCCTGGCGGCCGAGAACCAGCTGCGCGCGGCCAACGCCAATATCGGCGCGGCGCGGGCGGCGTTCTTCCCGACCATTTCGCTGACCGGCCTGCTGGGCGTGGCCAGTCCCTCGCTGTCGAATCTGTTCTCGGGCAACGGCACGTTCTGGAGCTATTCGCCGTCGATCACCACGCCCATCTTCGCCGGCGGCAGCCTGCAGGCGGGGCTGGACTTGGCGCGTGCGCGCAGCAACATCGCAGTGGCCCAATACGAGCAGGCCATCCAACAGGCCTTCCGGGAAGTGGCCGATGCCCTGGCCGGCGAAGCCACCTATGCGGCGCAGATCGAGGCGCTGCGCGAGCTGGCACAATCGTCGGCGCGCCGCTTGGAGCTGTCCAACCTGCGCTATGAGGGCGGTATCGACAGCTACTTGCAGGTGCAGACCGCGCAGGTCGATTTGTTCAACGCGCAGCAGGCGCTGGTCGGGGCTGGGTTGCAGGCGCTCATCAACCGCGTGGAGCTGTACAAGGCGCTGGGCGGCGGCTGGAACGAGGCCACCGTCGCGGCGCAGGATGTGGACGCGGCGGGCGCCGCCGGGCAGGCCGCCCCGGGCGCGCCTGCGTCATCGGAACCCGGGCAATAGCAAGGAGTGACGACGGCCGTGATAGAACTGGGCGTGAACATCGACCACGTGGCCACGCTGCGCCAGCAGCGTCACACGACCTATCCCGATCCCATCGCCGCGGCGCTGCGCGCCGAGGACGCTGGCGCCGACCTGATCACGCTGCACCTGCGCGAGGATCGCCGCCACATCCAGGATGCCGACGTGCATGCGCTGCGCCCGCAGCTGCGCACGCGCATGAACCTCGAATGCGCCATTACCGACGAAATGCTTGGCATCGCCTGCGCGGTGCGGCCGCACGACGTCTGCCTGGTGCCCGAAAAGCGCACCGAGCTGACCACCGAAGGTGGCCTGGACGTGGCTGGCGCGCTGCCGGCCGTGACCGCGGCGGTGGCGCGCCTGCATGATGCCGGCATACGCGTGTCGCTTTTCATCGATCCGGACGAGCGGCAGATCGAGGCCGCGGTCAAGGCCGGCGCGCGCGTGATCGAGCTGCACACCGGTGCCTACGCCGAAGCCGGTCCCGATGCGCGCGAGCAGGAGCTGGCGCGCCTGCGGCGCGCCGTCGCGCTGGGGTTGGCCGAAGGCCTGCGCGTCAATGCCGGTCACGGCCTGCACTACGGCAACGTGCAGCCCATCGCTGCCATGCCCGGCATCGCCGAGTTGAACATCGGCCACGCCATCGTCGCCCAGGCGGTCTTCGACGGCTGGGAAAAGGCGGTGCGCGACATGAAGGCCCTGATGGTCCGGGCCCGGCTGGGCGACCGGGACGTTTCCGGCGGGGACGGACCGCTGCGCGCATGAGCGCGCCGCAGCCCGGGCTGCAACGTTTGCCTGCCAGCGGCATGCGGCTGGGGGTCGAACTCGAAATGCCCGTGGCAGCCCGCGCCGACGGCGCCAGCCATTGCGTGGGCGAACGCTATTTCGAGCGCCTGCTGGAGATCAAGGCCGCCCGCGGCCAGGCGGCGGCGCTTGCACGCGCCGACGATGGCAGGCCGTTGGCGGTGGCCGGCGCACACGGTGAAAGCGGCCTGGACAACGGCTATAACCTGCTCGAGGCGGCGCTTGCGCCCGTAGCGGGAGGCCCGGCGCGCGTGACGCGGCTGGCGGCGCTGGCGCACGCCGAGCTCGACGACGTCGCCCGCGCGCTGGCGGCCGAAGATGCCGTCGTGCTCAACGTTTCCGAGCATCCGGATTGCCCGATCGATAGCCGGTGGTATGCGCAGGCCTGTGTGCCGCGCCCCATCTACCGGGAGCTCGCCGGGCATCGCGGCTGGCACCATTGGGTCGGGCTGGACGCCAAGGCCCAGCACGGCGCCAATACCGAAGTGCCCACGGCGCGTGCCGCGCAGGCGCTCAACGCGGCGCTGGCGCTGGCGCCCGCGCTGATCGCGCTCTTTGCCAACAGCCCACTCGAAGGCGGCCGGCCCACCGGCCTGAAGGAAAACCGGCTCAGCATCTGGCCGCGCATGTTCGCGCCGGCGCGCTTTGCCGGTGACCTGGCCTTGTCGCGGCTGCCGGCGCGGCCCTTCGCCGACCTGGGTGATTACTTCCGCTGGATGTTCGGCCCCGGCACAGCCAGCCGCAGCCTGCCGTTGTCGCGCCGGCACGATTACAAGCGTGCGCCGACGGTGCTGCTCGACGGCGATCCTTGCCTGGCGCAGTTTCTCCAGGCCCGCGCGTGGACGGGCGTGCGCATCGACAACGGCGAGCGGGTGACGCTTGCGCCGGGCAGCGCGCATTTCGAATATTCGCAGATCGCGCAATTCTTGGATGCGCGTTGGCGCTACCGGCTCGACGAGCTGCCCCCGCTGGGCGACCTGATGCAGGCCTGGCAGCGCGACGGCGGGCTGGAAGAATTGTTCGAGCGCTGCGGCGCCCAAGGCTACATCGAGGGCAGGGCGCCGGGCGCGTGCTTTGCTGATCGCCAGCTGCTGGACGAGGCCGGGGCGTCGGTGGCGCGCACCGCCGCGATATCGGCCAGTGCCGTCCAGGCCGGTTTGCTCGCCAACCTGGACGAAGCGGGTACGTTGGTGCGCGACTGGGGCTGGGGCCGGCTGGCTGGCTTGCGCGAGGCGGCGGTGCGCGATGCGCTGGCCGACGACCAGGTGCATGCGCTGGCGCGCGACGTGTTGGCCGTCGCCAGGGCAGGGCTGGATGCGGACGACCGCCAATGGCTGGCGTATGCGGAATACGTGCTCGCCACGCGCCGCACCGGCGCGGACCGTCTGCTGGAACTATGGCAGGGTGTGGCAGGGGGCGACCCGGACGCGCGCCTGCGCGCGGTCTGCGCGGCCAGGGCCATGGTCGCCCCGGCCGAACTTGGCGGAGGGTGACGCTGGCCCCCGTGCCGCGCGCCGTTTATTGCCCGCCTTCGTAGACCTCGTCGGCCGCCAGCAGGATGTCCACCGGCGGGTCGAAGCCGATGATGCGGGCGGTCTCGAGATTGAGCGCGATCTTGGCCGGGTCGATCCAAACTTGGCTGAGCTGGCGCGGCTTGGCCCCGTTGAGCACGCGTGCGATGCTTTCGGCGTGGAAAAGCCCGACGTAGGAATAATCGGCCTGCGCCAGGCTCATCAGCAGCCCGGCACGCACTTCCTGCGAGCCGCTCATGGCAAAGCTGGGCACCTTGGCCTCGCGCAGGATGCGCGCGATGTCCGCCACCGATGTGTCGGTCACCCCCCGGTGCACGGTGACGTAGACGGCGTCCACGCGCTGGGCCAGGTCGGCATAGCACCGCACCGCGTTGTCCACGGCCTGTTCGATGGCGATGCTGTTGGACTGCGCATGGCAGGGTTCGACGGCGAAGCCGCGTTCCTTGGCCACCTGTTCGACCGCATCGACCGCTGCATACGTGCGGCCTTCCTTGCTGTCTTCGAAAACGATGCCCAGGCGCTCGAAGGGCACGATGTCATGGAACAGCCGCACCTGGCGCTGGTAGCGCTCGGGTTCGATGCGCGTGTGCAGGTTGTCCAGCCCGCTGTCCTGCACGCTGTCGGCGATGCCGGCGCCCAACGCATCGCTGACCGAGGCCACCATGGCCGGCACGGGTGCGCCGATCGCGCGGACGTCCTGGCCGGCCCAGGTCCCCATGGCCAACAGCAAATCGATGTCGCGTCGCCCGGCCAGCCGGCGGGCCAGGTCTTCGCGCACCTTGGGACGCAGCGCCGCATCGAAATTGCCGGGTCGCCACCAGGCGTCTTCGACGAATTGCAGGTAATCGCTGCGCGCGTGGCGGGCCAGGAAGGTCCACAGCGCGCGTCCGTCGTCTTCGGCGGGCATGTCCGGCACGTCCAGCCAGCCCAGCTTCTGCAGCCCGCGAACGATGACGCGCAGCGTGCGCGGATATTCGCCGTAGTCGCCGCTTTCGAAATAGCCGATGCGCCACTTCGATCCGTCGGGCTTGGTCACCGGCGTGGTGGGAAACACCTGTCGCGCCGGCGCGGCGGCTGCAGGCGCATCGTCCGCAGCCGCCGGCTGGGCGCCGCAAAGCCATGGCAGGCAGGTCGAAAGCAGCAGGCAGATCAGGCGTTTCATGGGCGGCGTACCACTATCAAGGTGATGTCGTCGGATTGCTCGGCGCCCGCGGCAAAGCGGCGTACGTCTTGCAGCAGCGCGTCGGCCAGGGCATCGACCTCGCGCGGCGCCTGCGCGAGCACCGCATCCAGCCGGGCCTCGCCGTACTGCTGGCCTGCGCCGTCGGCCGCTTCGGTCACGCCGTCGGTATAGCCGACCAGGACCTCGCCCGGCGCCAGGGTGGCGCTCATGCCGCGGTAGGGCAAGCCTTCCTGCACGCCGCAGGCGGGGCCGCTGCGGCCCTCGAGCCGGCGGACGCGGCCGTCGACGCCGACCACGCAAGGCGCCGGGTGCCCGGCGTTGGCCCAATCCAGCCGGCCGCTATGCAGGTCGAGCACGGCCACGAATAGCGTCACGAACATCACGTTCGGGTTGTTCGCCGCCAGCCGGTTGTTGACCCGCTCCATCAGCAGGGCGGGGTCGGTTTCGTCCTCGGCCGAGGCGCGCAACAGCGTGCGGGTCACCGCCATGAACAGCGCCGCTGGCACGCCCTTGTCGGACACGTCGCCGATGGCAATGCACAGCCGTCCGTCTGGCAGCATGAAGTAGTCGTACAGGTCGCCGCCGACTTCCTTGGCCGGCAGCATCGCGGCGTGCAGGCTGACCCGCCCGCGCACGTCGTCGGGCAGTGGCACGGGCAGCAGGCCGAGCTGGATGTCTCGGGCGATGTTCAGCTCGCTTTCGTAGCGTTGGCGCGCGGTGGTTTCGCTCATCAGGCGCGCGACGTTCTCGCGCAGCTTCGCATCCATGAATAGGAAGGACTCGGCCAGTCGCCCCGTTTCGTCGCGATGGCGGCTGGGCAGGGCGGCCACTTGCGGCGGCACTTGCGGCGCGGCGGTCAGGTCCTGCTCGGGAAGCTGACGCGCGTAGCGCGTCAACTGGTTCAGGGGCCGGGCCATGCGCGCAGCCATTACCCAGGCCACGGCCAGCGCCGCCAACAGCGTCAGCCCGAAGGCCAGCGCTTGCCGGTTGACCAAGCGCGTGGCCGGGGCGGTCAAGTCCCTGCGCGGCACGGCGGCGCCGATCACCCAGCCTAGCGGCTTGAAGCGGGCGGCATCCACCTGCCAGAGCGCGTCCTCGCTTGCGCCGACGACGAACTGGCGCGGCGTACCCGAGGCGGGCAGCGACTGCAGCGCTTGGCGCAACGGCACGCCGGCGGCGTCCGTCCGGTCGAGCAGGCCTGCCTGGTCGTCGGGCGGCGCGATGACGAGCTCGCCATCCCGGCCCACGATGAACACGAATCCCGTCTGCGCCAGCTTGAGCTTGCCCAGGGCGTTGCGCAGCGATTCCTCCATGTCGGCGCGGCGGTGCGCGAATTGCTCCAGCACGTCTTGCGCGCTGTCGCTGATGACGATGACCCAGTCCCAGGCGGGGAAATGCCCGAAGTAGGCATAGCGCGTCTCGGCCCCGGCATCCGGCTGGGCCAGGCGGTAAATGGCAAAGCCATAGCCGCTTGCGCGCGTCTCTTCGTACATGGCGCGGGCCATCGGGCGGTTCTTGAAGTCGCGCACCGCGCCGATGTCCATGTCGAGCAGGCGCCGGTCGCCGCTGGCCAGCACGCGCAGCTCGGCGTCATAGAGCATGGCATAGCGCCGGTCGTCCAGCTGCAGCCCATTGACCCAGTTGCGCGCCATGCCGCGCGCTGCGCCTTCGCTGACTACCCCGCGCGCAGCCATTTCGGCATAGCCCGCCAGGACGCTGTCGACCATGCGTCCCAGCTGCATCAGCTGGCGGCGTGCGCCGCGCACGGTGTCGATCTTGTCGGCCAGCAGCGCGCCCCAGCGGGCTTCGGTATCGCGCAGCACCAGGTCGAGCACGTTGTCCACGGCCTGCTGCTCGCCGCGCACCACGGTGCGGGTGACGTCGTGTCGCGTTACCAGCATGACGAACGCCGCCACGATGACCAGCATCGCCACGACGAGCGCAAAGATCTTGCTGCGAAGCGAGTGAAAGGCCATGCTCCGGGCCCTTAAAAAACGGATGCAAATCTGCGCGATTGTAAATACCATTGTCGGTTTGTGTGCGCCGCCAACGGCGCGTTGCCGGCCGGCGCCAGGTGGCGCCGGCCTTCGCGGGGCCAGCCGCCACCCATGTCCATCGCACCTCGTTCGCGGCGCCGGCCGCTACTGGAAGTCGTACTCGCCTGCCTGGGCGTGCTGCTGTTGGCGCAGGCGCTCATCGGGGCGCTTAGCCTGTCCGCACTCGATCGCCTGGTCGCCGACACCACGGCCGACCGGGTCGAGCTGATGGCGCGCCAGGCTGCCGGCCAGATCGAAAACGGCCTGCGCTTGGGCAAGCCGCTTGCCCAATATTTCGGGCTGGATGCCGTACTGCGCGACGCCGCCGGCCAGGCGTCGGACATACGCGGCATCGGCGTGGGGCTGCCCGACGGCTCGCCGGTCGCAGGGTCTTTGCCGGACGATGCCGCAGCGCTTGCGGCTGCGCTCACCGGCCGGGCAGGCGCGGCCAACGGCGTCGCGCTGCGCGAGTCTGGCACGGCGGTGCGCACCGACGGCGCCCGCATCACGCTGGCCGTGCCGCTGCGGGTTGGCGCCAAGCCTGAAGGGATCTTATTCATGGCGGTCGAGCGCGGCGCCGAGGCACGTGGTGCGTTGTTGCGACGCAACCTGACGGTGCTGGCGGCGGCCACGCTGGGTGCGGGGCTGTTGTTGACCGTGGCGTTCCGCTACTTCATCCCGTTGCCCATGCTGGCCGCCGGCGGCCGGGCCCGGTTTGCCGTGCCCTTGGCGGCACTGCTGCTTGCGCAAGGCGTGTACGCCGCCGATACGATCGCGACGTTTCGCAGCGTCTGGCTCGATGTCACCCGGCAGAACGTCGGCATGCTGGCCCATGGCCTGCAGCGCAACCTCGAGCGCGTGCTGGGCTACGGCGTGCCGCCTGATCGCATGAAGGGCGTCGAAGCGCCGTTCGCCCGGCTGGCGGCGAGTTTTCCGGCGATCGCGCAGATCGACTTGGCGCGGCCAGACGGCGCCGTGCTCAACCGCGCCGATGCCACGGGCGCCTTGCCGGTGCCGCCCGGCGCGCACGCGCTTGCCCGGCCCGGCGATGGCCTGGTGATGGCGCTGCCCTTGCGCGCCAATGGGCAAGGCCATGTGCTGGCCCAACTGGTGCTGCGCCTGGACCCTTCGGTGATCGCCGCCGGCGTGCGCAGCCGCGTGCTCGACGCAGCGACCGTCGCTGGCGTCGCGCTGGTGGCGGCCATCGAAATGCTGTTGCTCCTGTCCCTGGTCATGAACCGCGCGTTCTCGGCGCGCGCGACCTTGCCCGATGGGCGCCGCATCGGTCCGGACGACCAGCCGGAAGTCGGCCGCATCGCCCGGCCCGTGATGTTCGGATTCCTGTTTGCGTGGGCGTTGCCGCTGGGATTCATGCCGCTGTATGCGCGCACGCTCATCGAGGCGTCCGGGGGCACGGCCGGCAACCTGCTCATGGCCTTGCCCATCTCGGTCGAAATGGGCTGCGGGCTGCTCGCGGCGCTTGCCGCCGGGGCGCTGACGGACAGGCGCGGTTGGCAGATGCCCGTGCTGGCTGGGCTGGCGGTAGCGGTCGCCGGCACGCTGCTGTGCGCGGCGGCCGACGGTTTGGCCGGCTTTGCCACCGCGCGCGGGCTGGTGGGCCTGGGTTATGGCCTGACCTGGATGGGCCTGCAGGGATTCGTGGTGACGCGCAGCCCGGCCGGCTTCCGGGGGCGCAACATGGCCAGCGTGATCGCCGGGCTGTTCGCCGGACACTTGTCCGGCGCGGCGGTAGGCGCGATGCTGATGGAGCAGGCAGGTTTCCGCGCCGTCTTCGTGGTGGGGGCGGTCATGCTGCTGTTGCCCCTGGCGGCGGTGCTGACGCTGATGCGGCCCTACATGGGGCGGGTCGATGCCGCGGGGCGCCCCGATGCGCCGCGCCGCGGCTTGCCGGGATGGCTGGCGCGCGCAGGCGAAACGGCCAGGCTGCTCGCCACGCGCGACTTCGGGCTGCTGCTGGCCGGCAGCGTGGTGCCGTTTTCGGTGGCCCAGGTCGGCCTGTTGTCGTATGCGCTGCCGTTGTACCTGGAAGCGGAAGGGGCTGCTGCGTCCAGCGTGGGGCGGGTGCTGATGCTCTACGGCTTGTGTGTCATTTACCTGGGCCCCGTCATGGGTCGGCTGGCCGACGGCTCCCCGTCCAAGAAACCGTGGATCGTCGCCGGTGGCCTGATCGGCAGCGTGGGCATGCTGGGGCTGTATGCCGGCGGCGGCGTGGTCGGGGCGGCGCTGGCCGTGCTGATGCTGGCCGTGGCCAGTTGCTTTGCCGGCGCGTCGCAGTCGGCCTATATGCTGGCGCTCGATGACGTGCAGCGTTATGGCGCGGCGGGTGCCACCAGCCTCATGCGCGCGGCCGATAAGCTGGGCCAGATGGCCGGACCGTTGTTCGTGGGTGGGATGTTCACATTGATCGGCATGCCGGCGGGCCTGGCGATGACCGGCGCGGTCTACCTGATAGCCACGTTGGCATTCCTGGCTTTCGCGCCGGGCCGGGCGCAGCCGGCCGGGCAGGGCATGCGCGCCTGACCGCGCCGCGGCAAGCAGCTGCACGATGTCCCCGTCACACCTTGGCCGCGTCGCGCTGTGCGCAGTGGGCGACGCGCAAAGGCACGCGCGCGATCAGCGACGTAAACAGTTGCGCGGCAATGGTGCCGGCGGCCTCGGCCACGCGCTCGGCAGGCAGCTCGGGCTGGCCCCATAGCAGGACGCGGCTGCCGACGCCGGCCTGCGGCAAGTGCGTCAAGTCGACGGCCAGCGTATCCATGGCCACGCGTCCCAGCGTGCGGGTCGGTGCGCCGTCGACCTGCACCGGGGTGCCGGTGGGCGCGCTGCGCGGATACCCGTCGGCATAGCCGCAGGCGACGATGCCGATGCGCATGTCGGCTGGCGCCGCGTAGGCGCCGCCATAGCCGACGGGTTCGCCGGCGCGCACGCGCTGCACGGCGACCACGGTGCTGTGCAGCGACATCGCCGGCTGCAGGCCGAACTGCGCGGCGCTGCGCCCGGGCAGCGGGCTTGCGCCGAAAAGCGCCAGGCCCGGGCGCACCCATTGGTCGGCCGCGGCAAGCGACGGGCAGCCCAGCAATGCCGCGGAGTTGCACGTGCTGCGCGGGCCCGGCAAGCCCGCGGTCAACGCTTCGAACGCAGCGCGGGCAGGCGCGATGCCGCCGGGCTGGTCGGCCGCCGCGTAGTGGTTCATGTGGCCCACGCCGGTTACGCGGCCGGCGCCGACCAGCTCATTGGCGTGATGCCAGGCGCGCCGGTATTCGTCGTCGTCCAGGCCGCAATGGTGCAGGTCGCCGGTGCTGCGTAGCCAAACGAAGGGCGGCTTGCGCAGCCGCGCCCGGCCGAGCCAGTCGAGTTGGCGCAGGTCGATGATGGACAGGTGAAGCGGGCCGCCCACATCCAGGTCGAAGTCGCCCGGGCCATACGGCCCGCCCAGGAGCAGGATGGGCCCCGTCCAGCCGGCGTCCCGGCACGCCTGCGCGTCCGCGGGGTCCAGCACGGCCAGGCCGTCTGCGCCGGCCAGCGCCGGTGCCACGCGGGCAATCCCGTGGCCGTAGGCATCGGCCTTGACCGTGGCCCAGATGCGCGGGCTGCAACCGTGCTCGCGCAGCCAGCCGCGCAGGCGCCGCAGGTTGGCTGCGATCGCGCCGGGGTCGACGACGGCGTGGATGGGACGGGACATGCTGCGTTTTCCTTTGTGCGCCGCAAGGCGCTGCATGGTTTGAGTAACCGCGCGGCGTGCGAGGTTCCAGCGCGTCGCGGTGCGCCGTACGCGAGGCGGCCCCGGCCTCGCGTATGATTCCGCTATCCGAGCGAACTGGAGTGCGTGGACGATGAGTCTGTCTAGTGAAAAAGTCGGCGACGTCCTGGTCCTGGCCCCGGCCGGACAGATCAACAGCGGCAACGCCGCAGCGGTGGAGTCGGAGCTGCTTGCCAAGCTCGAGCAGGGCGAGAGCCGGCTGGTCCTGGACCTGGCTCGCCTGGACTACATCTCCAGCGCCGGGTTGCGGGTCGTGCTGATGTTGGCCAAGCGGATCAAGGAACGCGCCGGCGCGCTGGTCGTTTGCGGGATGCAGCCGCACGTGCGCGAAGTCTTCGACATCAGCGGGTTCCTGGCCATCCTGACCGTCACCGACGACCGCAATGCCGCGCTGGCCAAGCTGGCGGCATAGGGTGCGCGCATGACCACGCCCGAGCCGCCGCGCGCCGGCGGCGCCCCGGCCATCGCCGGCATCGGCACGGACTTGCTGCGTGTCGATCGCATCGCCCGTGCGCTCGATCGCCACGGCGAGCGGTTCGCCCAAAAAATCCTCGGCCCCGACGAGCTGCGCAAGTTTCGTGAGCGCCGGGCCCGTGACGCCGGCAGGGGCGTGCGGTTCCTGGCTACGCGCTTTGCCGCGAAGGAGGCGTTTTCCAAGGCGGTCGGCCTGGGCATGCGCCTGCCCATGACCTGGACGCGCATGCAAACCCTGAACGCGCCCGGCGGCCGCCCGGTGGTGGTGCTGGCCGAGCCGCTCAAGTCCTGGTACGAGGCGCGCTTTGGTGCTGCCCATGTTTCCGTTTCCGACGAATGCGATATGGTCGCGGCCTACGTCGTCGTCGAAACCAAATCCTGATTCCGCGACCGTCGATTCCCATGCCTGATCAAGCCGCCCATCTCCTGCCTCCCGGACCCGTCATGGTCGACGTGGCCGGCGCCGTCCTGACCGCCGCAGAAAAGCGCCGGCTGCGCGACCCGCGCATCGGCGGCGTCATCCTGTTTGCGCGCAATTTCGACAACCGCGCCCAGCTGGTTGCGCTGACGCGCCAGATCCGCAAGGCGCGCAAGGACATCCTCATCGCCGTCGATCACGAAGGCGGGCGCGTGCAGCGCTTCCGCACCGACGGCTTTACCGTCTTGCCGCCCATGCGCAAATTGGGCCAGCTGTGGATGCGCGATCCCATGCAGGCCATGCGCGCGGCCACCGACGCAGGCTACGTGCTGGCGGCGGAATTGCGCGGCTGCGGCGTTGATCTCAGCTTCGCGCCGGTGCTCGACCTGGACTACGGGGTCAGCCGCGTCATCGGCGACCGCGCTTTTCACCGCGACCCCCGCGTGGTGGCCATGCTTGCCCGGGCACTGGTGCAGGGCATGGCGCTGGCAGGCATGGCCGCCTGCGGCAAGCATTTTCCGGGCCATGGCTACGTCGAAGCCGACTCGCACCACGAGATCCCCCGCGACGACCGTTCCCTCTCGGCCATCCTGCGCGAGGACGCCGCGCCTTACGCCTGGCTGGGCGACGCGGTGCTACCGGCGGTCATGCCCGCGCACGTCATTTATCCCAAGGTCGACAGCCGCCCGGCCGGGTTTTCGCGCCGCTGGATCGGCGACATCCTGCGCGGCAAGCTGGGCTACGATGGGGTGGTGTTTTCCGACGACCTCACGATGCAGGCGGCCACGGTGGCAGGCGACATCACGGCGCGCGCGCACGCGGCGCTGCAAGCCGGCTGCGACATGGTGCTGGTGTGCAACCGGCCGGACCTGGCCGACGAGCTGCTGCGTGGGCTGCGCATGTCACATGCGCCCGAAAGCGTCGCACGCCTGCGCCGCCTGATGCCGCACACGCACGCGCCGGACTGGGACGCCTTGCAGGCCGACGGGCGCTACCGGCGCGCGCGCGCGTCCGTCCTGGCGCTGCAAGGCCGCCGTAGCAAGTAGTTTTTCCGCCCGTGGCCGGGCCGCCAAGCACAGCATGCCAGCGTCCGAATCCGACTTCGACATCAAGGCCTTCCTGGCGCAGCTGCCGTCGCTGCCGGGCGTATACCGGCACATCGACGCCGACGGTCAGGTGCTGTACGTCGGCAAGGCGCGCAACCTGAAAAAGCGCGTCTCGTCGTATTTCCAGAAAACGCCGTCGAGCCCGCGCATCGCGCACATGGTCGCGCGCGTGGCGCGGCTCGAGGTCACGGTCACGCGCTCGGAGGCCGAGGCGCTGATCCTGGAAAACAACCTCATCAAGAGCCTGCGCCCGCGCTACAACATCCTTTTTCGCGACGACAAGTCCTACCCCTACCTGCAGATCACGGCCCACCCGTGGCCGCGCATCGCCTACTACCGCGGCTCGACCAACCGACCGGGCAAGTATTTCGGCCCGTATCCCAGCGCCTGGGCGGTGCGCGACACCATACAGACACTGCAAAAAGTCTTCCGGCTGCGCACCTGCGAAGACACGGTATTCAGCAACCGGACGCGGCCCTGCCTGCTGTTCCAGATCGGCCGCTGTTCGGCCCCCTGCGTGGGCGAGATCGATGCGGCGGCGTACGCCGGCGACGTCGACCGGGCGGTGAAGTTCCTGGGCGGGCAGGCTGACGAAGTCCTGGGCGAGATCGAGCAGCGCATGCTGCAGGCGGCCGAAGCGCTGCGCTTCGAGGAAGCCGCCGCGCTGCGTGACCGCATGGGGGCGCTGTCGCGCGTGCTGCACCAGCAGACGATGGAAGGCGCAGGCAGCGAGGACACCGACATCATCGCCGTGGCCGCAGCCGGCGGCCGCGTGTGCGTGAACCTGGCCATGGTGCGTGGCGGCAGGCACCTGGGCGACAAGCCCTTCCTGCCTTCGCATGCCGACGGCGATTCCGCGGGCGACGTGCTGGCGGCCTTCATCGCCCAGCACTATCTGGAAAACCCCATGCCGCCGGTGCTGGTGGTTTCGCACCCCTTGCCGGACGCGGACCTGGTCGGCGTGCTGGCCGAGCACACGGGCGTGCGCGCGCGGGTGCTCACCCGTCCGCAGGGCCTGCGCCGGTCGTGGCTGGAGCAGGCGGCCAAGAACGCAGAGCTGGCGCTGGCGCGGTCGCTGAGCGAGTCAGGCGCACGCGCGGCCCGCACCGCGGCGCTGGCCGAGGCGTTGGACCTGGAAACCGACGAGGCCGCGCTCGATGCGCTGCGCATCGAGTGCTTCGACATCAGCCATACGGCTGGCGAAGCGACGCAGGCGTCCTGCGTGGTCTACGAGCATCACGACATGCAGCCGTCGCTGTACCGGCGCTACAACATTCTCGGCATCACGCCTGGCGACGATTACGCGGCCATGCGCCAGGTGCTGACGCGCCGCTTTGGCAAGGTGGCCGATGGCGAGGCGCCCATGCCGGGGCTGGTGCTGATCGACGGTGGCAAGGGCCAGGTCGAGGTCGCCCGCCAGGTCTTCGCCGAGCTCGGGCTGGACATCCATGCGCTGGTGGGCGTGGCCAAGGGGGAAGGGCGCAAGGTGGGGCTAGAGACGCTGGTTTTCGCCGACGGTCGGGCGCCGCTCGTGTTGGGCCCGGATTCGCCCGCGCTGATGCTGATCGCGCAAATTCGCGACGAAGCCCACCGCTTTGCGATCACCGGCATGCGCGCGCGCCGCGCCAAGGCGCGCACCGTGTCCCGGCTCGAGGAAATCGAAGGCATCGGCGCGCGCCGGCGCCAGCGCCTGCTGGCGCGTTTCGGCGGCTTTGCCGGCGTGGCGCGCGCCAGCATCGAAGACCTCGCCTCGGTGGAGGGGATTTCCTACGAACTGGCCGAGCGCATCTACCATGCGCTCAGGTAGCGCGGGACGGCGGACGGTCGCCCCGATCGGTTAGCATACGTGCACTATGCCCGTGAATTTGCCCATCATTCTGACCTGGCTGCGCATCGCCATGATTCCCCTGGTGGTGGGCTTGTTTTACGTGCCCTCGTCGTGGCTGAGCCTACCGGTGCGCGATATCCTGGCGGCGGCTGCCTTCATCATCGCCGCGCTGACCGATTGGTTCGACGGTTGGCTGGCGCGCCGCTGGGAGCAGACCTCGTCCTTCGGCGCCTTCCTCGACCCGGTGGCCGACAAGCTCATGGTCAGCGCCGCGCTGCTGGTGCTGCTTTACCTGGGTCGGGTCGACGCGCTCATCGCACTGGTGATCATTGGCCGCGAAATCACGATTTCCGCGCTGCGCGAATGGATGGCCAAGATCGGCGCGAGCGCCAGCGTCGCCGTGCACCGGCTGGGCAAGTTCAAGACTGCCGCGCAGATGGTCGCCATTCCTTGCCTGCTTTACAACCAACCCTTGCTGGGCCTGGACATGGCCTGGCTGGGGCATGTGCTCATCGTCGTCGCCGCGGTGCTGACGGTGTGGTCCATGCTGTACTACCTGCGCAAGGCTTGGCCTGCGATCAGGGAAAAGACCAACGATTGACGGCGGCGCGCGGGCGGGCGCCGCGGCCTGCCTGAAGTCTTCCGGCCGGTGGCCGGGCCGCGCCTGCCGCCCAGGAGACGAAAGTAGTGAGCAGCCGTACCCTGCCGCCAGCGGCGGCCGCGTCCCTAGCCGATCACCCTGCCGTGCGCCGGCGCGACTGGCTGACCATCGCGCTGGTGGCCACCGCCCATGCGGTCTCGCACTTCTTCCAGCTGGTCATCCCGTCGTTATACGTGTCGCTGGGCGCGGCCTTCGACCTGGACTTCGCCAGGCTGGGCCTGCTGGTGTCGGTGTTCTACGTCACCTCGGGCCTGGGCCAGGCTTCGTCGGGCTTCGTCGTGGACCGGCTGGGCGCGCGGCCGGTGCTGTGGTTCGGCCTGGGCAGCTTCGTCGTCTCCGGCGTGCTCATGGCCGCGGCCAACGGCTATGCCATGCTGCTGCTGGCTGCCTTCATCGCCGGTGCAGGCAACTCGGTCTTCCACCCGGTCGATTTCGCCATCTTCAATCACCGCGTCAGCCAGCGCAGGCTGGGGCATGCCTTCAGCACCCACGGGCTGACCGGCAACCTGGGCTGGGCGCTGACGCCGGTGTTCATCACCACGCTGACCCTGCTGTTCAACTGGCGCGTCGCGGCCTTGGGCGCGGCCATGGTCGCCGGGGTGGCGTTGGTCCTGACCCTATTGGGCCGACGCCTGTTGGTCGAGCCAGAGCGTGACGCGCATGGCGACGCCGCGGCCGCGCAGCGCGCGGCCGCAGCCGGCGCGCAGGCCGACGGCCGGGGCGATGCTAGCGCTGCCCATCCGGCCCCGGCCGCCGATGCGGTGCCGTCCGGCATCCTGGATACCGTGCTGATGCTGCTGCGGCGGCCGGCGCTGTGGGGGGCGTTCATGTTCTTCGCCTTTTCCTCGCTTGGGCTGTCGGCGGTGCAGAACTACACCATCCCCCTGCTGGGCGAACGCTACGGCCTGTCGCACGTGGCGGCCAGTTCCGCGCTGTCGGGCTACATGATCGCATCGGCCTTCGGGATGATGCTGGGGGGCTTCTTGGTGTCGTCCACGCCGCGCACGGAACGCGTAGTGGCGGGATCCTTGGTCACGGCCGGGCTGACGCTCGCGCTGTTGGCCATGGGCGCGGTGCCCGCGGCGCTGGCCGTGCCCGTGGTCGGGCTGGCCGGCTTGTGCGCCGGCCTGGCCGGCCCATCGCGCGACATGCTGATCCGCCGCGTGGCGCCGCGCGGCGCCACCGGCTCGGTCTACGGCCTGGTGTATTCGGGCATGGACGTCGGCGCGGCCATGGGGCCTCTGATCTTTGGCCTGATGCTCGATGCGGGGTTTGGGCATGGGCCGTGGCTGGGCGCAGCCGCGGCCTTCGTCCTGGCCGCGGTGCTGGCCTCGCTGATCGGCCGCTCCGTCGCGGGCAAAAGGTGAGGGCGCGCAGGCGGCCGCCGCCGCCACCCGCGCCTATTGCCTCGCGGTCCGTAGCGTGCGGTCCGGCGCAGGCATGCCCGGCGTGGCGCGCCAGGGGTTGATGTCCAGCCCGCCGCGGCGCGTATAGCGCGCGTAGACGGACAAGGCTTGCGGACGGCAGCGCGCCAGGATGTCGGTGAACATCCGCTCTACGCACTGCTCATGGAAACCGCTGTGGTTGCGGAAGGACACGATGTAGCGCAGCAGCCCGGAGCGGTCGATGGGCGCGCCGCGGTACTCGATGCGCACGCAGGCCCAGTCCGGCTGGCCCGTGACCGGGCAATTCGATTTCAACAGGCGCGAGGCCAGCACCTCGTGCACGGGTGCTGCCGCGGCGTCTGCCGACAGCCATTGCGGCGCGGGCAAGTAATCGGTCACGTCGACGTCCAATCCATCCAGGCTTTCGCTATCTAGTTCGCGCAGGCACTGGGCGCTGAATTGCCCGGGCAGGATGAGCTCGGCCTCGATGGGACAGCCGGCCGCCTTGCCGACGTCGGCCAGCAAGCGCTCGCGCAGCTCCTGCGGGCCGGACAGGCGTGTTTGGTTGAAGGAATTCAGGTATAGCTTGAACGACTTGGACTCGACGATGCAGGGGCTTGCCGCCGGGATGATGAAGCGGGCGAGCGCCACCTGGGGCTTGCCGCGCGCATTCAGCCAGGACAGCTCGTAGGCATTCCAGATGTCTTCGCCCTGGAAGGGCGGGGATGCGGGGTCCAGTCCCAGCTCGGCGCGGGCGGCCGCGCGCCCGATCGGAAACAGAAGCGAAGGGTCGTACTGCGTCGGATACGTGACGGTACGGCCAAGGGAAGAATCGTCCAGGCTAGCCATGCGGGAGGAAAGGCAAAGAATCGGCCAATTGCGGCGCAGGGTCGATTCTAGACTGCTTGCCGATGGACACGCCTGCCGGCATCCCCGCGGTCGCGCCGCCTGGCCGGGCGGCGCGACCTGTCCATCATTTCAGGCCACTTTGCCGCGTGCTTGCCAGGAACCGTTCGGCGGCGCCGTCGTTGACGCTGCTCCACAGGATCTGGCCATCGCGGAAGGCCAGCCAGTTCTCCAGCACTTTGGCAAAGCTCGGATGGGCGGCGGCCTGCTCGCGCAGGACCTCGCCCGTGGCCTTCTGCATGGCGTTCATGACTTCCACCGGCCAGCTTTGCAGCTTGACGCCTTGGGCGACCAGCCGGCGCAAGGCGCCGATGTTGTTGGCGTCGTACTTGGCCAGCAGGTCGATGGCCGCTTCGCTGCAGGCAGCCTGCAACGCCGCTTGGTACCTAGGCGGCAGGCTGTCCCATGCCTTGCGGCCAACGGTCAGGCTCAGGTTGGCGCCCAGCTCCATGACGCCCGGCCCGTAGTAATACTGGGCGACTTTGGCAAAGCCGAGCTTCTCGTCGTCATAGGGGCCGACGAATTCCACCGCGTCGAGCGCGCCTTTTTCCAGCGACGGATAGATATCACTGCCGGCGATCTGCTGCGGGATGGCGCCCAGCTTTTGGTAGACCATGCTCAGCAGCCCAGGCGTGCGGATGCGCAAGCCTTTGAGGTCGTCGACCGTCCGGATCGGCTTGCGGAACCAGCCGCCCATCTGCGCGCCAGTGTTGCCGCAAGGGATGGCAATGGCATCAAAGCGCGCGTAGAGCTCGGCCATCAGGGGGCCGCCGCCGCCATAGCGCAGCCACGCGGCCTGCTGGCGCGGTGTCAGTCCGAATGGCACGCCTGTGTCGAACACCAGGGCCGGCTCCTGGCCGACGTAGTAGAAGCCGGCGGTATGGCCGCATTCAGTCGCGCCGTTGCGCACCGCATCCAGCACCTGCAGGGGCGGGACGATTTCCCCGGCCGGAAAGGCGCGGATCGAAAAGCGCCCGTCGGTCAGGGCGCTGACCCGCTCGGTGATGAGCTCGGCCGACCCCCATACGGTGTCCAGCGACCGCGGAAAGCTGCTCGGCATGCGCCAGTTCACGCGCGGCTCCTCTTGCGCCACGGCGGGCGCGGCGATGGCCGCTGCGCCCGCACCCGCGGCGGCCCCGAGGAAACGTCGTCTTTGCATCATTTTGCTGCTCCTTTGATGGTCATGGGCATCGTGGCCGGTCCCCCGCCGGCCGAGGGCGCCTACTTACAAAGCGCCTGCGTCGTTAGTCGAGGCAGCCTGGATCCTCGCGCAGCATGCGCCGCGCAAAGTAGGCGAAGGTCAGCTCGAGGATGCGCGGCTTGACCAAGAAGTCATGGGCTTCCTTGGCGCGCTCGGGCGGCACCGGCTGCACCGGGCCGATGGCGCGGGCGCGCAGTTGCAACTGGGCGGCCTGCTCCAGCCAGATGGCCAGCACGGCCGCCTCGTCGATCGACCGACCCGTGGTCAGCAGGCCATGATTGGCCAGCAGGATGCTGCGCTTGTCGCCCAGCGCGCCGGCGATGATCTCGCCTTCCTCGTCACCGATGGGCAGCCCCGGCCACTGCGGCAGATAGGCGCAGTCATCGTGAAAGGGCGTGGCATCCATGTGCGCCACCACGAGCGGTTCGCCCACCATGGACAGGGCCGAAACGGCAGGAGGATGCGTATGCACGATGCACTGCACGTCGGGGCGGTGGCGGTAGACCCAGACGTGGAAGCGATTGGCAGGGTTGGGCAGCGATTGGCCGTCCAAGGGATTGAGATCCTCGTCGATCAGGATGAGGTCGCTTAGCCGCGCTTCGTCCGCGCCGATGCCAAAGCGCAGCGTCCAGAATGTGCCCGGCTCGTCGCCGCGGGCGGTGATCTGGCCGGCCAATCCGCCATTCCAGTGGCCGTGTGCGGCAAGCATGCGGCAGGCCAGCACAAAGCGCTGGCGCGTATCCCATTGGCCGCCGCGGGCCCGTTGTTCGATTTCCCTGTCTACCCGTGCGCGCAACGCTTCCTTGTCCTGAGCCTGCATCCTGCCTCCTGCAACATTATGCCCATGGGGCAACTAGTTGCCCAAAGTACAATCGATTGCCGAATTTCTGTCAATGGCCGGCGCACTGCCGGCCGTCACCTTCGCATGCCATCGTCCACTGCATCGGCCCGGGCCCGAACCGGTTCTGTCCGCACCGCCCGCAAGACGGCATCGGAAGATGTCGCCATCGGGCTGCGCATGCGGGCGCTGCGCCGCGCGCGCAAACTGACGCTGGCGCAGCTGTCGGACGCCACCGGCCTGGACAAAGGTTTCTTGTCGAGGCTGGAGCGCGGCGAGAAATCGCCGTCGGTGGGCACGCTGCACACCGTGGCCTCGGCGCTGCACGTGCCGCTGGCGCGCCTGCTGGGTGCTGCAGACCCCAAGGAGGAAATCCACATCGTGCGCGCCGCCGAGCGGCGCCGCCTGCCGGTGGCCGACGCGCCCGGCGCGCACTTATACGAAGCCATCACGCCGGGCGGCGGCGCAAGCGGCCTGTCCGTGATGGTGGTGCAGGTCGGCAGCCATGGCGAGCGCGTGGTCGCGCACCATGGCGGGGACGAATTGATCTTCGTCCTGGAAGGCAAGGTAAAGGTGGTGTTCGGCGAGCACGAAGTCGTGCTCGAGCGCGACGACAGCGTGCGGTTTCCCGGCTACCTGCCGCATAGCCTGAGTGGCGTCGGCCGCAAGCCCGCGCGCGCGTTGGTCATCATCGCCAACGACCGCTGACCGCTGCGTTGAGGTGCCCGGGCTACCTGCCTGACTACCACTTCAGGCCAGTTCGCTGCGAGTCCGGGGCCTGGAATTTACTGCTCTTCGTAACTAATCATATTTAAATGATTCCGTCCGCAGTGTAGCCGGTGCCGAGGCAAATTTCCCGGATGGTGGTGCCTGCAAATCATTTGGACTAATGTAATTGCCGCAACCCGGCCGCCGTGTGAAACGCCATGCCTGGCTGGATTCGGCATGCTGACGCAGCACCATCCCGCCGCATTCGCAGAAGTCGGGAATACGAGCAAGAAATCCAAGGGGATACGCCATGGGCACAGAAAGGGGCTTGATGAATGTCCGAGCTTTGGAGGCCTTTCGTGCGGTGATGCGTACCGGTTCGATGACGGGGGCCGCACGCATCATCCATACCACTCAACCTAACATCAGCCGGTTGGTATCCATGCTGGAGGCCGAACTGGACCTGAAGTTGTTTCTGCGCGAGGGAAACAAGCTGCACGTCACTGATGAGGGGGTGGCATTCTTCAAAGAGGTAGAACAGCATTACGCCGGATTGCGCGCGTTGAAGGACGCGGCCCGGGTCATCAAGCAGCGGGGTGGAGGGAGGCTGCATATCGCTGTCGCACCAGTCTTGAGCCATGGGTTCCTGGCGCGGGTGGTTGCGACGTTTGCCCGCGAACATCCCCGCGTGACTTTGTCTATTCGGACATGCAATTCGTTTATGGTCGAACAAATGGTGGTCTCGCAACTGTGCGACGTTGGGTTGGCCGCGTTTATAGGCAACCATGTCACCGAGCCGGGCTTGGAATCCGGGCAGATCGCTAGCATACGTGGTGTCTGTGTGCTCCATCGAAACCACCGGCTGGCTAACCGCGACTATATCCATGCTAGCGATCTAGAGGGGGAGCCATTCGTCTCGATCGCACGGCAGAACGGCAGCCGGGAACATGTCGATCGCCTCTTCGAGCAGGAGGGTGTCAGGCGCAAGATAGAGATCGAGGCCGAGAATGCCTCCACCATCTGTCATCTTGTGTCCCAAGGACTGGGCGTCAGCGTGCTCAATGCCCTCATCGCCGACGATTTCAGGCAACATGGGCTGGTAGCCAAGGAGTTCCGGCCAGAGCTCCGGTTTCCAATCACGTTGCTCAGATCCGCGCATCGCCCGCGCAGTTTATTGGTGACGGCGTTTATCAACTGTCTGCTGTCGGTGCTTCGCGAAGAGTCTCACGAGCCGCAGGTGGCAGCCTGCGATTAATGGATGCAAGGATATGGCATCGTCTGGAGTCGGTAGACACGTTCCAGGTAGGTTCTATGCGTTGCGAACACGTACCAAGGACGATCGATGCGGGTAGGCGCGCTAGCGCCAAGGCGAGGGGTGGCGAAACATTGCGATCAGGACCGGATTCGCACCACGGCATGGCGCGATGCATCAGTCTGGGACAATGAAGCCACATGGCCAAGCGTGACCGGCTTGATGGGAAACCTTATCCGATAGTAGCCCACCTCAGCCGGCGACATTCCGCGTTCTTCGGCAATCAGCTCGCTTACCGTCAGGCCGCACATTCGGCCCTGGCACGGACCCATGCCGCATCTCAAGAACGCCTTCATCTGGTTGGGACCCATGCACCCCAGCCTGACCGTCTCTCGCACCTGGCGTGCTGAAATTTCCTCGCACCGGCATACGATGGTATCGTCGGATGGGCGGCGATAGCTTTCAGGTGGTTGGTACAACTCGTCAAAGAACGCACGGCCGCGCATTGCCCGGGCAAGAATCTGGCGTGGCTCCCGGGCCAGGCGATCCCGTTGCATATTGTCTATACGGCCCAATGTGGCAGCGACCTGCAATGCAGCCAAACGTCCTTGCTGCTCGGCCGCACGAGCACCTCCGATTCCTGCTCCATCACCCGCCATGGCTATTCCTGGCGAAGACGTCTCGCCCCAAACATCCACACGGGGTTCCCAGCATGCTAGACGGTCGTTCCAGACATGGTCGAGGCCAAGCGCGCGCGACAAATTCACGTTTGGCACCACGCCCTGATGCAACATCAAGTGAGATGCTGGCACTTGATGCAGCCGGCCTTTCGTACGAAAACTGACCGACTCAAGCCGGTCTCTGCCTACGGCCTGCAACGCCAGCACGTGACGCTCGATGGGAATGGCCGATCGAACCGCGCGCATCAGTTTCAATCCTTTGGCGAGGTATGGCGATAGCAGGAACCCAGGGACATGCGGCAGAGCACGTATCCACCGACCTGGGGGAGTGGTTTCGAGCAGCCTGTCCACCTTCACACCAGCATTCAGGTACTGCCAGGCAAGCAGATACAGCAGGGGGCCGCAACCTGCCAGCACCGCACCCTCTCCGGGCGCGATGCCAGAGGTTTTCAACAGGATTTGCGCAGCACCTGCCGTGACAACCCCTGGCAATGTCCAACCGGGAATAGGGAAAGGACGCTCCTGTGCGCCGGTGGCCAGTAGTATCCGGCGCGCAGTCATCGCGTGTGCCTGGCCCCCGTGCCCAGTGGAATAATGGACCTCGAAGCCCTCGTCCGCTTCGCCGGTCAGGCGTGTCACCCCCCATACGGTCGCGTTGGCCAGATACTTGGTCCCGCTCGAGAGGAATTTCTCGATTAGGCCGTAACCGTACCAGTAATCCGCGCCCAGAATGTTAGGATCTTTCAATGGGGTCGTGGTAATCGAGCGGTAGATCTGGCCCCCTGGTGTAGGTTGCTCGTCGATCAATACCGTGTCCACACCAAGCCCGGACGCCTGGGTTGCCGCCGCAAGCCCGGCCGGTCCCGCGCCCACGATCAACAGTTCGCAACTTTGCGCCATCAAAGGATCTCCCGCGCGCCGTCTTGCCATTGCACGCTCATGCCCTCACGTGCTGGTGTCATGCATGCCTGGCGATTGGGCTGGCCGTCGATGGTGATCAGGCAGTCATAACAGACCCCCATCATGCAAAACGGGCCCCGTGCCCGGCCTTCCACGACCGTTTGGCGGCAAGCGGTGTAGCCGTTGGCAAACAGGGCGGCCGCCACACTGTCGCCCGCCCTGCATTCAGCCGGCAAACCGTTGATCATAATGCGTACCACTGGTGCCTCGAATTTTGCCAACGCCGTGTGATCAAGCCGCTTGAACATGAAACCTCCCGGGGGAAAATGGCGCCATGTCTTCGGCCAGTTTGCCGTCAGCGATCATGGGTGCCAAAACCAAGGCATGCGCCCCCGCCAAGGTCACTCCGCTGTGGCAGGTAGCCACGAAAGCGCCCGGGCATTGTTCGGACTGTGTGTAGATGGGAAAACCGTCCGGTGACATGACGCGCAATGCGGACCACGTGCGTACCACATTGACATCCCGTAAGGCGGGCAGCGTGCGCACGGCACGGTCAGCCAGGGTGCCCAGTATCGGAAAGCTCACCTCTTTGTCGGCGTACCCGGCCTCTTCCTGGGAATCTCCGATCAGCCAGCTGCCTTCATCCATTTGCCGCAACGTACTCATGGGCGTACGCAGGATTCGGCGCGTGCGCTCCAGTACAACGATCTGTCCCCGTTGTGGCCTTACCGGAACATCCAAGCCAACCTGAGCTCCCAGGGCCTTGTTGCCCAGACCGCCGGCCAGAACCAGGCGCCCGGTTTGCACGGAACCGCGCGGGGTGTCGATGACGAACACTCCATCGGATTTGTGGGAAATCCGTTCAGCGGGGCAACAGGGCATGTAATCCACGCCATTGCGCTGGAAAGCGACGTGCAGCGCCCGCAGCAGCTTCAGCGGGTTCACGATGCCGTCAACCGGGGTCCAGGTTGCGCCACGGACGTCTGGCCCGATTCCCGGCACCAAGTCGGCCAGTTCGTGGCGATCCAGCAGTTTCCACTCATAGCGACTCATGCCCGGCTGCGAGAGCAGCTTCCTCATGAAAGCAACACGGGCTTGTACTTCTTCATCGGACAGCAGCACGTGCAACCCACCTTGCTGCTCGAGGTGCACGTCGATGCCTGTTTCTTCGAGTAGCTGGCGGGCGAGATCAGGCCAGGCCTGCTGAGACGTCATTGTCCAGACGCCATAGCGCGCCATGCCCATGCCCTTGCTTTGTACCCAAACGAGTCCGAAATTGCCTCGCGATGCCCGATAGGCTAGGTCGCCTTCGTCGAGCACTGCCACCCGCTGTAGCCGGCGGCGCAGGCCATAGGCCAGCGCCGAGCCGACCAGCCCCCCCCCGACTACGACAGCATCATAGAACGCATGGCGAGGTGCCACGTGCCAGGCTGAATGCACGCCTACTGCTGCTGAGAGTGGCATGACAGTCCTATCCCATATGTGCGGCACTTCAATCCTTGAAGACGGCCTTGACGACCCGATTGGCGTTATCTCCCAGCACCATGCGGATCTCATCATCCGTGAAGTTGCGCTTAACCAAATAGGCGATGATGTAGTGCAGGCTGCCGGGACCGACGTCCTTGGGATGCATCAGGTCCGTGCGCAGGTCAGGGCCGATGATGGCCACCTCTGGGTGGCGTGAGTGGAATTCCGCCATGCGATCCCGGCTGTACTTGCGGAGGTCTCCGACGTCGGTGCCGATACCCACATGTTCGATGCCGACCAAGTTTGCGATATAGACAACGTGGTCGATCATGTCGTTGATAGTGCTTCCTGTGGCAAGGCCGTCCGGCTTCAGGAATCCGGACTTGCCGGCAATGCCGATGACTCCTCCTTTGGCGGCGATCGCCTTGATCTCATCATCCGTCTTGTTGCGTGGGGTGTCGACGAGGCCGCGCGCAGCAGTGTGGGTTGCCATGATGGGATTGGACGACATGTTGGCGCAATCGATCGTGGTGCCGATGCCCACGTGCGAAGTGTCTATCACGATACCCAGCTCGTCCAGCCTCCGGATGAATTTGATGCCCAGGTTGCTCAGCCCGGACTGGAAACGTTCGCCACAGCCGTCGCCGAACATGTTGCGGTCCTGGTAGGTAGGCTGCACAAAACGGATGCCCAGGTTGTAGAAAATCTCCATACGGTCGATGTCGCCTTCCAGTGCAGTGACATCCTGGAACCCCATGAAGATCGCAGTTCGCCCTTCTTTGCGAGCCCGTTCGATATCGGCGTAGGACTTGGCGATGAAACCCACTTCCGGGTGGGTATCGTACAAGCGGGTCCAGTGCGCGATATTCTTTACCCCCTCGGCGAAATCGACGGTATAGCAGACGGTGTGGTTGATGGCCGTGACATTGGATTCCTTGACCTGCTTGAGGTAGATTTCGTCGCCGCATTCTCGAGTGGTGGAATCGCACAGATTCCAGTACACGAAATCCTTGCGTATGCGTTCCACGCGCTCCAGCTCTGTCTCGGTAAGCTTCAAACCGTACGCTGTATTCATCACGTTAACCCCAGTTGGTTGGAATGACCGCCCGCGTATAGGCGAGACGGCATGGAATCTCATGCGGACAGAACCAGGCTTTCCTCTTCAGGCCAATAAAGGTATATGGTCGTGCCAGGGACGACGTCATCGGACACCATCGCAGAGGGGCGCAATACGGTCATGGATTGCGATCCAGCCCGGCATTCGATCTTGCTGACGTGGCCCAGGAAGTGGACGTCGACTACTTGGCACTCCATCGTCGAAACGCCAGCACGTCCCTGCAACTCCAGGAAGGTCAAGCGGTCCAGCGTGTAGTTCACGCGGTCGTTCTTGATGGAGAGAAAAAGGGATTGGCTCGCATCGACGGAGTGGGTTGCGCGGCCTTTCATAACCCGCCCCATGCCTATCACGTTGAGCTCACATACCGAGCCATCAGCAGACTGGCGTAGTAGCTTGGCCGGGATAAAGTTGGTGTTTCCCAGGAATGACGCAGCAAAGGCGTTGGCAGGGTGGTTGTATATGTCCCTGGGCGTCGACATTTGTGCGATTTCACCGTCTTTCATCAGCACGATCCGGTCGGAAAGAAACATGGCTTCCTCCTGATCGTGGGTGACAAACACAGACGTTATTGACAATTCGCGCAGGATTCGCTTCAGGTCGTCCCGTATTTCTTGGCGCAGTTTGGCATCCAGGTTGGACAGAGGTTCGTCTAGGAGCAACACTCTCGGCTCCATGACCATGGTGCGCGCAATGGCTACTCGCTGCTGTTGTCCGCCCGAAAGTTCTTTCGGCTTGCGGTGGGCGAACTTTTCCATTCCGACGAGCTTCAGGGCTCGTGTCACCCTGTCGTGGATTTCATCTTTGGGCACAGACTTGATCCGCAGGCCGTACGAAACATTATTGAATACGGTCATGTGCGGAAAAAGTGCATAACCTTGGAAGACCATGCCCACGTTTCGCTTGTTGATGGGAACATTGGTCTGGTCGATGCCATCGATGATGATCTTGCCTTTCCGGGGGGTGATAAGGCCGGCAATGGCATGCAGTGTGGTGGTTTTGCCGCAACCGCTGGGGCCCAGCAATGACAGTATTTCACCGCGCCGCACAGACAAGTTCAGCCCGGTAATAATGTCGCGCTCCCCATAACCCAGTGTCAGCTCCTCGAGCTCGATCGAGTAGTCGTCGGGTGCAGTCATTTTCTTGGTCCCACGTTGTCCAGTCCGGAAACGCTGCTGATGATTCCTACGGCCGCGCACGACAGCAAGATCAAGATGGTCGATAACGCTGCAATAGCCGGATCAAGGCTGAACTCCACATAGTTGTAGATAGTAATGGGCAGGGTCATGGTCGATGAATCGACCAGGAACAGTGAGATGACGGTGTTGTCAAAGCTGATAAGGAAGGCAAATAAGGCCGCTGCCACGATCGAATTCTTCATCAGTGGCAGCGTCACCCGGACGATCGTTCCAGCCCGACTCGCCCCCAAGACCAGTGAGGCATTTTCGAGGTTTTCGTTGATCGCACTGACGCCATTGAAAAGCAGGCGAACGGTGTAGGGCAGGCAGATCACCGCATGCGCCAGGACTAGGACGACCAGATCCGTGGCGATGTTCATGAGCGTCAACATTTGCAGGATGGCGAGCCCGATGACCAGCTCGGGGATAATTAGCGGCGACAAGAGCAAGCCAAGGATGGTTTCCCTGGAGCGACCATCCCCCCTGGCCAGTGCGTAGGCGGCAAGCAGGCCGAGCAGGAGCGACAGCAACATGGCCAAGGAGGCGACGATCAAGCTGTTGTAGGCCGCATCCAGGAACGCCTGGTCATGCAGGACACGGGTAAACCACTTCATCGATAACCCGTGCGGCGGGAACCTGAGGATTTCCTGGGGTTCGAATGCTGCCCCGATCACGATGAGCAGCGGGCTGCACATGAACGCAACATAGAGGACGCTCAACAACTTTTTCATCACGCGGCCTCGTTTTCTTGAAGCGGTTTGGCGTCGAAATTCAGGTGCGCCTTGATGGCAGCGATCAGCCCAAATACCAGCATGGTGAATACGAACAGAATGACTGCCAATGCCGCTCCGGCCGGCACGTTTCCGATGATCATCACCTGCTGGTAGATCAAGGTGGCGATCATCTTTATGTTGATGGACCCCAGCATCGCTGGTAGCACGAAGGTCGCCAACACGTGCAGGAATACTAAGAGCGATCCGACCACGAAACCTGGTGCACACAACGGAATGATGATGTGCAGGAAGACGTCCCACTTGCGGGAACCGAGTACCATCGATGCGTCAATGATGTTCTTATCGATGGCCCGCAGGCTTGCCAGTACCGGAAGCACCATGAATGGCAGAAGCAGGTGGGTCAGACCGATGATCACGGCTGATTCGGTGTAAAGCACCTGCATCGGTTCGTCTATCAACCCTAGCCACCGCAGCAGCGAGTTGAGTGGGCCTTCCCTGCCGAAGACGATAATCCAGCCAAAGCCCCGAACCACGACGCTGACAAACAGCGGAAGCACGGTCACCACGGTCAACAGGGCTGCCCATGTCTTGCCGGAGACGGAAATGATGTATGCGACGGGAAACCCGATTACTAGCGTGGCCAGCGTCACCAATGCGCCAATGCGAAAGGTGTTGACAATGCTTTCCCAGTACACCGGGTTGCGGAAAGCCTCGGCGTAGTTGTCCAGGGTCGCTTCCGTTGGCTCACCATAGAGATATCCTTCCCCCATGAAACTGAGGAATAGCAGGTATGCGAATGGAACGAACAGCGCCAGGGCAATGAAGCCCAATGCAGGCGAAAGGAACAGCGCACGTTGTTTCATCAGGTCGAACGCTCCACGCCTGCTGCGCGATGTCAGCAGGAAAACCCGTGCGGGGTTACAGGTATTGATTGCAGTCGCTGACGATGCGCGAGACGTCAGGTCGCAATCCGCTTGTTCCAAAGGTCAACCAAGGCACTCATGTTCTTGATCAGCATCGGCGTGTTGACGAGCTGAACAGAGTCGATGCTGGGCAGGCGATTCTTGAGCTTGTCGCTGTATTGCACTTTGCGATTTACCGCGCCGTAAAACATGGCTTCGCAGAATGCTTTCTGGGCTTCTTCACCAAGGGCATAGTTCATGAATTCCTTGGCCAGCTCCTCCTTGCCGCCCTTGACCACGCCCATCACCGGGCCGCTCGATACGGCACCTTCGGAAGGATTGATCCACTTGACCATGCCGTTGGTGGAGTCTTCGGCAATGAAGGTACGGCCATCCCAGCCAGGCCCGATGGCGCCTTCCCCGCTGGTCAGCAGCACGACCGGATCGTTGAACGCGGTGAAGAACTTGAATATGTAGGGTTTCATGCGCTCGAGCGCGGCGATGGCTGCCTCGATGTCTTCGAACCCACTGCCGTATATCTTCGCGAACATCGACAATACTTCGGCGCCACGCACATTGGAGCTCAGGTTATTGAAAAACACCTGCTTGCCGAACTCGCCTGCCGCCGTGCGCTCGACGAACTCGCGCCACGATCCCACCCCCCCGGGTATCTTGTTCGGCCGATAGGCAATCCCCACACTGCTGTAGTCATACATGGAGCCACAACCTTCCCAGTCCGCCTTGAACTTCTCGGGCACGTCGGCGAGGCTCGGAACGCTTTTTTCATCGACAGGCACCAGCTTGTTTGCCCGGATCAGGCGGTACATGTCGTTGCCGCCAAACGCTGCCACGTCATAGGGTGGGGTGCCACGGCTGGACAGTATCTTGAGGGCGTGCGCCGGGTTCGTGCCGGGAACCAGAGTCACTTTAATGCCGGTCTTTTTCTCGAACGGATCCGCCATGTGCTTGCGTACGTTCTCGAGGAACGAGCCACCGGAACTGGTGACGTAGATATGTTCCTCGGCCGCATGCCCGTTGCGCAGGTAGCTGGCCCCTATCGTGGCAAGGCCAAGACGGACCGAAGCTTTAAGGAAAGTACGTCGAGTTGCCGTCTTCATGATATGCGTCCTGTTCATTGTGCGTTTCCTCGGCCATGCCTGGCCGGATGGACGACGCATCACCCGCAAGTCAACTGCCACATCTCATACCGGCCCAGGGATTCCATTGGCACCGGCTACTTTCCGACTTGGTCGTATGTTGTTTCGCCCGCTTATGCCCGTCAAATCAAAAATTACGAGGTCTCCATAAAATTTTTGTATGCAGAATCGCCGCTACGCACAGCCGTACCGCGCAAGTAGCCGACCGCTTGTGACGTCCGGCGGATTCCACGGTTGCACGACCGGGCTGTCGGCACCGTGTTGGGCTTGGCTAGCAGCCTTGGCGTCGGGCTTCTTTCCTTGGTGGCGCCTGGGGGCGCCGCCTACTTCGGGAGGTGCTGCTTTCGCAGGAACGGCACCGGATGCGACCGCCGCGTGAGCATCGCTCGTGGCAGCGTTTTTTCGGTAGCAAAGGCTGGGTGGCAGGCACGCAAACAGGTCAGTCTGACCAGTGGCAGCCATGGATGCTACGTTCGGCGCAATGCCGGGTCGGGGTGTGGCGGATGTGAGGGCTTGCCGGGCCGGGGTCTTTGCAGCGAAGCCCGGGCGAGGAGAGCATCGGTGTCCGCTGGCGACCCACAGGAATGGAAAGGATGCGGCCGGGATTACCGACCGCACGGTCCTGGTTACTTGTTTGCCTTACTGCTTGCGTTCGGCGATGGCCTTCTCGGCCTTGGCGACCAGGTCTTCGCCGATCTGCTTCTTCCACTTGTCGAACACCGGGCGGGTGGCGTCGACGAAGGCTTGGTGCTCGGCCGGGGTCAGTTCGACCAGCGACACGCCGTGGCCGCGGATCTGGTCCAGCAGCGAGGTGTCGTCCTTGGTCACGCCCTTGCGCGCGATGGCGATCTCGCGCTTGGCGGCTTCCTGGGCGGCTGCGCGCACGATCTCTCGGTCCTTTTCGGACCAGCTGTTCCAGACTTCCTTGTTGACCACGAAGATGAGCGGGTCGGCCACGTAGTTCCACAGGGTCAGGTACTTTTGGCCCACGGTGTGCAGCTTGGAGCCGGTGTAGATCGACAGCGGGTTTTCCTGGCCGTCGACGGCGCCGCTGGCCAGGGCGGGTTGCGCGTCGGCCCAACTCATTTGCGTGGGGTTGGCGCCCAGCGCGGTGAAGGTGTCGATGTACAGCGGCGAGCCGACCACGCGCAGCTTCAGGCCTTTCAGGTCTTCGGGCTTGCGGACTTCGCGCTTGGAGTTGCTCAGCTGGCGATAGCCGTTTTCGCCCCAGGCCAGCGGCACGACGCCGGCCTTTTCGATGATGGCGAACAGATCCTGGCCGACCTCGCCGTCGATCAGCGCGTCGATGGCGGCGTAATCGGGCAGCAGGAAGGGCAGGGAGAACAGGTTGAGCTGGCGCACCTGCGGCGACCAGTTGATGGTCGAGCCCACCGCCATGTCGATGACGCCCTGGCGGATCGCCGTGAATTCGCGGGTCTGGTCGCCTTGGACCAGCGACGTGCCGGGGTAGATCTTGATGTTGATGCGGCCGTCGGTGCGCTCGCGCACCAGGTCGGCCCAGATCTGCGCGCCCTGGCCCCAGGGGAACTGGGTGCCGACGACGATGGACAGCTTGTATTCGGGCTTGTACTGCTGCGCCTGGGCGGCCGGCGCCTGCATGGTCATGCCCAGCACGGCACACAGCGCAGCGCCCAACAGGGATCGGACTTTCATGGGTTTCTCCTCCGGGTGAAAAAGGTTGATGTCCCGCGGCGCGGCCGGGCGGATGCCCGGTCGTCAATAGCCCAGCTTGGCCGGCAGCCACAAGGCCAGCTGCGGCCAGGCGATGACCGCGGCCAGCACCAATATCATCGCAGCCAGCAGCCACAGCACCCAGCGCACCGTGCTTTCCATGGAAACGCGGGCGATGCGGCAGGACACCATCAGGTTGACCGCCAGCGGCGGGGTGAACTGGCCCACCGCCACCATCAACGTCAGCAGCACGCCAAACCATACCGTGTCCCAGCCGTAGGCGTTGGCGATCGGCAGCAGCAGCGGCACGAAAATCAGGAAGATGGAAATGCCGTCCAGGAACATGCCTGCCACGACCAGTAGCGCGATGATGAGCGCGAGCACGCCCCATTGGCCCAGGCCCGATCCGGTGATGGCGCGCGTGATCGGGTCGATGATGCTCAGCGTCGACAGCGACCACGCGAAAATCCCGGCCAGCGCCACCACGATGAGGATGACGGCCGACAGCTCGGCCGCTTCACGCAGGATCACGAAGAGGTCGCGCAAGCCTATCGTGCGGTAGACCGCCATGCCGACGAACAGCCCATAGAACACCGCGACCACGGCGGCTTCGGTGGGCGTGAACCAGCCCATGCGCATGCCGCCCAGGATGAGCACGGGCGCGGCCAGGCCCCAGGACGCCTCGCGCAGGCTGCGCCAAAAGGGCGGGCGGGGCAGGGCGCCTTCTTGCGCGCCCATGCCGTGGCGGCGCGACAGCCAGACGGCCGGCACGATGAGCGCCAGGCCGACCAGCAAGCCGGGCACCATGCCCGCGGCAAACAGCGCCGGCACCGATGCGCCCGGTACCAGCACGGAATAGATGATGAAGGCCACCGACGGCGGGATCAGGATGTCGGTGGCCGCGCCCGCGGCCACGACGCTGGCGGCGAACGGCGCCGGGTAGCCCGACCGCTTCATGGCCGCGATCATGACCGCACCCACGGCAGCCGCGCACGCTGGGCCAGAACCCGAGATGCCGCCCATGAACATGGCCACCATGATGGCGATCAGCGGCAGCATGCCGGGGCCGCGGCCGACGATCGCGGTGGCGAAATCGACCAGCCGGCGGGCCACGCCTGAACGGTCGAAGATGCACCCGACCAGCACGAACATCGGGATGGCCAGCAGCGGATACTTGGCCAGGCCCGCATAGAAGTTCTGCGCCACGGCCAGCAGCCCGAACCATTGCACGTCGGCGTTGGCGATGCCAATGGCCAGCGTGCCGGCCACGCCGAGCGCCACGCCCACGGGCACGCCGACGATCATCAGCGCCGCGAAGACGGCAAACAGCAAGGCGGCGATCATGCCCGGCCCCGCAGCCGCAGCAGCCCGCCCAGCGCGCGCAGCGCAATCGCCACCGACAGCACCGGCAGCCAGACCGAATACCACCAGGTGGGCACGCCGATGGCGGGGCTGGTTTCCTCGAAGACGTATTCGTCCCAGACCAGGCGCGCCGACAGCACCGCCAGCGCGACGAAGAAGACCAATGTCACGGCATGGCCAAAGACGGCCAGGCGCTGGCGCCGTGCCGGGCTGCCGCCGTCGGCGAAGAACTCGATGCGGATGTGGCGGTTGCGTGCAACGGCCGAGCTTGCGCCCACCAGCGTCACCACGATCATCAGGAAGATGGAGATTTCCTCGGTCCAGGCAAACGACTGGTCCGTGAAGTAGCGCACCACCACGTTGGCAAAGGTAATCAGCGCCAGGACCGCCATCAGCCCGGCAGCCAGCCAGTCTTCGATGGCCAGCGGCACGCGGGTGCGCGGCTCGGGCGTCTCGGGCAATTCGGGATGGGGATCGGGCGTGGCGGGATCTGGTTGCGACATGTCGGGAAAGCGCTCGGCCTTTGCGGCTCTTGTTCTTTGCGGATACGGCAAAGGCAGCATCCTAGCGCGCCGGCGCGTCAGCGCCACCCGTGTTTTCCCGTGGGTGGCCGGCCGCAGGCGGGGCCGGTCCGGCCTTGCGCGCTGCAGCATCGGCCGACGCGGCCGGGGCGGGGGTGCGCGAAAGGCTAAAATCGCGGTTTGCCCAATCCCCAGCCTGCTGCCGCTGCCGTGTCCCACGCCATTTTGCTTTTTCCCGGCGCCTGCGCCCTGTCCCCCTTTCGCCGCGAACGGCTCTTGCAACGACTGAAGGACGCCGGCCTGCCGGTGGCCGACGTCCGCGCCCGCTACGAACATTTCGTGCATTGCGATGCCGACCTCGACGAGGCGGCCCGCACCCGCCTGGCCGAATTGCTCGACTACGGCACGCCCGCCGACCCCGAAGACGGCGAGGGCCTGGTGCTGCGGGTGATCCCGCGCCTGGGCACGGTTTCGCCCTGGGCCAGCAAGGCCACCGACATCGCGCATAACTGCGGGTTGAACGCGGTGCGCCGCATCGAGCGCGGCGTGCGCTATGTGCTGACGCCGCAGCGCGGCTTGCTGGGTGCCAAGTCGCTGGACGGCGACAAGCTCGCCGCTGCGGCTGCCTGCCTGCACGACCGCATGACCGAAACCGTGGTCGATGCGTCCTTCGACGGGCAGGCGCTGTTCACGCCGCTGGCGGGCAAGCCCATGCAGACCGTTCCCGTCCAGGCCCAGGGTAGGGCGGCGCTGGAAGCGGCCAATGCCAGCCTGGGCCTGGCGCTGTCCGACGACGAGATCGACTACCTGGCCAAGGCCTTCGGCGATCTGGGCCGCGACCCGACCGACGTCGAGCTGATGATGTTCGCCCAGGCCAACAGCGAGCACTGCCGCCACAAGATCTTCAACGCCCAATGGGTGATAGACGGCCAGCCGCAAGAACAGACCCTGTTCGGCATGATTCGCGCCACCCATGCGGCCCAGCCCCAGGGCACGGTGGTGGCATATTCGGACAATGCCGCCGTGATGGAAGGCGGCGTCGCGCAGCGCTTCGAGGCGCGGCTGCCCGATGCGGACGGCGCGCGCTATGTGCGACGCGAGACCTTGGTGCACACGCTGATGAAGGTGGAAACGCACAACCACCCGACGGCGATCGCCCCGTTTCCGGGTGCCTCCACCGGCGCTGGCGGCGAAATCCGCGATGAAGGCGCCACCGGCCGCGGCTCCAAGCCCAAGGCCGGGCTGACCGGTTTTACCGTCTCGCACCTGCGCTTTGCCGACGCGATCCAGCCTTGGGAGGCCGACCACCACGGCCTGCCGTCGCGCATCGCCTCGCCGCTGGAAATCATGATCGATGGCCCGCTGGGCGGGGCGGCGTTCAACAACGAATACGGCCGGCCTAACCTGCTCGGGTACTTCCGCACCTACGAGCAGACCGCGGGCGGCGTGCGCTGGGGCTACCACAAGCCCATCATGATCGCCGGCGGTCTGGGCAGCATCGATGCCGCCGTGGCGCGCAAGAAGCCCATTCCGCCGGGCGCGCTGCTCATCCAGCTGGGCGGCCCGGGCTTTCGCATCGGCATGGGCGGCGGCGCGGCCTCCAGCATGGGCGTGGGCAGCAATTCGGCCGACCTGGACTTCGATTCGGTCCAGCGCGGCAACCCCGAGATCGAGCGCCGCGCCCAGGAAGTCATCGATCGCTGCTGGCAGCAGGGCGAGGCCAACCCCATCCTGGCCATCCACGACGTCGGTGCGGGCGGCCTGTCCAACGCGTTTCCGGAGCTCGTCAACGACGCCGGGCGCGGCGCGATCTTTGACCTGGCGCGCGTGCCGGTCGAGGAGTCCGGCCTGTCGCCGGCGGAGATCTGGAGCAACGAATCGCAGGAGCGCTACGTGCTGGCCATCCTGCCGCAGGACCTGGCGCGCTTTGACGAAATCGCGCGGCGTGAGCGCTGCCCCTACGCGGTCGTGGGCGTGGCCACCGAAGAGCGCCAGCTTCGCGTCGTCTACGGCGAGGGCCTGCCGGGCGTCGACGACCATGCCGCGGGCGGTGCGGCAGATGATGCGCCCCAGGCCCGCCCGGTGGACGTGCCCATCGACGTCATCCTGGGCAAGCCCCCGCGCATGACGCGCGACGTGCAGCGCCTGCCCGGGGCCAGGCAGCCGCTGGACCTGGCCGGCATTGACCTGACCGAGGCAGCCTACCGCGTGCTGCGCCATCCCACGGTGGCCAACAAGACCTTTCTCATCACCATCGGCGACCGCACCGTGGGCGGACTGTCCAGCCGCGACCAGATGGTCGGACCTTGGCAGGTGCCGGTAGCCGACTGCGCGGTAACGCTGGCCGACTACGAGGGCTTTCGCGGCGAGGCCATGGCCATGGGCGAGCGCACGCCGCTGGCGGTGCTGGATGCGCCCGCATCGGGCCGCATGGCGGTGGCCGAGGCCCTGACCAACCTGGCCGCGGCCAACGTCGCGCGCGTCGAAGACATCAAGCTGTCGGCCAACTGGATGGCCGCCTGCGGCGCGCCCGGCCAGGATGCGGCGTTGTACGACACGGTCGAGGCGGTCAGCCGCCTGTGCCGCGAAACCGGGCTGTCCATCCCGGTGGGCAAGGATTCCCTGTCCATGAAGACGTCCTGGGAGCAGGACGGCGAGGCGCGGCAAGTCATCGCGCCGGTTTCGCTCATCGTCAGCGCGTTCGCGCCGGTGGCCGACGTGCGCGGCACGCTCACGCCGCAGTTGCGCACCGATGCGGGCGATACCGTGCTCATCCTAGTCGACCTGGGCCGCGGCCGCCACCGCATGGGCGGGTCCATCCTGGCGCAGGTGTACAACCAGTTGGGCGAGGAGACCCCCGACATCGACAGTGCCCAGGATTTGCGCGCCTTCTTCGTCACCATCCGTACCCTGGCCGAGGCGGGCGTCATCCTGGCCTACCACGACCGCTCCGACGGCGGGCTGTTCGTGACGCTGGCCGAGATGGCCTTTGCCGGCCACACCGGCATCTCGGTCAACCTGGACATGCTGACCTTCGACGCCAACGCGGCCGACTGGGGCGACTACAAGATCCGCCCCGAGCAGGTGGCGGTGCAGCGGGACGAGCTGACCTTGAAGGCGCTGTTTTCCGAAGAGGCCGGCGCCGTCATCCAGGTGCCGGCGGCCCAGCGCGACGCGGTCATGCAGGTGCTGCGCGGCGCCGGCCTGTCGGCGCATTCGCACGTCATCGGCGGGCTCAACGATTCGGACTGCATCGAATTCTTCCGCGACGGCAAGAAGATCTGGAGCCAGCCCCGCGCCGAACTGGGCAGCGCCTGGAGCGAAGTCAGCTACCGCATCATGGCCCTGCGCGACAACCCCGAATGCGCGAAGGCCGAGTTCGAGATCTGGCAGGACGCAGACGACCCGGGCTTCACGCCGCGCGTGGCCTACGACCCGCAGGAAGACATCGCCGCGCCCTACATTGCCACCGGCCGCCGGCCGCGCGTGGCCATCTTGCGCGAACAGGGCTGCAACAGCCAGGTCGAGACCGCCTGGGCCTTCGACACCGCAGGCTTCGACGCCATCGACGTGCATATGACGGATCTCCTGGCCGGCCGGGTCAGCCTGTCCGGCATGCACGGGCTGGTCGCCGTCGGCGGCTTCAGCTACGGCGACGTGCTGGGCGCGGGCGAGGGCTGGGCGCGTACCATCCGCTTCAACCCGCGGCTGGCCGACGAATTCGCCGCCTACTTCGCGCGACCCGACACGTTTGCGCTGGGCGTGTGCAATGGCTGCCAGATGATGGCGGCGCTTGCGCCCATGATCCCGGGTGCCGAGCACTGGCCGCGCTTTACCTACAACCAGTCGGCCAAGTACGAGGCGCGGCTGGCCATGGTCGAAGTGATGGATTCGCCGTCGATCTTCTTCGCGGGTATGGCCGGCTCGCACATCCCCGTGGCGGTGGCGCACGGCGAAGGCTATGCGGACTTTTCCCAGCAGGGCGACCGCGACAAGGTCATCGGCGCGATGCGCTACGTCGACAACCGCGGCCAGCCCACCGAGCGCTATCCCTTCAACCCCAATGGCAGCCCGGGCGGGCTGACCGGCGTGACCACGGCAGACGGACGCTTTACCGTGCTGATGCCGCACGCCGAGCGCGTCACCCGCAACGTCATGATGTCCTGGGCGCCGGACAAATGGGGGCCCGCGGATTCCGGCGGGGTGTTTAGCCCCTGGATGCGCATGTTCCGCAATGCGCGGGTCTGGCTGAAGTAGCCGCCGGCCGAGGGGCGCGCCTGCGCACGGCCAGGAAATCCTGATTGCGTGCACGGCCGCATGGAACTGCCCTGCGGCATTTGTCACCAACCGGGTATCCCGCGCTGAAAACGGAGGTGTGCGCATGTCGTTCCATGAGCTTGTCAATGCGGCGGCCGGTCGCCTCGGACTCGACGGCGGCGTCGGTCCCGATACCCAGGCCCTGGAAGTGCAATTCCAGGAGGGCGACCCCGTCCGCATCGAGCATCTCGAAAGCCGCCGGCAGCTCAGCCTGGCTGGCCTGATCGGCTTTTATCCCCCGCAGGCACAGCAGGCGTCCCTGTTCGAGACGCTGCTGCACGCCCACACGTACGGCCTGATGACCGATGGCTGCATGTTTGCCACGGATCCCGACGCCGGCAAGATCATCCTCTTCAAGACGCTGTCGGTCGACGATCTCGACGCCGACCGGCTGGTGCAGGCGGTGCAGGACTTCCGGCTCGTGCAGCGCACCTGGAAGAGGGCCTATGCCGATGGACGGCTGCTGACCGAACCGGCGTCCGGCACGGCAGGCGCCGTGCCGATGGGCGATTTGGCCTGATCGATACGGGGAGAAAAACATGCACGTGGGACCGGGACATATCGTCGGCGGTGGCGGCGTGGGGGGCGTCGGCGCCCCGCAGCCCCCGCAGCAGGGCAATGGCAACATCCAGCAGGCACCCGGCTTGTTCAGCATGACGACGCTGAACAAGCTGGTCGAGAACGTACTGGGCGGCACCATCCATACCTTGTCGAACGTCATGCGCGGCATCGATCTCTACACCCAGTTGGAGATCTCGGCCAGGACGGACGAGCCCGAACCCGACATCGACGAAATTTCTCGCACGACGGTCGTGGGCACCCTGCCCAACCCGCCGGGCTTCGACAGTGCCATCGAGCACAACAAGCAGGCCTTGTCCGACCAGTTCGTGGGCGCAATGAATAGGCAGGATTTCAGCCAGCAGGCGCGCGGCGTGCTGGCCTTGCTCGACGGCGTCAACCTGGACAACCTGCAGCGTGGCGGGCAGGGCCTGGCGCTTAGCCGGCAGCAGTTCCACAGCGCGCTGATGCACGGCTGCCATTTCGTGGTCAACGACAATGGGCAGCTTTACGACCGGCTGCGGCAAACGGGCGGCAACGACATGCAGCCTCGTGGCTCGAGCCACTACAAATCTTCGCCCCACCAGCAGTACGGCATGGATTTGCCGGGGGAAATCGGGCACCTGCTCATCGGCCGGACGGATACCGGGCAGACCTTCTTCCAGCTGGAGTCGCACGGCGTGGGCAACGGCGTACAGGGCGCCTGGAACAAATTCAAGGACTTTGCCGGCCACATGCAGTCCTGGGCCATGCACATAGGCTCGAGCAGCGCCTATGTCCAAATCGGCCCTCACGGCGCGATCGAGGGCAGCGAAAAAGACCAGAACCACGTCGTGATCAACTGATCGGCGCCGGCATGCCCCGTTTCAGGTCCGGCCTCGCACGGGCCGCGCCGGCGCCCACGTCGCCAGGCCCAGCGTGCAGGCATTGAGCGGGCGCCAGGCGAAGCGGGTGCCCGCGGGCCAGTCGCCCCACAGCGGCAGGTCCAGTTGCCGCAGCGCCATGCGGCCTGCGCCGAGCAGCACGAGCCGTAGCACCAGCAGCTTCAGTTCGGGCGCGAAGCGCTGGCCGTGGCGGCGGCACAGGACGGCGCCACCGGCGGCGACCCAGGACGCCAGATTGGCGGTCGCGTTGCGCGGCCCGTTCCACAGGCCGGGGGCCGTCCGTTCGCAGTAGAGATCCAATTAGGCTGTCCAGGCATCCACGGCGGGTCGACGGACCCCAACCGGCAGATATTCACCCCCGGCGGAACGCGATGGCGCACGCCGGGGCGGCATGCACCGCATTCGGCACCATCAGGGTGCGCCATTGCGGCCCATCTCCTTCCTTCCCTCCCGACACACCTGGCACGCATATTGCTTTATGCAAGTGGCTTGCATGACATGCAGGCACCTTGTGCCGACGGCCTGTCGGCCGACGGTCGCCCATCCACGGACATTCCAAGAGGGAAGTCGCCATGTTGCTCCATCGTGTCGTTGCTGCAGGGGTTTTCGCGTTGCTGGCGGTCGCCGCCGCCCGCGCCGACCAGCTCGAAACCATCAAGGCCAAGAAAGAAATCGTCATCGGGACCGAGGCGCAGTTCGCGCCGTTCGAGTTCCTGCAGGACGGCAAGATCGTCGGCTACGGGCCCGACCTGATGCACTTCATCCTGCAAGAGCTGCCCGAGGTGCGCGTCAAGCAGCTGGACCTGCCTTTCCAAGGCATCCTGCCTGGCCTGGCGGCCAAGCGCTTTGACTTCGTGGTCACGTCCGTGACGATGACGCGCGAGCGCCTGGCCAAGTTCGCCTTCACGGTGCCGATCGCCGACGCTACGACCGCGCTGGTCAAGCGCAAGGACGACGCGTCCATCGCCGGCCCGGACGACATCGCCGGCAAGACGGTGGGCTCGCAGGCCGGCTCGGCGCAACTGAAGGCACTGAAGGACTATGCCGCCAAGCTCAAGGCCGCCGGCAAGGCGGACGTGACCATCCGCGAATACGTCAGCTTCGACGAAGCCTATGCCGACCTGGGCGCGGGACGGCTGGACGCGGTCGCGCAGTCGCTCGCCAACCTGGCCACGCTGGTCAAGACGCGTAGCGACGTCTATGCCGTGATCGACACCCCCATCGGGCCCAAGACCTATTTCGGCTGGGTCGGCCGCCAGGGCGAGGACAGCGCCTCGCTGGTCAAGTTCTTCAGCGACGGCATCGCCCGCGCCCAGCGCACCGGCAAGATGAAGGAACTGCAGATGAAGTGGTTCGGCTTCACGATGGACGTGCCCACCGACGCGGTGCCGGAACCCGAGCTGTGATCGCATCCCGACTGCCAACGGACCACCCCGCATGAACGCCGCCACGCTTGCCGAACGACTGTGCGCCTACCTGCCGGTGCTGCTGGCTGGCGCCGCCCACACCCTGTTGGTCTCGGCGGTCGCCATCGTCGCCGGCTTTCTCCTGGGCGCCGTACTGCTGGGCCTGTCGCAGGCGCGCGGCGGGCGCGGCCTGCTGCCGGCGCTGGTGCGGGCATATGTCAGCTTCTTTCGCGGCACGCCGCTGCTGGCGCAGCTGCTCATGATGTTCTACCTGCCCAGCGCGGCGGGCGTGGAGCTGCCGCCGCTGGCCGTGGCCATGGCGGCCATGGCCGCCAATTCCGCGGCGTTCCAGTGCGAGATCCTGCGCGCCGGCCTGTCCGCGGTGCCCGCCGGGCAGATCGAGGCGGCGCTGGCGTTCGGCATCGCGCCGCGGCAGGTGTTCCGCTACGTGCAGCTGCCGCAGGTGGCGCGCGCGGTGTGGCCGGCAGTCGTGTCCGAAGCCATCGACGTGATCAAGAACTCGGCCATCGTGTCGGTGATCGCCGTGGCTGATCTTGCGCGCAGCGGCCGGCAAATCGTCGCAGCCAACTTCAGGCCGTTGGAGGTCTACGTCACGGTGGGCCTGTCCTACCTGCTGATGACCGCGGCGGTGTTCGCCGCAGGCACCTGGATCGCCCGGCGCATGGGCAAGGGGCGCGCGATCAGCGCGCGCGTGGTCAACCGCACGGCGATACGCACATGATCGATTTTGCTTTGTTGGGCGAACTGCTGCCCCTGTTTGGCGAAGCGGCGCTGCGCACTATCGCGCTGGTGGCCGCGGCCATGGCGGGCGGGCTGGCGCTGGGCTTTGCCATGAACGCCGCGCGCGAAACCGGCCTGCGCGCACTGGTTGGCCTGTACTGGGCCTACACCACGGTATGGCGCGGCGTGCCTTTCCTGGTGCACCTGTTCATCGTGTACTTCGGCCTGCCCAGCGCCGGCGTGCGGCTCGATCCCTTCGACGCCGCGGCGCTGACGCTGGCCGTCTATAGCGGCGCCTACTTTGCCGAAATCTTCCGTGCCTGCTGGCAGCGTATCCCGCGTGGCCAAATCGAAGCCGCCCGCTGCATGGGGCTGACGCGCCGCCAGGTGTTCTGGCACATCGCCTGCCCGCAGGCCCTGCGCGCCAGCCTGCCGCTGGTGGCCAACCAAACCATCTTGGTGATGAAGGAATCGGCGCTCGCTTCGGTCATCACCTATCCCGAACTGACCATGACCGCCGGCAAGGTCGTGTCCGAACAGTTCGTCTACGTCGAGCCTTATGTGTTGCTGGCGCTCAGCTACTGGGCGCTGGCCGTGCTGATCAACCGCCTGGGCGGGTGGCTGCGCCGCTACGCCGCCCTTTGAACGGAACCCTGACGATGGATATCAAAGACAGCACCCGCGCCGGCCCATCGGGCGAGGTGCCCATGATTTCGCTGCGCGGCGTGGGCAAGTCGTTCGGTGCACACCGCGTGCTCGCGGACATCAACCTGGACGTGCGGGCCGGCGAGGTCGTCTCGCTCATCGGCCCGTCCGGCTCGGGCAAGACGACGCTGCTGCGCTGCATGAACTTCCTGGAAGCCTACGACGAAGGCGAGGTCAGGATACGCGGCGCGCTGCTCGGCTACCGCAAGACGCCGGCCGGCCAGCTGGTGCGCGAGACCGAGCGCAGCATCGCCGAAGTGCGGGCGCCCGTGGCCATGGTGTTCCAGCAATTCAACCTGTGGCCGCACATGACGGTGCTGGCCAACGTTACTGCGCCGCTGACGCTCGCCAAGGGCATGCCCGCCGACCAGGCGCGCACCGTCGCGCTGCAGGCCCTGGACCGGGTGGGCATGGCCGCCAAGGCCGACGCCATGCCGGCAGCGCTCAGCGGCGGCCAGCAACAGCGCGTGGGCATCGCGCGGGCGCTGGCCATCCACCCCGAAGTCATGCTGCTGGATGAGCCCACTTCGGCCTTGGACCCGGAACTGGTCGACGAAGTGCTGGAAGTCATCCTGTCGCTGTCGCGCGACGGCATGACCATGGTCATGGTCACGCACGAGATGAGCTTTGCGGCGGAGGTGTCCGACCGCGTGGTGTTTATGGAGCAGGGCCGCATCGTCGCGGCCGGCACGCCCGACCAGATCATCCGGCGGCCCGAGCATCCGCGCCTGCAGGCCTTTTTGCGGCCGTGGTTTCGCCGCAGCCTGCAGGGGGCGGCGCCCGCGGAGGCCGCGGCATGACCGGCGTGGGCGAACACCCCGCATTTGCGCGGCGCGTGGCGCTGGCCGTCGATGCGGCCCGGCTGCACGCGCGCCAGCTGGGGTTGGCGGCTTTCGGCGGCGTGGCCACCGGCGGCGTGGCGCGCCAGGCGCTGACCGCCGAAGAGCTGGCCGCGCGCCGGTGGCTGGTCGCCGATTTTGCCGCCCGGCCCGGCTACCGCGTGGGCATCGACGCCGCGGCCAACGTGCACCTGCGCCGCGAAGGCAGCGCGCCGGACCTGGCGCCGGTGCTGACCGGCAGCCACGCCGACACCCAGCCGCTGGGCGGGTGGCTGGACGGCGCCTTCGGCATCGTCGCCGGCCTGGAAGTGTTCGAGGCGCTCGATGCCTGCGGCGCGCGCACGCGCCGGCCCATTGACGTCGTCATGTGGACCAACGAAGAAGGCTCGCGCTTTGCGCCTGGGCTGATGGGGTCGGCCGCGTACGCGCAGCCGCAGCAGCTGGCGCAGTTCCTGCCGGTGGCCGACGCGCAAGGCATCACCTTCGGCGCCGCGCGCGACGCCGCGGTCGCGGACCTGCGCGAGGCGGCCGGGCAGGGCGGTTGGGCCTGGCGCGACGTGCCGCTGGGCGGTGCGGCGCATGCCTATATCGAAGCGCACATCGAGCAGGGCCCGGTGCTGGAGGCCTGCGGCGCGCAGGTGGGCTGCGTGACCGCCATCCAAGGCGTGCGCTGGTTTCGCGTCACGGTCGAGGGACGCTGCGCGCACGCCGGCACCACGCCGCTGGCCGCGCGCGACGACGCCCAGGCCAAGGCCGTGCGCCTGGCGCACGCGCTGCTGGCTTATGCCGAGCAAGGCGGCGATGAGCGGCTTCGCCTGACCATCGGGTGCTGGGACTGCTCGCCCGGTTCGATCAATACCGTGGCCGACCGCGTCGTCTTTACGGTGGACGTGCGCCATCCCGAGCCCGCTGCGCTGGACGCCGTCCAGGCGCTGCTGGACAAGGCGCTGCCGGCCGGCGCGCGCATCGAGCGGCTGCAGGACAAGCCCACCGTGCGGTTTGACGCGCAACTGGTGCAGCTTGCCCGGCAGGCCTGCGCGCAGCTGGGCCTGCAGGGCCGCGACGTGATTTCGGGCGCGTTTCATGACGCCATGCCGATGGCGGGGTTCTGCCCCACGGCCATGCTGTTTGCGCCCAGCATAGGCGGGATCAGCCACCATCCCGACGAAGACACGCGCATCGACGATCTTGCGGCCTGCACCCGGGCGCTGGCCTGGTGCGTGGCCGAACTGGCCGGGCCGGCGTAGCCGCGCCGGGCCTTATCCCAACCCCTTTGCAACCCTGACGGAAGGAACCACCATGCACCAATCGCTGTCTGCCGCCACCCCCGACAATGGCGAGCCCGTCGGCGTGAACGCCACCGGCAACGAGCCCATTTCGCCCGACGGCACGCCCGAGATCGGCAAGCGCTACGAAGTGCCCGCACGTCACGGCCGCGCCGTGCGCCTGGCCAAGGGCCAGGTCATCCGCATCATTAACACGCATGGCAGCCAGGTGTGCGACACCTGGGCCTTCAAGGCCGACGATCTGAGCGAGTTCATGTCCATGGAGCACGCGCGCGCGGCCATCGACCGTATCATCCCCAAGGTGGGCGACCCGCTGGCGACCAACCGCCGCCGGCCCATCCTGACGCTGGTCGCCGACACTTCGCCCGGCGTGCATGACACGCTGATGGCCGCCTGCGACGCCTACCGGTACCGCAACCTGGGCGTGACGCACTACCACGACAATTGCGCCGACAACATGCGGCTGGCGCTCAAGGCCATCGGCCTGCGCGCGCGCGAAGTACCGCAGCCGCTGAACCTGTGGATGAACATCCCCGTGGGCAGCGACGGCGGCGTGCAATGGCTGCCGCCGGTGTCCAAGGCTGGCGACTACGTCGACCTGCGCGCCGAAATGGACTGCGTGGTCGTGATGTCGGCCTGCCCGCAGGACATCATTCCCATCAACGACAACCGCCCGGTCGAGGTGCACTTCACCGTGCTGGCCGGCGCTTGAGCGCGGCCGCGCCCGTTTCCTTCACCGCGGAGCTTCCATGGCTAAGACGCAGGTCGAATTCGACGCCGGCGGCGGCCAGCCGCTGGCCGCGCTGGGCCCGCGCGTGCGGCACGCGCGCATGGTCCACGGCATGACCCTGAAGTCGCTGGCCCGCGCGGCCGGCTGCTCGGAAAGCCTGCTGTCGCGCATCGAGCGCGGCCAGGCCATGCCGTCGCTGGCCACGCTGCACCGGCTGGCACGCGCGCTGGACACCAACGTGGCCGAACTGACTGCCGGGCAAGCGCCGCTGCGATCGCCCATCGTGCGCGCGCACGAGCGGCCGGTCATCGCATTTACCGGTCCGCGGGGCATCCGCACCGGCGTGTCGCTCGAACGCCTGATCGTGCCCATGCGCGGGCAACTGCTGCAGGCCGACATCCACGTGCTGGCCCCGCGCGCCGAAAGCCCGGAGCAGATCGCCCACGCGGGGGAGGAAATGGGCTACGTCATCGAAGGCGAATTCGAACTGCGGCTGGGCGACGACGTGCACCGCCTGGCCGCGGGCGACGCCTTTTACTTTTCCAGCGACATGCCGCACAGCTACCGCAATCCGGGCCGCACCGTCGCCCGCGTGCTGTGGGTGAACACGCCGGCCACCTTTTGAGGCGCGCCACGCCAGCCGAACGCATCGACGCCATGCCCACCGATACCAGCCAGCAAAAGCTGCCGCGCTACAGCGGCATCCCCACCTTTATGCGCGTGCCCTGCGTGCGCGACCTGGACGAGATCGACATCGCCATCGCCGGCGTGCCCTTCGACGGCGGCGTCACCGCGCGCCCCGGCGCACGCTACGGCCCGCGCGAGATGCGCAACATGTCGTCGATGATGCGGGCGATCCACCACGTCACCCGCTTCGATCCCTTTGCCGCGTGCCGCGTCGGCGACGTGGGCGACGTCCCGTTTACCGACGTCTACCACCTGGAGGCATCGCACGCCGATATCCGGCGCTTTTTCGAGCCGCTGTTTGCCGCGGGCAAGCGGGTGCTTGCCGCAGGCGGGGACCATTCCATTACCTTTCCGATCTTCCAGGCGATGGGGCTGCGCGAGCCCATCGGCATGGTGCACATCGACGCGCACACCGACACCTGGGACGCGTTCCTAGGCTCCAAGTTCAACCATGGCTCGCCCTTTCGCCGCGCGGTCGAGGCGGGCCTGCTCGACCCCAAGCGCACCATACAGATCGGCATACGCGGCGCGCAGAACACCGACGAAGGCTGGCGCTATTCGTTGGAGTCGGGCATGCGCGTGGTCTTCATCGAAGAGTTCGACGCGCTGGGCGTGGCCGAAGTCGTGCGCGAAGCGCGCCGGATCATCGGCGACGGCCCGGCCTATCTGTCGGTGGACATCGACGGCCTGGATCCCGCTTATGCGCCGGGCACCGGCACACCCGAAGCGGGCGGCCTGTCCAGCCGTGAAGCGCTGGCGCTGCTGCGCGGCCTGGACGGGCTGGACTTCCTGGGCGCGGACGTGGTGGAAGTGGCGCCGCCCTACGACCCCAGCGGCAGTACGGCCCTGCTCGGCGCGACGCTGATGTACGAATGCCTGTGCCTGCTGGCCCGGTGCGTGGCCGGATAAGGGCAGGGCGGCGCCCGGCCTGCGCGGGCGCTTGCGTTCGTGCGCGGCTAGCTAAAGCGTGCGGCCCATCCTGGCTGGCGGCGGGCAGGGTGGGGCGAGGTGTATCCTGTGGGGAACGTCCGGCGAAGGGCCGGCTGTGGGGCTGCCGCAGCCGGCCGCCCGCCTACCCACCGAGGTATCCGTCATGATTTTGCGCATCCTGTGCCTGGTCTTGGCCGCGCTGCTTGCCGGCTGTGCCGGCGCGGACTTTTCCCGCCCAGGCCCGCCGCACCCCGGCGCGGCCAATCCCTACAGCAACGGGGGCTTCCATGACCCCGGCCCCAACTATCCCGCCACTGGCATCTAGGCCATGCAGCCGCGCGTCACCCTGATCACCCTGGGGTGCCGGCGCAGGACACCTTCTGGGGCGGCTACGCCGGTTACTTCCAGGACCCCGACGGCCACCTGTGGGAGGTGGCCTTCAACCCCGGGCTGCTGCCGTAGCGCCTGCGGCCTGCCCGCCATGGAAAACCGCTTCGATGTTGTAGCCGTCCGGGTCGTAGACAAAGGCGGCGTAGTAGCTGGCGTGGTAATGCGGGCGCAGGCCCGGCGCACCGTTGTCACGGCCGCCCGCGCCAGGCGCTACCCGCGGCGCCCCGGCGGGCATAGAATCGGGGTTTGGTTTCCCGCTTGGAGATTTCGCCCATGAACGCCCGCCTTCCCGACCAAGCCTTTCCCGCTCCGGACGCCGAAGCCCTGCAGGCCTACGTCGACGAGAAATGGGACGGCGAAATCCTCCCGGCGCTGACCGACTACATCGCCGTGCCGGCCAAGAGCCCGGCCTTCGATGCCGACTGGGAAAAGCACGGCTACCTGGAAAAGGTCGTGCGCGACGCCGCCGCCTGGGTCGAGGCGCAGAAGGTGCACGGCCTGGCGCTCGAGATCGTGCGGCTGCCCGGCCGCACCCCGGTCATCTTCTTCGAGATCCCGGCCACCGGGCCAGACAATGGTGACACGGTGCTGCTGTACGGGCACCTGGACAAGCAGCCGGAGTTTTCCGGCTGGCGCAGCGGCCTGGGCCCGTGGACGCCCAAGTACGAGGACGGCAAGCTGTACGGCCGCGGCGGCGCCGACGACGGCTACGCGGTCTATTCGGCCATCACCGCGGTCAAGGCGCTGGACAAGCAGGGCGTGCCGCGGCCGCGCTGCGTGGGCCTCATCGAAACCTGCGAGGAATCGGGCAGCTACGACCTGCTGCCCTACGTGGACGCGCTGCGCGACCGGCTGGGCAACGTCGCCCTGGTGGTGTGCCTGGATTCGGGCGCGGGCAACTACGACCAGCTGTGGGTGACGACGTCCCTGCGCGGCATCATCACCGGCACGCTGGAAGTGCAGGTGCTCGACGAGGGCGTGCACTCGGGCGACGCCAGCGGGGTGGTGCCGTCGAGCTTTCGCATCCTGCGCCACCTGCTCGACCGGCTGGAAGACAGCGCCACCGGCCGGCTGTTGCCCGAAAGCTTCCACTGCGAGATCCCGGCCGAGCGCATCGACCAGGCGCGCGCCACCGCCAAGATCCTGGGCGAGGAGGTCTGGCGGCGACTGCCCTGGAGCTGCGGCGCCGACGGCGGCTTCGTCCTGCCCATGACCACCAGCCCCGAGCAGGCGCTGATCAACCGCACCTGGCGGCCGACCCTGTCGGTGACTGGCGCCGAGGGCCTGCCGCCGCTGGAAAGCGCCGGCAACGTCCTGCGCCCGCGCACGGCCTTTTACCTGTCGCTGCGCCTGCCGCCGCTGATCGACGCGGCCGCTGCCGCCCAGGAGCTGAAGGCGCTGCTGGAAGCCGACGCCCCGTACAACGCGCGGGTGCTGTTCAAGCCCGCGGGCGTGGCCAGCGGCTGGAACGCGCCGCAGACGGCCGGCTGGCTGACGCAGGCGCTGGACAACGCGTCGCAGCGCTTCTTCGAGGCGCCGTGCGGCTACATCGGGCAGGGCGGCACGATTCCGCTCATGAACATGCTGCAGCAGGGCTTTCCCAAGGCGCAGTTCATGGTCTGCGGGGTGCTCGGGCCCAAATCCAACGCCCACGGGCCCAACGAGTTCCTGCACGTGCCCTACGGCAAGCGGCTGACCGCGGCCGTGGCGCAGGTCATCGCCGACATGGCGCGCACCGCGGAGGCCCAGGCGCAACGCGTATAATTCTGCTTTGCGCCCGGAGTCTCCCATGCGTCTCTTGCAAAAAGCGCTCACGTTCGACGACGTACTGCTCGTGCCTGCGTATTCGGACGTGCTGCCGCGCGACACCTCGCTTCAAACCCGCCTTACCCGCAACATCACCCTGAACATCCCGCTGGTGTCCGCCGCCATGGACACCGTCACCGAAGCCCGCCTGGCCATTGCCATGGCCCAGGAAGGCGGCATCGGGATCATCCACAAGAACATGCCTGCCGACATGCAGGCGGCCGAAGTGGCCCGCGTCAAGCGCCACGAGTTCGGCATCGTCATCGACCCGGTCACCGTCACCCCGGACATGAAGGTCGGCGACGCCATCGCCCTGCAGCGCAAGCACGGCATCTCGGGCCTGCCCGTGGTCAAGGACGGCAAGCTGGTCGGCATCGTCACCAACCGCGACCTGCGCTTCGAAGAAAACCTGTCGCAGCCGCTGGCCAACGTCATGACCCCGCGCGAGCGCCTGGTCACCATGCCCGAAGGTTCGACGCTGGATGAAGCCCAGCGCCTGATGCACAAGCACCGCCTGGAGCGCGTGCTCATCGTCAACGACAACTTCGAGCTGCGCGGCCTGGCCACCGTCAAGGACATCGTCAAGAACACCGAGCACCCCAACGCGTGCAAGGATGCGCTGGGCCAGCTGCGCGTGGGCGCGGCCGTCGGCGTGGGCGAGGGCACCGAAGACCGCGTGGCCAAGCTCGTGGCCGCGGGCGTAGACGTCATCGTCGTCGATACCGCGCACGGCCACTCGGCCGGCGTGCTCGAGCGCGTGCGCTGGGTCAAGCAGAACTTTCCCAAGGTCGAGGTCATCGGTGGCAACGTCGCCACCGGCGAGGCCGCCCGCGCGCTGGTCGAGGCCGGCGCCGACGGCGTCAAGGTCGGCATCGGGCCGGGCTCGATCTGCACCACCCGCGTGGTGGCAGGCGTCGGCGTGCCGCAGATCACTGCCATCTCCAACGTGGCCAAGGCGCTGGAAGGCACCGGCGTGCCGCTGATCGCCGACGGCGGCATCCGCTATTCCGGCGACGTGGCCAAGGCCATCGCTGCCGGCGCCTTCGCGTGCATGATGGGCGGCATGTTCGCCGGCACCGAGGAAGCCCCGGGCGAAGTCGTCCTGTACCAGGGACGGTCGTACAAGGCCTACCGCGGCATGGGCAGCCTGGGCGCCATGACCGAAGGGTCGGCCGACCGCTACTTCCAGGACCCGGCCAACAACGCCGACAAGCTGGTGCCCGAAGGCATCGAAGGCCGCGTGCCGTACAAGGGCAGCGTCATCGCCATCATCTACCAGGTGGTCGGCGGCATACGCGCCTCCATGGGCTACTGCGGCTGCCGCACCATCGACGAGATGCGCACCAAGACCCAGTTCGTGGAAATCACCTCGGCGGGCTTCCGGGAATCGCACGTGCACGACGTGCAGATCACCAAGGAAGCGCCCAACTACCGCGCCGACTGACCGCCCTTCATGGGCGGCGTCGACGGCCACCAGCAACGCGCGCACCGGCGGGCGCCAGCCCGACCGGTGCGCATTGATATCTGACGGCAGACTTTTCATGCATCACGAGCGCATCCTCATCCTGGACTACGGCTCCCAGGTCACCCAGCTGATCGCCCGCCGCGTGCGCGAAGCCGGCGTCTATTCCGAAATCCACCCCGGCGACGTCGACGATGCGTTCGTGCGAGAGCAGGCCGCGCAAGGGCTCAAGGGCATCATCCTGTCGGGCAGCCACGCCTCGGCCTACGCGGAGGACTCCCTGCGCGTGCCGCACGCCGTCTTCGAGCTGGGCGTGCCGGTGCTCGGCATCTGCTACGGCATGCAGGCCATGGCCTTCCAGCTGGGCGGCAAGGTCAGCCATTCGGACCACCGCGAGTTTGGCTACGCCGAAGTGCGCGCCCACGGCCACACGCGGCTGCTGCAAGGCATAGAAGACTTCCGCACCCCCGAAGGCCACGGCATGCTCAAGGTCTGGATGAGCCATGGCGACAAAGTCACCGAACTGCCGCCCGGCTTCAAGCTGATGGCCTCCACGCCGTCCTGCCCCATCGCCGGCATGGCCGACGAAGAACGGCGCTTCTACGGCGTGCAATTCCACCCCGAAGTCACCCACACCGTCCAGGGCAAGGCCATGCTGGCGCGCTTCGTGCGCGACATCTGCGGCTGCAGCGGCGACTGGAACATGCCCGACTACATCAGCGAAGCGGTCCAACGCATCCGCCAACAAGTCGGCAGCGACCACGTCATCCTGGGCCTGTCCGGCGGCGTCGACTCGTCCGTGGCTGCAGCCCTCATCCACAAGGCCATCGGGGATCAGCTGACCTGCGTCTTCGTCGACCACGGGCTGCTGCGCCTGGACGAAGGCAAGCAGGTCATGCAGACCTTTGCCGAAAACATGGGCGTGCGCATCGTCCACGTCGACGCGTCCGAACAATTCATGAGCAAACTGGCCGGCGTGTCCGACCCCGAAGCCAAGCGCAAAATCATCGGCCGCGAATTCGTCGAAGTCTTCCAGGCCGAAGCCGCCAAAATCAAAAGCGCCAAATGGCTGGCCCAGGGCACCATCTACCCCGACGTCATCGAATCGGCCGGCGGAAAAACCGGCAAGGCCACCTCGATCAAGTCCCACCACAACGTCGGCGGCCTGCCCGAAACCCTCAACCTCAAGCTGCTGGAACCCCTGCGGGAGCTATTCAAGGACGAAGTCCGCGAACTGGGCGTGGCCTTGGGCCTGCCGGCGCAAATGGTCTACCGCCACCCCTTCCCAGGCCCGGGCCTGGGCGTGCGCATCCTGGGCGAAGTCAAGCGCGAATACGCCGACCTGCTGCGCCGGGCCGACGCCATCTTCATCGACGAACTGCGCAGCACCATAGACGAAACCAGCGGCAAAAGCTGGTACGACCTGACCTCCCAGGCCTTTGCCGTCTTCCTGCCCGTCAAGTCCGTCGGCGTCATGGGCGACGGCCGCACCTACGAATACGTGGTTGCGCTGCGCGCCGTGCAAACCTTCGACTTCATGACCGCCGACTGGGCGCCCCTGCCGCACGCGCTGCTGGCGCGGGTGTCGTCGCGGATTATTAACGAGGTGAGGGGGATTAACCGGGTGGTTTATGACGTGTCTAGTAAGCCGCCGGCGACGATTGAGTGGGAGTGAATTAGGATCGTCTCACACCGTTTCAGGCAGTATCAAAATCCCCACGAAACCCAAGCAGGATAAGGAATTAGTGGCTCATGTAGTCTTAGCCGCTATCACCCAATCTCGCTCACTTTGACGGTCGTCGTGACGGTACCTTTTGAAGCGGTCGAAATAGCCGCTTCCGGTACCGTCAGGGGGTCTGACGGTATCAAGCGGCAAATCAAAGTGAGGCTGATTTGCTGACTGATAAAGAGCTGGGCGCGCTGGCGCCGAAGGAAAAGCCGTACAAGGCGTCCGACCGCGACGGCCTATACGCGATGGTCCTGACCACCGGGACCAAGGCATTCCGGTACGACTACCGTATCAACGGCCGGCGTGAGACCCTGGCGATCGGTCGCTACGATCCGACCTGCAAAGAGATCCGCGAACCGGAGGTTCTCGAGTACGGGATGAAAGTGTCACTGCGCGAGGCGCGCACGCTGCTGGATTGTATTGACCCAGCGGAACCTGCACAGGTTATGCCGCTAAAGCGTATGCGTATGC
>CALEQZ010000052.1 GCA_937908115.1 uncultured Alcaligenaceae bacterium | reverse complement strand
CTCGGGCGTGCGCCTGATGGGCTTTGGCCACCGCGTCTACAAGAACTACGACCCGCGCGCCAAGCTGATGCAGGAAACCTGCAAGGAAGTGCTCGCCGCGCTCGGGCTGGAGAACGACCCGCTGTTCAAGCTCGCCATGGAGCTCGAGCGCATCGCCCTGGAAGACGACTACTTCGTGCAGCGCAAGCTGTATCCTAACGTCGACTTCTACTCGGGCATCGTGCAGCGTGCCATCGGCATTCCGACGTCGCTGTTCACCGCCATCTTCGCGCTCGCCCGCACCGTCGGCTGGATTGCCCAGTGGAACGAGATGCTGTCCGACCCCGACTACAAGATCGGCCGTCCGCGCCAGCTCTTTACGGGCCACGCGCCGCGCCAGGTGCCGCCGCGCGACAAGCGCTGACGCGGTCCGCCGGGCGCCGTACGCCCGGCGCCAAATGCCGGAAGCCCCGGGGGCCTCGTCCCGGGGCTTTTTTCATGCCTGCGTGGGGAAACGAGGCGGGCGGCGGGAAACGGCGCGCGGCTGGAAGGCGCCTTAGCTGCCACGGGCCAGCAGCGTGGCCAAGCCCGAGGCCAGCATGGCCGCGCCCGATGCCGTCAAGAGCGCCAGCACCACGCGCCGGAAGGCGGCGTCGCTGATGCGCGCATACACGCGCGAACCGGCCAGCGCGGGCAGCAGGATGGCCGGCAGCACCAGCGCAAACAGTGGCAGCATGGGGCGCGTGACCATGCCGCGGGCCAGGTAGAGCGACATCGCCACGGCCAGCATCGCCAGGTTGAAGTTCCGGATGATCGCGCGCTGCGCGTCCTTGCCCATGCCGCGCAGCGTGCACCATAGGGTCGGAAGCAGGCCAGTGAATCCACCCAGGCCGCCCATGACGCCGCCGGCCATGCCTATTGCGGCATCGGCCAGGCGGTTATCCGCCGAGATGCGGGGCAGGTTGGCCGATAACAGCATGGCCGGGCACCACAGCGCCAGTATCGCGCCGACGATGGCCTTGAACCAGGCGGCATCCAGGTAGGGCAGCAGCCAAGTCCCTAGCGGCACCCCGGCCAAGCCGCCGGCGATGAACGGCCATAGGAGGCCGAATGCCAGGCCGCGGCGCACCGTGCAGGCGGCGAGCACCTGGCCGGCCAAGCCGCCGAACACCGCCAGCACGGCCGCCAGCTGGGGCTCCAGCGTCCAGGCCCAGACCGACATGGCGGTCAGGCCGAAGCCGAATCCGGCCAATCCTTGGACGAATGCCGCAAGCGCAGCGCCCAGGCCGACGACCAGGTAGATGCCCTCCACGCGCGCGGCCGCCTACATCGACACGCCGCGCGCCATCAGCGCGGCAAACAGTGGCAGCAGCACGATGAGGTGCGTTTCGACCATGACCCAGCGGCGGGCGCGGGTCACTTCGCCGTCCGGCGGGGAAAAGTCCGCGGCGCCGGCCTGGCGCCGCCAGCGCAGGAAGGCGATGGTCGGCGGGATCGAGCACAGGCCGATGAGCACGAACAGGCCGATCTTGGCGTGAAACCAAGGGTTGGCAAGGTAGAACGCCATGCCCTTGGCGCCCAGGGACAGGCGCAGCCCGCCGGTGGCCAGCACGGCCAGCGCAGCGACCAGGTATAGCCGGTCATAGTTGGCCAGCCGGCGGATCGTCGCGGCTCCCAGGCCGGGCCGCAGCAGCACGGCCTCGGCCGTGAGCGCGACGATCAGGACGAAGATGGCCAGGTAGTGCAGCCAGGCCAGCAAGGCGTCTTGGGTCATGTCGGATTCCCGTGGATGGGCGGATCGTCCGCGTACGGCGCAAATCATAGCCCGCCGTGCGCGCCGCCCGGCGGGCGGGGGAAAGTGGCCGGGCCCGCCGGCCACGCGTCGGCGGCCAGCGGGTCGCGGCAGGCCTTAGGCCTGCCCGGCCTCCTGCTGCGCATCGACCACGGCCAGCGCGGTCATGTTGACGATGCGGCGCACCGTGGCGCTGGTGGTCAGGATGTGCACGGGACGCGCCGCGCCCAGCAGGATGGGGCCCATCGCCACGCCGTTGCTGCCGGTCATCTTGAGCATGTTGTAGGTGATGTTGCCCGCGTCCAGGTTGGGCATCACCAACAGGTTGGCCGGGCCGGCCAGTGTGCTGTCCGGATAGGCCATCATGCGGATTTTCTCCGACAGCGCGGCGTCGGCGTGCATCTCGCCGTCGACTTCCAGATCGGGCGCACGCTCCTGCAGGAGCTGGCGCGCGCGTGCCATCTTGCGCGAGGATTCGGACGGGCGGCTGCCGAAGTTCGAGTGCGACAACAGCGCGACCTTGGGCACTACGCCAAAGCGCTGCATTTCCTGGGCCGCCTGGATGGTGATGTCGGCGATCTCTTCGGCCGAGGGGTTTTCGTTGACGTGCGTGTCCGTGATGAACAGCGTCTGGTTGGGCAGCATCAGCACATTGAGCGCGCCATAGGCCAGCACGCCCGGCTTGCGGCCGATGACCTCGTCGACGTAGCGCAGCTGATTGTCGTAGCGGCTGGCCACGCCGCACAGCAGCGCGTCGGCATCGCCCCGGCGCAGCAGCATGGCGCCGATCAGCGTGTTGTGCTTGCGGACCATGGCCTTGGCGATCGTCGGCGTTACGCCTTCGCGACCGCGCAGCTTGTAGTAGGCCGACCAGGTCTCGTTAAAACGCGAGTCGTCTTCGGGGTCGACGATCTCGATGTTCTTGCCGGCGGCCAGCCGCAGGCCGAATTTCTTGATGCGCATCTCGATGACCGAGGGGCGGCCGACCAGGATGGGCTGGGCCAAGCCTTCGTCGACGACCGTCTGCACCGCGCGCAGCACGCGCTCGTCTTCGCCGTCGGCGTAGATCACGCGCTTGGGTGCCTGCTTGGCCTGCTGGAATAGCGGGCGCATCAGCTGGCCGGAGTGGTAGACGAAGCCCATCAGCTTCTGGCGATAGGCCTCGATGTCCTCGATGGGGCGCGTGGCCACGCCCGATTCGGCCGCAGCTTGGGCCACGGCGGGCGCGATGCGTACGATCAGGCGCGGATCGAACGGCTTGGGGATGATGTAGTCCGGACCGAAGGTCAGTTCCTGGCCAGCGTAGGCCAGGGCGACTTCGTCGTTCTGCTCGGCTTCGGCCAGTTCCGCGATGGCCTTGACGCAGGCGAGCTTCATCTCCTCGGTGATGCGCGTGGCGCCGGCATCCAGCGCCCCGCGGAAAATGAAGGGGAAGCACAGGACGTTGTTGACCTGGTTGGGGTAGTCCGAGCGGCCGGTGGCGATGATGCAGTCCGGGCGCGCAGCCTTGGCGACCTCGGGGCGGATTTCGGGCTCGGGGTTGGCCAGCGCCAGGATCAGCGGCTTGGCCGCCATGGTCTTGACCATGTCGGCGGTCAGCACCCCGGCGGTCGAGCAGCCCAGGAAGATGTCGGCGCCTGCAACGACGTCGGCCAGCGTGCGCGCATCGGTCCTTTGCGCATAGCGGCGCTTGTTGGGCTCCATGTTTTCTTCGCGGCCTTCCCAGATCACGCCGCGCGAGTCGACCACGAAGATGTTTTCACGGCGGATGCCGAGATGGACCAGCAGGTCCAGGCAGGCGATGGCGGCGGCGCCCGCACCCGAGCAGACCAGGCGCACGTCGCCGATCTGCTTGCCGACCACCTTCAGGCCGTTGATGATGGCCGCGGCCGAGATGATGGCCGTGCCGTGCTGGTCGTCATGAAAGACGGGAATCTTCATGCGCTCGCGCAGCTTCTTCTCGATGTAGAAGCACTCGGGCGCCTTGATGTCCTCGAGGTTGATGCCGCCGAGCGTGGGTTCCAGCGCGGCGATGATGTCGACCAGCTTGTCCGGGTCACGTTCGGCCAGCTCGATGTCGAAGACGTCGATGCCGGCGAACTTCTTGAACAGGCACCCTTTGCCCTCCATGACGGGCTTGGCCGCCAGCGGGCCGATGTTGCCCAGGCCCAGCACGGCCGTGCCGTTGGTGATGACGCCCACCAGGTTGGCGCGCGAGGTATAGCGGGCGGCGGCGGCATCGCCTTCGCCGTGGATCGCCATGCAGGCGGCGGCGACCCCGGGAGAGTAGGCCAGCGACAGGTCGTCCTGGTTGGCCAGCGTCTTGGTCGGGGTGACGGAAATTTTTCCAGGGGTGGGGTTGGCGTGGTAGTCGAGCGCCAGCTTGGTCAGGGTGTCATCCATGGAGAAGCTAAGGTGTCAGTGCTGCGTTGCGCCGTCTGTCGCGGCAAAAAAGGAATCGGCGCGCCCGTTGCCGGGCGCGCCCTGCGGTGCCGGAATTTCGGCATGGGCGGCTATTTGAACAGGAAATGGCGTCGACGGCATGTTGCGTCGCAGCTAACTGCTGCGACGCGCGGCAGCAGGGGCGCGAAGGCGCCCGCCCTCGAGGGCGGGCGGGGCAGTCTGCCGGCTTACCGTTCCCAGGGCGGCGCTGTCCGGCCCTGGGCGCCGAGCGCCGTGCGCAGCGCCTGCACGGACGCGGGATCGACGCTGGCGCCCGGTTCACGCGCCAGCAACTCTAGCGCCGCGAGCACGATCCACTGGCTGCCGACCTCGAAAAAGTCGCGCAGGGCGGCGCGCGTGTCGCTGCGCCCAAAGCCGTCGGTGCCCAGGGTACGGTAGGGGCCGGGGATCCACGCACGGATTTGCTCGGGCACGGCGCGCACGTAGTCGCTGGCGGCCACCGTGGGCAGGCGGGCTCCACCCAGCTGCCGCGCCACCCAGGGCTCGCCGCCGGGCAGCCCGAGCAGCCGCGCGCGCTCGCAAGCGTGGCCATCGCGGGCCAGCTCCGAAAAGCTGGTCACGCTCCAGACCTCGGCAGCCACGCCATGGTCGCGGGCCAGCGTGTCCGCCGCTTTCAGCGCCTCGGCCAGCATGGGCCCGGCGCCCAGCAGGCGGACTTGCGCGTCGCCCTGCGCGCCGTGCACGCGGTACAGGCCGCGCACGATGCCGTCGCGCACGTCCTGGCCTTCGGGCATGTCCGGCTGCGGCAACGATTCGTTGGTGACGGTCAGGTAGTAGAACTCGTCGCGGCGTTCGTCGAGCATGCGGCGCATGCCGTGCTCGAGCAGCGTGGCCAGCTCGTAGGCGTAAGCCGGGTCGTAGGCGCGGCAGTTCGGCACGGTGGTGGCGATCAAATGGCTGGCACCGTCCTGGTGTTGCAGGCCTTCACCACCCAGCGTCGTGCGCCCGGAGGTGGCGCCGATCAAGAAGCCACGCACGCGCTGGTCGGCGGCAGCCCAGATCAGGTCGCCCACGCGCTGGAAGCCGAAGATGGAGTAGTAGATGTAGCACGGCAGCATGGCCAGGCCGTGCGTGGAGTAGCTCGTGCCTGCGGCCGTCCAGGACGACATCGCGCCGGCCTCGGTGATGCCTTCCTCCAGGATCTGCCCGTCGCGCGCCTCGCGGTAATACAGGACCGAGCCGATATCCTCGGGTTCGTACAGCTGTCCTTGCGACGAATAAATGCCGACCTGGCGAAACAGGTTGGCCATGCCGAAGGTGCGTGCCTCGTCGGCGACGATGGGCACGATGCGCGGGCCGAGCGCGGGGTCCTTGAGCAGCTGCGACAGCATGCGCACCACCGCCATCGTGCTGGACATCTCCTTGCCACCGGGCTGCAGGGCGAAGCGGCCCCAATCCTGCGCCGGCGGCACGGCCAGCGCGGGTGCCGCGCCGCGCCGCGCGGGCAGGGGGCCGCCCAGCGTGGCGCGCCGTTCCTGGGCATAGCGCACCTCGGGGCTGTCGTCGGCCGGGCGGTAGAACTTCAGCGCCAGGCAGTCTTCGTCCGACAGCGGCAGGGCGAACCGGTCGCGGAAAGCCAGCAGCGCGTCGGCGTCGAGCTTTTTCTGCTGGTGGGTCGTCATGCGACCCTGGCCGGCCTGGCCCATGCCGTAGCCTTTCTTGGTCTGGGCCAGGATCACGGTGGGTTGTCCGCGATGCCGCACTGCGCGGTGGTAGGCGGCATAGATCTTGACCATGTCGTGGCCGCCCCGGTGCAGGCGGTCGATGGCGTCGTCGCTCCAATCGGCCACCAGGGCGGCCAGCTCGGGATCCGCGCCGAAAAAGTGCTGGCGGTTGTAGGCGCCGTCCTTGGCCGCAAAGGTCTGGAACTGGCCGTCGACGGTGCGCGCGAAGGCGCGCGCCAGGGCGCCGGTGCGGTCGCGGGCAAATAGCGGGTCCCAGTCCGAGCCCCAGAGCACCTTGATGACGTTCCAGCCGGCGCCGGAAAAGAGCGTTTCCAGTTCGTCGACGATGCGGCCGTTGCCGCGCACCGGGCCGTCCAGGCGCTGCAGGTTGCAGTTGATGACGAAGACCAGGTTGTCCAGGCCCTCGCGGGCGGCCAGCGTCAGCGCGGCGACGGCCTCGGGCTCGTCCATCTCGCCGTCGCCGAAAATGCCCCACACCCGGCGGTCCGACGCAGGCAGTAATCCCCGGTGCTGCAAATAGCGCATGAAGCGGGCCTGGTAGATGGCGTTGATCGGGCCAATGCCCATGGACCCGGTGGGAAACTGCCAGAAGTCCGGCATCAGCCAAGGGTGGGGGTAGGACGACAAGCCTCGCGCGCCCATGCCAGGGGCGGCTACTTCGCGGCGGAAGCACGCCAGGTCGGCCTCGCCCAGCCGGCCCTCCAGGAAGGCGCGCGCGTAGATGCCGGGCGCCGAGTGCGGCTGCATGAAGACCAGGTCGCCGTTCTCGCCGGCGCGAAAGAAATGGTTGAACCCGACCTCGAAAAGGTCGGCGGCCGAGGCATAGCTGGCGATGTGGCCGCCCAGCTCCCCGTAGGCTTTGTTGGCGCGCACCACCATGGCCAGGGCATTCCAGCGGTTGATCGAGGCCAGGCGCCGCTCCAGGTCGAGGTCGCCGGGGTAGGGCGGCTGTTCGTCCACCGGGATGGTGTTCAGGTAGGGAGTGCGGATGCGGCCGGCGCTGCGCACGCCCAGCGCGCTGGCCTGCTGGGCCAGCCGATCCAGCACGAAGGCCGCGCGCTGCGGGCCGGCATGCTGCACCAGGGCGGCCAGCGCGTCGCACCATTCGGCGGTTTCTTGGGGATCGATATCGGCTGGGTCGGACAGCCCGGCAGGCAGGTCTCTGGGATGCATGGCGCGTCTCCTCCTTTGCCTGCCATCGTAGCCCCGCGCGCGCGGCATGGGTCGCCGAAAATGATAGTTCCAACAGGTATTTGCAGCATATCATGCTGCAATTGGTCAATCTGGGAGACAAAAATGCCTTCGATCGATCCCACGGACCGCCGCATCCTGGAGATCCTCCAGAACGATTGCAGCATCACCAACGTGGAACTGGCCCGGCGGGTGCACCTGTCCCCCTCGCCATGCCTGGCGCGCGTCAAGGCCTTGGAGCGTGCCGGCGTGATTCGCCGCTATGTGGCGCTCGCCGACCCGGTCAAGCTGGGGCTGAACCTGAACGTCTTCATCCAGGTCAGCCTGGAAAAGCAGATCGACTCGGAACTGGCGCGCTTCCAGAAGGCCATGGCCGACTACCCGGAAGTCATGGAGTGCTACCTGATGACGGGCGATGCCGATTACCTGCTGCGCGTGGTGGTGCCGGACATGCAGGCGCTGGAGCGGTTCATCGTCAGCCACCTGACCCGCATTCCGGGCGTCAAGAACATCCGCTCGGGTTTCGCGCTCAAGCAGGTCAAGTACCAGACCGCCCTGCCGGTGGCGTAGGCCGCCGGCGGCCCGATTTCGGCCGGACAAAGTCGCATCGAAGGGGCTATACTGGCGCCATGGCCTAGGGCGCTCCGTGCCGACGCTGTCTTGCATATGGCGTGCCCTAGAGGCTATCAAGCGCCTTCTGCCCCCCGCTATCCGCTAATCGGTGAAGCCGTGTCGCGGAAGGTTTTCCTGCATCGTAACGGGTGAAGCACCCGGCAAGGTGAAGCGTAATAGACATGTCATCGGAAACCGAATCCTTATCTACCTCCTATCTGTTCGGGGGCAACGCTCCGTACGTCGAGGAGCTCTACGAAGCCTATCTCGACAACCCCGGCTCCGTCCCTGAGAACTGGCGCGAATACTTCGACCAGCTGCAGCACTTGCCCGCCGCGGATGGGCAGGAATCCACCCGCGACCAGGCCCATGCGCCCATCGTCCAGTCGTTCGCCCAACGCGCGCGCAGCGGCGGTTTTGCGCCGGTCGCGCGCGAGGCCGACCTGACGGTCGCTAGCAAGCAGGTTGCCGTCCAGTCGCTGATCGCGGCCTATCGGTCGCTCGGATCGCGCTGGGCCGACCTCGATCCACTCAAGCGGCAGGACCGCCCCAACATTCCCGAGCTCGACCCGGCCTTCTACGGCCTGACCGAAGCCGACCTCGACCAGGTCTACGCGGCCACCAATACGTACTTCACGACCGCCAGCACGATGACGCTTCGCGACATCCTGAAGGCGTTGCGCGATACGTACTGCCGCACCATCGGCGTCGAGTTCATGCACATTTCCGATCCGGCGGCCAAGCGCTGGATCCAGGAGCGCCTGGAATCGACCCTGGGCACGCCCAGCTTCTCGCCGGAACGCAAGCGCCACATCCTGCAGCAGCTGACCGAAGCCGAGGGCCTGGAGCGCTACCTCCACACCAAGTACGTCGGGCAGAAGCGCTTCTCACTCGAAGGCGGCGAAAGCTTCATCGCCGCCATGGACGAGCTGGTCAACATGGCCGGCGAGACCGGCGTTCAGGAAATCGTCGTGGGCATGGCCCACCGCGGTCGCCTGAACATGCTGGTCAACATCATGGGCAAGATGCCCGCCGACCTGTTCGCCGAGTTCGAAGGCAAGCACGCCGACAACCTGACCGACGGCGACGTCAAGTACCACAACGGTTTCTCGAGCGACCTGTCCACCCGCGGCGGGCCCGTGCACCTGTCGCTGGCCTTCAACCCCTCGCACCTGGAAATCGTCAACCCCGTGGTCGAAGGCAGCGCGCGCGCGCGCCAGGAGCGCCGCGGCGACAAGGAAGGCCGCCAGGTCCTGCCCGTGCTGGTGCACGGCGACGCGGCCTTCGCGGGCCAGGGCGTCGTGATGGAAACGCTCAACCTTGCCCAGACCCGTGGCTACGGCACGGGTGGCACGGTGCACATCGTCATCAACAACCAGATCGGCTTCACCACGTCCGACCCGCGTGACTCGCGCTCGACGCTGTACTGCACGGACGTGGTCAAGATGATCGAAGCGCCAGTCTTCCACGTCAACGGCGACGATCCGGAAGCCGTGGTCTTCGTCACCCAGCTCGCGCTGGCGTACCGCCACGCCTTCCACCACGACGTGGTGGTCGACATCGTCTGCTTCCGCAAGCTGGGCCACAACGAGCAGGACACGCCTTCGTTGACCCAGCCGCTGATGTACAAGCGCATCAGCCAGCACCCCGGCACCCGCAAGCTCTACGCCGACAAGCTGGTGGCCCAGGGCGTGCTCGCCCCGGACGAGCCGGACCAGATGGTCAAGGACTACCGCCAGTACATGGAGGACGGTCGCCGCACCATCGAGCCCGTGCTGACCGACTACAAGAGCAAGTACGCCATCGACTGGTCGCCGTTCATCGGCGCGAAGTGGACCGACCAGGCCGACACGGCCGTGCCGCTGGCCGAGCTCAAGCGCCTGGGCGAGCGCATCACGACGGTGCCCGAAGGCTTCACGGTGCATCCGCTGGTGGCCAAGCTGCTCAATGACCGGCGCGCCATGGCCCGCGGCGAGATGAACCTCGACTGGGGCATGGGCGAACACCTCGCGTTCGCCAGCCTGGTGGCTTCTGGCTACGCCGTGCGTATCACCGGGCAGGACTCCGGCCGCGGCACCTTCTCGCACCGCCACGCCGTGCTGCACGACCAGAACCGCGAGCGCTGGGACGACGGCACCTACATTCCGCTGCAAAACGTATCCGAAGGGCAGGCGCCTTTCACGGTCATCGACTCGGTCCTGTCCGAAGAGGCGGTCTTGGGTTTCGAGTACGGCTATTCGACCGCCGAGCCCAACACGCTGACCATCTGGGAAGCCCAATTCGGCGACTTCGCCAACGGCGCCCAGGTCGTCATCGACCAGTTCATCGTCTCGGGCGAGGCCAAGTGGGGCCGCCAATCCGGGCTGACGCTGATGCTGCCGCACGGCTATGAAGGCCAGGGCCCGGAACACTCGTCGGCGCGCATCGAGCGCTTCCTGCAGCTGTGCGCGGACAACAACATCCAGGCCGTGCAGCCGACTACCGCCGCGCAGATCTTCCACCTGCTGCGTCGCCAGATGATCCGGCCGTTCCGCAAGCCTCTGGTCATCTTCACGCCCAAGTCGCTGCTTCGCAACAAGGATGCCGGCTCGCCGCTGACGGACCTGGCCAGCGGCAGCTTCAAGACCGTGATCGGCGAGGTCGACGAAACGATCGACGCCGCCTCGGTCAAGCGCGTGCTCGTCTGCTCGGGCAAGGTCTACTACGACCTGGTCAACGCCCGCCGCGAGCGCGAGGCCAAGCACGTGGCCATCATCCGCGTCGAGCAGCTGTATCCGTTCCCGCACAAGGCCTTCGAGGCAGAGCTGCGCAAGTACGCCAAGGCGTCCGAAGTCATCTGGGTGCAGGATGAGCCGCAAAACCAAGGGCCGTGGTTCTACATACAGCACCACCTGTACGAGAACATGAAGGAAGGCCAGAAGCTCGCCTACGCCGGCCGTCCGGCCTCGGCTTCTCCGGCCGTCGGCTACCTGGCCAAGCACATCGAACAGCAAAAGGCGCTGATCGAGCAGGCCTTCGCCGCCAAATACAAGGGCTTCATGCTGACCAAGTAAGCGCCCGACGAACCGAACCCTTAGCTAGAAAGGAATACGAAACACCATGGCCATTACCGACGTCGTCGTTCCGCAGCTGTCCGAATCCGTCTCGGAAGCCACGCTGCTGACCTGGAAGAAAAAACCCGGCGAAGCCGTGCAAGCCGATGAAATCCTGATCGAGATCGAGACCGACAAGGTCGTGCTGGAAGTGCCCGCCCCGGCCTCCGGCGTGCTGGCTGAAGTGATCAAGGGTGACGGCAGCACGGTGACCTCGGGCGAGCCCATCGCCCGCATCGACACCGATGCCAAGGCGGCTGCGGCGCCCGCGGCCGAAGCGCCCAAGGCGCCCGAAGCCGCCCAGCCGGCCGCCGCCGAGTCCGCGCCGGCCAAGGCCAGCAGCGTCGCCTCGCCTGCCGCGGCCAAGATCATGGCCGACAACAACATCGCGCCCGAGTCGGTGCAGGGCACGGGCCGCGATGGCCGCATCACCAAGGGCGACGCGCTGGCCGCTGCCGACAGCGGCGCCCAGGCCCCCGCGCCCAAGGCGCCGGCTG
>CALEQZ010000051.1 GCA_937908115.1 uncultured Alcaligenaceae bacterium | reverse complement strand
CCGCTGACCTCTTGCATGCCATGCAAGCGCTCTCCCAGCTGAGCTATACCCCCGTCGATTTCGCCCACAAGCAAAGGCCTTTTCAAGGCCTTGCGTTGTTGGCGACAACGCGAAAGCGAAGAATCGAGATTATGCACCAAGTTTTTTCCGTGTGCAAGTGGGTGCCGCCAAGCGCGCCTGGGAGCCGCAACGGGCCGGCAGGCCGGTCGAGCCTTTCCCGGAGGGCGCCGGCCTGCCGTGGCGGGAAGGCCGCGGCGTTGCGTGCAGGGCGAGGTGGCGGAAGGCCGGATCGGCGCCTCCCTTGCGCCGGACAAAGGCAAGCGGCGTGGCCGTCCGACGCCGGTCACGCGGCCTGGACGGACACGGACGTCAAGTAGGCGGGGCTACGCGTGGTCGACGCTGCCGGGTGGCGCAATCACGCGGCAGCCGGCGCGCCTGCCCGCTGGCGACGATTCGCGGTACGCTTGCCGCTGCACATTCCCGTACCCGACAAGGACCGTCCTTCCATGAAATACCGCCGCCTTGGCTCCAGCAACCTGCGCGTCTCGCCCCTGTGCCTGGGCACGATGATGTTCGGCGAGCAAACCCCCTTCGACGAGGCGCAGCGCATCTTCGCCTCGGCGCGGGATGCCGGCCTGAATTTCATCGACACGGCCGACGTGTACAACCAGGGTCGCTCCGAAGAAGTGGTGGGCAAGCTACTGGCGGGGCAGCGCCACGATTGGGTGCTAGCCACCAAGATCGGCAACAAGGTGGCGGACGGGCCCAATCGTTCGCACTATTCGCGGCAGTGGCTGGTGCAAGGCGTGGACGCCAGCCTGGCGCGGCTGAACACCGACTACATCGACATCCTTTACCTGCACCGCGACTACCACCAGGAAAACCTCGAAGAAGCCGTGTTCGCGCTGGGAGACCTGATACGCAGCGGCAAGTTGCGCAGCTTCGGGTTGTCGAATTTCCGCGGCTGGCGCATCGCCGAAGTCATCCGCCTGTGCCGGGAGCTTGGGGTGCCCCAGCCGGTGGTTTGCCAGCCCTACTACAACATGCTCAACCGCGGGCCCGAGGTCGAAATCCTGCCGGCCTGCGCCCACTACGGGCTGGGCGTGGTGCCGTACAGCCCGATTGCACGGGGGGTGCTCACCGGCAAGTACGCCCCCGGCCAGCCGCCTGCGCCCGATACGCGCGCAGGCCGTGGCGACAAGCGCATCCTGGCCACGGAATTCCGTCCGGAGTCGCTGCGCATCGCCGCCGAGCTGACCGAATACTGCAAGCAGCGTGGCATCCTGCCTGGCCACTTCGCCACCGCGTGGGTCCTGGCCAATCCGCTGGTCAGCTCCGTCATCGCCGGTCCGCGCACCCTGGCGCAGATGCAGGACTACTACGGCGCCCTGGAGGTCGACATCACCCCTGAGGAGGAAGCCATGGTCAACGCCTGGGTGGCCCCCGGGCATGCCTCCACGCACGGCTACAACGACCCCAACTATCCCTTCTACGGCCGTCCGGTGGCGGTGGCCAGCCAGGCCGGCTGAACCCGCCGCTCGCGCAGGCCGGTTGCGCACGCCGGCCATCGGGGCGCATCATGGGCATGACCCATACCGGGCCGGCCAAAACGGCACCGGCGCAGGCGCGTCCGGCCCGCCGCCGGATGCCCGGCATGCCTTGAAATTTGCCCGTCCGCCGCCAGATGCGGACTACGGCCACGAGGGCGAGCTCATGAGATCGCGCGACTTTACATCCTGGATCTGGGGCGACGCGCTGGCGCTGCTCGAGCACGCCGAGCGCATGCAGCGCGAACTGCTGTGCGCCGGCACGGTCGATGCGCCGCATTGGGAGCCGCCCGTCGACGTCATCGAGACCGCCACGTCGGTCCTGGTGCACGTCGCCTTGCCGGGCGTGCCCGCCGACACCTTGGTGGTGGCGTTTGACCCGGGCGGCATCACCGTGGCGGGGGTGCGCCCCATGCCTTGCGCGGCCAATGCGCGCATCCACCGCCTCGAGATCCCGTATGGCCGCTTTCGCCGACGCATCGCGCTGCCGCTGCATGCGCTCGAACCCGAATCGTCTGAGCTGGCAAACGGCTGTTTGGTCCTGACTTTGAGCAAATTGAGGGAGGCGCCATGAGCGATACCCGCACTTTGCCCGACGACGCGCGCATCATCATCCCGCTGCGCGACGCGGTGCTGTTCCCCGGCGTGCTGTCTCCGGTGACGGTGCGGCGGCAGTCCTCCGTGGCCGCGGCCCAAGAGGCGGTCAAGACGGAGCGGCCCGTGGGCTTCCTGCTGCAGCGCGATCCGAGCAAGAGCGAGGTCGGTCCTGACGAAGTGTGCTGGGTCGGCACCGAAGGGCCCATCGCGCGCTACATCACCGGACAGGACGGCGCCCATCACCTGCTGGTGCAGGGCCAATCGCGCTTTCGCGTGCTGGAGTTCCTGGAGGGCTGGCCCTTCCTGGTGGCGCGCGTCGAGCTGGTCGAGAGTCCGTCCGGCAGCGACGGCGACAGCGAGGTCGAGGCGCGCTTCATGCAGCTCAAGCAACAGGCCCTGGACGCGATTTCCCTGCTGCCGAACGTGCCGGACGAGCTGGCTGCCGTGGTGCGCAGCATCGATTCCCCATCGCTGCTGGCCGACATGGTCACCAACCTGATCGACATCAAGCCGGAGGCCAAGCAGGAAATCCTGGAAACCTTCGCCGTCGTCGACAGGCTGGACAAGGTGATTTCCCTGCTCGCCTCGCGCGTGGAAGTGCTGCGCCTGTCCAAGGAGATCGGCGAGCGCACGCGCGCGCAGTTCGACGAGCGCCAGCGCGAATCGGTGCTGCGCGAGCAGCTGCGGCAGATCCAGAAAGAGCTGGGCGAAGGCGAGGGTGCAGAGATCGAGCAGATCCGGCAGGCCATCGAGCAGGCTGGCATGCCCGAGGACGTGCGGCGCCACGCCGAAAAGGAGCTGGCGCGGCTGCAGCGCATGGGCGAGTCCAGCGGTGAGTACGCCATGCTGCGTACCTACCTGGAGTGGCTGACCGAGCTGCCCTGGAAGCGCGAGCCCCCTGAACCCATCGACCTGCAGGCGGCGCGGCGCATCCTGGACGAAGACCACTTCGGCTTGGACAAGATCAAGCGGCGCATCCTGGAATACCTGGCCGTGCGCAAGCTCAAGCCCGACGGGCGCAGTCCCATCCTTTGCTTCGCGGGTCCGCCGGGCGTGGGCAAGACCTCGCTCGGGCAGTCCATCGCCCGCGCGACTGGACGCGCCTTCCAGCGCGTGGCGCTGGGCGGCGTGCATGACGAGGCCGAGATACGCGGTCACCGGCGTACCTACCTGGGCGCGTTGCCGGGCAACATCATCCAGGCGGTGCGCCGGGCGGGCACGGCCAACCTGGTGCTGATGCTCGACGAGATCGACAAGCTGGGGGCCGGGGGCTTTCACGGAGACCCGGGCAGCGCCTTGCTGGAAGTGCTCGATCCGGAGCAGAACAGCAAGTTCCGTGACAACTACTTGGCCGTCGACTACGACCTGTCGCAGGTCATGTTCATCTGCACGGCCAACCTGCTAGACAGCATACCGGGGCCGCTGCGCGACCGGATGGAAGTCATCCAACTGCCGGGCTATACCGAGGAGGAAAAGCTGCAGATCGCCCGCCGCTACCTGGTGCGGCGCCAGCTCGAAGCCAATGGGCTCGATGACGGGCAGGTGCTGCTTACCGATGAGGCGCTGACCTCGCTGGTGCGCGACTACACCCGCGAGGCGGGGGTACGCAACCTCGAGCGCGAGATCGGCGCGGCGCTGCGCCACGCGGCAATGCGCATCGCCGAAGGCGCCGAGGGCACGATCCGCATCGACGCCCCGGATCTTGCCGACATACTCGGCCCCAAGCGCTTCGAAAACGAGGTGGCGTTGCGCACCGGTGTGCCCGGCGTGGCCACGGGCTTGGCGTGGACGCCGGTCGGCGGCGACATCCTGTTCATCGAGGCGAGCAAGGTACCGGGCAGCGGCAAGCTGATCCTGACCGGTCATCTGGGCGACGTGATGAAGGAGTCTGCGCAGGCGGCGTTGACCCTTGCCAAGACGCATAGCGGACAGGCCCTGGACAGCGTGGACATCCACGTGCACGTGCCTGCCGGCGCCACGCCCAAGGATGGGCCGAGTGCCGGCGTGGCAATGTTCTTGGCGCTGATGTCCTTGCTGACCGGGCGGCCGGTGCGCTCGGACGTGGCCATGACCGGCGAAATCAGCCTGCGCGGCTTGGTCTTGCCGATCGGCGGGGTCAAGGAAAAAACGCTGGCCGCCTTGCGCGCCGGCATCCGCACCGTGATGCTGCCACGGCGCAATGCCAAGGACCTGGACGACGTCCCGCAGGAAGCGCGGCGGCAGCTGGAGTTCGTGCTGCTGGACAACGTCGACGACGCGTTGCGCTGCGCGCTGCAGGCCCAGCCGTCGCAGCAACCGGGCGCCGCCGCCGGACCTGAGGGGCAGGATCGCGGGCAGGCCAACCCCATGCCTGCGGCCGCGCGCGGTGCCTAGCCAGCCGGGGTTGCCTGGGTCGCCTGCGCTGCACGCCCGCGACGGCACCAGCCGTGCGCGCTAGCGGTCGCCGCTACCAGCGCCGCGCCGGAAAGGCGCGTGTTCCGCCAATTCGTCCATATAGGCGTCGACGCCTGCCGCTTCGTGTTGCAGGAACTGCTGCACGGCATCGGCAAACGCCGGGTGCGCCAGCCAGTGCGCCGAACGCGTGGCGACAGGCAGGAATCCCCGCGCCAGCTTGTGCTCGCCCTGGGCACCGCCTTCGATGACCGACACGCCGTGCGCGATGGCCCATTCCATCGGTGCGTAGTAGGCAAGCTCGAAATGCAGGCAGGGCACGGTGCGCAGCGCGCCCCAATAGCGTCCGTACAGGCGCGCCTGCCCGCCGGTCCGGTCCAGCAGTAGCAGGCTGGCCGCCATCGGCCCTTGCTCGTCTTCGGCCCAGGCCATGACGCAGTGGTCGGCCAGATGCTCGCCCAGGGATAGGAAAAACGCCAGGTTGAGGTAGGGCGTGCTGTAGTGTTCGCGATAGGTGTTGCGGTAGCACGCGTCGAAGAACCGCCAGTGATGCGCAGTGATGTCCGCGCCGGTCATCACGCGCACGCGCACGCCGGCTTCCCGGACCTTGCGCCGCTCGGCGCGGATTTTCTTGCGCTTGGGCTGCGACAGGCTGGCCAGGAAATCGTCGAAGTCGCGCCAGCCGCGGTTGTGCCAGTGGAACTGGGTACCCGTGCGGGTCATGCAGCCGGCCTGTGCCAGCAGGCGCGCGTCTTCTTCCTGCGGAAACAGTACGTGCAGCGAAGACAGGCCGCTTTCGGCGGCCAGCGAGACCAGCGATTGCGCCAGCGCCGCGCGCGCCGCATCGGAAGCAGCCAGCAGGCGCACGCCGCCCACGGGGGTGAAAGGCACCGCGCACAGCCATTTTGGGTAGTAGCGCAGGCCGTGGCGGTGGTAGGCGTCGGCCCAGGCCCAGTCGAAAACGTATTCCCCGTAGGAGTGGCTTTTCAGGTAGAGCGGTGCGGCGCCGACCAGCCGCTTGCCCGCCGTGGTGCCGTCGTCCCACAGCAACAGGTGCCTGGGCTCCCATCCGGTACCCGGGCCGACGCAGCCGCTGGTTTCCAGGCTATGCAGAAAACGGTGGCTGAGCAGCACGCCCGCCGGCCGCGCTAGCGCGTCCCAGGCCAGCGCGTCGACCTCGCCGAGCGATCCGGCCAGCTGTAGCCTGGCCCGCATGGGGTCTACCCTTGCCGCGTCCGGCCGCTGCGCGTGCCGGCGCGTGACGCGGCGCCGCCCAGGCAAAGCATGGCCAGCGCCAGCACCGGCAGGTTGCCGGTACGCGCGTACGGCGTCAGGCCCGTCATGCCTTGCACGGGCAGGCCGATGACGCGCGGCTGCAGCGGCTCGGCCGCAATCAGCACCTGTCCGTCCGGGGCGATGGCGGCGGTCACCCCCGTGTTGGTGGCTCGCAGCATGGGACGCGCGGTTTCCCGGGCCCGCATGCGGGAGATCTGCAGGTGCTGGCGCAGCGCCCAGGAATCGCCGAACCAGCCTAGGTTGCTGAAGTTGGCCAGGATGGTCGCCCCTGGCGTCGCGTCTTCGCCCGGGTGCAGGGCCGGCAGCAGCTCTTCGCCGAACACATCCTCGTAGCAGATGTTCGGCGCCACGAACTGGTCGGCGACGGCGAACGGCGCTTGGCGCCCCGCGCCGCGGTCGAAATCGCCCAGCGGGATGGCCATCGCATCGACGAACCAGCGAAAGCCCGGTGGCACGAATTCGCCGAAGGGCACCAGGTGATGCTTGTCGTAGCGCAGCGGCGGGCGCCCTTGGCGCAAGGCCTGCAGCGGCGTATCGGCGGTGATGCCGATCACACTGTTGGTGTAACCGCCGGTGCGCACATCGTGCAGTGGTACACCCATCAGGATGGTGGCGCCGTCGCGTGCAGCCAAGTCTATCCAGGCCTGCCAGATCGACGGATCGATGCGGTCCTGGAAGGTGGGCATGATGGTTTCGGGCAGCATGATGAGCCGGGGCGCGGGCGCCCCTTGCACGGGCGGCAGCGCGGCTTGCGCCAGGTGCCGCTCGAGGCCCGCCTGCACGTGCGCCGGATCGAACTTGACGCCCTGGTCGATGGCGCCCTGGACCAGGCGCACCTCGATCGGCTGGCCGTGGGGCTGGGACCAGCTGACGTGGTTCAGGGCCAGCCCGACAAGCGCGGCGGCCACGGCCACGCCGGCGGCCGCGCCGCCACGACGGGCGGGGCCAGGCCCAGCCGGGGCATCCGCTTGCCCCGCTGGCTGCGCGTCCGGCGCCGCGGCGCTGTGTTCGGCCTGGGACATTGCCGGTGCGGCCAACGAGGCCAACGCCGATGCGGCAAATGCCGCGATGAAGGCAACGCCGTAGACGCCGGCCACCGGGGCCCAGCCGGCGTAGGGGCCGTCCACGTGGGCATAGCCGATGTTCAGCCACGGAAAACCGGTCAAAAGCGTCCCGCGCAGCCATTCGGCCAGCGTCCAGGCACTGGCCCACACCAGCGCGCGGCCTAGCGCGCTGCCAGCGGGCGCCAGGCGCTGCGCCATCGTGCACGCCAGCGCCGGCCAGATGGCCAGCGCGGCAGCCAGGGCGGCGACGCCCGCGGCGGCCAGCGGCGGGGCCATATGGCCGTACGTGTGCATGCTGATGTACAGCCAGTACAGGCCCACCGCGTAAGCGGCCAGGCCGAACAACCAGCCGTCGGCCGCCGCCCGCCGCGCCGACGGCGCTGCGCAGGCGTGGTGGGCCAGCACGGCCAGGCAGGCCAGTTGCAGCAACGGCAGCAGCCAGCCCGGCAGCGGGCCGGGCGCAAAGCACAGGGCGTGGACGGCGCCGGCGGCCAGCAGGCCAGCGTTGCGGCGCCAGGTGGTCACCGCCGGCACGGTCAAGCGTCTTCCGATGCCGGCTCGGGCAGGCGGCGCACGCGCAGCCATAGCGCCCGCTTGGCGTCGGCGCGCAGCACGTCGATGCGCAGTTGCCCGTGGCGGGCGCTGTCGCCCCGCCGGGGGATGCGGTCGAGTTCTGCGGCCAGCCAGCCGCCTACGGTGTCGTATTCGTCGTCGGGCAGGTTGGCCTGCAGCGCGGCGTTGAAGTCGGCGATGTCCGTGGACGCCATCACGCGCCAGGCATCGGTCCCTTCGGCGAAGATGGTCTGCTCGCCGTCGTCGTCGAATTCGTCCTCGATCGCGCCGACGATCTGCTCCAGGACGTCTTCCATCGTCACCAGCCCCGAGATGCCGCCGTGCTCATCGATGACCACTGCCAGGTGGTTGCGGTTGCTGCGGAACTCGCGCAGCAGGACGTTCAGCCGCTTGGATTCGGGAATGAAGATGGCCGGCCGCACCAAGGAACGCAAGTCCAGCTCCGGCTCGCGCATGCAGCGCAGCAGGTCCTTGGCCAGCAGGATGCCGATGATGTTCTCGCGCTCGCCTTCGTAGACGGGAAAGCGGGAATGCGCGGTTTCGATGACGGTGGGCAGTAGCGCTTGCAGGGGCTGGCCGATGTCGAGCATGTCCATGCGCGAGCGCGGCACCATGATGTCGCCGGCGGTCTGTTCGGAGACCGCCAGGGCGCCTTTGATCATGGTGTAGGAATCGCCGTCGATCAGGTTGCGGTCGTGGGCCGCCTCGAGTACCGCCTTAATGCCTTCGCGATCTTCGGGTTCGCGCCGGACCAAGGAAAGCAGACGGTCAAGCAGCGATTTGTGGCCGGTCCGGGAAGCGCGGCGCGCATCCGGCTCGGCAGCGGGATAAGGGTCAGACATTGTCCTTGGGACGTAATGGTAAGCCGCCAGGATAACCGAAACTATAGGGCAGTTTCGCCGCGAAAGCCGGAAGCTTGCGGGTTATCCCCAGGCGGTGCCGGGCGCGCTCGTGCGCCCGGCGCTTTAGCGCGCGGCTTGAAGTTTACCGGAGGCCGGCCGGCGCGCCGGAAGCGTGAGGGCGACGGCTGCCGCCGCCAACAGCAGCACGCCCGAACCCCCGAAGGCGATCCAGTGCGTGCCAAAGGTTTCGTAGGCCCAGCCGCCCAGCCAGGAACTAATCATGGCGCCGATCTGGTGCGACAGGTAGGCCCAGCCGTACAGCACGCCGACCAGGCGTACGCCGAAAATGTCGGCCAGCAGCGCCGAGGACAGCGCGATGCTGCCGGCCCAGACCAGGCCGCCGATGGACGCCGCGGCGTAAAGCTCCCAATGGGAGCCCACCACCAAGAGGGCGAAAAACCCCAGGCCGCGGATGAAATAGATGGCCGCCAGCAGGTTGCGCCGCGGCACCGAATCGGACAGGCGGCCCAGCGCCACCGTGCCGAAGATGGCCACCAGCCCGATCAGCCCTATGCCTAGCGAGCTGGTGCCGGCGTCGAACCCGTGGTCCATCAGCATGGGTACGCCGTGCGTGCCCAGCAGGTTCATGCTGTAGCCGCAGGCGAACAGGCCCATGGCGATCTTCCAGAAGAATCCTGTGCGCATCGCCTCGCGGGCCGACATCAGCGGCGCCGCCGGTTCGCTCCCCGAGGCGGCCTGGCGCTTGCGTGCGGCGACTTCCGCGGGCAGCAGGTCGGCATGCTCCGGCGCGTCCTCGCGCATCACGAAAAGCGCCACTGGCACGGTCACCAGGGCGAAGACGACGGCAAAGCCGATCAGGGTAGCCTGCCAGCCGTGGCTGACGATGGCCCAGTTCAGCACCGGCGTCATGATGGCGATGCCAGCCATGGATCCCGTGGACAGGAAGAACAGCGCCATGCCGCGGCGGCGGCTGAACCAACGCGTCAGCAGGGGCGTCATCGCCACCGGGCTGGTGAAGGCCAGCCCGAGCGACATGGTCACGCCGAAGGCCAGGAAGAAGTTCAGCGGATGGCGCGCCAGCACCGTCCAGACGCAGGACGCGGCGACGACGACGGTGCCGGCCAGCAGCACGGCCCGCGTCCCGTAGCGGTTGACCAGCACGCCGGCCAGCGGCATGCCCAGGCCATAGCAGAGCATGCCTATGGCGACGATGGCTGCGAGCAGGCTTCGGCTGTAGCCGAGGTCTTGCGCCATGGGCAGGAAAAACGGGCCGATGCTCATGCGCATGCCCACTGTCAGCAGCGTGAGCACGCATGCCGCAGCCACGATGTTCCACCCGAAATACCACTTGCCGGCACCCTGCTCGTACACCGCCCCGTCTCCTCCGGTAATTGCCAGGCGGGATTGTGCGCCTTTTTTCGGCGGCTTGCCGGAAAAAGCGTGCCGCGGGCAGCGCAGCACGCGAAACGGCCTAGCCGGCGTCTTCGCGGTACGGGTCGGCAATGCCCATGCCGGCCAGGATGTGCGTCTCCAGCGCCTCCATCCGGCGGGCGTCGCGCGCATCGAGGTGGTCGTAGCCCAGCGCGTGGAGCGTGCCGTGCACGGTCAAGTGGGCCGCGTGCGCCAGCAGCGGCTTGCGCTGTTCGCGCGCCTCGCGCACCAGCACGGGCACGCACAGCACCAGGTCGCCATGGGCGATGCCGTCCGGGTCGATGCCATATTCGAAGGTCAGCACGTTGGTGGCATAGTCACGGCCGCGGAAATCCCGGTTCAGGCGCCGCCCCTCGGCCTGGCCGACCAAGCGCAAGCCCAAGTGCGCGCCACGGAAGCGCACCCATCCGTCGGCAGCGGCGCCTTGCAAGGCGCGCGCCGCCCAACGGCGCAGGCGCCAGCGCGGCAGCCGGGGCTCGGGCACGCCGTACTGCACCGACAGCGACAGCAAGGGGGCCGCCGCGCCGCTACGCTTCATCGCCCGCCCGCTCGTAGGCCTCGACGATGCGCGCCACCAGGGGATGGCGCACCACGTCCTGGCTGGTGAATTGGGTGACTGCGATGCCGCGCACGTCCTCGAGCACGCGCACGGCGTGCGCCAGGCCGCTCTGCTGTCCCCGCGGCAGGTCGACCTGCGACGGGTCGCCCGTGATCACCGCCTTGCTGCCGAAGCCGATCCGCGTCAGGAACATTTTCATTTGTTCGGGCGTGGTGTTCTGCGCCTCGTCCAGGATCACGAAAGCGTGGTTCAGCGTGCGCCCGCGCATGTATGCAAGCGGTGCAATCTCGATGGTCTGTTTCTCGAACAGGCGCTGCACCCGTTCGAATCCCAGCAGGTCGTACAGCGCGTCGTAAAGCGGTCGCAGGTAGGGGTCGACCTTTTGGGCCAGGTCACCGGGCAAAAAGCCTAGCCGCTCGCCCGCCTCGACCGCTGGCCGGGTCAGTACCAGTCGCTGGACGGTGTCGCGCTCGAGCGCGTCGATGGCGCAGGCCACTGCCAGCCAGGTCTTGCCGGTGCCGGCCGGCCCGATGCCGAAAGTGATGTCGTGGCGCAGGATGCCGTTGATGTAGTCGCGCTGGCGGGGCGTGCGCGGGCGCAGGTCGGTGCGGCGGGTGCGCAGGGCGATGCCGCCGCTTTCGTCGTCCAAGGGCGGCAGTGCCGCCGGGTCGAGGGCGCGCGGATCGGCGCGTGCGGCTTCGCGGCCCACGCCCAGCTCGACCAGGCCCAGCTGGACGTCATCGACCGACAGCGCCTTGTGCGCCGCCTGTTCGTGGAAGCGCCGCAGCGCCTGGGCGGCGAGCGCCGCCTGATCGCCTTCCAGCGTAAAGCGGCTGCCGCGCCGCTTGAGCTGCACGCCCGTGCCGTCGGCCAGCTGGCGCAAATTGGCATCCAAGGGTCCACACAAATTGGCCAGGTGCGTGTTGTCGCCTTCCAGGTAGACCACTACGGGTGCGGCGCGGCGTGTCCGGGACGGCTCGCGGGGGGATCGGTTCGGTGGCGTCATGCGGGATTCCTTGCGGCCGGCTTGGCGGCAGAGGGCGCGGTGGCTGGCCGGCGCATCATGGCGCGGCCTGTTGCGCCGCCTGCGCATCGCCGACGAGCCGCCCGCGCAGGGAGTTCGGATACGCCTCGGTGATGACCACGTCGACCATCTTGCCGATCAGCGTAGTGGGGGCGGTGAAGTTGACGATGCGGTTGTTTTCGGTGCGGCCCATCAAGTCGTCCTTGCTGCGGCGCGATACGCCTTCGACCAGGATGCGCTGGGTGGTGCCGACCATGCCGCGCGCGATGGCCGCGGCCTGCTCGTTGATCAGCGCCTGCAGGCGTTGCAGGCGGGCGAGCTTGACTTCCTGCGGCGTGTCGTCGTGCAGCTCGGCCGCGGGCGTGCCCGGCCGGCGCGAATAGACGAAGGAAAAGGACGTATCGAAGCCCACTTCCTCGATCAGCTTGAGCGTCTTGTCGAAATCGGCTTCGGTTTCGCCCGGGAACCCGACGATGAAATCCGACGACAGCGTCAGCCCGGGCCGGGCCGCGCGCAGGCGGCGCACCACGGACTTGAATTCCAGCGCGGTATAGCCGCGCTTCATGGCCGCCAGTACCCGGTCGCTGCCCGACTGCACCGGCAGGTGCAGGAAAGAGACCAGCTTGGGCAGCTTGGCGTAGGCCTCGGCCATGCGCGCGGTCATCTCCTTGGGGTGCGACGTGGTGTAGCGGATCCGCTCGATGCCGGGGATCTCGTGCACGTATTCCAGCAGCAGGGCGAAGTCGGCGATCTCGCCCGTGTCGCCCATGCGGCCGCGGTAGGCATTGACGTTTTGACCCAGCAGCGTGACCTCGCGCACGCCCTGGTCGGCCAGGTCGGCGATCTCGGTCAGCACGTCGTCGAAGGGGCGCGAGACTTCTTCGCCGCGGGTGTAGGGCACTACGCAGAAGCTGCAGTACTTGCTGCAGCCCTCCATGATGGAGACGAAGGCGGTGGGGCCTTCCACGCGGGGCGGCGGCAGCGCATCGAACTTTTCGATTTCGGGGAAGCTGATGTCGACCTGCGGGCGGCCTTCGGCGCGCCGGCGGGCGATGAGTTCGGGCAGGCGGTGCAGGGTCTGCGGCCCGAACACCACGTCGACGTAGGGCGCGCGCGCGACGATGGCTTCGCCTTCCTGGCTGGCCACGCAGCCGCCCACACCTATTACCAGGTGGGGCTTTTCCTGCTTGAGCAGGCGCGCGCGGCCGAGGTCGGAAAAGACCTTTTCCTGGGCCTTCTCGCGCACCGAACAGGTGTTGAACAGGATGACGTCGGCCTCTTCCGGCTTGTCGGTGAGCTCCAGGCCCTGCTGCTGGCGCAGCACATCGGCCATCTTGTCGGAGTCGTACTCGTTCATCTGGCAGCCGAAGGTGCGGATGAACAGCTTGCGGGCGGGGGCTGCCGGGGCGTCGGCCGCCGGCTCGGGCGCAGGTTGGCGCCGGGCGAGGGATTCTTGCATGGACATGGGCCGTGACGGGTGTTGATCCCGGGGGCTTTGGGGAAAAAAAGATTTTAGCCCGGTCCGCGCTGGCGCGGGCCGGGCCTTGGGGGCTTTCCTTCAGGGGCGCAGGCCCGGCCTAGCCGATTTCGACCTCGCCTTCGCCTTCCTTCTTGACTGGCTTGACCAGGTCCTCGCGCTTGACGCCCAGCCACATGGCGATGGCGGCTGCGACGAAGACCGATGAGTAAATGCCGAACCAGATGCCGATGGTCAGCGCCAGGGCGAAGTTATGCAGCGTGGGGCCGCCGAAGAACAGCATGGACAGCACCATCATCTGCGTCGAACCGTGCGTGATGATGGTCCGGGAGATGGTCTGGGTGATGGCGCTGTCGATGATCTCGCGCGTCGACGCGCGGCGCTGCTTGCGGAAGTTCTCGCGTATCCGGTCCATGATGACCACGGACTCGTTGACCGAATAGCCCAGCACCGCCAGTACGCCGGCCAGCACCGCCAGCGAGAACTCCCACTGGAAGAAGGCGAAAAAGCCCAGGATGATGACGACGTCGTGCAGGTTGGCCACCACGCCTGCCAGGGCGAACTTCCATTCGAAGCGCACCCCCAGGTAGACCATGATGCCGATGACCACGAACAGCAGGGCGAGCAGGCCGTTTTCGACCAGTTCGCGGCCGATCTGGGGGCCGACGAATTCGACCCGGCGCAGCTCCACCGACGGGTCTGCGGCCTGCAGCGCCTTGAATACCGCTTCGCTTTGGCCCGCCGAGGTCTGACCTTCGGCCAGCGGCAGGCGGATCATGACGTCGCGCGACGTGCCGAAGTTTTGCACCTGGAAGTCGCTGTAGCCCAGGCCGGCCACCGCCTTGCGCACCTCCTCGAGCTGGGCGGTCTGGCCGTAGCTGACCTCCATCACCGTGCCGCCGGTGAATTCGATGGACAGGTGAAACCCGCGCGTGGCAATGAAAAAGACCGCGGCCAGGAAGGTGACCAGGCTGATCACGTTCAGCACCAGCGCGTGGCGCATGAACGGGATCGTGCGATGGATGCGGAAGAATTCCATTTTCGGTAGTTCCGGTATGACCAGGGGCGCTCGCGCGGCTTATCCCTGCTTGGGTTTCCAGACGGTGCCGACGGAAATTTTCTGCAGCCGCTTGCGCCGCCCGTACCACAGGTTGGCCAGCGCGCGCACGCCGACCACCGACGAAAACATCGACGTCAGGATGCCCAGGCAGTGCACCACGGCAAAACCGCGCACCGGGCCCGAGCCGAAGGCCAGCAGCGCGATGCCCACGATCAGCGTGGTCAGGTTCGAGTCCAGGATGGTGCCCCAGGCGCGCTCGAAGCCGAAATGGATCGCCTGCTGCGGCGAGGCCCCGTTGCGCAGCTCTTCGCGGATGCGTTCGTTGATCAGCACGTTCGCGTCGATGGCCATGCCCAGCGTCAGCGCGATGGCCGCGATGCCGGGCAAGGTCAGCGTGGCCTGCAGCATGGACAGCAGCCCCAGCAGCAGCAGCACGTTGAAGGCCAGCCCGATGGCCGAGAACAGGCCGAACAGGTGGTAATAGACGATGATGAACGCGACGATGGCCAGGAAACCGTAGAGCGTCGAGTAGAAACCCTTGGCGATGTTGTCCGCGCCCAGGCTCGGGCCGATGGTGCGCTCCTCGATGATCTGCATGGGCGCGGCCAGCGACCCCGCGCGCAGCAGCAACGCGATGTCGGCGGCTTCTTCGGCCGTCATGCTGCCCGAGATCTGGACCTGGCCGCCGGGGATTTCGCCGCGGATGACCGGGGCGGTGACCACCTCGCCCTTGCCTTGCTCGAACAGCAGGATGGCCATGCGCTTGCCGACGTTGTCGCGCGTGACGTCGCGGAAGATGCGTGCGCCCTTGGCGTCGAGCGTCAGGTGCACGGCCGGCTGCTGGGTCTGGGAGTCACGCCCGGGCTGGGCATCCTGCAGGTTTTCCCCAGTCAGGATGACCTGCCGGCGAACCAGCACGGGGCGGCCGCCACGCTCCTGGAAGCGCTCCAGCCCGAAGGGCACGGTGCCGGACGCCAGCGCGCTTTGCGCCGCGGGGCTGTCGTCGACCATGCGGATTTCCAGCGTGGCCGTGCGCCCGAGGATCTCCTTGGCCTTGGCCACGTCCTGCACGCCGGGCAGCTGCACGACGATGCGGTCGGTGCCCTGCTGCTGGATGACGGGCTCGGCCACGCCCAACTCGTTGATGCGGTTGTGCAGGGTGGTGATGTTCTGCTTGAGTGCATTGTCCTGCACGGCGGTGACGGCTGCCGCCGTCAACGTGCCCACGAGCTGCGGCCGGTCGCCGTCGCGCGGCTGCAGGGTCAGGTCGGCCAAGCGTTGGTGCAGGGCGGATGCGGCGCGGTCGCGCGCTGCGGCGTCGGAGAAGGAGGCGACGACCGACATGCCTTCGCGTTCGACGCCGGCCAGCGGGACGCGTTCGTCGCGCAGGATCGTGCGCACGTCCGTGGCCAGCGAGTCATAGCGCGCCGCCAGCGCGCCCTGCATGTCGACCTGCAGCAGGAAATGCACGCCGCCGCGCAGGTCCAGGCCCAGGTACATGGGGCGCGCGCCGATGGCGGCCAGCCATTGCGGCGAGGCCGGCAGCAGGTTCAGCGCGACGGTGTAGGTCGGATCCGACGGGTCGGGGTTCAGGGCCTTCTCGATCAGGTCGCGCGCCTGCAGCTGCACATCCGTGGAGGCAAAGCGCACGCGCACGGTCCCGACCGGGCCGTTTTGCTCGTAGAACGAGCCGGTGGACGCAATGCCGGCGTCGGCCAGCAGGCGTTCGATGCGATCGAGCATCGCCGGCTCCACCTTGACCGTGGCCTTGGCGCTGGAGACCTGCACCGCAGGGGACTCTCCGAAGAAGTTGGGCAAGGTGTAGAGCAGGCCGATGACGACCGCGATGAGGACGGTGGCGTATTTCCAGAGAGGGTAGCGGTTCATGGCCGGCCAGGAGGGAAGGGGCTACGAAGGGTGCGCCCCGGCGCGCTGGCCGGGACCGCGATGTCCGACGCTTACAGCGCCTTGATGGTTCCCTTGGGCAGGACGGCGGAGACGGCGTTCTTTTGCAGGATGATCTCGACGGGCTTGTCGGCAAGTTCCGACACTTCCAGGGTGACGTAGCTTTCGCTGACCTTGGTCACCTTGCCGAGGATGCCGCCGGCGGTGGCGACCTCATCGCCCTTGGCCAGCGCAGCAACCATGTTGCGGTGTTCTTTCTGCCGCTTCATCTGAGGCCGGATCATCAGGAAATAGAGGATCACGAACATCAGGATGATGGGCAGCATCCCCATCAGGGCGCCGCCGGGTTCGCCGCCCGGGGCAGCTTGGGCCAGGACGCGGGCCAGGGAGTCGGTTGCGAGCATGGAGTTCTCCTGGTTGGTATTCCGACAAACCGTCGATTGTAACGGGCTCGGCCGCCGATAGCGGCCGCGGCGCAAGGGGAGGGCCCGGGCACGCGGGCCCGCGCGGGCATCAGGAAATCATAAGGCGCTTTGCCGCGTGCCGCCCTAATCGATGCCGCGGGCTCGGTCGGCGGCAAACTGCGCGCGCCAGTCCTGGAAGGTACCGGCGGCGATGGCGTCGCGCATTTCTGCCATGATCTGCAGGTAGAAGTGCAGGTTGTGGAGGGTGTTCAGCCGCGAGCCAGTGATTTCGTTGGCCCGCTGCAGGTGGTGCAGGTAGGCCCGCGAAAAGTGCGCGCAGGTGTGGCAGGCACATGACGGGTCCAGCGGGCGCGTGTCGTTGCGATAGCGCGCATTGCGGATCTTGATGTCGCCGTATCGTGTGAACAGCCAGCCGTTGCGTGCATTGCGCGTGGGCATGACGCAGTCGAACATGTCGACGCCGCGAGCCACCCCATCGACCAGGTCCTCTGGCGTGCCCACGCCCATGAGGTAGCGCGGTGCCTGCTCGGGCAGGCGCGGCGCGACGTGGGCCAGGATGCGCTGCATGTCTTCCTTGGGCTCGCCCACCGACAGTCCGCCGATGGCGTAGCCGTGGAACCCGATGTCGACCAGCCCGGCCAGCGATTCATCGCGCAGGTGCTCGTACATGCCGCCCTGGACGATGCCGAACAGCGCGTTGGGGTTGGCCAGGCGGTCGAATTCCTGGCGCGAGCGGCGCGCCCAGCGCAGCGACATGCGCATGGACCGTGCGGCTTCCTCGACGGTGGCCGGCCGGCCGTCGATGGCATAGGGTGTGCACTCGTCGAACACCATGACGATGTCCGAGTTCAGCGCGCGCTGGATCTGCATGGACGCTTCCGGTGTCAGGAACAGCCGCGAGCCGTCTATCGGCGAGGCGAACTTCACCCCTTCCTCGGTGATCTTGCGCAGGCCCTCCAGGCTAAACACCTGGAAGCCCCCGGAATCGGTCAGGATGGGGCGGTCCCATTGCATGAAGCCGTGCAGGCCGCCATGGGCAGCCATGACCTCGGTGCCCGGCCGTAGCCACAGGTGGAAGGTGTTGCCCAAGACGATCTGCGCGCCGATCTCCTTCAGCTCGTGCGGCAGCATCGCCTTGACGCTGCCGTAGGTGCCCACGGGCATGAAGATCGGCGTCTCCACCGTACCGTGGTTCAGGGTGATGCGGCCGCGCCGGGCCGCGCCGTCGCGGGCGAGCAGTTGGAAAGTCAGGCCGGTCATGGCTGGGGAGGTTCGATGAACATCGCGTCGCCGTAGCTGAAGAAGCGGTAGCGTTTTGCCACGGCGTGGGCATAGGCGCGCCGGATGCGTTCCACGCCGGCCAGTGCCGATACCAGCATCAGCAAGGTCGATTGCGGAAGATGGAAGTTGGTCAGCAGGGCGTCGACGACCTGCCAGCGATAGCCCGGCGTGATGAACAGCCGGGTATCGCCCTGGCAGGCGCGCAGCGGCGCGCCTGCTGATTCCAGGGCGCGCACGCTGGTCGTGCCCACGGCGATGACGCGCCCGCCAGCGGCTTGGGCACGCGCCACGGCGTCCACGGTTTTCTGCGGAACGGTATACCACTCGGCATGCATGACATGCTCGGCCAGGTTCTGCACGCGCACCGGCTGGAAGGTGCCGGCGCCCACGTGCAGCGTGACGAAGGCGCGCGACACGCCCGCCTCCTGCAGGCGCGCGAGCATGGCATCGTCGAAGTGCAGGCCGGCCGTCGGCGCCGCGACGGCGCCAGGTTCCCGGGCGTAGACGGTTTGGTAGCGGTCTTCGTCCAGCGCGTCCGGGACATGCTCGATGTAAGGCGGCAAAGGGGTTTGTCCGTACGCCTGCAGCAGGTCGAGCACCGGCGCAGGAAACTGCAGTAAGTAAAGGTCGTCTTGCCGGCCCAGCACCGTGGCGTCGAAGGCCTCGGCCAGGTGCAGCACCGTGCCTGGCGCCGAAGGCTTGCTGGCGCGCACGTGCGCCAACGCCTGCATCGGGTCGAGGATGCGCTCGACCAGTACCTCGACCTTGCCGCCGCTGGCCTTGCGGCCATGCAGCCGCGCCTTGATCACGCGCGTGTCGTTGAAGACCAGCAGGTCGCCCGGCCGCAGCAGCCCGGCCAGGTCGGCGAAGCTGCGGTCGTGCAGCGCGCCGGCGGCGTCCAGGTGCAGCAGCCGGCTGGCGCTGCGGCGCGGGGCGGGCGCCTGCGCGATCAATTCGGCGGGCAGGGCGTAGTCGAAATCGGCCAGCGTCAGGCTGGCGGCGGGTTGGGCTGGAGCAGGCAAGGGCAGGAAACTGGACACGAATCGCGGCGCATGCCGCATGCAGAGGCAGCAGCGCGCGGGTCGGCGCGCCGGGCATGCGGATTGTAGACCGGCCTGCAGCCGGCCGCTTGCGGCCGGCGGGGCATGCGTATGCGCGCAAGCTTTCGTTATGCTCTCGACTTTGCGAATCGGAAGCGGGACGCGACGAGGTTTTTTCGATGGTGGTGCGGATTCGGGGGATACGGCGGCGCAGCGCTGCGCTGGCGGCTGCGATGATCCTGGCGGCAAGCGCCGAGGCGGCGCAACCGGCTTCCGGCGGGCCGCGGGCCGCGCCTTCGCAGGCCGCGCAAGCCTCGCCGGCCAGGCCGCCCACCGCGCCGGGGGCGCGGTGGTCCGAAGGGCTGCCGGCGGAACTGAGATCGGCCTGGCAGCAGACCGGCCTGCCCGAATCGGCGCTGTCGCTGGCGGTGCAGGAGATAGACGGCCCGGCACTGATCTCCATCAATGCCGACCAGCCACGCAATCCCGCCTCGGTGATGAAGATCGTCACCACCTGGGCGGCGCTGTCCGAGCTCGGCCCGGGCTACACCTGGCGCACCGAGCTGCTGGGTGACCCCGGGGTGCGTCCGGGCGGTGCCGATACGTTGTCGGGCCCCTTGTACCTGCGCGCCGGTGGCGACCCCCAGATGACACTGGCCGATATGTGGTCGTTGCTGCGCGAGCTGCGGCTGCGCGGCATTCGCCAGATCGGCGACGTGGTCATAGACCGCAGCATCTTCGGCAATGTCGGCATCGATCCGGGCGCCTTTGACGGCGCGGCCGACCGGCCCTACAACGCCAGCCCTGACGCGCTCATGGTGGGCTTTGGCGCGATGCGGCTGATCTTCCTGCCCGACCCGGTGTCGCGGCGCTGGCAGCCGGTCATGGATCCCCCGGTGCCCGGCGTGGCGCTGGAGGGTGAGGTGCAATGGAGCGACGCCCGTTGCCCGGGCCCGCCGGTGGTCGCGACGCGTCCGGTGTTGACGGGCGAGGGTGTGACGCTGCGCCTGTCGGGCAAGGTAGCGGGGTCGTGCGGCGAGTTCACGCTATACCGGCTGGCCCTGGACCAGAAGGATTTCACGGCCAGTGTGATACGGCACCTGTGGCAGGCGCTGGGTGGGACTATGACCGGCAGGGTGCGCGAGGGGCGCGTGCCGCCAGACGCGGTGCCGCTGGCTGTGCATGAATCGCCCACGCTGGCCGAGACGATCCGGACCATCAACAAGCGCAGCAACAACGTCATGGCGCGCACCTTGCTATTGACGCTGGGCGCCGAACGCGGCACACGGCCGGCCACCGTCGAGGGCAGCGCCATGGTCGCGCGCGAAGTGCTGGCGCGCCAGGGGCTGCCTATGCCGGAGCTCAATATCGACAATGGCTCGGGCCTTTCGCGCACCGGTGCGGTGTCGGCCGCAAGCCTGGCGCGGCTGTTGGACGCGGCCTGGCATTCGCCGCTGATGCCGGAGTTCCTCTCCTCGCTCGCGATAGCGGGCGTGGACGGCACGGTGCGGCGCCGGCTGCGCAACCATCCCGCCAACGGCATGGCGCACCTCAAGACCGGGTCGCTGCGCGACGTGCGCGCGCTCGCCGGATACGTCCATGGTGCAAGCGGCCGCCGCTATTTGCTGGTCAGCATGGTCAACCATGAGCAGGCCGCGGCCGCGCGCAGCTTCGATGACGCGCTCATCGCCTGGCTGTCCGCGCGCTGACCTGCCGGCGCAGGCTGCCCGCCCGCGGCCAGGCGGCTTGCACCGGTCCTTCTTTGACGATAGATTGCCTGCCGCATTGAAAACCGGAGTCCGCCCGCCATGCCCGTGCACGAAATCTGCCACCCGCTGATCCGCCACAAACTCGGCCTGATGCGGCGCGCCGAGATCAGCACCAAGAGCTTTCGCGAACTGGCCCAGGAGGTGGCCGCGCTGTTGACGTATGAGGCCTCCAAGGACATGCCCCTGGAGCCGGTCACCATCGAGGGCTGGTGCGGGCCCGTCCAGGTCGAAAAGCTCGCCGGCAAGAAGGTGACGGTGGTGCCCATCCTGCGCGCCGGCATCGGCATGCTCGATGGTGTGCTCAGCCTGATCCCCGGGGCGCGGGTCAGCGTGGTGGGCATCGCCCGCAACGAGGAAACGCTGGAGGCGCAGACCTACCTGGAGCGTCTGGTGGGCGAACTGGACCAGCGCATCGCGCTGATCGTCGATCCCATGCTGGCCACGGGGGGCTCCATGGTCGCGACCATAGACCTGCTCAAGCAGGCAGGGTGCAAGGACATCCGCGCGCTGGTGCTGGTGGCCGCGCCCGAAGGCATCGCCCGCGTGACCGAACGCCACCCCGAGGTCCCCATTTATGCGGCCTCCATCGACCAGGGGTTGAACGAAAACGGCTACATCGTCCCCGGCCTGGGCGATGCCGGCGACCGGGTCTTCGGTACCAAGCAGAAGCAGGATTGAAGCGCCGCGCGGGCGGCTTGGGCCGGCCGGTATCCGCGATAGGGTGGACGCGCCCGCGGGCGCGTCCGGTCATGCCGGGCTGGCGCGGTCCTGCGCGTGCACGGCTTCTTGGGCGTGCCGGCCGAACCACGCCAGGCGGTCGGCCAGGCCGGCGACTTCCCCGACGATGAGCATGGCCGGCGCCTGGATGCCGTGGGCGCGCGCCTGCTGCGGCAGGTTGGCCAGGGTGGCTGTCAGCACCCGCTGCTCGGGGCGCGTCCCGTTTTCGATGAGGGCGCACGGGGTGTCCGGGTCGCGCCCGTGGGCGATCAAATTGGCCGCCACCGACTCCAGCCGCGAGACGCCCATGTAAAAGGCAAGGGTTTGCTTTTCGCGCGCCAATCCCTGCCAGTCCAGCGCATCTTCCGAATCCCGGCAATGCGCGGTCACCAGGTGCAGCGATTGTGCGTGGTCGCGGTGGGTCAGTGGCACTCCTGCATAGGCCGCGCAGGCCAGCGCCGCGGTGATGCCCGGCACGACTTCGTAGGGGACGCCGTGGGCGCGCAGGAATTCAAGCTCTTCGCCGCCGCGGCCGAAGACGAAGGCGTCTCCCCCCTTGAGCCGGACCACGCGCCGGCCGCGCCCGGCGTGCTCGCGCAGTAGGGCGTGGATGCGCGCCTGGGTGGCGTCGTGGTTCTCGCCCGGGCGCTTGCCCACTGCGATGCGCTCGGCATCGCGGCGGGCAAGCGCCAGGATGTCTTCGCTGACCAGCCGGTCGTACAGGATGACGTCGGCCTCGTGCAGCGCGCGCAGAGCCTTGAGCGTCAGCAGCCCAGGGTCGCCGGGGCCGGCTCCCACCAGCACGACGCTGCCGGCGCGCGCCTGCTGCGGTGAATCGAGCGCCTGCAGCAGGACGTGTTCGGCCGCCTCGGGCCTTGCCTGGCGCAGCAGCGCCGCCACCGGCCCATCCAGCAACCAATCGTAAAAGCGTCGGCGCTGGCCCAGGTCCGGCCGCGCGGCGCGGATGCGCGCGCGGTGCTTGGCCGCCAGCCGCGCCAAGGGCCCGATGGCGTGATCGAGCAGGGATTCGATGCGCTCGCGCAGGCGGCGTGCCAAGACGGGCGCGGCGCCCGACGATGAAATGGCCACCACCAGGGGCGAGCGGTCCACCACCGACGGGACTTGGAAAGAAGATAGCTGCGGGTCATCGACGACGTTGGCGAAGATGCGTCGCGCGGTGGCGGCCTCGGCCACGCGCGCGTTGACGTCGCGTTCGTCGGTGGCCGCGATGGCCAGCCACATGCCATCGAGCCAGTCCGGCTTGAACTCACCGTCCAGGTGGCGGATTTCGCCGGCCTGGGCCTGGCGCGCCAGTTCATCGCACAGGCGCGGTGCGGCGACCGTCACGAGCGCGCCTGCTTGGCGCAGCGCCGAGACTTTGCGGGCGGCCACGGCGCCGCCGCCGACCACCAGGGCAGGGCGGCCAGCCAGGTCGGCAAACAGGGGAAACAACGTCATGGTCGGAGGGCAGGCGCGAAAACCGGGCAAGACGGCCGCGCAAAAGCGCAGACCGGCCAACGATCATAGAAAGCGCCTTACATGACTACAACGTTTGATAAATAGTATCGATATAACCACCTGCTATTAGTGTGCTTGCTGGCATACTGCAAGGGCGCCGCACGTCGTACCCATGCGGCGCGCCGGGGCGCCGCGCGTGGCGGGCCCGGGCAACCCTGTATAGGATGGATCCATGCGCTTGATCGACATGGCCGCTGCGGCGGCATTGCTGGGATGCGCGCCTGCGGCGCTGGCCGGCGTATGCGATGCGCCGTTCATGCACGACGGTGGCCACGTGCACGTGGCCGGCACCGGCGCCGTCAAGCTCGATGCGCGGCTCGACTTTTCCGACGTTGGCAAGACCAGCCCCGACGATTGCAGCGCCAGCGTGCGCGGCAGCGCTGCCTATCAGTTGCTGGGCCTGCCCGGGGGCGAGGCCGATATCGACCACGACATGCGCGTGACCGGCGGCAAATCGACGTTCGCTCGCCGCGGCCGCGCGGCTGAGCCAGGCAAATCCTTCGACCTGCGGCTGCTTGGGCTTTTTGGCTACCCCGACGGCCTGAGGCAGGGCCAACGGCTGCCGGGGCAGGCGGTTTCGGTCGCCCTGGGCGAGCCGGGAAAGGTCCAGATGCCGTCCGTGATCGTGCGCATAGGTGAAAAAACCGTGGGCGCGCGCGAGCGCATCGAGACCGCCCGCGGCCGCCTGCAATGCTGGCCGATCCGCTACGAGCGCTCGACCGACCCCGCCATGATCAGCGTCGGCGGCGTGTCATTGCCGCTGCCGGCCATGCGTTCGACCGTTACCGATTGGTATTGCCCCGACGCCGGCATGGTGATGAAGCAGGAAATCATCCAGTCCGGACAGCAGGCGCTCATCGAGGTCAAGGCGCTGCGCTAGGGCCCGGCGCCGATGGCCAAGAGGTTGCCGCCGGATAAGCCTGGTTGCGTTTGCGCGGTGCGCGGGCTGCTATCATGCCTTCGTCATGACGCACGAGGAGTCAGCAATGAATACGAAATCCGCCGACGCTGCAAAAGATAAACTCATCGACAACGTCAAGAGCAGCCTGAGCGATGCCGAGGACCTGCTGCGCGAGGCCGCCTCGTCGACCGGCGAGCGGGCTGCCGAGCTGCGCGACCGCGCCCTGGCTTCGCTGCGCCGCACCCGCGAAGCGCTGTACGACGCCCAGGACATGGTCTTGGCCAGGGGGCGCCGCGCAGCGCGCATGACCGACGACTATGTGCACGACAATCCCTGGCAGGCCGTCGGCCTGGCCGGGTTGGTGGGCCTGCTCGTCGGCCTATTGATCGCGCGCCGCTAGGCGCGGGCGGTCCAGGACAGGATCCACTCAGACCATGACGGGCTTTCGCGCCAGCCTGGCCGGCCTTGCGGCAGACCTCGTCGCGGTGCTGCGCACGCGCGCCGAGCTGTTCGGGCTGGAACTCGCCGAAGAAAAATCCCGCCTGCTCACCTTGTTGGGCATGGTCTTCGGTGCGCTGTTTTTTCTGTCCCTGGCGGTGCTGGTGTTTTCGCTGTTGATTGCCGCGCTGTACTGGCCGACCGAGCACCGCTATTTGGCCCTAGCCGTACTGGCCGGGGTGTACGCGCTGATCGGGATCGCCTTGCTGCTGGCCGTGCGCCGGCGATTGGTGCACGGCCCGGCCCCTTTCGCGGCGACGGTCGAGGAGCTGCGCCGCGACGCCGACTTGCTCGCGCAGGCGCGGCAGGCCGCTGACGCGCCGCCTGACGCGGCCGCAGCCGGCCGATCCGTCCAGGAGCGCCGGCCATGACCCGCCATGCCGCAGATCGCGCCGTGCGCATCGAACTGCTGCGCGCACGCGCCGCGCTCGAGCGCGAGTCCTTGCGCCGCCATGCCGGGCAACTGGGTCGGTCTGTCAGCCGCGCCGGCAACGTCTTGCGGCCGTTGACGCTGTTTTCCGGGATGGCGCGCAGCGGCAATGCCGCGCAGCTGGTGATGCGGCTGGCCGGCCTGGCCGGGCGCTATCCGGTGCTGACCTCCACCCTGTCGGCCTGGATGATGGGCCGCAAGCGATCCCGCCTGCTCAAGCTGGCCAGTGCCGCCCTCGTGGGCTGGCAGGTGTACCGGGCCTGGCGCGAGCGCACGCCCGGCCCGAAAAGCGATCAGCCGGCCGCTTCGCGCTACGGCTGACCGTCCCATTGCCTTTCCAGGGCGCCGGTCGCAGCGCGCCCTGCAGCGACGCTTGCTGCAGGATGGATCCATGCGCCGGCCGCGCTGATGCGCGATCGCGTGATCGAGGAAGTCGACTTCGACTCGCCGCATCCGCTGTGGTGACGGCGCCCGTGCCTGCAGGCAGCAGGCGGCGATGCGCCGGCGGCCGGGCCGGGACCCGCTGATAGAATCGCCCCACTCCTACCGTAGCAAGCAAGAGGCCGCATGACCGAGTCCGATTCTGTGCAGCGGGCGGCCGTGCGGCAGGTGCGCCGGCCAGGGCTCGCGCTGCCGGCGCTTGCCGCAGCCGTGATCGCCGCCGCCGCCGCGGCTGCAGCCTGGGGGCCGGCCGACATCCCGCTGTCGAGCTTTCCCCGCCTGCTTTGGGGCGACTCCGCGCCGGACGAGGTGCTGTGGCGCAATGTGCTCCTGGACATCCGCATCCCGCGCGTGCTGCTGGCCATGCTGACCGGCGCAGCGCTGGCGGTGGCGGGGGCGGCGATGCAGGCACTGTTTCGCAATCCCTTGGCCGAGCCCGGCCTGATCGGCGTGTCCGCCGGCGGCGCGCTGGGCGCCGTGGCGGCCATCGTGCTGGGCGGCGCCGGATTCTGGCTGCTGGCGTGTGCCGCATTCGCCGGCAGCCTGGCGGCGACGGCCTTGGCGTACGCCCTGGGCAGGCGCCATCCCGGCGTATCCGGACTGCTGCTGGCCGGCGTGGCCATCAATACGACCGCGGGCAGCTTGATCGGTGTGCTGACTTACCTGGCCGACAGCGTGCAGCTGCGCGATCTCACCTTCTGGACCATGGGCAGCGTCTCGGGCGCCGCCTGGCCATCGCTGGCGATGCTGGGACCGTGGACGCTGTTGGTCTGTGCCTGGCTGCTGCGCCAGTGGCGCATCCTGAACGCGCTGCTGCTGGGCGAGCGCGAGGCGCGCCACCTGGGCTATCCGATCGCGCGCGTGCGGCGGCGGATGGTCACGGCCACGGCCCTGCTGGTCGGCCCTTTGGTCGCGGCCACGGGCGGGATCGCTTTCGTCGGATTGGTCGTGCCCCACTTGGTGCGCCTGGTCCTGGGCGCAGATCACCGCTGGCTGCTGCCGGCCTGCATGCTGGCCGGCGCGCTGGCGCTGACGCTGGCAGACAGCGTTTCCCGGCTGGCCGCGGCGCCGGCCGAACTGCCCATCGGGTTGGTGACCGGGCTGGTCGGCGGGCCGTTTTTCCTTTGGCTGCTGGTGCGGGGCAGGCGCCCATGAGCGCGCGCGCGATCGTCGGCAGCGGCCTGGCCGCGCAAGGCATCGTGCTCGCGCGCGGCGGCCAGGCCGTGCTGCGCGGCGCCAGCATCGCGGTGCGTCCGGGCGAGCTGGTGGCCCTGCTGGGCGCAAACGGCGCCGGCAAGTCGACGCTGCTGTCGGTGCTGGCGGGCGACCTGGCGGCTCAGGCCGGCAGCGTCACGTTGGACGGCCGGCCGCTCGAGGCACTGGACGCCGCTGCCCAGGCGCGCCGCCGGGCAGTCCTGACCCAGGACGCAACGCTAGCCTTCGACCTGGGCGTGGAAGAGGTCGTCGCCATGGGCCTGTATCCCTACCCGGATCTGCCGGCGGGCGAGGCGTACCGCCTGGTCGGGCAGGCGCTGGATCTGGCCGATGCCGCGGCGTTGCGGGACCGGCGCTATCCCGAACTGTCCGGCGGCGAGCGACAGCGCGTGCAGCTGGCGCGGGCGCTTGCCCAATGCCTGGGGGCGGGGCGTGAGCCGGGCCGGCCGCGCTATCTGCTGCTCGATGAGCCGGCTGCTGGCCTAGACCCGGGCCACCAGAATGGCTTGCTGCAAGTGCTGCGGGACGTGCGGGGCGACGGGGCGACGGGGGTGCTCGTCATCCTGCACGATGTCAACCTGGCCGTGCGCTGGTGCGACCGGCTGGCCTTGCTAGCCGACGGCAGGGTGGTGGCCGACGGCCCGCCGGCCGAGGTGTTGACCGAAAGCCTGCTCGAACGCGTTTATCGCGCCCGCGCCGCGGTGGTGCCGCACCCGCTGCTGCCGGGACGGCCGCTGGTGCTCTTCGGCCACCAGCGGTGACCCTGCCCAAGCGCTCCTAAAGGCCCAGCTCGCCCCACATCGCATCGACCCGGCGCTTGACGTCCGGGTCCATGACGATGGGCCGGCCCCATTCCCGCTGGGTTTCGCCTGGCCATTTGTTGGTCGCGTCCAGGCCCATCTTGCCCCCCAGGCCGGAGACCGGTGAGGCGAAGTCGAGGTAGTCGATCGGGGTGTTTTCGACCAGCACGGTATCGCGCACCGGATCCATGCGGGTGGTCATCGCCCAGACGACTTCCTTCCAGTCGCGCACGTCGACGTCGTCGTCGACCACCACGATGAACTTGGTGTACATGAATTGGCGCAGCACGCTCCAGACGCCGAACATCACGCGCTTGGCGTGGCCGGGGTACTGTTTGCGGATGGAAACGACGGCCAGGCGGTAGCTGCAGCCTTCGGGCGGCAGGTAAAAGTCGGCGATCTCGGGCAGCTGCCTGCGCAAGAGCGGCACGAAGACTTCGTTCAGCGCCACGCCCAACACGGCTGGCTCGTCAGGCGGCTTGCCGGTGTAGGTGGAGTGGTAAATGGGCTGGCGGCGCATCGTGATGCGCTCGACGGTGAACACCGGGAACCAGTCCTGCTCGTTGTAGTAGCCGGTGTGGTCCCCGTAGGGGCCTTCCAGCGCCATTTCGTAGCCCGTGGCCGGCGGCGGCCTCACACCCTCGGGTACCGCCGGCGCATGCGCGCGCGGATCGGTATCGGGCAGCAGGTGGCCTTCCAGGACGATCTCGGCCGTGGCCGGCACGGTCAGGCTGCTGCCCAGCGCCTGGGTGACCTCGGTGCGCGAGCCGCGCAGCAGCCCCGCGAATTGGTATTCGGACAGGGAATCCGGAACCGGGGTGACGGCGCCCAGGATGGTGGCCGGATCGGCCCCCAGCGCCACCGCCACCGGGAACGGTTGCCCGGGATGCGCCTGGGCATGGTCGCGGAAGTCCAGCGCCCCGCCGCGGTGCGACAGCCAGCGCATGATCAGCTTGTTGCGGGCGATGGGCTGCTGGCGGTAGATGCCCAGGTTCTGGCGGCGCGCCTTGGGGCCGCGCGTGATGACCAGTCCCCACGTCAAGAGCGGCGCGACATCGCCCGGCCAGCAATATTGCAGCGGCAGCGCGCCCAGGTCTACGTCGTCGCCTTCGACCACCACCTCCTGGCAGGGCGCGCCGCGCACGGTGCGCGGGGACATGTCCCACAGCGCCGCCTTGAGCATGGACACCTTGGCCAGGGCATCGCGCAAGCCCTTGGGCGGCTCCGGTTCACGCAGCGCCGCCAGCAACTCCCCCGTTTCGCGCAGGGCCGACACGTCGTCGGCGCCCATGGCCCAGGCCACCCGCTGCGGCGTGCCGAACAGGTTGGCCAGCACCGGCATGCCGGCCGGGCGCCCCTCGTGCTGCGCATTCTCGAACAGCAGCGCGGGCCCGCCTGCGCGCAGGACGCGATCGCAGATTTCGGTCATCTCCAGCCGGGTCGACACCGGCGCAGCGATGCGGCGCAAGGCGTCCTTGCGTTCAAGTTGCGCGATAAAGTCCCTAAGGTCGCGGTATTTCACGGATATTGCTGCCTAAGTGCTGTTACATTTTTTAACGGGCAGAGCGGTTAACATCAGGGTCCCAAATCACCGACACGAGGCAGTCATGACCACTGTGTCAGCGACCAGTGCCCTGCGGCATTGTGCCGTGTGGGCGCACTACCATTTATCGGAGCTGGTCCGGGTCTGCGCCATTTACCTCGGTATCGCCGTGCTGGTTACCGCCGGGGCCGTCCTGGCCATGCCCGGATTGCGCGACCAGGCCATGCAGATGCATGCCGCCTTGCTGGCGGCGCTGGATCCCGAGCCCGCTGCGTCGAACCCGAATAATGCCACGGGCGGCGCATCGGCCGTGGACCTCGCACAAGCGGCCGCCCACCGCGCGGCCACGGCTTCGGCCGAATCCGACGTGCAAGGCGCGGCCAGCGCGACCGTTGCGGCGTTGCCCGGCGCGCACAATTTCCAGCACGCCTTCGGCGCCAAGCCGCCTGCGGATGCCTTTTATGCCCAAGGGGCGACCGACAGGCAGCTCGAAGCCCTGCGCAGCTATATTTCGCGCAAGTACCGCGTGGCCTATGATGCCACCGCCATCCTGGTCAACACCGCCTACCGGGTGGCGCACGACTTGGACCTGGACCCGCTGCTGGTGCTGGCGGTCATCGCCATCGAATCCCGCTACAACCCCTTTGCCGAAAGCCATGTGGGCGCGCAGGGGTTGATGCAGGTGATGACCAGCGTGCACAAGGACAAGTTCGAAGCGTTTGGCGGCGGGGAGGGCGCGGCTCTGAATCCGGTGGCCAACATCCGGGTCGGGTCGCAGATCCTGCGTGATTGCATCGACCGACGCGGTTCGCTCGCGGGTGGGCTGGCCTGCTATGTGGGCGCCACCGGGCCCAGCGACGGGGGCTATGGCGCCAAGGTGCTGGCCGAACGGCGCCGGCTTGCGCTGGCCGCCGGCATTCCCTTGGCCAAGGGCTGAGGGGATCGCGTCAAGCCGCGCCGGCCTGGCGCGCGGCAACAAAGCGGGCAGCCACGGCGGCGCCCCGTCCTCAACCCAAGAGCGTTTCCAGCCGCTGGACCGCTTCCTTCAGCCGGTGCATACCGGTGGCGTACGAAAAGCGCATGGTGTGCGCGGCATGGGCGGGGCCAAAATCCAGGCCCGGCACCGCCGCCACGCCGGCTTCGTGCAGCATGCGCCGCGACAAGTCCTGGCTGTCGGCGGCCAGCGCGCGGGTGTCCGCGTAGATGTAGAAGGCGCCGTCGGGTCGCGCCGGCACGGCAAACCCCAGGCGTTCCAGTTCGGGCACCAGGTAGTCGCGGCGTTGCCGGAAGGCTTCGCGGCGTTCGTCGTAGATGGTCAGCGTCTGCGGCTCGAAGCAGGCAAGCGCCGCGTGCTGGGCAAGCGTCGGCGCGCAAATGGCCAGGCTGGCGGCGATGCGCTCGATGGGCTCGACCATGGCGTCGGGCACGATCATCCATCCCAGGCGCCAGCCCGTCATGTGGAAGTACTTGGAAAAGCTATTGATGATGACCACGCCGTCGTCCAGGGCCAGGGCCGAGCGCGGCTGGCCTTCGTAGCTCAGTCCCAGGTAGATTTCGTCGACCAGTGCCAATCCCCCGCGGCAGCGGACTTCGTCCAGGATGGCGGCCAGCTCGTCGCGCGCGATCGACGTCCCGGTCGGGTTGCCCGGCGAGGCCACGAGCACGCCCCGCGTGGCGGGGCCCCAATGCGCGCGCACGTCCGCGGCCGACAGCTGGTAGCGGCTGGCCGCGGCGGCCGGCACCAACCGGGCCGAGCCGCCGGCGGCGAGGATGAAGTTCCGGTTGGCCGGATAGCAAGGGTCCGGTATCAGGATCTCGTCGCCCGGGTTGATGAGCGCCATGGCCGCCAGCAAGAGCGCGCCGGAGGCGCCCGAGGTGACGATGACGCGTCCCGGGTCGACGGCGGCGCCGAAGCGTTCGCCGTAGAAATGGGCGATGGCCTGGCGCAGCGCGGGCAGGCCGGCGGGCGGGCTGTAGCCGCTCAGGCCGGCGTCGGCGGCGCGCTGCATCGCTTGCAGGACTTGTGGCGGCGCGGTGAAATCCGGCTCGCCGATGCCCAGGCTGATAATGTCGCGTCCTTGCGCCTGCAGGGCGGCTGCCTGCTTGAACAGCTCTACGGCGCGGAATGGCAGGACGGCTTGCGTGCGTGCGGCGAGGGACATGGCGGTGTTGCGCAGGGCTTGAGAAAAAGCGGAAATTGTAGTCATGCAGCCATCGAGGCGTTCTTTTCTGTTTGGCCGGCCGGCCGCAGCCCGCTCGGAGTGGGGGCGGTTTTGCCAGCGGCTGGCACGCATCTGCCAGGGGCGGCTCGAGGATGCGGGGGGCCCGGAAGGTGAGGGCGTGGCCCGGCTGGCGGCTGCCCGTCCGGCTGATGTTGCGCACGCGCGCGAGCTGTGCGCGGAATTCGGCGTGACGCTGGCACTGGCCGGTGCCGCGCCGCCCGCGCCCGGCCGGCCCGTGCTGTGGGTGGATCCCGCCGCGCTGAACGAGCTGGCGCCCGTGCCCGATGCGCCAGGGCTATGGCAGGCGCAGGCGGGCTGCACGGTTGGGGCGCTGTGCGAGGCGGGCTTGCTACAGTTCGCGAACGCTCCAGCGGACATGACGCTGGCCGCATGGCTGGCCGGGCCGGCCGCCCCGGCGTGCCCGCCGCGGCGCACCGCGGCATGCGGCGTGCTGGCCGCAGACGTGATGTTGGCCGACGGCACGCGGGCGCGCCTGGGGCCTTTCGGCGAGCGTGACGTGCTGCCGCTGCGCACGCTGGCCATGCAGCGGCTGGTGCCCAAGCTGTTCGAGTTGGCCGCCAGGGAGCCTGCGCGCCGCTGGCTGCAGGCCGGCCGCTGGCCGGCCCGGGCACGGCTCGATGCCTTGCAGCCAGCGCAGGGCACCGTCTACCTCTCGCACCTGCTGGTCGGCCACGGCGGTGCGTTGGCGTGGCTGGAATCGGCAGTATTGCTGGCGGCGCCTGCGCCTGCCCCTGTTGCGATGCAGCATGCGACGCCGGAGGAGCGTGCCGCCGCCGCTGAACTGGATGGCCGGGTCAAGGCGTTGTTCGATCCGGCCGGGCGCCTGCCACCGTTGCCCGCGGGATAAGGCTAGAATCCCCGTCTTTACGAAAGGTGACCGCCTGTCGTGCGGCCCTGGGCAATCTTCTGCGAGGCCATTATGGACGCCAATCTGCGCAAGGCTGCGCTCGAATATCACGAGCACGGCCGACCCGGCAAGCTTTCGATCGCGCCGACCAAGCAACTGAGCAACCAGCGCGACCTGGCCCTGGCTTATTCCCCCGGCGTGGCGGCGGCCTGTGAGGAAATCGTCGCCGACCCCAGCAATGTTTACCGCTACACCGGCCGCGGCAACCTGGTGGGCGTGATCTCCAACGGCACGGCGGTGCTTGGCCTGGGCAACATCGGCGCGCTCGCCTCCAAGCCCGTCATGGAAGGCAAGGCGGTCTTGTTCAAGAAGTTCGCCGGCCTGGACGTCTTCGACATCGAGATCAACGAGACCGATCCCGACAAGCTGGTCGACATCATCGCCGGCCTGGAACCCACTTTCGGCGGCATCAACCTCGAGGACATCAAGGCGCCGGAATGCTTCGAGGTCGAGCGCAAGCTGCGCGAGCGCATGAAGATCCCGGTCTTTCATGACGACCAGCACGGCACGGCCATCACGGTGTCAGCGGCCTTCATCAACGGGTTGAAGGTCGTCGGCAAGGACATCAAGCAGGTCAAGGTGGTGACTTGCGGCGCGGGTGCCGCGGCGCTGGCCTGCCTGGACCTGATGGTCGACCTGGGGCTGCCCATCGAGAACATCTGGGTGGCCGACATCGAGGGCGTGGTCTACGAGGGCCGCACCAAGCTGATGGACCCGGAGAAGGCCCGCTTCGCGCAAAAGACCGACAAGCGCACGCTGGCCGAAATCATCGACGGCGCCGACGTGTTCCTGGGCCTGTCGGCCGGCGGCGTGCTCAAGCCGGACATGGTCGCGCGCATGGCGCCGCGCCCGCTCATCCTGGCGCTGGCCAACCCCACGCCGGAAATCTTGCCCGAGGAAGCGCACGCGGTGCGCGACGACGTGGTCATGGCCACCGGCCGGTCGGACTATCCCAACCAGGTCAACAACGTGCTGTGCTTCCCGTACGTGTTTCGCGGTGCGTTGGACGTGGGGGCCACCACCATCACGCGCGAAATGGAAAAGGCCGCCGTCTATGCCATCGCCGCGCTGGCGCAGGAAGAGCAAAGCGAAGTCGTGGCCGCGGCCTATGGCACCTATGACCTGTCCTTCGGGCGCGACTATTTCATTCCCAAGCCTTTTGATCCACGCCTGATCGTGCGCATCGCCCCGGCGGTGGCCCGGGCGGCCATGAAGGATGGCGTGGCGACGCGGCCCATCGCCGACCTGGATGCCTACGTCGAGCAGATCCAGCAGTTCGTCTACCATTCCGGCGCCTTCATGAAGCCGCTGTTCGCCGCGGCCAAGAACATCGTGCGCGAAGGCGGCAAGGCCCGCATCGTCTTTACCGAGGGCGAGGACGAGCGCGTGCTGCGCGCGGTGCAGGTCGTGGTCGACGAAGGCCTGGCCAAGCCCATCCTGGTCGGCCGGCCCGCGGTGCTGGCTGCGCGTATCGAGAAGTACGGCCTGCGCCTGCGCCTGGGCGAGGACGTCGAAGTCACCAATCCCGAGTTCGACGAGCGCTTCCATCGCTATTGGACGACCTACTGGGAGATCATGTGCCGGCGCGGCATCAGCAAGGAAATGGCGCGCGTGGAGATGCGCCGCCGCCTGACGCTGATCGGCGCCATGATGGTCCACCTGGGCGATGCCGACGGCATGATTTGCGGCACCGTCGGCGCTTATGCCGATCACCTGCGCTTCATCGACGAGGTCATCGGCAAGCGCCCGGGTGCCTGCACCTATGCGGCGATGAACGTGCTGTTGCTGGCCGAGCGCACCATCGCGCTGGTCGACACGCACATCAACGACGATCCCACGGCCGAGCAGATCGCCGAATTCACCATCGCGGCCGCCGAGCAGATGCGCCGGCTCAACCTGGAGCCGAAGGTAGCGCTGCTGTCGCGCTCGAATTTCGGCTCGGCCAGCGCCGCCTCTGGCGCCAAGATGCGCGACGCGCTGGCGCTGATCCGTGAGCGCGCGCCCGAGCTGGAAGTCGACGGCGAAATGCACGGCGATTGCGCGCTGGACGAATCGCTGCGCCAGCGCATCCTGCCGTCGACCACGCTCAAGGGCGCGGCCAACCTGCTGGTGTGCCCCAACGTGGATTCGGGCAACATCGCCTACAACCTGCTTAAGACGGCCGCTGGCGGCAACGTGGCCATCGGGCCCTTCCTGCTCGGCGTCAACGCGCCCGTCAACATTCTGACCTCCAGCTCGACGGTGCGCCGCATCATCAACATGACCGCATTGACCGTGGTCGATGCCAACACCAACAACCGGTGATAGGCGCGGGCCCGTCACGGGCCTGGTCCTGACCGGGGGCGGCGCGCGCGCCGCCTACCAGGTCGGGGCGCTGCGGGCCGTCTTCGACATTCTGGGCGCGGGCAGGGACGAACCCCTGCCCAATCCCTTCGGCGTGATATGCGGTTCGTCGGCCGGCGCGATCAACGCCGCGGCGCTCGCCTGCCGGGCCAACGATCCGCGTTTTGCCGCCGAGCGCATGCGCCATTTCTGGGAAACGCTGCATACCGGCGCCGTCTACCGGTCTGACGCTGCAGGGCTGGCCGGTACCGGGGCGCATTGGCTGGGCATGCTGATGCTGGGCTGGCTGGTGCCGGCGTTGCGCCGCAACCGCCCGCGCTCGCTGCTGGATAACCGGCCGCTGGAGCAGCTGCTGATGCGCGCGCTGGATTTCGACCGCTTGCAGGCCAACCTGGCCGAGGGCGTGCTGTCGGCGCTGGCCGTGACCGCATCGGGCTATACCTCCGGCGAGCACCTGACCTTCTACCAGTCGCGCCGTCCCATCGAGCCGTGGCGGCGGTCGCTGCGCCATGCCGTGGCGGTGCGCATCGGGGTCGATCACCTAATGGCCTCCAGCGCCATTCCCTTCGTCTTCCCCGCCCGGGCGCTGCAGGTGGACGGGCAGGTCGAATGGTGCGGCGACGGGTCGATGCGCCAGCTCGCGCCCATCAGCCCGGCCATCCACCTGGGCGCCGACCGGGTGCTGGTCATCGGTACCGGCTACCGCGACGATACGCACCCGGAAAAGCGCAGGCGCGATTCCGACTATCCCTCGCTGGCGCAGATCGGCGGACACGCCCTGTCCAATATCTTCCTGGACAGCGTGGCCATGGACATCGAGCGGCTGGAGCGGGCCAACGAGATCCTCGCCCTGGCGCCGCGGCTGGCGCAGCGCACCGGCCTACGCCATGTGGAGGTGCTGGCGCTGTCGCCCAGCCGCTCGCTCGACGACCTGGCGCTGGCCCACATCGACAGCCTGCCGCGGGCGGTGCGCACCCTGTTCCGCGTGCTGGGAATTTCCGCCGATCCGCATGGCAGGACAGGCGGATCCCTGCTGTCTTATTTATTATTCGAGGCGAGTTACACGAGCGCGTTGATCGAACTCGGTTATGCCGATACGATGCGCCGTACCGAAGCTGTACATGAGTTTTTCAAGGAGCCACGAGCATGACGCGAACCGGTTCGTCCCCCCTGCAGCGACAGTTGCAGCGCGGCGGGGCGCTGGATCACGCCGCCCAGCCTGAGGCATTGGCCGAAGCCGCCCGTGCCGGGGGTCTGGCCTATTTCGTGGCCGACTGCGATCGCGCGCGCAGCCGCTCGGCCGTTCTGCGCGCCATCGCCAAGGCGGTGGATTTTCCTGAATTCTTCGGCAGCAGCCTGGACGCCCTCTACGATTGCCTTTGCGACACCGTACTCGACCAGAAGGTCGGGGTGGTGCTCTACCTGAGCAAACTGCACTCGGGCGATCCCGCCCTGGAAGAAGACAGCGTGCTGATTGAAAACGTGTGCGCGGACGTGGCGGAATTCGCCCGGGAAAACGGCCGGATTTTCGCCTACGCCGTCGAGCACGCCGGCAAGCACCCGGACCCGGAGCCAGGCCGGGCCGCGACCTGGAGCGACGAGTAGCGACTCCCTGCGCGGGCGGCGGCCGCTGCGGCCTACCGCCCGCCGTCTTCCCAACCCAGTATGGCCGTCACCGCGGCGATCAGCGCCAGGCCGGCAGTTTCCGTGCGCAGGATACGGCTGCCGTGACGCAGTGGGCACGCCCCGTATCGCGCCGCGGCGGCGAGTTCCTCGTCGGACCAGCCGCCTTCCGGCCCCACCAGCAGCGCCAGCGCATCGGGCCGCAGCGCGCGCAGCGCAGGGGCCAGGGGTTCGCTTGCCTCGGGATGGCACAGGAACACCGGCAGCGGCGAAGGAGACCGCGCGTTGTTTTCCAGCCATTGCTCCAGCGTGACCACGTCGCCGACCGAGGGTAGCCGGTTGCGGCCGCATTGCTCGCAGGCGGCCTGGACGATGCTGCGCCAGCGCGCCAGGCGCTTTTCGCGCCGCGGGCCGGCCAGCTGCGAAACGCTGCGACGCGCCGCGACGGGGACGATGGCCGCGGCGCCCAGCTCGACCGATTTTTCGACGATCCAGTCCATCTTGTCCCCGGCAGGCAGGCCTTGGACCAGCACGATGCGTCCGGCGAGTTCGGCTTCGCGCGGCGACCGTTCGCCCAGGCGGGCGCGGGCGGGCGCATCCTTGCCGAGCACCAGGGTCGCGGGCACCTCGCCGCCCTGGCCGTCGAACAGCACGATATCGGCGCCATCGCGCAGCCGCAGCACGCGCACAGCGTGGTGCGCGACGGCCTCGGGCAGGGCGATTTCGGTGTGCGAGGGCAGGGGAGCGGGACAGAAAAAGCGCGGAGCGGGCATGGCGTCTGATTGGGTAACGGCGGCTGCCGGCAGCCCGTCATTATCGCGCCGGGCGCGTCGTATAGGGGGAATCCCGAGTGCTAAAATGGCAGGCTTTACTGACCAGCGGCCGGATTCCCGGCCAAGCCACGCAGGTCCTTGCGTCCCGGTCCGTACCCGCCGCGCCCGCAGGCACGGTCGCGGATCGTGCAGGCGGTCTGCTGCAGACCTTTCCTATGAGCCCAGCCAGCGCCAACACCCCCAAACCCGCAGACGCCATCCGGGCGCTCGCCATGGACGCCGTTCAACAGGCCAATTCGGGGCACCCCGGCGCGCCCATGGGCATGGCCGAGATCGCCCAGGCACTGTGGACGCGTCACCTGCGCCATAACCCCGCCGACCCCGCCTGGCCCGACCGCGACCGCTTCGTGCTGTCCAACGGGCACGGCTCCATGCTCATCTACGCGCTGCTGCACCTGACCGGCTACGACCTGCCGATGGACGAGCTGCGGCGCTTCCGCCAGCTGCATTCGCGCACGCCGGGCCATCCCGAGGTCGGCATCACACCGGGCGTGGAAACCACCACCGGCCCGCTCGGGCAGGGGCTGGCCAATGCGGTCGGCATGGCCTTGGCCGAGGCGCTGCTGGCGGCGGAGTTCAACCGGCCCGGCCATACCCTGGTCGACCACTTCACCTACGTGTTCGCCGGCGACGGCTGCCTGATGGAAGGCATCTCGCACGAGGCGTGCTCGTTGGCCGGCACCCTGCGGCTGTCCAAGCTGGTCGTCCTGTACGACGACAACGGCATTTCGATCGACGGCCAGGTCAAGGACTGGTTTGCCGACGACACGGCGCGGCGCTTCGAAGGCTACGGCTGGAACGTGATCCGCGGCGTCGACGGCCACGACGTGGAGGCGGTCGATGCGGCGCTGGCCCAGGCGCGCGACAACGCGCGGCACCACGGCGGGCCCACGCTCATCGTCTGCCGCACGGTCATCGGCAAGGGCGCGCCCAACCTGGCTGGCACCGACAAGGTGCACGGCTCGCCCTTGGGCGCGGGCGAAGTCGCCGCGACCCGCCAGGCGCTGGGCTGGCCTTACGGGCCCTTCGAGATTCCCGACGACATCTACCGCGCGTGGGATGCGCGCGAAGCCGGCAACAAGGCTCAGGCCGAATGGCAGCGCAAGTTCGACGCCTATGCGGCCGAGTATCCCGCCGAGGCCGCCGAATTCCTGCGCCGCATGAAGGGCGAGCTGCCCGCCGGCTTTGACGAAAAGCTGCAGGCGCTGGTTGCACAAGCCTGTGAAAAGGCCGAATCGGTGGCCACCCGCAAGGCGTCCCAATACGCCATCACTGCGCTGGTGCAGGCGCTGCCGGAACTGCTGGGCGGCTCGGCTGACCTGACCGGTTCCAACTTCACCGACTGGAAGGGTGCCGTCCCGGTGCGCGCCGGGCAGTCCGGCCTGTCTTTCGGCCGGCACATCAACTACGGCGTGCGCGAGTTCGGCATGGCCGCGGTGATGAACGGCATCGCGCTGCACGGCGGCTACCTGCCCTACGGCGGCACTTTCCTGACGTTTTCGGACTATTCCCGCAACGCGCTGCGCATGGCCGCGCTGATGAAGCAGCGCGTGGTGCACGTCTTCACGCACGATTCCATCGGCCTGGGCGAGGACGGCCCGACGCACCAGTCCATCGAACATGCGTCCAGCCTGCGCCTGATCCCCAACCTGGACGTCTGGCGCCCTTGCGACACGGTCGAGACCGCCGTGGCCTGGGGCGCGGCGGTCAAGCGTCCGGCCAGCGTGGGCATGGACGTGCGCGACGGCGGCCCGACGGCGCTGCTGCTGTCGCGCCAGAACCTGCCCTTCGTGCCGCGGGATGCCGAGACGGTCGCCGCAATCGCGCGCGGCGGCTACGTGCTGCGCGACGCCGAAGGGGCCCGCGCGGTGATCATTGCGACCGGCTCGGAGGTCGCGCTGGCGCTGGCCGCCCAAGAACAACTGGCCGCCGCCGGCATCCCGGTGCGCGTGGTGTCGATGCCGTGCACCAGCGTGTTCGACGCGCAGGATGCCGCCTGGCGCGAATCCGTGCTGCCCAAGGGCCTGCCGCGCGTGGCGGTCGAGGCCGGCTGCACCGCGTACTGGTACAAATACGTCGGCCTGGATGGCGCCGTGGTCGGGATAGACCGCTACGGTGAGTCGGCGCCGGCCGGCGACCTGTTCAAGCATTTCGGGCTGACGGCCGAAGCCGTGGCCGCAGCCGTGCAGCGGGTTCTATAAAAGGAGTAGCTATCATGACCATACGCGTGGCCATCAACGGTTACGGCCGCATCGGCCGCAACATCCTGCGGGCTCACTACGAGTCGGGCAAGAAGCACGACATCCAGATCGTCGCCATCAACGACCTGGGCGATCCCAAGACCAACGCGCACCTGACCCGCTATGACACCGCGCACGGCAAGTTCCCCGGCACGGTCGAGGTCGACGGCGACTACATGGTCGTCAACGGCGACAAGATCCGCGTGCTGGCCAATCGCAACCCGGCCGAGCTGCCGTGGGGCGAGCTGGGCGTGGACGTGGTGCTGGAATGCACGGGCTTTTTCACCAGCAAGGAAAAGGCCAGCGCCCACCTCAAGGGCGGCGCCAAGAAGGTGGTCATCTCCGCGCCCGGCGGCAAGGACGTCGACGCCACGGTGGTCTACGGCGTCAACCACAACGTGCTCAAGGCCTCGCACACGGTGATCTCCAACGCCTCGTGCACCACCAACTGCCTGGCGCCGCTGGCCAAGGCGCTCAACGACAAGCTGGGCATCGAGACCGGCCTGATGACGACGGTGCACGCCTACACCAACGACCAGGTGCTGACCGACGTCTACCATGAGGACCTGCGCCGCGCACGGTCGGCCACCATGAGCATGATCCCGACCAAGACCGGCGCGGCTGCCGCGGTCGGCCTGGTGCTGCCCGAGCTCAACGGCAAGCTCGACGGCTACGCCATCCGCGTGCCGACCATCAACGTGTCCATCGTCGACCTGTCGTTCATCGCCAAGCGCGAGACCACCGTCGACGAAGTCAACGCGATCCTGAAGGAAGCCGCCGAGGGCGAGCTCAAGGGCATCCTGGCCTACAGCACCGAGCCGCTGGTGTCGGTGGACTTCAACCACAATCCGGCCTCCAGCACCTTCGACGCGACGCTGACCAAGGTGTCGGGCAAGCTCGTCAAGGTCTCGTCGTGGTACGACAATGAGTGGGGCTTCTCCAACCGCATGCTCGATACCACCGTGGCCCTGATGGCGGCCAAGTAAGCGTCGTCTTGCGGCGACCAAGGGCGGGGCAACCCGCCCTTGTCTTTGTGGATTCCAGGAGACACTTTCCATCATGGCCAACGTCAAAACCCTTTCCTCGCTGGCCGAGGCAGGCAGCCTTGCCGGCAAGCGCGTATTCATCCGCGCCGACCTCAACGTCCCCTTCGACGACGCGGGCAACATCACCGAGGACACGCGCATCCGTGCCTCGGTGCCCGGCATCCGCATGGCGCTGGATGCCGGCGCGGCGGTGATGGTCACCTCGCACCTGGGGCGGCCCAAAGAGGGCGTGCTCGGCGACGGCGATAGCCTGGAGCCGGTCGGACGCCGCCTCTCGGAGCTGCTGGGCATGCCGGTCGAGCTCGTGCGCGATTGGGTCGACCGCGGCGTGCAGGTGCAGCCCGGCCGCGTGGTGCTGCTGGAAAATTGCCGCGTCAATCCGGGCGAGAAAAAGAATGACGAGGCGCTCGCGCGCAAGATGGCCGCGCTGTGCGACGTATACGTCAACGACGCCTTCGGTACCGCGCACCGCGCCGAGGCGACCACGCACGGCATTGCGCGCTTTGCCCCCGTGGCCTGTGCGGGCCCCTTGCTGGCCGCCGAACTTGAGGCATTGGGGCGGGCATTGAACGATCCCAAGCGGCCGCTGGTGGCAATCGTCGGCGGGTCCAAGGTGTCGACCAAGTTGTCCATCCTGCGCTCGCTCGCGGAAAAGGTCGACAAACTGGTGGTCGGCGGCGGCATCGCCAACACCTTCCTGCTTGCCGCGGGCAAGCCTATCGGCAAGTCCTTGGCCGAGCCCGACCAGGTCCACGAGGCGCGCGCGGTCATGGAGATGATGCAGGCGCGCGGCGCGGAAGTGCCCATCCCCACCGACGTGGTCTGCGCCAAGTCTTTCGGCGCCGATGCGGCCGCGCAGACCAAATCCGTGGACCAGGTCGGCGACGACGACATGATCCTGGACATCGGGCCCGATACGGCCGGGCAGCTGGCCAAGGTCCTCGGGCAGGCCGGCACCATCGTCTGGAACGGCCCCGTGGGCGTGTTCGAGTTCGACCAGTTCGGCAAGGGCACCGAGGCCATCGCCCGCGCCATCGCGCAGTCGCCGGCGTTTTCCATCGCCGGCGGCGGCGACACGCTCGCGGCGATCGCCAAGTACGGCATCGCGTCGGACGTGGGGTATATCTCGACCGGGGGCGGCGCCTTCCTGGAGTTCCTGGAAGGCAAGACCCTGCCCGCCGTCGAAGTGCTGCAGCAGCGCGCGGCGGATTGACCTCGGGCCAAGCGGCGGCCCGGCAAGGCCGGGCTACCGTCGCCCAGGCTAGCCTTTGTCGCCGGCCGCCGCCTTGGTCCGCCTGGCGGATCCGTTTGCGGCGGTTTTCTTTGGCGTGCGCGCAGCCGGTGGGGTGCGGCGCTGCGCCGCCTGTCCGTTGGCCAGGCTGCGCGCCGGCTTGGCGGCTTGGGCGTGGCGCCGGCGGGTTGCCTGGCTGGCCGGCGCGGCCTGTCCGGCGGCTTGGGCAAAAATCGCTTCCATTTCCGACAGCCGCGCCTGGCTGACCGGATTGAGCGGCATGCCGGCCGTGACGACCTGGCGCATGTCCGCGATCGCGGTGCGGATGTCGGCCGCCGAGGCCCGGGCCAGTAGCTTGGGCATCGCGGCGATCGACGCCGGCAGGTCCAACATCATGATGAGCGCCTGGTCGCGCACCACGTCCTTGAACTCCTGCAGCGCGACGACGTGGTCTTTCTCCGCGCGCATCCGGCGGATCAGCTTGAAGCAGCGCTCGTCTATGCCGCCTTGCCCTTGCGCGACATAGATCAGCATGCGCACGCAGGCTTCGCGCAGTCCACCGCATTCCAGCATCGCGCGCAGCTCCTGCGCGCGATGCGCCATGAAGGCGCGGTGTTCGGGGTAGACGCCGGGATGCTTGCGCGGCGGGCCTTCGCGTCCGCCCAGGCCGGCCAGGTCTTGCACCAAGGGCGAACCGTAGACGGCCATGAACGCGGTTTCGATGGCGTCGTCGCGCAGGTCGCGCCACATGTCCAGGGCGGCGACGACGTTACGGGAAAACAGCTTTTCTGCGGCCAGGAAGGGATTGTCGGGCGAGACGGGCCGGCGTTCTTCACGGACCTGTCCGGCCAGCGGCGCGACGGCTGCCACCAGCGGGTTGAGGTCCGAAATCATCTCGTAGGGCAGGCGCAATGGATGCATGCGCCGCATCCACTCGGCCACCGGCGGCGTGAACCACTGCCGCACCCACGGCTGCACGAAGCTGCGGTACAGGCCCAGGTTGATCTCGGAAATGCGCTTGACCGCGGCGAAGCGCCGCTCGTCTTCCTCGATGGGCTGGACGATCTCGCACACGTCGGCCAAGCCGCGCCGCACGAAGCTGAGCACATAGTCGCCGTAGGCCAGATCGGCGTTGGGCGTGTCCGGCGTCTTGTCTTGGATTTCGGCCTGGTAGATGCCTGGCGGCAGTACGTCTATCAGGTCGATGTTGGACGTGAACTCCTGGTGTTCCTTGCGGGCGACGCTGCCCGATACGAAGATACCCAGGTGGCCGATGCTTTCATGCACGGCGTAGACGATGGTCTGGCCGTGGGCGCGCACTTCCGAGTCGTCCTGGTACAGGTCGGTGATCCAGCCCAGGGCTTGCGGGGGCGGCGTAATGTTGTCGCCCTTGGAGCAGAACACGATGATGGGCGACCGGATGTTGCGCAGGTCTATCCGTATGCCGTCGCTGGTTACCAGGTTGGCCGTGGCTAGGCGGTTGCCGATGAACAGGTTGTCCACGATGTACTGGATCTCATTGGCGTCCAGGAACACGTGGCCGCCCCACCACTTCTCGAATCCAAGGTAGCGCTCGGCCTCGGTGTCGATATTGGCATACAGGTTGTACTGCTTGGCCCACAGCGTATTGGCCGGATTCAGGTTCTCGAAGTTCTGCACCAGCCAGGCGCCGTCGAACTTGCCTGCGCCCATATCGCTGGCCAGCGCCGTCAGCCACGATCCTCCGGCCATGCCGCCGAAGTAGCGCATCGGATTCTTGCCGCGCCAGCCTGCCCAGTACGACAGCGGCGCGCCGGCCAGGATGATGGGGCCGAACAGCTCGGGCCGCATGGCAGCGGTCATCATGATCTGCCAGCCCGCCTGGCAATTGCCCACGACCACCGGCTTGCCCTCGGCCTCGGGATGCAGGGCGATCACCCTTTCCAGGAAATAGGCTTCGGCCCGCATGACGTCTTCGACGGTCTGCCCAGGTTCGGGGTGGGGCAAAAAGCCGATGAAGTAGCACGGATGCCCGGCGCGCACGGCCACGCCGATTTCGCTCTCGGCCTTGAAGCCGGCGATGCCAGGCCCGTGGCCGGCGCGCGGATCGACGATGACGAAGGGGCGCTTGACCGGATCGACGGCCACGCCTTCGGGCGGCACGATCCGCATCAGCGAATAGTTCACGGGACGCGGCAGCGCATGGCCGTCGTCGACCACTTCGGCTCGCATGCTGAGCACATGCGGCGCGCGCTTGGCCATGTGGGCCAGGTATTGGTTGCCGCGCTGGCGCATGACGTCGGCGTACAGGATGGTGCGCTGCCAGGCGTCGGTCAGGTATGCCCACGCATCGTTGCCTGTGGCAGGCGCGGGCGCGGCGCCGGCCGCTTTGCCGGTTTCGGCCATTGATCTCTCCTTGCCGCCGCGCTCCGGGTCAGGGGCGGGCAGCGACGCTGGCGCCGGCGCGGACTGCGCCGGCCGATGGACCCATTACACCGCAAACTATTGTGCGGTGCAACATGGAACCAGGGGCAAGAGCCGAGCGGGACGGCAAGGCACGTGTGAGGCGCCGGAAGGAAACGTTCAGTACGTCCGATAGGGCAGGAACTTCCCACTCATCACGATGCGGACGCGGTCTCCCTTGGGATCGGGTTCGCGCGCCAGGTCCATCTCGAAGTCGATGGCGCTCATGATCCCGTCGCCGAACTCCTCGTGGATGAGCGCCTTGAGCGTCGTGCCATAGACGTTGACTAACTCGTAGAAACGGTAGATGAGCGGATCCGTGGGAATGACCGTGGGTAGTGAACCCTTGTAAGGGACGATCTGTAGCTGCAGTACCGCGTCGGGAGGCAAATCCAGCGCGCGCCCGGCGGCTTCCGCCTGTTCCTTGGTCATGGTCATCTGGCCGAGCAGGGCCGCGGTGGTCCATTCCTTGCTTTGGCCGACGGCCTTGGCCAGCTCTGCCCAGGTCAGCCCTTTTTCGGCCTTGCGCGCGAGGACCAGGTCGGTGACGGCTTGGCGGGTGATCATGCTTGGTTCTCCTGTGTGGGGGGATGGCCGGCCCTCAGAACGAGAAAGTCGACCAGGTGGTTGCGGATTTCGTAGTAGCTGGGGTCGTGGTGCAATGAGCTGCGGGTGCGGTTGCGCGCCAGCTTCACCACGACGGTTTCGGCGATGCGTGCATGCGGTCCGGCGCTCATAAGCAGGATGCGATCGGCCAGCAGGATGGCCTCGTCCACATCGTGGGTAATCATGAAAACGGTCTGGCCGGTTGCGTGCACGATCTGGCGCAGCTCGTCCTGGATGGTGCCGCGCGTGAGCGCATCCAGCGCGCCGAATGGCTCGTCAAGCAGCAGCATCTTGGGCTGGATCGCGAAGGCGCGCGCGATGCCCACGCGCTGTTTCATGCCCCCGGACAGTTCGGCGGGACGCTTGTCCAGCGCGCGTCCCAGGCCGACCATGTCGAGATAGCGCACGCTGTGCTCGCGCACCTGCGCGCGGGTGAACTGCGGCCAGCGGGCACGCACCCCGAATTCCACGTTCTGCAGGGCGGTCAGCCATGGCAGTAGGGCATGCGCCTGGAAGACCACGCCGCGCTCGAGCGAGGGACCGACCACTTCGCGGCCATCCATGATGACGACGCCTTCGGTGGCCCGGTCGATGCCTGCCAGGATGTTGAGGATGGTGGATTTCCCGCAGCCGGAGTGGCCGATCACGCAGACGAACTCGCCCCGGCCGATCCCGAAACTGACGTTTTCGAACACGGGCGGCCCGAGCCTGCCGTCCCGCCCCGGGTAACGCTTGGCCAGCGACTGCACTTCGACGAACGGACGCATCAGGAGTGCCTTTTTGCGATTGCTTGCATGGCGGTCCATCACTCCTTGTACGAAACCAGCCGAGAAAGCCTGGCCAGTAGGGCATCCAGCAGCATGCCCACCATGCCGATGAGCAGGATGGCGCTGATGATGTTGGCGATGGACAGGTTGTTCCACTCGTTCCATACGAAATAGCCGATGCCGGTGCCGCCGATCAGCATCTCGGCTGCGACGATGACCAGCCAGGCGATGCCGATACTGATGCGCATGCCCGTCATGATGGTGGGCGCGGCCGCGGGCAGCACGACGTAAAAGGCAGTGCGAAGCCGCGAGACCTCGAGCGTGCGGGCGACGTTGAGCCAGTCCTGCCGCACCGATGCCACGCCGAAGGCGGTGTTGATCAGCATGGGCCAGACCGAGCAGATGAAGATCACGAAGACGGCCGATACGCCGGCATCGCGCAGGGTGTAAAGCGCCAGCGGCATCCATGCCAGGGGCGAGATGGGCTTGAGCACCTGTATGTACGGGTCCAGCGCCCGGTGGACGGTGGGCGACATGCCGATCAGGAAGCCCACGGGGATGGCCACGAGTGCGGCGGCCAAGTAACCGATCAGCACGCGTCCAAGCGAATAGGCCAGCTGTATGCCTACGCCCTTGTCGTTGGGCCCCCTGTCGTAAAAGGGATCCTGCAGGTGCTGCCAGATCTGCCGGCCGACTTCCATTGGCCCCGGCATGGGGGTTTGGCCCCCCGCTGCTGCGGCCTGGCCGACCAGGGCCGCGTATTCGGCGTCGACCGTCGCCTGGCCGCCTTCGCCGCGCGTCGCCGCATGCCAGACGAGCAACGCCGAAGCCAGTATGGCCAGTGACAGCAGCCACGCGCGCCAGCGGGACCGGTCGTGCATCACGTCCTCCGTATTGGGAAGCTTTCGATGTAGGCCTGGGGCTGCGCGGGATCGAACGGCTTGCCCATCACGGTGAAGGGTTTGCTCGTTTCCTCCGGTGGCGCGAGGCCGGCTTCCTTCATCAGCCGGACGGCGTCCGTGGCCAGGAACACCTCGGAAGCGATCTTGGCGTAGTCGACATCGCCTTTGATCTGTCCCCAGCGCTTCATTTGGGTCATGATCCACACCGCAAACGACTGCCAGGGGAAGGGGTCGAAGTCGATGCGCGCCGGCTCCCTGCGCACATTGCCCAGCCCGTCTGCATAGGTGCCGGTCAGCACCTGCTCGACCACGGTCACCGGTTGGTTGAGGTAGTTAGGCGCGGCAATGGCGGCGGCGATTTCCTTGCGGTTGGCTGGGTCGCGTGCGTAGGCGGTGGCCTGGATGATGGCCTTGAGCAGCGCCTGGTAGGTGTTGGGCATGGCGGTGACGAACTGGCGGCTGGCGGCGAAGGCGCAACATGGGTGTCCGTCCCAGATTTCGCGTGACAGGATATGAATGAATCCCACTCCGTCGTAGACCGCGCGCTGGTTGACCGGGTCGGGGGCAAGAAAGCCGTCGATGTTCTCCGCGCGCAGATTGGCCACCATTTCAGGGGGAGGCACGGAGCGTATCTGCACGTCGCGATCGGGGTCTATGCCGTGCTCGGCCAGGTAGTAGCGCAGCAGGTAGTTGTGCATCGAATAATCGAACGGGACCGCGAACTTGAAGCCCTTCCAATCGCGCGGATCGCGCCGGTCCTTGTGGCGCATTGCCAACGTGATGGCCTGGCCGTTGACGTTTTCCACGGCGGGCATGGTCCATGGAACCGGGTTGGAGCCCACGCCCATCGAGATGGCAAGCGGCATGGGCGAGAGCATGTGCGCGGCGTCATATTCCCCTGACAGTGCCTTGTCCCGGATAAGCGCCCAGCCCGCAGTCTTGACCACTTCCACGTCCAGGCCTTGCCTGGCGTAGAAACCCATGGGATGCGCCATGATGATGGGGGTGGCGCAGGTAATGGGGATGAAGCCCACCTTCAGCTTGGATTTTTCCAGTGGCCCCTGCCCCTGCGCGAAAGCTTCGCGCGCGGCCGCCAGCGGAAACAGCGTCGAGACGGCTGCCATCGCGGTACCGGCACCGACCGCCCGGATGAACCGCCGGCGCAGATCATCCTGCGGAAACAGGGCGCGCATGATTGCTGCATCCACTGCACGGTCTTGCAAGGTTTCCTGCGACAAGGACGCCTGTGCATCGTGCTCGGCCTGGCTGGCGTGTCGGCCGCACGGGCAGCTTGGCGTCAATCTCACGGCGGGATCGAAGGGGTCGCGAAACAGGGACATGGCGAACTCCTGTCAAAGGTGGGGGGCGAAGGCCCGATCCGATGGCGCGGCGGCGTACTCTACGTCCTCACGGTAAAGGTCGTAGGCGCGGTGATATTCCATGATGCGCGCCACGTCCGCGATGAAGGTGGCGTCATAGCCGGCGCGGCCCAACAGATGCAGTCCGAGCTCCATGCCAGAGGAAATGCCTCCGGCAGTGATGATGCGGCCAGCGTCGACGACCCGGGCGCGGCTGATGCGGCACGCCGGCGCCAGGCTGGCAAGCCGGTCTATGGGCGTCTGGCCGAGATGCGAAGCCTCCAGGCGGTCGGGTTCTTTGCGGTTGGTTGCCGGCAGTCCGTCGAGCAGTCCCATGCGCGCATAGATCCAGGACCCCGTACAGACGCTGGCCAGCAGGCAGGCCTCGGGCAGGCTGGCGATGAAGGCATGCAGGCGCCGGTTGTGCATTTCCTGTCGCGTGCCGAAGCCGCCCGGGACCAGGAAGGCGTCCATGGCCGGAGAATCGCCAAAGCCGTAGGCGGGCAGCACCGTCAGGCCCGCCTGGGTTTGCACCGGGCGCAGCGCATCGGCCACCAGGAACACGTCCAGCTCCGGGTCCAGCCGGCGGGCTACGGCAAACACGCCGTAGGGCGCGGCGTAGTCAATGACCTCGGCATCCTTGAAGACATAGATTCCCAGCCTGAATCCGGATTTCATTGCAGCCCCGCACACGTTGCCTGTGTGTCCAGCGACCAGCGTCGTGCCGGCCGCACCTGGCAGGCAATGATGAAAGCGGATGGCCCGGGCGGGTATCGCCGATTGACTGAATCGCTTGTAGTGGCCGTACTACGCGGTGCGTGCGTGGTGCATTCCGGTGCGCGCGGGGTGCCGCGCTTGCCACCAATTTGGTGCGCGATGGGGTCAGGGGGCGCCGAGACCGTGCCGGCGCACGTAGTCGACCAGGTCTACCAGGGTGCGCACGCCGAGCTTTTCGAAGATACGTGCGCGGTAGGTGGAGATGGTGTTGGCCGATAGGGCGAGCTGTTCGCCAATTTCCGATACGGATTTGCCGCGTGCCAGCAGCTGCAGTACCTGGAACTCGCGGTTCGATAGCAGCTCGTGTGGCGCCGCAGCCTGCGGGCGCCGGATGTTTTGGGCCAGCAGCTCGGCAACGCTAGGGGTGATGTACAGCTGGCCGCGGGTGGCGCGTTCGAGCGCTTGCAGCACTTCGTCGGGCTGGCAGCCTTTGTTGAGGTAGGCGTGTGCACCCGCGCGTATGGCGCGCACCGCGAATTGGGATTCGGGATAGACCGAGAGCATGACCACGCCCAGCGCCGGGAACTCCGCGCGCACGGTCTTGAGCAGGTCCAAGCCGTCGCGTTCCCCCAGCGCGACATCGAGCAGCATCGCATGGTAATGCCGGTTGCGTAGGGCGCGTAGCGCGGCAGGCCCGTCGCCGGCTTCGTCGACGCGTCCCACGCGCGTGTCCTCGGCAAGGATGCGCGCCAGGCCGCGGCGGATTAGGATATGGTCGTCGACGATGAGTATGTCCATGGTGTCCGGGGCAGGGGTGCACGTTGCGTGCCCGCTTGGAGCGTAGTGGCAATGAAAATCATGGCATCCCGGGATGCAGGCCAAGGGTATCGCTGGGATTACGCCGCCACGTCATGCGGCATGGCCACGCCCAACCCCTTGAGCCGCAGGCGCGCCAGTGTGCCGGCGCCGGGACGGCTGCACAGTTCGAGCTCGCCGCCGATGGCGCGTGCCCTTTCGTGCATGCCCAGGATGCCGAAGGAGTTCGGCTGTGCAGGCAGTTGCATGCCGCATCCGTCATCCTGCACGGTCAGTTCCAGGTCTCGGCCATTCATTGCCACCGCCAGGTCGACGCGCGTGGCGTGGGCGTGGCGCTGCACATTGGTTAACAGTTCCTGGACGATGCGGTAGACGGCGATCTCCACATTGCGGCCGAGCCTGCAGCGTTCGACCTCTGGCGCGCATGCGTACCCGCACTGCAAGGCGCTCCGGCGCTGCAACTCTTGTAGCAGGTCCTCCAGCGCGGCCCATAGGCCCAGGTGGTCAAGCGCCATCGGTCGCAGGTCGTTGAGGATGCGCCGCGTCGCCTGCATGGCGGTGCGGGTCACTTCCAGCATGCGGTCCAGGTGGGCGGCCAGCTCCGGGCGGTCTGCAAGCTGCCCGCGTAGCCAGGTGGCATCCAGCTGCAACGCGGTCAGCGATGCGCCCAACTCGTCGTGGATGTCGCGGGCGATATGGGCGCGCTCTTCTTCGCGCAGGGTGCTCAGGTGGGCCGATAGGCGGCGCAGCGATTCGTGCGCCGCGCTCAGCGCTGCCGTCCTTTCGGCCACGCGCCTTTCCAGTAGCGCATGTGCTGCCTGTAACTCGCGCTCGATGCGCTTGCGTTCGGAGATATCGGAAAAGGTCACCACGGCGCCCACGACTTGGTCGCCATCCAGGATGGGGTAGGACGCGTACTGGGCTGGAAAGCAGGTGCCGTCGCGCCGCCACAGCACCTCGTCGTCGGCGCGCACGCCCCGGCCCTCCCGGAAGGCCTGGAAGATCCGGCAATCATGCACCGGGATGAGGGAATGGTCGGCGCGCGAGTGATGGATGAGGTAATGCATGTTGCGGCCGACGATTTCATCCGGGGTGTAGCCCAGCATGGACGCGCCCGTGCCGTTGATGAAAATGCAGCGCCCGCGCAGGTCTATCCCGTAAATGCCTTCGCCGGCCGATTCCAGCAGCATTTCCAGCTGGCGGCGCCAGGCCGCGTGGTGCGAGAGATGGTTCAGGTTGGCGAACACGGGCGCAATACCTGGCGGGGACGATCAGTGTGGCGCGCGACGCGCTACCGCCAATTGGGCGCTGGCGCGCGCGGGGGTGGACGCGTGCATTACATCGCAAACGATTGTGCGGTGCAATATCGGAAATGGCACGCAGGCCTGTGTGGGCGGTGGTTTTGGGCGAAAGGGGCGGCCAGCGGCAAGCGCTGCCGCCGCGCCGCTGCATCAGTCCAGCCGCAACCGGCTCAGTTCGGGAGACATGCGGTCGGCGAAGGCCAGCATCGCGTCGGCGACCTCGGCGATCTTCTCGTCCGTCATGATGTAGCTGAAGTTCACGGCGGTCAGCACCAGCGCCAGCGGGCCTTCCTGGGAAAAAATGGGCACCGCGATCTGGCTCAGCCCGCTACGCCGGTTGCCCTGGTCCAGCGCATAACCGCGGGCGCGCGTCAGCTCGATGCGCTGGACGTATTCCTCGAAAGTGGGGCGGCGAAACCACTCGGTCTGGTCGAACTCCGCCTCGATCAGTTCGAGCGGCGCGCCAGAGAAGGCCGCCATGACCAGGCCGGATGCACCGGAAAACCGGCGCGAGCGGCGGCCGACGCTGAAGTAGCTGTCGACCCGGAAGGCGCCGCCGACGAAGTCGAGCAGCACCAGGTCATAGCTTTTCTCCACCTTGGCCAGCGCCACGGTTACGCCCACGCGCTCGGCCAGCGAAAACATCTCCGGCCGCACGACGTCGAGCAGGCCGCTGGTGCGCAGCACGCCATGGGCCAGTTCCAGCACCATCAGGCCGATGCTGTAGGTGCGATCCCGCTCGTTGTAAGAGACCATGCCTTCGCGCTGCAGGGTGCGAAGGATGTTGAACGCGGTGCCACGATGCAGGCCGGTGGCGCGGGCGACTTCGCTCGCCCGCTGCGGGCGCTGGGCCTGGTGCAGCGCCCGCAGCACCGCCATGCCGGAAATGATCGCGCCGACGGGCTTGCCCACCACGCGTTGCGCGTTGCTTTCGCCACCGTCGGCGCTGCCATCGGACCTGCTCGCTTGCGAATCAGCCTTGATCTCGTACTCGCTCGTCAAGATGAATGATCCCCATTGACTGCGTGGCAATGGCCACGCCCGCGGCTGCGCTGTGCCTACGGTGCGTGTCCCGTCGGCTCGCCATGTTTGCAGCCCGATATGATACCGCCAGCACCAGGGCGCACAGACTCGTGGCCGCCCCGCTTGCCGCCTCAGGCGCCCCGCGCGACGCCGGCGGTCGACCCGCCGTCGACGGGCAGCACGGCGCCAGTGATGAACGACGCCTGCGGCGAACACAGGAACGCGATGGCCTGGACGACGTCGCCTTCGGTACACACGCGGCCCATGGGGGTTGTCGCGGTGAGCTGGAATCCGCCGCCGGCAGGCTGCGTGCGCAGCTTTTCGGTCAACGGCGTCTTGACCATGCTGGGGCATACGCAGTTGACCCGTATGCCTTGGTGGGCGACTTCCAGGGCCAGGGTGCGGGCCAGGAACTGCAGCGCGGCCTTCGACGCGGCGTAGGCGCCGTTGCCTGCCTTGGGCCGCAGGCCCGACGAGGATGACACGGCAACGATCGCGCCGCCTGCTTCCGGGAAGTGCGGCAACGCGGCCTGGGCACAATGCCAAAACCCTTTGGTGTTCACGTCGAACGTCAAGTCATAGTCGACCTCGTTCATGTCGGCAAGCGTGGCCGGTCGCAGCACGCCGGCGGTGAAGACCAACGCATGCAAGCCGCCATGACGGGCGGCGCCTTCGGCGAAGGCCTGCCGCAAGGCGTCGCGGTCACGCACGTCGGCAGCCAGGCCCAGCGTGGGCGGGCTGAACTGCGCGAGCATGTGTTCGGCCTCGCGGACTTTGTCGCCGTCGATGTCGATGATCGTCGTGGCCGCCCCGCGTGCGGCAAAGTGTCGAGCCGCCTCCAGCCCGATGCCGGATGCCCCGCCTACCACGAAGATGCTTTGCATGCTCTGGTCCGTCCAATAGGGGTCGGCCCGTTTTGGTTGTCCGCCCACCCGGGCAACCGAGCCGGCCGTTTCAGTCAGCCAGCGCGCGCTCGGCTGGGCTGGGCGCCTTCTGCAGCATGAATCCACGGTAGCCGTCGGCGACGACCTCCTCGCAGATTTGGATGTAGGCCGGCAATCCGGCGACGTAAGGCATGAATACGCGGGGCTTGCCGGGGATGTTGGCTCCCATGTACCAGGAATTGGTCGCGCGCACGAACAGGGTGCCGTTGGCCACCTCGTTGACGTGCCGTACCCACTGGTCCTGCGCTTCCATGGTCGGCTCTATCGTGGCCATGCCGCCGCGCTGCATGTAGGCCAGGCAGTCGGAAATCCATTCCACGTGCTGCTCGATCGCGGTGACCATGTTGGCCTTGACCGAAGGGCTGCCCGGGCCGGTGACGATGAACAGGTTGGGAAAGCCGTGCACCATCAGGCCCAGGTAGGTGACCGGCCCGGCGGCCCATGCGTCCTTCAGCAGGCATCCATCGCGGCCGGCAATCTCGATCTGGCTCAAGGCGCCGGTCATTGCATCGAAGCCCGTGGCGAACGCGATGATGTCCACGTCGTATTCGGCCTCGGTGGTGCGCAGGCCCTTTTCGGTGATTTCGACGATGGGCGTGCGGCGGGCGTCGACGAGCTTGACGTTGTCGCGGTTGTAGGTTTCGTAGTAATCGGTGTCCACGCAAAGCCGGCGCGAGCCGATGGGATGATCGCGCGGGGTCAGGATCTCGCGCGTGACCGGGTCCTTGACGATGGCCCGGATTTTCTCGCGCACGAAGGCGGCGAGGCTTTCGTTGGCCTGCTCGTTGCGCATCAGGTCGGTAAACGCGCTCATCATGCGCTGGCTGCCGCCCTTTTCCCACAGCCGCTCATAGATCTGCCGCCGCTCTTCGGGAGAAACGTCGAGCGCGGACCGTGTCGGGATGGGCACGCGCGACATGCCGGAGGCCTGTTTGCGGGCGGCCTTGCGCAGCTCGGGATAGTGCGCCTTCTGCTCGCGCTCTTCATCCTCGGGCATGGGGCACTGGCGCGCCGGGACGCTGTAGTTGGCCGTGCGCTGGAATACGGTGACCATGGCCGCCTGGGCAGCGATCTTGGGCAGCATCTGTACGCCGGTCGCGCCGGTGCCGATCAGCGCCACGCGTTTGCCGGTGAAATCCACGCCTTCCTTCGGCCAGCGCGCCGAGTGATACCACCTGCCCTGGAAGCGTTCCAGGCCGGGGATGTTGGGCACGGCGGGCGCAGAGAGGTTGCCGCTGGCCATGATGCAAAAGCGCGCCTGCACGGGCGGCCCTTTGTCGACGAAGATCGTCCAACCCGCGCGCAGCGGGTCGTAGCGCATCGCCGTGACGCGCGTCTCGAACCGGATGTGCTCGCGCAGCGCGAAGCGGTCGGCGACATGGTTCAAGTAGGCCAGGATCTCGGGCTGCTCGGCATAGCGCTGCGACCAATGCCATTCCTGCTGCAGTTCGTTGGAAAAGGAATAGGAGTAGTCCAGGCTTTCGACGTCGCAGCGCGCGCCCGGGTAGCGGTTCCAGAACCAGGTGCCTCCCACGCCCTCGGCCGCTTCGATGCAGCGCACCGTCAGGCCCAGTTCGCGCATCCGGTAAATGGCGTAAAGCCCACCGAATCCTGCGCCGACGACGAGCACGTCGACGCGTTCGCAGGCAGGTGTGTGGCCCGGTTCGGGTGCGGCTTTGGGCATGTCTCCTCCTCTTTGAATCAATGCCGGGGGCGGGCGGGCAACCCGGTGCGGGGCGCGCGAATTCAGGGCACTGAACATGCATATTAGAATGTGGGCGCTATGTTTGCAATAAAAAACTAATGTTCGCTATAGAAAACAATTTGACTTGCCGTCGGCTTTGTTTCGGCCTGGCGGCGGCCTTTTGAGCGGCGGGGCCGCCGACGGCCCGTTTTCTGGCAGGCGAGGCGCGGCGCTACGCACATGGCGCAGGCCAGGAGGATGGATGGCTACCCGGGCGGAAATGCCGGCTTAATTGTCATCTATAGAAAACAAATATTTTCTTTGTAGATCGCAAGTTGTCTTGTATAGTGGCTTGCACGGCATCGCGCAAGCTTGGCCATAACGAGTACCGCGACCGGCATCCACCCTGAGGAGGGAAGTGAGATGAAGACGATAGCCAGTTTGTCCCTGGGGCTGTGCTCGGCGTTGTTGTCGCTTTCCCCGCCGGCGCAGTGCGCAGAGTTCCCGACACGGGTCGTGTCCCTGATCGTGGGCTATGCCCCGGGGGGCGGCACGGACATCGTGGCCCGCACGCTGGCAGAAGCGCTGTCGCGCCAGTGGGGCCACCAGGTCATTGTGAAGAACCGCCCGGGTGGCACGGGCGTGCTCGGCATCCGGGAGCTGAAAAATGCCACGCCCGACGGCTATACGCTGGGCGTCTGGACCGATTCCGACATCGGCAACGCGGCCGTGCGCGATGACCTCGATTACGACCTGGTCGAAGACTTCGACCATATCAGCCAATTGGCAGCGGGCGGCACCGTCCTGGTGATCAAGCCATCGTTGCCGGCCGAAACTTTCGGCGAGTTCGTCAGTTACGCCAAGCGCAATCCCGGCAAGCTCAACTTCGCGGTCGTATCCGGCGGGGGCATGCATCTGGACACGTTGAGAATCGAAGCGGCGGCCGGGATGACGTCGACCATCGTCGGTTACCCTGGAACGGGACCCGCGATGGCAGACCTGGTGGCGGGCCACGTCGACGCCTTGGTCGCCCCACTGGGCGCGGCGCTTCCCTTCATGAAAAGCGGTTCGGTGCGAGCCGTGGCGTTCGGCTCGCCGGAACGATGGCCCGGGCTGCCGGACGTGCCCACGCTTTCCGAAGCCATCCCCGGCCTGGAAAGCACATTCTTCTACGGGTTGATCGGTCCGAAGGGCATGCCGGCAGAGCTCAAGCAAGCCATCAACGAGACGGTGCAGAAAGCCCTGAAGGATCCGAAACTGGTCGAACGCTTCGAAACCATGGGCTTCATTCCGACGGGCAATTCGCCCGACCAGTTCAGGCAGGTGATTGCCAACCGGGTCAACGCCTCACGCATCGCCGCGGAGCAGACCGGCTTGAAGCAGGCATTGAAGGAGCAGCGAAAGCAGCAGTAGCAGGCGGTCCGGCAGTCGCACGCCGGTAGCCGGGACTGGCCCAAGAAAAACGCCGCGCCGCCCTCGCAGGCGGCGCGGCGCGTCGGTAGGACGACTGGCCGCGGGGCCGATCAGAAGTCCATGTCCGCGGAAGCGGGCGCCGGGGCCTTTTCTTCCTTGGGCAGCTCGGCCACCGTGGCATCCGTGGTCAGGATCAGGCCGGCGATGGACGCGGCATTCTGCAGCGCGGTGCGGGTCACCTTGGTGGGGTCGACCACGCCGATCTCGACCAGGTCGCCATATTCGCCGGTCGCCGCGTTGTAGCCGAAGTTGCCCTTGCCTTCGAGCACCTTGGCGACCACCACCGACGGCTCTTCGCCGGCGTTGGAGACGATGGCGCGCAACGGCGCTTCGAGCGCGCGCATGACGATCTTGATGCCGGCGTCTTGGTCCGCGTTGGCGCCCTTGAGCTCGCCCACCGCAGCGCGCGCACGCAGCAGCGCCACGCCGCCGCCCGGCACGATGCCTTCCTCGACGGCCGCACGCGTGGCGTGCAGGGCGTCGTCGACGCGGTCCTTCTTCTCCTTCATTTCGACTTCGGTCGCGGCGCCGACCTTGATCACCGCCACGCCGCCGGCAAGCTTGGCCACGCGTTCTTGCAGCTTCTCGCGGTCATAGTCGCTGGTGGCTTGCTCGATCTGCGCCTGGATGGCCTTGACGCGGGCCTCGATGCGCTTGGGATCGCCGGCGCCACCGACGATGACGGTGTTTTCCTTATGGACCTCGACGCGTTTGGCGCTGCCCAGGTCTTCCAGCGTCGCCTTCTCGAGCTGCTTGCCGGTTTCTTCGGAGATGACCGTCGCGCCGGTCAGGATGGCGATGTCCTCGAGCATGGCCTTGCGGCGGTCGCCGAAGCCGGGCGCCTTGACCGCGGCAACCTTGAGCACGCCGCGCATCGAGTTGACCACCAGAGTGGCCAGCGCTTCGCCCTCGACGTCTTCGGCAATGATCAGCAACGGCTTGCCAGCCTTGGCCGTCGCCTCGAGGACGGGCAGCAGATCCCGCACGCTGGAGATCTTCTTGTCGTGCAGCAGCACCAGCGGGTCTTCCAGCGAAGCGATCTGCTTCTCGGGGTTATTGATGAAGTAGGGCGACAGGTAGCCGCGGTCGAACTGCATGCCTTCGACCACATCCAGCTCGTTTTCCAGCGACTTGCCGTCCTCGACGGTGATCACGCCTTCCTTGCCGACCTTCTCCATGGCGTCGGCGATGATCTTGCCCACCGCTTCGTCGGCATTGGCCGACAGCGCGGCGACCTGGGCGATCTCCTTGCTGGTGGTGATCGTCTTGGACAGCTTCTTGAGCTCGTCGACCACGGCGGCCACGGCCTTGTCGATGCCGCGCTTGAGGTCCATCGGGTTCATGCCGGCGGCCACGTATTTCATGCCTTCCTGCACGATGGATTGCGCAAGCACCGTGGCGGTAGTGGTACCGTCGCCGGCTACGTCCGCCGTCTTGGACGCCACTTGCTTGACGATTTGGGCGCCCATGTTCTCGAACTTGTCCTTCAGTTCGATTTCCTTGGCCACGGACACACCGTCCTTGGTGATGACCGGCGCGCCGAAGCTGCGCTCGATCAGCACGTTGCGGCCTTTGGGGCCGAGCGTGACCTTGACCGCGTCGGCCAGGATATTCACGCCGCGCACGACGCGATTGCGGGCGGTGTCATGGAATTTGACGTCTTTCGCGCTCATGTCGTTGCTCCAGGATGACGAGAGTCGTCAGGCAGCCTGCTTCATTTGGGCGCTGCCGCCTTCGACGACCGCGAAGATGTCTTCTTCGCGCAGCACAAGCAGTTCTTCGCCGTCGACCTTGACGGTCTGTCCGGAGTACTTGCCGAACAGGACCTGGTCGCCGACCTTCAGCTCCATCGGGCGGACGGTGCCGTCCTGCAGCGTCTTGCCGGGCCCAACGGCCAGCACTTCGCCCTGTTCGGGTTTTTCGGCCGCCGAGTCAGGGATCACGATGCCCGAGGCGGTTTTGCGTTGTTGTTCGACCCGCTTGACGATAACCCGGTCGTGTAGGGGACGAATCTTCATGTTCGATCTCCTGCTAACAGATCAGATCATCCGAAAAGGCAATCCTGCGCGGCCGGCAGGCACGGGCGCCGGCGGCGCGATGCGCCCGCGCGGCGGGCGGCGGATCGAGATGTAGGGGCGGCGCGTCCCGCTTCAAGGGGCGCGCCACCAAAGAGAATGTATCAAAATGTTTTCGGCCGGATCAGCCCGCGGCCACGGCCCAGCCGGTAGACAGTGCGGCCGGCCCGATGGGCATCGTAGGGCGCCGGCGCCACGGGGCAGGGCAACGGGCGGCCGTGATCCTCGGCGAGCGTGCCGTCATCGTCAAAGCCTTCCCAGAGCCCGCCTTTGCACGGCCGGAACATCCAGCGGATATAGCCTTGCCTGGCGGCGATCTCCATCAGCGCGTCGCGGTCCGGCGCGTCGGCGATGACCGCGCAGCCGCTTTCGTCATCGGGGTACTGGCCGAAGGCGCGGTGGCATTCCAGCGCCTCGCGGGCGGGAGCACCCAGGCGCCACCAGGGCGGGCAGGACAGGCGCTCGACGTCCCAGGCGCCCAGCTGCCAGGCGGCATCGAGCGTGGCCTGGTCGATGCTGGCCACCGATTGCCAGAGCTCGTTGATCTGGATCGCCGAACTGGGCACGGCGCGCGGCGGCAGTTCCACCCCGGGCAGGGACAGGGCCGTCTCGCGGCGAAAGCCGTGCCAGTGCATGATGACCAGCAGCGGCGTGTCGGCGCGCGGCACTGCCGTGACGGTGACCGCGTACAGTGGCAGCTTCATGGCATCGCGGTGCGCCGTGATCGTCTCAAAGATTTCCATGAAACCTCCGATTCGACGTCTTGCCCTGCGATTCAATTTATGCCTTGTCGTGGCGGCGGGCAAGGTCCCGGACCGGCAGATCGGGCAAGAAGCGCAGGCCTAGGCGCGCGGCGCGAACATAATGATCGCCATGCCGGCCAGGCAGATGAGGGTGCCGACGATGTCCCAGGCCGTCGGCCGCACGGCGTCCACCGCCCAGAGCCAGCCGAGCGCCACGCAGACGTAGACGCCGCCGTACGCGGCATAGACGCGCCCGGCGGCGGTCGGATGCAGGGTGAGCAGCCAGGCGAAGGCCGCCAGGCACAGCGCCGCGGGAACGAGCAGCCAGGCACTGCGGCCCTGCTTGAGCCAAAGGTAGGGAAGGTAGCAGCCGGCGATTTCCGCCAGCGCGGTCAGGACGAAGAGAGCGAGCGTGCGCAGGAAGTCCATGGCGGCAAGGGGCGGGCGACCGGCCGATCATAGCGTCAAGGCGCCGGCCGCGGCGCAAGGCCCCTGCCGCCAGGGGCGCCGGCGCCTAGCCCACTTGCACGGTGATGCGGCGCGGCTGGGCACTTTCGCGCTTGGGTATGCGCAGCTTGAGCACGCCGTCGCGCGATTCGGCCTGGATGGCGGCGCTGTCCAGCTCGCGGCTGAGCGTGAACGCGCGGCGGTAGCGCGCGACCTGGACCTCGGCATGCACCGGCGTCAACCCGGCGGGCGTGTCGGGAGAAATGTCGCCCTCCAGCGTCAGGGTGTCGCCCTCGACGTTCAGGCGCAGGTCTTCACGCGGCACGCCGGGCATGTCCGCCAGCAGCGTCAGGCCCGTCTCGTCCTCGAAAATGTCCACGCGCGGGACCAGGACGGGGGTGGCGCGGTCTTCAGTCATCGTACGGGTATCGCTCATGGTGGCCTCCTGGTCTTTCATTGCACCTGGATGCGGCGCGGTTGCGCCGATTCGCGCCGGGCGATGGTCACGCGCAAGACGCCATTGCGGTAGCGCGCCTCTATCCTGGACGGATCGGCATCGTCCGGCAGGCTGATGACACGCTTGAACGTTCCCGCAAAGCGTTCGTTGGCGTAAACGGACGATTTGCCGTCCTCGGCCGGCACGCTGGCCGGACGTTCGCCTGACAGCGTCAGCAATCCGCGGTCGACCACGACCTCCAGCTTGCTGGCGTCGACGCCGGGCACGAAGGCATAGACCTCTATGGCTTCGGGCGTGGTGCCGATGTTCAGCGCCGGAAAGGCGCGAGTCACGGGGCGTATGCTGCCTGCCGCCGAAAGCGGGGCGAAGGCCTGCGTCAATGTGCGTTGTAGCCTGTCGAGTTCGTTGAACAGGCTGCCCGATACGGTCAGCATCGGTTCAAACATGGCTGTTCTCCTCAATAAGGTGGCGGCCGCCAACGGGCCTCTTTGCCTGCCTACATGGCGGCCCCGCACCAGGTTTCAAGATTTGTTCGGCGTGGCCGGCGCGAGCTGGCGCCGTCGGCGGTATAGTCGCCGTCATGAAAAAAGGCGCGATACAGCCGGGCGTGTGGCCCGTCGATACGCTGATCCTTTGCTGCAGCGATTACGAACAGGTGGTGCGGGGCAAGGGACGGCGCCGCAGGTTTGACGTTCCTGCCGATGTGGACGAGTATTTTTCGGGCGACCGGCCGTTGCGGGTGCCGGGAGCGTGGTCGCCGGCTGCGCTGTTGTTGGCGGCGCTGCTTGGCTGCATGGGCGTGTCGCTGCCGGTCATGTTCTGGACGATGCTTGCCGATGTGTCGCTGCCGCTTGCCGCGCTGATGTGGTTTTGTGCCGGCTTCGTGCAATTCGCCTATATCGGCGCCGCCATGTTCCTGGTTGCGCGCGCGCGCAGCCTGGGATTGCGGCTGTTCAAGGGGCTGGCGGCGTTTCACCTGGCCTGGGGCGCCGCCGGCGTTGCCGCCGCGGCCGGCGGCTCCCACGCGGCCGCCACGGCGTCTTGTGCCCTGGTCGCCGGCGGCCTGGTCTGGCAGCTGCTCAATTCGTCGGCGTTCTTTTCCTGGGTCAATTTCCATTTGACCGTGCGCAAGGTCAGGTTCAACCGCGAACACCGCACGCCGGGTGCTTGAAGGGGCGCGCCGCCGGCCCCATCTGCCAGGCAGGCGGCAGGGCCGCGGCCCCGCGCAAGGCTGGGCCGCCGCCTCAACTGCAAAGAGCCTGGCCATGGAGTTCAAGGACTACTACGAGGTGCTGGGCGTAGGGCGATCGGCGTCGGATGAAGACATCCGGCGCGCCTATCGCAAGCTCGCCCGGAAATACCATCCCGACGTCAGCAAGGAAGCCGACGCCGAGGCGCACATGCGCGACATCAACGAAGCCTACGAAGTGCTGCGCGACCCGGAAAAGCGCGCGGCCTACGATCGCCTGGCCGAGAGCGTATCGGCCGGCCAGGGGGGCGGCGCGCGTCCCGGCTGGCACTGGGGCTTCGAGTTCGCGGGCGTGCCCGGCGCGGGCGACGCCTCCGGCTTCAGCGATTTCTTCTCGGCGCTGTTCGGCGACATCGGCGCGGGCCCGTCGCGGGCCGGCGTGCGCGGCGAAGACCACCACGCCACCATCGAGATCGACCTGGAGGACGCGCTGCATGGCGCCACGCGCGAGATTTCCTTGCGGTCGCTCGGCCGCGATGCCTTCGGCCGCTCCGTGGTGCGCGAGCGCACGCTTAGCGTACGCATCCCCGCCGGCGTGCATGAAGGCCAGCGGATACGGTTGGCCGGCCAGGGTATGCCGGGCCTGGCTGGCGGCGAGCCGGGCGACCTTTTCCTGGAGCTGCGGTTCCGGCCGCATCCGTTTTATCGTCCCTCGGGCCGGGACCTGTACGTGACGCTGCCGGTGGCTCCCTGGGAGGCCGCACTGGGCGCGACGGTCAGGGTGCCGACCCCGCGCGGGCCGGTGGAGGTCGCGGTGCCTGCCGGCAGTCGCAATGGCAGCCGGTTGCGCCTGAAGGGACGAGGGCTGCCCGCCTCGCCGCCGGGCGATCTGTACCTGGAGCTGGAAATCGCCTTGCCCCCAGCCGACGACGAACGGGTGCGCGCCGCCTACCGCGCGCTGGCGCGTGAGGCGCGCTTCAATCCGCGCCGCCATCTCGGGGTATAGGACGCGCGGTACAGTTGCGTTTTTCGTTCCGTCCTTGCACTAGCCATGACTGCATCTGCCGACACCGTTGTCCGCCGCCAGCCCGACGAGTTGCTGGTCGGCCTGGTATCGATTTCGGACCGCGCTTCCCAGGGCGTCTACGCCGACGAAGGCATTCCTTCCTTGCAGGCATGGCTTGAATCGGCGCTGGCCTCGCCCTGGCAGTCCGTCGCGCGGCTGGTACCTGACGAGGCGGCGCAGATCTCGGCGGCGCTGATCGAGCTGGTCGACGTGCACCGGTGCGACCTGGTGCTGACCACTGGCGGGACGGGACCGGCGCGCCGCGACGTCACGCCGGAGGCGACGCTGGCGGTTGCGACGAAGGAAATGCCCGGTTTCGGCGAGCAGATGCGCCAGATCAGCCTGCGGTTCGTGCCGACCGCCATCTTGTCGCGCCAAGTCGCGGTAATCCGCGAAACCAACGACCACGCGGCGCTCATCGTCAATCTGCCTGGCCAGCCCAAGGCGATCCGCGAGACCCTGGAAGGGCTCAAGGGCGAGGACGGTGCGGTGCTCGTGCCCGGCATCTTCGCGGCCGTGCCTTATTGCATCGACCTGATCGGCGGCCCCTACATCCGCACGCACGAGTCGGTCATCAAGGCGTTTCGTCCGAAATCGGCGCGGCGCCCGGAAACGACGTAAGGCGCAGGCAGGCCGTCAGGCGGCCGGGGGGTGCGCTGCCCGGTCGAAAAGATGGCCGCCCGGGGCCTTGCGCGGCCGCACGGCGACGAAGGGGTGCTGGCGCCAGGGGCTGGTGCCGTGGTTCAAGCAGGCGCGGACGGCTTCGCATGCCTGCTCCAGTACCGGGCCGGCCCCCGCATGCATGGCTTGCCCCAACAGATAACCGGCGGCGGCATCGCGCCATGACGCATGCCGGTCGTACATCTGCGCGGCGGCCGTATGGATGGCGATCCATGCGGCGCCGGTGGCCGCCAGCGCTGCGTCGTGGCCCAGGCGCGCGAGCTGGATCGCGCGCGCCATGTCCCAGGCGGCGATATCGCGTTCCAGGTCGGCAGGGCTACGCACGAAGCCGGCGCGGCGTAGCGTTGGCAAGCTTTGCACGAGGTTGGTCGCCCAGCGATACAGCTGCTGGTGATCGTAGTCTTCGCCGAGATCGCAGATGGCCGTTAGCCATTGCTCGGGAGGCAGGGTGGTGGCGATGTGCACCACCTGGCGGTAGGCGCTGCGATCGCCCTGGTGCAGTAGCCACGCGAGCGTGGCCCGTAGGTCACCCGGGGTGCGCACGCCCCATTGTTCGGCGAGGAGGGCGCTGACCCGGCTGCGGGGCAGGCCGGTGTCCAGGCTGTCGACGGCAGAGCGGGTTTGCACCGCCGGAATCATGCCGGCAAGCAGTGCGCGCGCATGCGCCGCATCGTGTTCCGGCGCGCTGCCAGCATCGGCCGCGTGAATGAACAGCGACGCCTGCCTTTTCCCGTGGCTGCGGCGGACGATGCCGTGGCAAACCACGGCAGCGCATGCCAGGATGGCAACGGCCAGGTAGAGCCAGGGCAGATCGGGCAAGACAGTCTCCGCGGACAGGACGGCGCCCGCGCGCTTGCGGGCAAGCGGGGAGTATTACCCCCGATGGCCAGGAGACTGGGTGACAAACTGTTTGGAAATGACTGCATCCGTTAGCGCCGGCACGCCCTGCGTCCCGGCAAAGCATGCAGCTGCCGACGCCGCGCCGAGACGGCGCCGCGCGGCGCCGGCCTTTTTGTCACACTCGGGCCCGGATCGTATCCGGCGCGCGGCGGCAGCGCCTGCTTCAAACGCGGTATCGTGCGGGGCGGCGTGGCACGTTATCGTGCGCATGCCGGTGGCCCGCGCGCCGGCCATGCACCGCGCCGATGGCCGCCGGGTCGCGGCGGCCTCGTTCATCCGCACCGGCCTTTCGGCTTCACGGTTGAGGGCCTCATATTTGACAGTATTTGCCTCATGATCCGTTTTCTGCTGTGCCTGTCTTGCTGCCTGGGAGCGGGGTTGGTTTCGTTTTCCGCCAGTGCCGAGGGCTTCATCGCCCGGCTATTGCACCGGCCGGTGCCCGGCGGCGTGGCGGTCGTTCCCCTGGGGCAAGGCGGCCCGGCGCCGCGGGCCATGTACGGGCAGCGGCCCGTCATGGTGCTGCGTGACGACGACGGAGGTTGGATCGCAGTGGTCGGCATCCCGCTCGACACGCCGCCGGGATCGACGCGGCAGCTGCAGGTCGATGGGCCCCAGGGCAGGAAAACGCTGGCCTTCGAGGTCGGCAGCAAGGAATACGTGGCGCAGCATGTGCGCATCAAGAACCGCCGGCAGGTCAACCCCGATCCGGACGACCTCAGGCGCATCGAGCGCGAATTGGCCGAGCAAACCCAAGCCTACCGCTCGTTCCGGCCCGTCATGCCGAGCAACGTGATGCTCGACCGCCCGGTGCCCGGACGGCTGTCCAGCCCATTCGGGTTGCGGCGCTATTTCAACGGGCAGCCCCGCAACCCGCATTCGGGGCTGGATTTCGCCGCGCCGGCAGGCACGCCGGTGCGCGCGCCGGCCGCGGGCAAGGTCATCCTCGTGGGCGATTATTTTTTCAATGGCAAGACCGTTTTCCTGGATCACGGTCAAGGTTTCATCAGCATGTTCTGCCACCTGTCGCGCATAGACGTCGCGATTGGCCAGGAAGTGCCGCGCGGCGCGACGATCGGGGCGGTCGGCGCCACCGGGCGCGCCACCGGGCCGCACCTGCATTGGAACGTCAGCCTCAACGATGCCAGGGTGGATCCCGCGATATTCATCGGCGAGTTTTCGCCGTGACCGGGGTGGCGCCGTCCCGGCCGCGCCCCGGAATGCTCGGTAAAATGGGACCGAATCCGCAAGGCTCCGCATTCCCATCCATAAATCACATCCATAACCATTCAGGAGAATCCCCATGGCCCTAGTCTCGATGCGCCAGCTGCTCGACCATGCAGCCGAAAACGGCTACGGCATTCCTGCGTTCAACGTCAACAACCTGGAGCAGGTGCAGGCCATCATGGAGGCCGCCGATGAAACCAATAGCCCGGTCATCATGCAGGCCTCGGCCGGGGCCCGCAAATACGCCGGCGAAGGGTTCCTCAAGTACCTGATCCAGGCCGCGGTCGAATCCTATCCCCACATTCCCGTGGTCATGCACCAGGACCACGGCCAGTCGCCGGCAGTGTGCCAGGGCGCCATCGACCTGGGCTTTTCCAGCGTGATGATGGACGGCTCGCTCAAGGAAGACGGCAAGACCATCGCCGACTACGAATACAACGTCGAGGTGACCCGCAAGGTCGTCGAAATGGCGCACAAGGTGGGCGTTACCGTCGAGGGCGAGCTGGGCTGCCTGGGGTCGCTGGAAACCATGAAGGGCGACAAGGAAGACGGCCATGGCGCCGAGGGCACCATGACCCGCGAGCAGTTGCTGACCGATCCCGAGCAGGCCGCCGACTTCGTGCGCAAGACCCAGCTGGACGCGCTGGCCATCGCCATCGGCACCAGCCACGGCGCGTACAAGTTCACGCGCAAGCCCACCGGCGACATCCTGTCGATTTCGCGCGTCAAGGAAATCCACGCCCGCCTGCCCAACACGCACCTGGTGATGCACGGCAGCTCCAGCGTGCCGCAGGAACTGCTGGCCGAGATCCGCCAGTTCGGCGGCGACATGAAGGAAACCTACGGCGTGCCGGTCGAGGAAATCCAGGAGGCCATCAAGTACGGCGTGCGCAAGGTCAACATCGACACCGACATCCGCCTGGCGATGACCGCCGCGATCCGCCGCTTCATGGCTGAGAACCCGTCCAAGTTCGACCCGCGCGAGTACCTCAAGCCCGCGCGCGCCGCGGCCAAGGCGATCTGCAAGCAGCGCTACGAGCAGTTCGGCGCGGCCGGCAACGCCAGCAAGATCAAGCCCATCCCGCTCAGCGAAATGGCCGCCCGCTACGCCCGCGGCGAGCTGGCGCAGATCGTCCAGTAAACTGCCTCCATCGCCATCGCGCCGGGCGCATCCCAGCCGGGATGCTGCCCGGCGGATTGTTTCCGCTCTTGACCAGGCCCGAGTCGTGACCGCCCTTCATACCACCAGCATCCAGTCCCTCCCCCTGATCGCGCGCGGCAAGGTGCGCGACATGTACGCCGTCGGCGACGACAAACTGCTCATCGTCGCCACCGACCGGATTTCGGCCTTTGACGTCATCCTGGACGACCCGATCCCGGGCAAGGGCGAGGTGCTGACTGCGCTCACCGAGTTCTGGCTGCGCAAGCTGGCGCACGTGGTGCCCAACCACGCGACGGACATCGACCCGGAAACCGTGGTCACCGTCGAGGAGCGTGACCAGGTGCGCGGACGCGCCATGGTGGTCAAGCGGCTCAAGCCCATCCTGGTCGAGGCGGTCGCGCGCGGCTACCTCATTGGTTCGGGCTGGAAGGACTACCAGGCCACTGGCTCGGTGTGCGGCGTGCGCCTGCCCGCGGGCCTGCAGCAGGCAGCCCGGCTGCCCGAACCCATCTTTACGCCGGCAGCCAAGGCCGAGATGGGCGCGCACGACGAGAACGTCGACTTCCAGCACGTCGTCGATGCCGTCGGCCGCGAGCTGGCCGGGCAGATCCGCGACGTGACGCTACAGCTCTACACCGAGGCCGCGCGTTACGCTGCCGACAAGGGCATCATCATCGCCGACACCAAGTTCGAATTCGGCTTGGACGACGCTGGCAGGCTGCACCTGATGGACGAGGTGCTCACGCCCGATTCCTCACGCTTTTGGCCGGCCGACGGCTATCGCGAAGGCATTAGCCCGCCGTCCTTCGACAAGCAGTTCGTGCGCGACTGGCTGGAAACCCAGCCCTGGGACAAGACCCCCCCGGCGCCGCGCCTGCCAGCCGACGTCCTGGAAAAGACCGCCGAAAAGTACCGCGAGGCCTTGCGGCGGCTGACGGCCTGACGATGCCCGGCATGCCGCTTCGCGCGCGCGGGCGAACCCGAGCCTCTACGGCTGGTGCGCCGCTGAAGCAATTCCATACCGCCGGCTTGCCGTCCCCGTGATCCAATGGCATGGACGCCGCCTCGCGCCGGGGCGGCCGCAACCAGGAGGGATGGCCATGGCGGATCACGTCTACAAGCAGATCGAGTTGGTGGGTTCGTCGACCGTGTCGAGCGACGATGCGGTGGTGCGCGCGATCGAGCGGGCATCCGAGACCCTGCGCCACATCGATTGGTTCGAAGTCACGCAGGTGCGCGGCCACATCGAGGATGGCCGCATCAAGCATTGGCAGGTCGGCATCAAGCTGGGCATGCGGCTGGAAGAGTAGCCGGGGCCGGCCGCGGGCCTCGCACCGGGCGGCCGCGCTAAAATGCGCCGTCCCGGCCGCACGGCCGCCCTGCTCGCACCGACCGCATGAGCGTTTCCTCTGCCGACAAGACAGATGCCCCCGTGGTGGGCGTCGTCATGGGATCTTCCAGCGATTGGGAGGTGATGAAGCACGCGACGGCCATCTTGGCCGAGTTCGGCGTGCCCTACGAAGCCCGGGTGGTATCGGCGCACCGCATGCCCCACGACATGGCGCAGTACGGCGCGCAGGCGCGCAGCCGCGGCTTGCGCGCCATCATCGCTGGCGCGGGCGGCGCGGCGCACCTGCCGGGCATGATGGCTGCCTTCACGGAGGTGCCGGTCTTCGGCGTGCCCGTTCCGTCGCGCTACCTGCGCGGCGAAGACTCCTTGCTTTCGATCGTGCAGATGCCCAAGGGCGTGCCCGTGGCTACCTTCGCCATCGGCGAGGCCGGTGCGGCCAATGCGGCGCTGCACGTCATCGCGATCCTGGCCTGCACCGACGAGGCGCTGCACCAGAAGCTGGTGGCCTTTCGCACGCGGCAGACCGAAGCTGCCCGCGCGATGCGGGTGCCGCCCGACGCGGGCTAGACGATGCCGGATCCTTGCCTTCGGGCGCGCCGCGTCGTGTCCGTTGCCTTTTTCTTCAAACCCTGGCCCGCGCCGCAGCGGGCCGATCGCTGCTTTCATCTATGACGGCCGAATCGTTTTCTCCCATTGCGCCAGGCGGCTGGCTGGGCCTGCTGGGCGGCGGGCAGCTCGGGCGGATGTTCTGCCACGCTGCGCAAAGCCTGGGCTATCGCGTGGCGGTGCTGGATCCGGATGCTGGGGGGCCTGCCGCGATGGTGGCCGACCGGCACGTGGCCGCCGCCTATGACGATGAAGCCGGCCTGCGCGAGCTTGCTTCGTTCTGCCGCGCCGTGACGACGGAATTCGAGAACGTGCCGGCAGCCAGCCTGCGCACGCTGGCCGCCTACTGCCAGGTCAGCCCGGCGGCCGATGCCGTAGCCGTCGTGCAGGATCGCATCGACGAAAAGGCTTTTGTCGCCGCACAAGGAATTGCGGTGGCGCCGCACGCCGCGATCCGCGCGGCCGAGGACCTGGACGCGGCGCCCGATGCCTTGTTTCCGGGGATCTTGAAGCTCGCCCGGCTGGGATACGACGGCAAGGGGCAAGCGCGCATCAAGACGCGCGAAGAGGCGCGTGCCGCGTTCGCTGACTTCGGCGGCGCGCCCTGCGTGCTGGAGGCCTTGTTACCCCTGGATTACGAGATATCGGTGGTGCTCGCGCGCGGACGCGACGGCGCCACGGCCGTCTATCCCGTGGCGCGCAACGTGCATCGCGACGGCATCCTCGCCGTCACGACGGTGGGCGAGCCCTGCGATCCCGCGCTGTCGCGCCAGGCGACCGAGGCCGCACAGGCCATTGCCGAGGGGCTGGGCTACTGCGGCGTGCTGTGCGTGGAGTTCTTCGTGCTGGGCGACGGCCGGCTGCTGGTCAACGAGATTGCACCGCGGCCGCACAATAGCGGCCACTACACCATAGACGCCTGCGTCAGCAGCCAGTTCGAGCAGCAGGCGCGCGCCATGGCCGGCCAGCCGCTGGGCAGCACGCAGCTGCTTTGCCCGGCCGTGATGCTCAATGTCCTGGGCGATGTCTGGTTCGCCGATGGGCCGCAGGCCCGCGAGCCGGATTGGTCGGGCGTGCTGGCGGTGCCCGGGGTCAAGCTGCACTTGTACGGCAAGCGCGAGGCGCGACGCGGCCGCAAGATGGGGCACGTCACCTGCCTGGGCGACACCGTCGCGCAGGCGCGCGAGCGCGCCGCGCGGGCGGCCGCGGCCCTGCGCATGCCCGGACCGCAGTAAGGCTCGGCCATGCGTTCGCCCTTGCCTCCGACCCCTGAAGGCGTCGCCTGGGCCGCCGACGCGCTGGCGCGCGGGGAATTGGCGGCCTTTCCCACCGAGACGGTCTACGGGCTGGGCGCAGATGCGGAAAACCGCGAGGCCGTGGCCCGGATTTACGCTGCCAAGGGGCGGCCGTCCAACCATCCGGTGATCGTCCACCTGGCGCCGCAGGCCGATGTCGAATACTGGGCGGTCCGCGTGCCGCCGCAGGCGCGCCGCCTCATGGAGGCCTTCTGGCCCGGGCCGCTGACGCTCATCCTGCCGCGCGCGCCGCACATCGCCGACGCGGTCAGCGGCGGGCAGGACAGCATCGGCTTGCGCTGTCCTGCCCACCCGGTCGCGCAGGATTTGCTGCGCGCCTTCGCCGCGCGCAAGCCGGGCGGACGGGGTGGCGTGGCCGCGCCTTCGGCCAATAAGTTCGGCCACGTCTCGCCCACGCGCGCCGAACACGTGCTGGCCGAATTCCCGGACGAGGTCGCGGCGGGCATGCCCGTGCTCGACGGCGGGGCCGCCGAAGTCGGGATCGAATCGACCATCGTCGACCTGTCCCGCCTGGACCGCGGGGTGGGGCCGGTGCTGCTGCGGCCCGGCCACATCGGCGCTGCCCAATTGGCCGAGGTGCTGGGCGTGCCGGTGTCGCGGCCCGATGCGGCGGCGCCGCGTGCGTCGGGCACGCTCAAGGCGCACTACGCGCCGCGCACGCCGCTGGAGCTCGTCTCGGGCGACCGCTTGGATGCGGCCGTGCGTGGCCAAGGGCTGCCTGCCGGGCGGATTGCGCTTGTCGCCTACGGCGAGCCGCCTGCCGCATTGGACGGGCGGGTGAGCTGGCATGCCGTGCCGGCCGATCCGGCGCGCTATGCCCAGGTTCTTTATGCCCTGCTGCGCGAACTGGACGCGCAGCGCTATGCGCGCATCCTGGTGCAGGCGCCGCCACAGGATGCGGCCTGGGCCGCGGTCAACGACCGCATCGGGCGTGCCGCCGCGGCGTTCTCGCTCGACACGGAAGGGCTGCCCGGCACCTGAAGAGGACGGGCGCGAGAATCGCCGGGCCCGTCATCCTTGGCTGCCGGCACGCGTGCTGAAGATTTCCGCGACGAAGCGGGCGAGTTCGCGGTTCAAGACATCGGGCCGCTCGCGGTGCGGCACATGGCCGCAGCCGGGCAATGCAAGCAGGCGTGTTTGCGGTGCCTGCCGGGCGATGCCGCGGATCTGTTCCAGCGTGCCGTACTCGTCGTCCTCGCCCTGGATGGCGAGGATCGGGCATTGGATCGCCGGCAGGCAGGCTTCGATGTTCCAGCTGCGGAATGCCGGATCCAGCCAGGCGTCGTTCCAGCCGAAGAAGGCCGAATCCGGGTCGTCGTGATAGACCGCCAGGCGCGGGCGCAGGCCGCCGTCCAGGTAGGCTTGGCGCGCCCGCCGGATGCCCGCGATGGTGATGTCTTCGACGAAGATGTGCGGGGCGGCCACGGCGATGCCGGCAACGGCCTGCGGATGCATCGAGGCATAGAGCAGCGCGATCGTGCCACCGTCGCTATGGCCGAATAGCACCGGCCGGTCACGGGTGGCATCCACGCCCAGCGCTTGCAGCAAGGCCGGCAGCGCTTCGGCAGCCTGGCCGTGCAGGTAGTCCGGCGCCCACTTTTCGCCGGCCGGGCGCGGGGTCGAGCGGCCGTATCCGTAGCGCGAATACACCAGTCCGCGGCATTGCGCAGCCGCGCAGGCCTGGTCCGGCCAATCCTTCCACATGGCGACCGATCCCAGCCCTTCATGCAGGAAAACCAGCAGCGGCGCGTCATGCCGATGCGCGGCGATCCAGCGGTACTCGATCTGCATGTCGCGGCCCAGCGCGCGCACTGCTGCCCGGCTGGTTGGCGTCCGGTCTTGCATCGCATTTCTCCTCGGTAGCCGGGCGCTATTGTCGCCGCTTTTGCGGCAGGCGGGCCGGCGTCGCGCCCCTGGATGGGGCGCGGGCGTGGCGGTCGCCCTGCCAGGCTGGATTGGTCTATGCTGCGCGTTGCACGGGCGGGTGCGCAGGCACGGCGGCAAAGCGTCGAGCTGCACGCATCCGTCGAAGCCGCAGCGTGGCGCACGTCTCGCGCGCCGTTTTCATTACCGGGACGAGAAGATGAAATTCAAGGATTTTCGCGAAGGCATGGTGATCAAGCATGGGCCGGTGAAGGTGACCGAGGCCGAAATCCTCGAGTTCGCCGGTCGGTACGACCCGCAGTGGTTCCATACCGATCCTGAGCGGGCGGCCAAGGGCCGGTGGGGCGGCTTGATTGCCAGTGGCTGGCATACCTGTGCGCTGGCCATGCGCATGGCGGTGGAGGCGGCGTTGCACGATTCGGAGGCCTTCGGATCGCCCGGCCTGGGCCAGGTGCGCTGGCGCGTGCCGGTGCGCCCGGGCGACGAACTGCGCCTGGAGGCCAAGGTCGGCGCCGTGCGGCGATCCAGCACCCGCGAGGACCTGGGCATCATCGCGTGGACGTGGCTGGTGTTCAATCAGCACGACGAAGCAGTGCTGGAGCTCGATACGACCATTCTGTTCGATTTGAGCGACGAGAAGGCAGGCTGAAAGCCTGCCGGCGCGCGGATACCAAGAAGGCCCGCGGCGCGTGGCGCCGCGGGCCTTTTCTCATGCATGGCGGCCAGGCGGGTGCGGGCGCCCGGCCGCCGGCGCATTCGGTTGGATCAAAAGAAGGCTTGGATGCCCGTTTGCGCCCGGCCCAGGATGAGGGCGTGGATATCGTGCGTGCCCTCATAAGTGTTGACCACTTCCAGGTTGACCAAGTGGCGGGCCACGCCGAACTCGTCGGAGATGCCGTTGCCGCCCAGCATGTCACGCGCGGTGCGGGCGATTTCCAGCGCCTTGCCGCACGAATTGCGCTTCATGATGGAGGTGATTTCCACCGCGGCCGTGCCTTCGTCCTTCATGCGGCCCAGGCGCAGGCAGCCTTGCAGCGCGAGCGTGATTTCGGTCTGCATGTCGGCGAGTTTTTTCTGGATGAGCTGGTTGGCCGCCAGCGGGCGGCCGAATTGCTTGCGGTCCAGCGTGTATTGGCGCGCGGTGTGCCAGCAGAATTCGGCCGCGCCCAGGGCGCCCCACGCGATGCCGTAGCGCGCCGAGTTCAGGCAGGTGAAGGGGCCTTTCAAGCCGGTGACGCCGGGCAGCATCTGCGATTCGTCGACCTCGACTTCGTCCATGACGACTTCGCCGGTAATCGAGGCGCGCAGGCCGATCTTGCCGTGGATGGCCGGCGCCGACAGGCCCTTGGCGCCTTTTTCCAGGATGAAGCCGCGGATCTTGCCATCGTATTCGCCGCCCTGGCATTTGGCCCAGATCAGGAAGATGTCGGCGATCGGCGAATTGCTGATCCACATCTTGTTGCCGGTCAGGCGGTAGCCGCTGCCGGTGTACACGGCGCGCGTTTCCATGCTGCCCGGGTCGGAGCCGTGGTTGGGTTCGGTCAGGCCGAAGCAGCCAATGATCTCGCCCTTGGCCAGGCGCGGCAGGTACTTGCGCTTTTGCTCCTCGCTGCCGAACTCGTAGATGGGCACCATGACCAGCGAGGACTGGACGCTCATCATGGAGCGGTAGCCCGAGTCCACGCGCTCGATCTCGCGCGCGATCAGGCCGTAGCAAACGTAATTCAGGCCGGCACCGCCATATTCTGCCGGGATGGTCGGTCCGAGCAAGCCGAGCTCGCCCATCTCGGCAAAAATCGCCGGGTCGGTTTTCTCGTGGCGAAACGCCTGCGTGATCCGCGGCATGAGCTTGTCCTGCGCGTAGGCCGCGGCGGCGTCGCGCACCATGCGCTCGTCTTCGGTCAGTTGGGAATCGAGCAGGAGCGGGTCCTGCCAGTTGAAGGAAGGTGCGGACATGCTGGTCTCCGGAAAGGTTCGGGTATCAGTATCGGATCGTTGCGTTGGCGGGCGGCGGCTGCCCAACGGCATTGCGGGACCGCGCCGCCGGCCCGCAGCGGGCCGGCGTACGCAGCCGCCGAGGTCAGCCCGTCCCTTGCGCCGCGGCGCGGATCTTGCTGAGCGTCGTCGAGGGGCTGATGGCCTCGGGGTCGATCAGGCAGTGGATGATGGCCGGCTTGCCGCTGGCCAGCGCGCGCTCGAAGGCCGGTGCGAACGCCTCGGTGGTTTCGACCCTTTCGCCATGGCCTCCGAAGGCACGTGCGTACGCAGCGAAGTCGGGGTTTTGCAGCGTCGTGGCCGATACGCGTCCAGGGTAGTTGCGTTCCTGGTGCATGCGTATGGTGCCGTACATGCCGTTGTCGATGACCACGACGATGATGGGCAGCCCATATTGCACGGCCGTGGCGAATTCCTGCCCGTGCATCAGGAAGCAGCCATCGCCGGCCAGGCAAACCACCGTGCGGTCGGGATAAATGCGCTTGGCGCCCACGGCCGCTGGCAGTCCGTAGCCCATGGACCCGGAGGTCGGCGCAAGCTGCGTGCCGAAGCGGCGGAAGCGATGGAAGCGGTGCAGCCAGGTCGCGTAGTTGCCAGCCCCGTTGGTCATGATGGCGTCGGCCGGCAGCACCTTTTCCAGGTGCTGCATGATCGCGCCCAGCTGTACCGGCCCGGGGTTGGTGACTGCGCCCGGATCGCTCCAGGACAGGTAGGACTGGCGCATCGCGCGCGTGGATTCGGCCCAGGCCGGCTCTTGCGCAGGCGGCGCCAAGTCGGCCAGCGCGGCGCAGAACGCCGCCGGCGAGGCATGGATCGCCAGGGCAGGGCGGTAGACGCGGCCCAGCTCGCTGCTGTCCGGATGGACGTGCACCAGTTGCTGGCGCGGCACGGGGATGTCCAGCAGGCTGTAGGATTGGCTGGGGATTTCGGACATGCGCCCGCCGACCAGCAGGATGAGGTCGGCGCTTTCCAGCCGCTGGCGCAGTTGCGGGTTGATGCCCAGGCCCACGTCGCCGATGTAGCAGTCGTGGTCGGCGGGAAAGAGCATCTGCCGCCTGAATGAGACGGCCACCGGCAGCTGCCAGCGGGCGGCAAAGTCTGCAAAGCGCGCGACGGCCTGTTCGTCCCAGCGCGATCCGCCGACGATGGCCACCGGCGCCTGCGCCTGGCCCAGGCGCCGGTGCAGGTCCTGCATGCGTGCGGCGCCCGGTTCGGTTTCGACGACCTCATAGGCCGGCGCATCGGCCACGGCGGCCGATTCCACCAGCATGTCCTCGGGCAGCGCGATCACTACCGGGCCGGGCCGCCCGGAAGTGGCGACGTGAAACGCCCGCGAGATCAGTTCGGGGATGCGCGCGACGTCGTCGATCTCGGTAACCCACTTTGCCTGGCTGCCGAACACGGCGCGATAGTCCATTTCCTGGAAGGCTTCGCGCTCGCGCATGCCGCGTTCGATCTGGCCGACGAAAAGAATCATCGGCGTCGAATCCTGGCTGGCCACGTGCACGCCGGCCATGGCGTTGGATGCGCCCGGCCCGCGCGTCACCATGCAGATGCCGGGCTGGCCGGTGAGCTTGCCGTGGGCGTCGGCCATCATGGCTGCGCCGCCTTCCTGGCGGCACACCGTGACGGCGATGTCGGCGTCGTAAAGGGCATCGAGCACGGCGAGATAGCTTTCCCCGGGCACGCAGAACACGTGCCGGACGCCGTGCGCGCGGAGCTGGTCGACCAGTATCTTGCCGCCTGGCCTTGCGGCTGTCTCGGATGCTTTCATGGTGCTTGCAGCATAATGTTCCAGCCTTGCACAAGGCAATTGATAAAATTGCACAATCTATTGACGTGCGGGCACGTCCGCGCCGACCGTAGCGCCATGGCCGGTCCGGCGCTGCGGCGTGCCGGTCTCATCCGATGCGCAACGGCATTCCTAACCTGGCGGCTTTGCAGGCATTCGAGGCGACCGCGCGCCTGGGCAGCTTCTCGCGCGCAGCCGAGGAACTGTCGCTGACGCACAGCGCGGTCTACCGGCAGGTGGCCAACCTGGAGGCGCGGCTGGGTGTCCAGCTATTTACCCGCGTGCGCCGGCGCATCGTGCTGACCGACGCCGGCGCGGAATACGCCGGTCGCATCCGGCTGCACCTGGAGCAGATCGAGAAGGACACCTTCGGCCTGGTCAGCCGCACCGGCATGGGCCGCAGCATCCATATCGCCGTGCTGCCCACGCTGGCCGGCACCTGGCTCATCCCGAGGCTGGCGGATTTCCAGCGCCGGCATCCCGACATCACGGTCAGCTTGTCGCTGCGCACCCTGCCTTTCCAGTTCAAGGACCATCCTTTCGACGCCGCCATCTATCACGGCGACCATATCTGGCCAGGCACCCATGGCAGCCTGCTCTTTCCGGAGCGCGAGCTGGTGCCGGTGTGCGCGCCGGAACTGGCGGCCGAGGCGGCACGCCGCCCGGATCCCATGGCGGGCCTGACGCACCTGCACCTGGCATCCCGTCCGGATGCCTGGCGCCAGTGGTATTACGCGACGCACAGGCCCTACGGCCCCCAAGCCGCGGGCGGCCCACGCTACGAACTTTTCAGCATGGTAATCGCCGCGGCCCGCGCCGGGCTGGGGGTGGGGCTGGTGCCGCGCTTCCTGGCGCAGGAACCGCTGGACAAGGGCGAGCTGGCGATGCCGGTCGATGCACCGCTGCCGGTGAGCCAGGGCTACTACTTCGGCTACCCGCAGCGGCGCGACCGGTCGCCGGCGCTGCAGGCCTTCGAGGCCTGGCTCAAGACCCAGGCGCGTGACCCCTGACGGAAGGAGGCGCGGCTGGGCGGCTCAGCGAAACACCACCGTGCGGTGGCCGTTGAGCAGGATGCGGTGCTCGACGTGGTAGCTGACCGCGCGTGCCAGCACCAGCGATTCGATGTCGCTGCCCACCTGGGCCAGGTCTTGGGGGCTCATCGAATGGTCCACCCGCTCGATGTCCTGTTCAATGATCGGTCCTTCGTCCAAGTCCGGCGTGACGTAGTGCGCCGTGGCGCCAATCAGCTTGACGCCGCGCGCATGCGCCTGGTGATAGGGGCGCGCACCCTTGAAGCTGGGCAAGAAGCTGTGGTGGATGTTGATGGCGCGGCCCGCCAGCGCGCGGCACAGCTCGGGCGACAGGATCTGCATGTAACGTGCCAGGACGACCAGGTCGATGTTCTCGGCTTGCACGAGTTCGAGCAGGCGCCGTTCCTGTTCGGGCTTGGTCTCGGGCGTGACCGGCAGGTGGTGGAAAGGGATGCCGTACGAGCGCGCCAGGGGTTCGTGGTCGGTATGGTTGGACACGATGGCCGCCACGTCGGCGCGCAGCTGGCCGCTACGCGTGCGAAAGAGCAGGTCGTTCAGGCAATGGCCCTGGCGGCTGACCAGGATCAGCAGTCGCGCCCGGCGGCGCGCATCGTGCAGCTGCCACTGCATGGCAAAGTCCTCGGCCAGTTGGCCCAGGCGGCTGCGCAGGTCGGCCTCGGCCACCGCTTGGGGCAGGTCGAAGTGCACGCGCAAGAAGAATCGCCCGGTTTCCTCGTCGCCGAACTGTTGCGCGTCCAGGATGTTGCACTGAAGCTCGTAGAGCAGGCCGCTGACGTGGTAGACGATGCCGGTACGGTCCGGGCAGGAAAGCGTAAGGATGTAGTCGTTGTGTTGCATGAGGGCGTGATAGTCAGGAAGCCGCCTGCGGCGGCCACGGCGTCAAGTCGAAGCCGCCGGCGTGGTAGAGCAAGGGCGGCGCGTCGCTGTGCGCGCAGCGTTCGACCTGGCCGACCAGGATGATGTGGTCGCCTTCGGGGTAGCGGCTGCGGTTATGGCATTCGAACCAGGCGGCCACGGGGGCGTCCAGCATGGGGGTGCCGCCCGGCGCCCGGGCCATGTTCAGGCCGGCGAAGCGCTCCGGCCAGCTGCCGCGGGCAAAGCGCAAGGCCAACTCCTGCTGGCCGGCGGCAAGCACATGGATGACGTAGCGTTCGCAGTTTTCGAACACTGGCAGCGAGGTCGACGCGCGCGACAGGCTCCACAGCACCAGCGGAGGGTCCAGCGACACCGAATTGAACGAACTGACCGTCAGGCCGACGGGATCGCCGCCGGGCAGGCAGGCCGTCACGACGGTGACGCCGGTCGCAAAGCGGCCCAGCGTCCCTCGGAAATAGGCCGCGTCGAAATCAGGCGGACGGGCGGGCATGCGCGGCTGGGTCAGGGCGAGAGCCGGACGATGCGCCAGGCGCCTTCGTCGGTGCGCTGGTAGGCCAGCCGGTCGTGCAGGCGCGACGGCCGGCCTTGCCAAAACTCGAACGAGACGGGCCGCAGCCGGTACCCGCCCCAATGGTCCGGGCGCGGCGGATCGTCGCCGAAACGGGCGCGGAACGCTGCCTCGCGCGCTTCCAGTTCTTCGCGGGTCGTCGGCTGGCTTTGCTGCGATGCCCAGGCGCCGATGCGCGAGGCCAGGGGGCGGCTGCGGAAGTATGCGTCCGACTCGGCGGGCGCCACGCGCTCGACCGTGCCTTCGATGCGCACCTGCCGCTCCAGCGGCTGCCAGAAGAACAGCAATGCCGCCCAAGGGCGGGCGGCCAGTTCCCGACCCTTGCGGGATTCGTAGTTGGTGTAGAAGACGAAGCCGTCGGCGTCGTACCCCTTGAGCAGCACGATGCGCGCCGACGGGCGGCCGTCGGCGTCGGCCGTGGCCAGCGTCATGGCGTTCGGCTCGGGCACCTGTGCCGATAGGGCCTGGTCGAACCATGCGGAGAACTGGGCGACGGGGTCGGCGGCCACGTCGCTTTCCCGAAGGACGTGTTTTTGGTAGGTCTGGCGCAGGTCGGCAAGGGACGACATATCTGAAGCGATCGAAAAGAAGCCGGCAAAGACGGCCACACGGATACCTGCGAGTGTACCGTCCCCCGGCGCAAGGGCTCAGCTTTCGGGCAGGGCCTGTTCCTCCAGGCGCCGGGCGATACGCTCCAGGCGCGCATCGTGGATGCCGGCCGCACGCAGGGCGGCCGCAGTGGCCGTGACGTAATCGGTGCAGCGCCCGTAGCGGCCGGATGCGCGGCGCACGATGGCCAGCACCTCGTCCTCGGGCAGGGTGCCGACATAGCCGGGATTGCTGCGGTTCATGACGAAGACGAGTGCGCGCACGCGTCCTTGGTCCGTCTCGCAAGGCAGCCAGCGCGGCAAGTACGCCCCGGTGGACATTTCCCGCTCCCACAGGGCGGGGAACGTCCCGGGGACCGTCTCACCGGGCAGCCGGTAGACCACGCCGCGGCACGACCCGCCGCGGTCCAATCCGAACACCAGGCCGGGACATTCCGGGGTGCCCCGGTTGACGCGCGACCACAGGCACAAGGCGCGATGGTGGCCGTGCAGCGTGGCCAGCCGTCGCTCGGCGTATGCGAAGTCCGGGCGCCAGATCAGTGAGCCGTAGGCGAATATCCATACGTCCTGGCCGGGATGCCAGTCGGCCAGCGCCGCGCGCAGCGACGCCTCGCGCTCTTCGGCGGTCCACAGCCGGAACGGTATTTGCGCGGGTGCCATGCCGGACGATTCAGCCATGCCTGGCCTCCTGGTCGGGCATGTCGCCGGCGCGACGGTTGAACCAAACCCCCGTGCCCAGCAGCACGGCGTACGCCCAGAACAGCGGCGTGACGCCTACGGCCGCGCCCAGCGCCCCGAAGGCCAGCGGCAACGATACCTGCGAGCCGTTGATCAGCGCCAGGCGCATGCCGAAGGCTTCGGCCGCGCGGCCGGGCGGCGCGTAATGATGCAGCAGCGCAAGGATGCTGGGCTGGCTGCAGCCCAGCGCCAGGCCCAGCACGAAGGAGAGCGTCATCAGCATGGCGACGTCGGTGAACAGCGGATAAAGCAGGAAGTTCAGGCAGGCGCCGGCCAGTGCGGTGCGCACCAGGGACCAGGACCGGACGCGCCGCTGGATGGCCGGCAGCGCCAGCCGGATGACGAAGGTCGCCGCGGCGAAGCTGGCCAGGATGGCGCCGATCACCGTGGCCGACAGGCCGATGGACACGCCGAACAGCGGCACGACGAACATGTGGGTGTCCCAGGCACCCGACAGCATCATGTTGGCACCCAAGACGCGGCGCAGTCCCGGCACGGCGAGCAGGTCGGCCAGCCTGGGCTGGACGTCGGGGTCGCGTGGCGGCGACGGCGGCACCAGCCGGCCGCGCAGCCGCTTCAGGACGGCCAGCGACAGCAGCGGGCCCAGCGCAAGCAGGCCGAAGGCGTAGCGGTGGCCGAGGTGGTCGATGGCCAGGCCGGCCAGCAGCGGGCCGCTGAACCCCGATGCGGCAAAGGCCAGGGACATCCAGGAAAAATTGCGCAGGCGGGTGTCGGCGTCGCCCTGGCTCAGCTGGTTTTGCATCGCCACCTGCACCAGCGCGAATCCCACGCCTATGCAGCAGCCGGCGATCATGAGCGTGGGCACCGCCACCCAGGCGAAGGGCAAGATCGCGCCCACCCCGACCAGCCAGACGCCCAGCCGCAGCGGTTTCTGCACGCCGATCTGGTCGACCAGCCGGCCCAGCCGCACCGAGGTCAGCATGGGCAGGACGGCGAAGACCGCAATCAGCAGCCCGACGGTCACGGTCGACAACCCAGCGGCCAGCCCGGCCAGCGATACCGCGACCCGCCCGCCATTGAGTACGACGTGGTTGAGCGTGCCCAGCGCGCACAGCAGTACGGCGTCCGATTGGTCGGCCGAAAAGCGCGGGAAGGGGGGGCGAGGCTGCTTGGACACGGTAAGAAGCCGCTATTGTGGTCCGCCCCCGGCTGCTTGTCGAGGGCTTCGGCCGCCTGGGGAGTCTGGCGCGGGCTTCCGGGCAATACGTGCCAGCATAGCCGCTGGCGCTGGACGCCGGCGCTAGCCAGATAGCCAGGCAGGCGCGCAGCTGCCTTCGGCGACGACCGCCGTGTCCCAGCGCGAATCAACCCCAGACAGGCGTGCCACTGGGCCAAGCTGCGTTAGCCGGCCCGCCGGCGAGCGGGTCTCCACCAACCAGGGCCGGACGCAGATTTCCGGGACTTGGCTGGGTAGTCCCGTCCAGCGCGACGCCGCGATAGTGCCATGGCGCCTGATCCATTCTCCGCAGGCCGCGAGCGAAACGCGCACTTGCCAGGTTCCGCCCTCCTCGGCACGCCGTGCCAAGGCGGCCATCGCGCCATAGGCCATCAGGTATCCGGCCACGTAGTCTTGCATGGCGACCGGCAGTTGCGCCGGGCGCCCGTCGCCGGCAGACCACGCCATGCCGTTGGCAGCCTGTACGACGGTGTCGAAGCCGCGTCGCTCGCGCCACGGGCTGCCGTACCCCCAGGCATTCAGGCAAACGTACACGATCCCCGGGCGCAGCGCCGCCAGGGCCTCGGCCGACAGGCCATGACGGTCAAGCGCGCCCGGCCTGTAGGCTTGAGAAAAGACATCGCAGCCGCGCACCAAGTCCAGCATGGTCTGCCGCTGCGGCGGATCCCGCAGATCTAGCCAGGCCGAACGTTTGCCGACGCTGGTATCCAAGTCCAGCACGCCCGAGTTGGGTAGGTCCCGCCGCGAAATGCGCAGCACATCGGCGCCGTGTTCGGCCAGTGTCTTGGCGCAGGTCGGCCCGGCCAGCACCCGGGTCAGGTCCAGCACACGCACCCCGTGCAGCGGCCGATCGGCTTGCGGCAACGGTCGTGGCGGCGCGTCGCCAATGCGGGTGAGGGTTACGGGCGGCTCGGCAGCTGCAGCGATTCCTTGCGGTGAGGCGCGCCATTCGTCTTCTGTCCGCACCAGCGCACCGCAGCCGCCGCCGGCCATGATGGCTTCCTCGACATCGGCGCCGGCGCGTCCGGCCACGCTCGCCACCAAGCTCCCGGGATTGTGCGCGGCGCCGAGCGCGCGGCAATTGGCCGCGGCCAAGTTGGGAAAGTTGCAGTGCAAGTAGACCCAGCGGCCGTCCCCGGCAGCATAGAAGCCGGTCAGCCTATCCATGACTGGTCCCGGCGCTCGGCCATCGATACGAAGGAACTTGTAGCTTTGCATGGCGGCAGCCGCGGCGACCGCGTCGACCGTCACGCATGGAACGCGTCGGCCGCGAAGGCGCAGTAACCATGCGGCGGCCATGCCGGTTGCGGCGATGGCCGCCGCGCCGGTCTGCGCCACTTTGTACGGCGTGCCAATGACCGGATCACGGCCATCGATGCGCACCCCGTCGGCCGCTTGCTCAGGCAGTCCGCAAGCGCAGCGCAACGCCTGCAGTAAATCGTGCGGGTCATCCATCGCGGGACCGCTACTCAGGTTTGATATTGGCCAGCCTTGCCAGGCGCGCCATGTTGTCCAGCTCCTGCTGGATGAAGGCCGCGAAGCCCTCTGGCGTGCCGTACTGGGATTCGTTGCCAAGCGACAACCCACGTTGATCGAAGACGTCCATGACGTCTTTTTGCCGCAGCACTTTGTTGATCTCGGCGTTGAGCTTGCGCACGATCGGCTGGGGCGTGCCAGCCGGCGCCATCATGCCGTACCACAGCGACGTGCGGAAATCTTTCAATCCCGATTCAGCAATGGTGGGCACGTCGGGGTATCGCGGCGAACGCTTGTCGTTGGCGATGGCGATGAGTTTGAGCCTGCCATTCTGGATATAGGGTTGGACGGCTGCGAGCGCGGTGATCATCAATTGGATTTGGCCGCCCACGAGATCGGTGATGGCGGCCGCCGCGCCTTTATAAGGAATCGAACCGACGTCCACGCCAGCCAGTTGCCCGAAGGTGACGCTCGCCAGATGCTCCGGTCCCCCATGTCCCGTATTGCCGAAGTTCAGCGAACCAGGTCTGGCCTTGGCCAAGTCGATGAGCTCTTGGACGCTGGAGGCAGGCACGCTCGGGTTGGCGACCAAAACGAGGTCCGTGAACGCGATGAAGGCGACAGGGGCAAAATCCGCGACCGGATCGAACGGCAGCTTCGAGTAAAAGCTGGGATTGGTCACGAAACCATTGCCGTTGAGGATGAGCGTATAGCCGTCTGGGGCGGACTTGGCCACGATGTCGTTGCCGATGATCGTATTGCCACCTGGTTTGTTCTCCACGATGATGCGTTGGCCGAAAGCCTCGCCGAGCTTGCCTGCCAGCAGCCGTGCGATGGTGTCGTTCCCGCCTCCGGGCCCATAGGGCGAGATGAGGTGGATGGGCCGGTCGGGATAGTCTTGCGCTGCGGTCGGTGCGGCCAGCGGCAGCGCAAGCACGGCGGCCAGCCATTGCAGTGCGCGGCGTCGGTTCATGGTTGTCTCCTGTCTTGTCGTTCGGGGGCAGTGTTAGGGTAGGGAGCACATCCGGTCGTGACAAATGATGAATTTCGGTCGCCGCCATCGATACCGTCGATCGAGCCGGCCTGGCTGCAGGACATGGGAAAATGCCACCCCATGAACTTCGATCCCTCCACCTCCGTTTGTGACGTCGTCGACGCGGACCGCCGCTTCGGCGGCCTGGCGCGGCTGTATGGGCCGCAGGCGCCAGTGCGACTGCAGTCGGCGCGCGTGGCGGTGGTGGGCCTGGGCGGGGTCGGCTCGTGGACCGCCGAGGCGCTGGCGCGCTGCGGCGTCGGCGGGCTGACGCTGGTCGACCTGGACCACATCGCCGAATCCAACGTCAACCGCCAGATCCACGCGCTGACCGCGACGCTTGGCCAGGCCAAGGTCGAGGCCATGGCCGAGCGGGTGCGCGGCATCCATCCGGATTGCAAGCTCGAGTGCGTGGACGATTTCGTTTCCCCGGACAATGCCGCCCAGCTGCTCGACCCCGGGCTGGACGTCATCGTCGATTGCACCGACCAGGTCACGGCCAAAGTGGCCATGATCTTGCTGGCGCGCGCGCGCGGCCAGGCGCTGGTGGTGTGCGGCGGTGCGGGCGGCAAGACCGATCCGCTGGCGCTGCGCGCCGGCGACCTGTCCCAGGCCAGCCACGACGCGTTGCTGGCCAAGCTGCGCAATGTCCTGCGCCGTCACCACGGGTATCCCAAGCCCGCGTCGCAACCGGGCAAGCCGCACGGCCGCGTTCCGCGCATGGGCGTGCGCGCGCTATGGCTGGCCCAGCAGGCTGTCCTGCCGGATGCCTGGCAGGATGCGCGGGGAGAGGCCGGCGCGCCCGCGCCCCAAGGCCTGTCGTGCGCCGGCTACGGCTCCGCGGTGATGGTGACCGCGGCCATGGGCATGGCCGCGGCGCACGAGGCGGTGCAGGCGATCCTGGGGCGTTGATCCCGGGGGCGCCGGCTGGGCCGGCGTCAGGCGTCGGTCTGCAAAGTGGCGTCTATCCAGCCGCGCAGGGCGTTGGACAGGCGTATGCCTTGGGCTTCGCGCAGGTCGCGCGCACCCAGCACGCCCTCGACCGCCTTGCCTTCCTCCAGGAGCTGCGCGCGTTGCACGCCCGGCAACAGGCCGCATGCGACGGCGGGGGTGATCCATTGACCGTCGCGCAGCACATAGACGTTGCTACGCGTGCCTTCGCACAGTTCTCCCTTCTCGTTGAAAAAAAGCACGTCGAAGTGGTCCGGGTGGCACTGCAGCCAGCCGGCGGCCTCGCCGTACCAGGGCCGGTGCGTGGTCTTGTGGCGCAGCAAAAGGGCCTGTGAGTCCAGGGGGCGCGACGACACCGCCACGCGCACGGGCGCGGGCAGGTCGGGCAGCGGCGCGCTTTCCATCGTCCAGGCGCCATGGCGGTCGAGCAGCAGCCGCAGGCGATGTGCCTGCCCGCGTGGCAACGCGGCAGCGGCTTGCTCCACGGCCGCCAGGATTTCGCGCTCCGGCCAGGCGTAGCCCAAGGCGATGCAGGACGCGCCCAGGCGGTCCACGTGGCGCGCGAGCAAGGGCATGGCGCCGTCGGGCTCCACCCGCATGGTTTCGATCAATTGCGGCAACATGTTCGTCTTGCTTGCAGCCAGCCTGGGTCCGGTGCCCCGATGGAGCCGGGCGCCAGTCGCGTCGGTGATGGGCTAGGGGCCCGGCCAGCCTGCCGGGCTCAGGCTGCAGTTTCCAGGATACGCGATTTCCACTGGCATTCCAGCCATTCCTGCTCGGGGTCCGAATCGGCGACGATGCCGCCGCCCGCACCATAGACGCCGCGGCCGTCCGGCCCGACGACCAGGGTGCGTATCGCCACGTTCAGCGCAAAATCGCCGTCAGGCGCAAGCCAGCCGACGCTGCCGCAATACAGGCCACGCCGGTCGGATTCCAGCTCCCGTATGCAGCGCATCGCCGCGATCTTGGGTGCGCCGGTGACCGAGCCGCACGGGAACAGCGCCTGCAGCACGGCGGGCAGCGGTGCGCCCGGCACGTCCGCGCATACCGTGGAGGTCAGCGTCCATACGCTGGGATAGCGCTCCAGATCGAAGAGCGACGTCACCTGAACCGACCCTGGGCGGGCCAGGCGGCCCAGGTCGTTGCGCAGCAGGTCGACGATCATCAGGTTCTCGGCGCGGTCCTTGGTACTGGCTTGCAATGCGTGGCCGGACTGGCCGTCGAGGACCGGGTCTGCGTGGCGCGGCGCCGTACCTTTCATGGGACGGGTCGCGAGCCGCGTCCCGCGCCGTTGCAGGAAGAGTTCGGGCGAAAACGACAGCACGGTCCGGCCGGCGTCCTCGATGTAGGCCGCATGCGCGCTCGGGTGCTGGCAAGCGATGGTCCGGTACAGCGCGGGTAGCGGACCCGCTACCGTCACGTCTTGCCGGAAGGTGTAGTTGACCTGGTAGAAATCGCCGGCGGCGATGCGCTCGCGGATGGCGTGCACGTTGCGCAGGTATCCGGCCTTGGCGATGCGCGGCGCGACGGCCACGACGCGCGCGGCCTGCCCCGGATCGGGCGGGCCCCAGGGCGCTTCCCGCGCGGCACGGCGAAAGCACAGCGCCGCCAGCAGCGGAGCGCCGTATTCCGGCGTGCCGCCCGCGACCGCGGGCTCCAGCCATTCGCCGAGCTCATAGTCCAGCAGCAGTGCGATCCAGCGGCCGGCCCGCCGCGCGTCCTCGATGGCGGCGAACGCTCGCGGCAGGTCGCCGGCGCGGCGCGCCTCGATCCGCCCGCACGGCTCGTACATCGCCAGCGCCGTCCCGGCCAGGCGGTCTTCGAAGCGGCAAAGCGTCATGGTTGCAGCGACTGGGTGTCGGCGGGCGCAGCATGATGCCACGCAAGCGGGCGGCGCGCCCGGCAGGATAAGGGCTTCATGCGCCTGCCCTCATTGCCGCGCATGCATGAACTCGTGCAACACCGCGCCGGTGTGCGAGCGGTCGCGCGCGGCCATGGCGTCTTCCGGCGTGCCCTGCACGACCAGGCGTCCGCCGCCCGAACCGCCTTCGGGTCCCAGGTCGATCAGCCAGTCCGCTTCGGCGATCACGTCCAGGTTGTGCTCGATGACGACGACCGTGTTGCCCGCTTCGACCAGCCGGTGCAGCACGTGGATGAGCTTTTCGACGTCGGCCATGGACAGGCCCACCGTCGGCTCGTCCAGCACATATAGGGTGTGCGGCGCGCGCGAGGCGCGCCCCGTCTTGATTACGCCCTCGGTCATGCGGGCCTTGGCCAGTTCGGTGATGAGCTTGATCCGCTGCGCCTCGCCGCCGGACAGCGTGGGTGAGGGCTGGCCGAGCGTCAGGTAGCCCAGGCCGACGTCGCGCATGAGCTGCAGTGGCCGGAGGATGCGCGGATGCGCCGCGAAGTAGTCGATCGCGTCGTCGACTTCCATGTTGAGCAGCTCGCCGGCATTCTTGCCGCGCAGGCGCACGGACAGGGTGTCGTGGTTGAAGCGTGCGCCGTTGCATGCGTCGCACGGCACCTTCACGTCCGGCAGGAAGTTCATCTCTATGGTGCGCATGCCCTGGCCTTCGCAGACCGGGCAGCGGCCGTCGCCGGTGTTGAAAGAGAACCTTGCCGCCGTCCAACCGCGCATGCGTGCCTCGCGCGTGTCGGCGAACTGCTTGCGCACGTCATCCCAAAAACCCACGTAGGTCGCCGGGCAGGACCGCGGCGTCTTGCCGATGGGTGTCTGGTCGACTTCCAGGACGCGGTCTATGGCCTCCCACCCGGTGATGCGTTCGCACCCCGTCCACGACGGGGCCTTGCCGGCAGACACTGCGCGCAGCAGGTTGTCGAGCAGGACTTCACGCGCCAGCGTCGACTTGCCGGACCCAGACACGCCGGTGACCACCGTCAGGCGGCCCACGGGGAGGCTGGCGTCGACGTGGCGCAGGTTGTGCAGCCGCGCGCCGTGCACGGCGATCATGGGCGTGTCGGCGCCGACCGGCCGGCGCGGCGCGATCGGATGCGCCAAAGGCTTGGCCAGGTAGCGGCCGGTGATCGAATCGGGGTTGGCGATCAAGTCCTGCGCGGTGCCTTGTGCCACGACACGGCCGCCGCGCACGCCGGCCCCCGGGCCGATGTCGATGATGTGCGAGGCGCGCCGGATGGTGTCGTCGTCATGTTCGACCACGACCAGGGTGTTGCCGTTGCCTTCCAGTCGCGCCAGGGCGTCCAACAGGATGCGGTTGTCGCGCGGATGCAGGCCGATCGTGGGTTCGTCCAGCACATAGCAAACGCCCTGCAGGTTGGAGCCGAGCTGGGCGGCCAGCCGGATGCGCTGGGCCTCGCCGCCGGACAGCGTGGGCGCGGCCCGGTCCAGCGCGAGGTACGAAAGGCCAACCTGCTCCATGAAGGCCAGGCGGCTACGGATTTCGGCCAGGATGTCGCGCGCGATCTCGGCCTCGCGCCCGCGGGCGACCAGGCCGGTGAAGAAGGTGTGCGCCTCGGACACGGACATGGCCGCCAGCTCCGCGATCGACCGGCCGCGCCAGCGCACGGCGCGTGCCACGGGGTTGAGCCGCTGGCCGTCGCATGCCGGACACGTCTTGGCCTCGCCCTCGTACCAGGCATTCCAGATGGTTTCCTCGCCGGTTTGCGCTTCGTCGAAGCCTTGCAGCTGCAGGCCCGTGCCGTAGCAAGACGGGCACCAGCCGTGCTTGGAGTTGTAGGAAAAAAGCCGCGGATCGGGCTCGGGGAAGCTGGCCCCGCACGACGGGCAGGCACGCTTGACGGAAAAATGCTGCTGCTGCAAGGCCGTGTCCAAGCCGTCGCGCAGCCGGTCGACGGGCCAGACCACGCTCATCGTGCCCTGGCCGTGCTCGAGCGCGGCCTTGACCGCTTCGCGCAGTGGCCCCTCGTTGGCCGGGTCGACCAGCAGGTCGGCCACGGGCAGTTCGATCGTGTGTTCCTTGTAGCGGTCCAGCCGCGGCCAGGGGCTGACGGGGATGAAGGCGCCGTCCACGCGCAGGTGCGTATAGCCCTTGGCGCCCGCCCACTTGGCCAGGTCGGTGTAATAACCCTTGCGCGCCGTGACCAGCGGCGCCAGCAGGCCGACGTGCTGGCCTTTGTGCTCGCGCATCAGGCGCGCCACGATCTGCTCGGCGGTCTGTGGCTCGACCGGCACGCCGCAGTCGGGGCAATGCTGCACGCCCAGCTTGACGTACAGCAGGCGCAGGAAGTGGTAGATCTCGGTCATCGTCGCCACCGTGGACTTGCGCCCGCCGCGGCTGGTGCGCTGCTCGATGGCCACCGTCGGCGGGATGCCGAAGATCGCATCCACCTCCGGCTTGCCGGCGGGCTGCACGATGGCGCGCGCATACGCGTTGAGCGATTCCAGGTAGCGGCGCTGGCCCTCGTTGAACAGGATATCGAAGGCCAGGGTGGACTTGCCCGAGCCCGATACCCCGGTGATGACGGTGAAGGTATCGCGCGGGATTTCGACGTCGACGTTTTTCAGGTTGTGCTCGCGCGCATTGCGGATCTGGATGGCGCGGTGGGCAGCGCGGCGGCGGTGCAGCAGCGCCTGCAGCGGCGTGCCCGATGGGTAATCCGGGCACGGCTCGGCGGCTTGGAGCGCGGCCGGCGCGGCTTCAGCCCCGGCGCGGGCTTCGGCGGCGGGCGCCGCATCGGGTTCGTTGGCAGCCTCCCAGGCGCCACCGTCGGGCACCACGGCGGACGGCACGATGCTGGCTTCGTATTCGCGCAGCGCCACGCCCGTCGGCGAGGCCGGGTTGCCCATCAGCTCGGCGGGCGTGCCCACGCCCACGACCCGGCCGCCGCCGTCACCGCCTTCGGGGCCCAGGTCGACCACCCAGTCGGCAGCGCGGATCACGTCCAGGTTGTGCTCGATGACCAGCAGGCTGTGGCCGGCCGCCAGCAGCTTGCGGAAGGCTCGCATCAGGCGCGCCACGTCGTCGAAATGCAGGCCCGTGGTCGGCTCGTCGAAGAGGAACAGGTTGCCCTTCTTGGCGACCTTGGCCGAATACAGGCTACTGCGCGCGGCTTCGGCCAGGTGCCCGGCGAGCTTCAGGCGCTGCGCCTCGCCGCCGGATAGCGTCGGCACCGGCTGGCCCAGGCGTACGTATTCCAGGCCGACGTCGGCAAGCGGCGCCAGCCCGTTCTGGACGTCGCGCAGGCCCTTGAAGAAGTCCAGCGCCTCGCTGACGGTCATCTCCAGCACCTCGTCGATCGAGGCGTTGCGGCCCAGGTGTTCGACGCGCACTTCCAGGACCTCCGGCCGGAAGCGCTTGCCGTCGCAGTCCGGGCAGCGCAGGTAGACGTCGGACAGGAACTGCATCTCGACGTGCTCGAAGCCCGTACCCCCGCAGGTCGGGCAGCGTCCGTCGCCGCTGTTGAAGCTGAACGTGCCGGCGGTGTATTGGCGCTCGCGCGCCAGCGGCGCCTGCGCGAACAGCTTGCGTATCGCATCGAAGGCGCCGACGTAGCTGGCGGGATTGGAACGGGCCGTCTTGCCGATGGGTGCCTGGTCGACCATGATCACCTCGGCAATCTGCTCGGCGCCCAGGATGCGGTCGTGGTCGCCGGGTGTTTCGGACGGCTTGCCCTGCAGCTTGAGCAGACCGGGGTAGAGCACGTCCTGCACCAGCGTGGACTTGCCCGATCCGGAAACACCGGTGATGCAGACCAGCCGCCCCAGCGGTAGCTCGACGTCGATGTTGCGCAGGTTGTGGGCGCGCGCGCCTTCTATGATGAGGCGCGGCGTGCCCGGGGTGACCGGCAGTGGGCGCGGGGCTTGCACGCGCTTGCGGCCGCCGAAGTAGTCGCCTGTCAGCGTGGGGGCGCGGCGCAGCGCCTGCGGCGTGCCGTCGAACACGATCCGGCCGCCGCGCTCACCGGGACCAGGGCCGACGTCGATGATGCGGTCGGCTGCCACCATGACCTGCGGATCGTGCTCGACGACGACCAGCGTATTGCCGGCGTCGCGCAGGCGGTGCATGACCTCGACGACGCGGTTCATGTCGCGCGGATGCAGGCCGATGGACGGCTCGTCCAGCACGAACAGCGTGTTGACCAGCGAGGTACCCAGCGCCGTGGTCAGGTTGATGCGCTGCACTTCGCCACCGGACAGCGTGCGGCTTTGCCGGTCCAGCGTGAGGTATCCCAGGCCCACGTCGCACAGGAAGCGCAGGCGCGTGCGGATCTCGGCCAGCAGCAGGTCGCCGGCGGCGTCCATCGCGCCGTCCAGCTTCAGTTCGTCGAAAAAGCGGCGCACCCGCGCGATGGGCAGCATCATCAGGTCATGCAGCGACAGGCCGGGCAGGCCGTCGAGCAGTTCCCGGCTCCAGCGTGCGTGCACGGGCATGAAGCGGCGGTAGCGGCCTTCGTCAGGCGTCAGCGCGGCATCGGCCAGCGCCTTGTCGCCCACGCGCCACAGCAAGGCGTCGGGCTTCAGACGCGACCCCTTGCAGGCCGGGCAGGGCGTGTAGCTGCGGTACTTGGACAGCAAGACACGCACGTGCATTTTGTAGGCGCGCGATTCCAACCAATCGAAGAAGCGCTGCACGCCGTACCACTGCGTCTTCCATGCCTGGTTGCCGCCTTTCCATGCCGGGTCGCCGAATAGCACCCAGTTGCGCTCGTCCTCGCTCAGGTCGCGCCACGGCACGCCCAGCCGCACGCCAGCGCGCGGTGCGTACTTTTCCAGGTCGTCCTGGCATTCCTTGTAGCTGGCGGTCTGCCAGGGCTTGATGGCCCCTTCGCGCAGCGTCTTGGACGGATCGGGGATGACCAACCCGTAGTCGATGCCGATGACGCGGCCAAAGCCACGGCAGGTCTCGCAGGCGCCCAGCGGCGAATTGAAGGAAAAGGTGCTGGGCAGCGGGTCGGTGTATTCGATGTCGCAGTCGGCGCAGTGCAGCCGGTCGCTGAATTTCCATACCCGGACGTCGGCGCCATCGTCGCCCAGCACGTGCACCGACAGGTGGCCGGCGCCCATGCGCAGCGCCACGTCCAGCGCTTCCATGACGCGCTCAGGCTCGGCGCCGGACATCCGGAAGCGGTCCTGCACCACGGCCAGGACGCGCTTGGCATGCGCGCCGTCCGCCTTGTGTTTGCCGCGAGCGCTGCCGGCATCGCCACCGCCTTCGACGGGCGCGGCGGCGATGTCGCCGTGCACGCGCGTGTAGCCCTGGCCTTCCAAGAAGCCGCGGACTTCGTCCTCGCTGAAGTTGGCCGGCACGTGGATGGGAAAGGTGACGACCAAGCGCGGGTCGCCCGCGGCTGCTGCACGCTCGTGCAAGGCGTGGCGTATGGTGTCGGGCGTGTCACGCCGCACCGGTTGGCCGCAGCCGCGGCAGTACAGGTGGGCCGCGCGTGCATACAGCAGCTTGAGGTGATCGTTCAGCTCGGTCATCGTGCCGACCGTGCTGCGCGAATTGCGCACGGGGTTGGTCTGGTCGATGGCGATGGCCGGCAGGATGCCCTCGATGCGGTCGACCTGGGGCTTGTCCATGCGATCCAGGAACTGGCGCGCATACGGCGAGAAGGTTTCGACGTAGCGGCGCTGGCCCTCGGCGTACAGCGTATCGAACGCCAGGGAGCTTTTCCCGGAACCGGATACGCCGGTGATGACGGTCAGCTCGCCCGTGGCGAACGCAACGTCGAGGTTTTTGAGATTGTTCTGGCGGGCGCCGGTGATGCGGATGTGAGAGCTCATGTAGGTCGTCGCTGCAGCTGCGGTCGTACCGGCGCCGGCGTGGCGCCGGCAGTGAGCCGGTTTCCTACCGCAGGGGCGGCCCGCCGCGTGGCCCGGGACATGGCCGGGACTATAGCGCGAAGCGCCCGGCCGCCCACTTGGACGGGGGCCGTCCAGGGCCGGATGGCCGTGCGGAGGATTACTGTGTAAATATACAGCATTGGTAGTGGGACGCCCTGCGGGCGCAGGCAGGCGCCGTTGGACGGTTGCCGAGACAGCGCGGGGCGGCCGGGGACTTGCCGCGCCGCAATGCATGGCGGGCACGGTTTGCCGGGAAAGAGCCTGCTTGGACGATGGCCCACCATTCACGGTACAATTGCCTGTTTGTGCGATTCATTTTTCCGGGTCGACCGGACCGACAGACTACTGGAGTCAGGACATGGCTGAACGCAAGCGCGTGCGTCGCAACACCCTGGAGCGCCGTTGCCTGGGCAAGGCTTTCAAGCGTCTTTTCGTGAACTCGCCCAAGAGCGTGTTCAAGATGCTTGAAAAGATCAAGCGCGTCTGACCGACGGCACCGCCCAGAAAACCGCAGGCCAGTCCTGCGGTTTTTTTTGTCCGATGCGGGGCGCGGGCGCGTTACGCCTGTAGCCGCCCGTCACAGGCGCCCGGCCCGCCGCGCCTGCCGCGTCCCTATACTTGACGGAGCCATGTTGCCTGGGAGGGGCCGCGTGCAGCGGCCGCATCGCCATGACGCAATCCGGTCACGTCTTTACCGTTTTCACGCCCACGTACAACCGCGCGCACACGTTGCCGCGAGTTTATGAATGCCTGTTGCGGCAGACTTTCCGTGACTTCGAGTGGCTGATCGTCGACGATGGCTCGACCGATGGCACGGCCGAACTGGTGCAGGCCTGGCAGTCCCAGGCGCCTTTCCCCGTGCGCTATGTGCGCCAGGCGCACGGCCACAAGAAAGCCGCCTTCAACCGCGGCGTGCGCGAGGCCCGCGGCGAACTGTTCGTGGCGCTGGACAGCGACGACGCCATGCCCGACGACGCCTTGCAGATCCTGCATCGCGTTTGGCAGGGAATTCCCGCAGGCGAGCGCGAGCGCTATTCGGCGGTGACCGGGCTATGCGCGCGTCCCGACGGCAGCATCGTCGGCGACCGCTATCCGCGCGACGTGTTCGACGCGAGCCCCGTGGAGATGGCGTATCGCTGGCGCGTGGGCGGTGAAAAGTTCGGGTTCCAGCGCACCGACGTGCTGCGGCGATTTCCCTTTCCCGAGGAAATTCCCGGCTTCGTGCCGGAAAGCCTCGTGTGGTCGGCGATCTCGCGGGCCGGCTACCTGACCCGCTTCGTCAACGAAGTCGTGCGCATCTACCATGACAGCGGCGATTCGCTCAGCCGCCAGGGCGCGCACGATGCAAGCACGCACGCGGCCGGGCTGTACCTGCTGGCGCGCGATGCGCTGCTCAACGGCCTGCCTTGGCTGCGGCACCGGCCCATTGCAGTGCTGCTGGCGGCAGCGCGCTATACGCGCTTTGGCCTGCACCTGCGCGCAGCGGGGGTGCGGCTGCCGCCCCACTTCACTGGGTTGGCCGATGGCGGGATCGCCGCGCGCACGCTGGTCGCCTTGGCCTGGCCGCTGGGTGTGGCAATGTATTGGCGCGACCGGTTGCGCAGCAGGCGGTCCGCGGTTTAGTCGTCCGGATCGTCGCCGGGATCGTCGTCCGTCGGGGGCGCGTCGCTCATGTCAAAGGGCAGCAGGTCGGCCAGCCGGTCGGACCAGTCGAATTCGTCGCCCTGGTGATCGAGCTTGATGTAGCGTTCGCCGGGCAGCGGCGAGAGCTGGATCGCCCACAGGTAGACGCAGTCGTAGACGTCATCGGGGCTGCCTCCCAGGCCGCCGCGGTTGCCGACCCAGCGCGTGCCGGGGCCGCCCATCTGCATGCGCACGTCGTCGTCGCCGAGCGCTGCGCCGGGCTCCAACGGCCGGGCGAACGCCACCCATTCGTGGCCACTTTCGGCGGCGCCCACTTCGGCCAGCACGGGCTTGCCCGAGTAGGCCGTCAGGGCGTCGGCAGTCTTGCCCAGCAAGGCAAGTTCTTCCTCGGTGAAGCGGCAGGGGGCGTCGGAGGATTCGGCAGGGGACATGGTGTTCGGCAAGGCGGGACGGGGCTGCGAGAGGTCCAATGCGTGCATCATAACGCCGCGAGGACCTGCCCGGCGCCGGGCGCCGGCCCGCTTGCGCGCGCCGCCGGCGCCGACCGCCTACAATGCCGGGCTGGTCCTCTTTGGCAATCCGATAACGATACGACATGGCTCAGTACGTCTACACGATGAACCGCGTCGGCAAGGTCGTGCCGCCCAAGCGGCAGATCCTGCGCGACATTTCGCTGTCCTTTTTTCCCGGCGCCAAGATCGGCGTGCTTGGGTTGAACGGCGCAGGCAAGTCCACCCTGCTCAAGATCATGGCGGGCGTGGACAAGGAGATCGAAGGCGAAGCCGTGCCCATGCCGGGGCTGAAGATCGGCTATCTGCCCCAGGAACCCCAGCTCGATCCGTCCTACACCGTGCGCCAGGCCGTCGAGGAAGGCCTGGGTGACGTGTTCGCTGCGCGCAAACGGCTGGAAGAGGTCTATGCGGCCTACGCCGAGCCGGATGCCGACTTCGACAAGCTGGCAGCCGAACAGGCCGAGCTCGAGGCCATCATTGCCGCCGCCGCCTCCAGCGGCTCGGACGACATCGAAACGCAGATGGAGATTGCAGCCGATGCCCTGCGCCTGCCGCCCTGGGATGCCGTCGTCGGCAACCTGTCCGGCGGCGAGAAGCGGCGCGTGGCCTTGTGCCGGCTGCTGCTGTCCAAGCCCGACATGCTGCTGCTGGACGAGCCGACCAACCACCTGGATGCCGAAAGCGTGGAATGGCTCGAGCAGTTCCTGCAGAAATTCCCCGGCACGGTGGTGGCTGTCACGCACGACCGCTACTTCCTGGACAACGCCGCCGAGTGGATCTTGGAGCTGGACCGTGGCCATGGCATCCCCTGGAAGGGCAATTACAGTTCCTGGCTGGAACAGAAGGAAGCGCGCCTGAAGCAGGAAGAGGCCGCCGAATCGGCCCGCCAGAAGACCATCAAGAAAGAGCTCGAATGGGTGCGCCAAAATCCCAAGGGCCGGCAGGCCAAGGCCAAGGCACGCTTGGCGCGCTTCGAGGAGCTGTCGTCCTACGAATACCAGAAGCGCAATGAAACCCAGGAAATCTTCATCCCGGTGGCGGACCGGCTGGGCAACGAGGTGCTGGAATTCGTCAACGTCAGCAAGGGGTACGGCGACAGGCTGCTGATCGACAACCTGAGCTTTCGCGTACCACCCGGGGCCATCGTCGGCATCATCGGCGCCAACGGCGCGGGCAAATCCACCTTGTTTCGCATGATCGCCGGCCGCGAAAAGCCCGATTCGGGCGAGATCCGCATCGGCCAGACGGTCAAGCTCGCGCTGGTGGACCAGTCGCGCGAGGCGCTGCCGGACGACAAGACCGTGTTCGAGGCCATCTCGGACGGCGCCGACCTGATCACCGTCGGCAAGTTCGAAATGCCGGCGCGCGCCTATCTCGGCCGGTTCAACTTCAAGGGGTCGGACCAGAACAAGCGCGTCGGGCAGCTTTCGGGCGGCGAGCGGGGCCGGCTGCACCTGGCCAAGACCCTGATCGCCGGCGGCAACCTGCTGCTGCTGGACGAGCCGTCCAATGACCTGGACGTGGAAACGCTGCGCGCGCTGGAGGATGCCTTGCTGGAGTTTGCCGGCAGCGTCATGGTCATCAGCCACGACCGCTGGTTCCTGGACCGCATCGCCACCCACATCCTGGCCTTCGAGGGGGACTCGCAGGTGGTGTTCTTCGACGGCAACTACCAGGAGTACGAGGCCGACAAGCGGCGTCGCCTGGGCGAAGAGGGCGCCAAGCCGCGCCGCCTGCGCTACAAGCCGCTGAAGTAGCCTTCGTCCGACTGGGCGGTACGGCGTCGCCGCCCGCCCAGGCCAGGCCGAAAACGTCTTGACACACCTTCTGGGCAAACTTCACAGCGGGGGCGGGCACTATTTGCGATGCTTGGGGCTCCAACAAGTTCAGGCATAACAACAGGAGTTGCTCCATGAAACTGAGAACCGCTTCCATGTCGCTCGCCGCTGTCGTGCTGGCCGTCTCGGCCGCCGGCTGCTCGTCCTGGGATAGCATGAGCGGCCGCCAGAAGGCCGCCGTCACTGGCGCGGGCCTGGGCGGCGTGGCCGGGGCCGTCATCACCAACGGTGGCGTGCTCGGCACGGTGGGCGGCGCAGCCATCGGTGGCGTCATCGGCGACCAGATCGGCAAGAACCGCTGATCGCGCCGTGCGGGGCCGGGCGGGCCGCCAAGCCGATGCCGGGCCCCCGCACGCGACCTGTGCGATGCTTGTCGCGCGGGGCTGATCCCATCTTGCGTGAGGCACACGCGCGTTGGCCAGCCGGTGCAGGCTAGGTGCTTGCGCATGGGTGATGCGGCAACTGGCGGATTTTGGCCGCCCGGTGCCTGATCACCGACTGCTTCCTTCCCCTTTCTTTTCCTCTTTGGCTAGACTCCGGATCCGGGACCGTAGGGTTTCGCCCAGTGGCGGCCACGCCTGCGCGGCCTCCTGCCGGGTGCCGAGGTGCGTGACCGTCCAGCGGCAAAAAGCCCCGGCCGCTCAGGCGGCGGGGGCTTGGGCAAGATTTGCGCCGGTCCGGCGCGCATTGGCGGCGCACTAGCGCCGGGGGCTGCAAGGTCAGGCTTGCGGGATCTCGATCTTGACTTCCAGCACTTCGAGGGTGTCTTGGCGCTCGAGCTGGACCTTGATGTCTTCGGGCGCAATCTTGACGTACTTGGAAATCACCGCGACAAGCTCCTGCTGCAGCTGCGGCAGATAGTCGGGCGATGCGCCGCGGCCACTACGCTCGTGCGCAAGAATGATTTGCAGCCTTTCCTTGGCGACGCTGGCCGAGGTCTTCTTTTGCCCGAGCAAGAACGACAGGAAGGACATCGTTATCTCCCTCCAAACAGGCGCTTGATGAAACCGGGCTTCTCGTATTCGACGAAGCGCAGCGGCTTGTCTTTGCCGAGATAGCGGTCGACCACGTCGCGATACGCTTCGGCGACGTCGGTGCCCTTGAGGTGGATGGCAGGGACGCCTTGGTTGGAGGCCTGCAGCACCGATTCCGATTCGGGGATGACGCCGATCAGCTTGATGCGCAGGATGTCCTCGATGTCCTTGATCGATAGCATTTCGCCCTCGGACACCCGCTTGGGGTTGTAGCGCGTCAATAGCAGGTATTCCTTGACCGGCTCATCGCCTTCGACGGCGCGGCGCGATTTGGCCGAAAGAATGCCCAGGATGCGGTCCGAGTCGCGCACGGAGGAGACTTCCGGATTGGTCACCACCAGCGCGTCGTCGGCGAAATAGGCCGCCATGAGCGCGCCGGTTTCGATGCCCGCGGGCGAGTCGCAGACGATGTACTCGAAGTCCATCGCCTTGAGCTCTTCCAGGACTTTTTCCACGCCTTCCTTGGTCAGGGCGTCTTTGTCGCGCGTCTGCGAAGCCGGCAGGATGTAAAGGTTGTCCAGTTGCTTGTCGCGGATCAGGGCTTGCTTCAGGTTGGCCTCGCCCTGGATGACGTTGACGAAGTCGTAGACCACGCGCCGCTCGCAACCCATGATGAGGTCCAGGTTGCGCAGCCCGACGTCGAAGTCGATGACTGCCGTCTTGTGTCCCTGCATGGCCAGGCCCGAGGAAAAGCTGGCGCTGGTGGTGGTCTTGCCCACGCCGCCTTTGCCGGAAGTCACCACAACGATCCGTGTCATGACGCTAGAACCCTTATGAATGAACAAAATCGCAGTATCGTAAAGCAAAACCGCGGGCCGCAATCTTTACCAGATGTAGGCCGCGGCGCAGCCGCAGGCGTCAGTTCTGCAGCGGGTCCAGGCACAGCCTGTCATTGTCGAGCCGCACCTGGGCCGGACGGTTGTGCACCGATTCCGGCAGCTTGTCTTCCACCACCCGGTAAATCCCCGCGATGGCCAGCAGCTCCGCGTCCAACTGCGTGGTGAAGATGCGCGCCGACGCGTCGCCGCGCGCGCCGGCCATCGCCTTGCCGCGCAGCGGTCCATAGACGTGGATATTGCCGTCGGCGATGACTTCGGCGCCGGGGCTGACCATGCCGATGACGATGAGGTCGGTGTTGCGGGCGTAAACGCGTTGGCCGGAGCGCAGCGGCCGGTTGATGACCAGGGCCGGTGTGGCCGCGGGCGGGGGATCGGCCGGGCGCGCGCCGTTCGACGCATGCGCTTGGGCTTGGCCGTTGGTTGCCGGCGCGTCGGGGTGGTGCGCTTCGGCCGGCTGCGCCGGCCCGGCGGCGTCCGCCGGTGCCTGGGCCGTGCCGGTCAAGGGCTCGGCCGACTGCGTGGAAGGCATGGGCGCAGCCGCAGCGGCGGCAGTGGCAGCCGCGGCCGAGG
>CALEQZ010000050.1 GCA_937908115.1 uncultured Alcaligenaceae bacterium | reverse complement strand
GTATGCCCGCGCGCGCGGCCGCCTCGGCGCAAGCCCCGCCAGCGGCCGGGCGAGGCAGGGCGTGCGTCCTGGCCGCGGCGCAGGCAGCGCCGCGCCGTATCGGAACGCAATGGCGGCGGCTGCGGCCGACCGCGTAAGTGGTGCGCACATGGATGTCGAAGCGTTTGACCTGCTGGCTACCTCCGTGCTGCTGCTGTCTGCAGCAGGCAAGGTGGAATATGCGAACGCCGCGGCCGAGGATTTGTTCGGGCGCTCGCGCAAGCAGATGATCGGCCAGCGGGCCGCGGCGCTCTTCGACGAGGATGACGAGCTGCAGCAGTCCATCGAGCAGGCGTGCGCGGGGCGGTTCGCCGACCGGCGCCAGCTGGCGTCGGCGCGGCGCGGCTATGACAGCGTGCAGGTCACGGCCACGACGGTGGCGCTGACCGACCAGCCCTGGCCGGCGCTGCTGGAAGTGCGCGAGATCGAACAGCGCATGCTGGCCGACCGCAACCACCGCCTGCTGGAAGAGGTCGAAACCCAGCGCGAACTGCTGCGCAACCTGGCGCATGAGGTCAAGAATCCGCTGGGGGGCTTGCGCGGGGCGGCCCAGCTGCTCGAGGCGGAACTGCCGGATGCGGCGCTGACCGAATACACGCGCGTGATCATCTCCGAGGCCGACCGGCTGCAGGCGCTGGTCGACCGGCTGGCCGCGCCGCATCGCGTGCCGCTGAACACCCGCGTGGTGAACATCCACGAAATCTGCGAACGCGTGCACGCGCTCATCCAGGCGGAGTTTCGCCAGGACGTGGCCATCGTGCGCGACTACGACGCGTCGGTGCCCGAAATCCGCGCCGACGCCGAGCGGCTGATCCAGGCCCTGCTTAACGTCGCACGCAACGCCGCGCAGGCGCTGACGCAGCCGCACCCGACGCCGAACGCGCAGATCGTGCTGCGCACGCGCGTGGCCAGGCGGGTGATGCTTGCGCACCGGCAGCACCGGCTGGCGGTGGTCGTGGCGGTGTGCGACAACGGGCCGGGCGTGCCCGAGTCGCTGCGCGAGCGCATTTTCCATCCGCTGGTCACCGGCCGCGCAGGGGGGACCGGGCTGGGCCTGAGCCTGGCGCAAGACTTCGTGCAGCAGCACGGTGGCATCATCGAATTCGAATCCCGTCCCGGGCAAACGGAATTCCGCCTGGTACTGCCCATGGAGGGCGTATGAAACCCGTTTGGATAGTCGACGACGACCAGGCAATACGCTGGGTCCTGGAAAAGGCGCTGGCGCGCGCCGGCATCGCCACGCGCACGTTCTCGCAGGCGCCCGAAGTCATGCGCGCGCTGGCCAGCGAAACCCCCGGCGCGCTGGTGTCGGACATCCGCATGCCCGACGGCAACGGCCTGGAGCTGCTGCGCCAGATCAAAGAAAAGCATCCGTCGCTGCCGGTCATCGTCATGACCGCCTTCGCCGACTTGGACAGCACCGTGTCGGCTTTCCAAGGCGGCGCCTTCGATTACCTGGCCAAGCCTTTCGACGTCAACGAGGCCGTGGCGCTCATCCAGCGCGCGGCCAAGGACGCGCCGTCGCCCACGCCGGCGGGTGAGCCGCCGGCCGCGCCGGTGCAGGTCTCCGAGCGGCTGATGATGACGCAGTCCTCGTCGACCGCGATGCAGGAAGTGTTCCGCGCCATCGGTCGGCTGGCCCAGTCGCGCGTGACGGTGCTGATCACGGGCGAATCCGGCACCGGCAAGGAGCTGGTGGCGCGCGCGCTGCACGCGCACGGCTCGCGCGCCAACGGCCCGTTCGTGGCGCTCAATGCCGCGGCCATCCCGCGCGACCTGCTCGAGGCCGAGCTGTTCGGCCACGAGCGCGGCGCGTTCACCGGCGCCAACACGCTGCGCCGCGGCCGTTTCGAGGAGGCCCACGGCGGCACACTGTTCCTGGACGAAATCGGCGACATGCCCTTGGAACTGCAGACGCGCCTGCTGCGCGTGCTGGCCGAAGGCAGCTTTTACCGTGTGGGCGGCTCGCAGCCGGTGCGCGTGGACGTGCGCATCGTGGCCGCCACGCATCAGCCGCTGGAGCAGCGCGTCCAGCAAGGGCTGTTCCGCGAAGACCTGTTCCACCGCCTGAACGTCATCCGCCTGCGCTTGCCGCCGCTGCGCGAACGGCGCGAGGACATCCCGGCACTGGCCAACCACTTCCTGGCCGCCAGCGCCCGCGCCCTGGGCGTGCCGGCCAAGCGGCTCACCCCCGACGCCTTGGCGGCGCTGGTGCGGTTCGACTTTCCTGGCAATGTGCGGCAGCTGGAGAACTTCTGCCATTGGCTCACCGTCATGGCCTCGGGCCAGACGATAGACCGCGACGACCTGCCGCCCGAGGTACGCGCGGCCGAGCAAAGCGCGCCAGCGCCCGGCCGCAAGGACGAGCCCGCGCCGGCAGATTGGCAGGAAGGGCTGCTGCGCGACGCGCAAAACCGGCTGGCGCGCGGCGAGCCCAATATCATGGCCACGCTCACCCGCCAGTTCGAGCGCATCCTGCTGCAGACCGCGCTGGATGCCTGCCGGGGCCGGCGCGTGGAGGCCGCCTCGCGCCTGGGGATAGGCCGCAACACCATCACCCGCAAGCTGCGCGAGCTGGGGATGGAAGACGAGTAGGGTCCCGGGCAGCTCAGTCGCCCAGCAGCTTTCGGCACAGCCGGGGCGACTGCAGCTTCTGCAGCCACCACTTGAGCGCCTCGCCTTGGGCGCGGCCGCGCCAGGCGTAGACCAGTTCTTCTTCGAGCGGCACGCCGTCGGCCGTGGCCAGCTCTACCAGCAGGCCGCGCGCCAGATACGGGCGGGCGAGCGGGCGCGGCAGGTAGCCGCATCCCAGCCCGCGTATCTGCGCTTCGATTTTTTCTTGCATGCTGGGCACGACCAGCGTGCGCTGCGCGGCCAGCAGTCCGCGCGTGGCCGGCGGCAAATGGTGGGTGGTGTCGGCCAGTGATACCGCGCAATGGGCAACGATGTCGGCGCTGGTCAGCGGCTGGCGCGCCCGGGCCAGCGGGTGGTGCGGCGCCACGCAAAAGGCAAAGCGCAGCCGTCCCATGGGCCGGGCCTGGAAATCCCCGGCCGGGGCGCCGGCGCCGTCGGCACCAATGACCAGGTCGGTGCGGCCACCGGCCAGCGCATCCCAATTGCCGCTGAGCACCTCGGTGGAAAAGCGCAGGCGCGTGTGGCCGGGGAGCTCATGAAACTGCGCGATCAGGTCGTACAGGGGCTGCCAGGGCAGCGCCGCGCTGACGGCGATGCGCAGTTCGGCTTCCCAGCCCGTGGCCACGCGCCGCACGCGGTTGGCCAATTCGTCCATGGAGTGCAGCAACAGCCGGCCTTCGCGTAGGAGTTCCGCGCCAGCAGGCGTCAGGCGCGCGCGGTGGCCACTGCGGTCGAACAGCAGGGCATCCAGGTCGTCTTCGAGCTTGCGTACGGCATAGGTAACTGCCGACGGCGCCTTGCCCAGCTCGCGCGCGGCGCGCGCAAAGCTGCCGTGGCGCGCGATTGCGTCGATGAGGACGAGCAGGTCGGGAGTCAGGGCGCGCATCGATGATCATTCAGTTTATTCGAATGATATCGTCAAGGCATTTCAGCGCCTAGACCGCCATTACACGGCAGAATGGCAATCAATCATTCATTTTCAGAAAACGGAGATTGCCATGATCACCTTGCGGCTGAGCGAAGCGCGCGGCCAGGCCAACCACGGATGGCTGCAAACCCGCCATACGTTTTCGTTCGCGAACTACTATCACCCGGATTTCATGGGGTTCGGCCCGCTAGTGGTCATCAACGAAGACCACATCGCGCCGGGCACGGGCTTTGGCATGCACGGCCACCGCGACATGGAGATCCTCACCTATGTGCTGGACGGCGCCATCGCCCACCGCGACAGCATGGGCAACGGCTCGGTCATCCGGCCGGGCAACGTGCAGCGCATGAGCGCGGGTCGCGGCATCCGGCATTCGGAATTCAATCCCTTGCCGGACCAGACGACGCATTTGCTGCAGATCTGGATCGAGCCGGATGTGCACGGCATCGCGCCCGAGTACGAGGAATTGGAGCTCGATGACGCCAGCCGGCACGGACGGCTGCGCTGCGTGGCCTCGCCAGACGGTGCCGAGGGCGCGATGCGCATCCACCAGGATGCCGCGCTCTACATTGGCCGCTTCGACGGCGCGGAAAGCGCCGAGCATGCGCTCGCGCCGGGGCGGCGCGCCTGGGTGCACATCGCTCGTGGGCGCCTGGCGGTCAACGGCCACATGCTCAAGGCCGGCGACGCCGCGGCGGTGACCGACGAGCCGCGCATCGTCCTGGACCAGGGCGAAGGCGCGGAAGTGCTGCTTTTCGACCTGGCCTGAGGCGGCCGCACGCCCCAACCACGCAACGCCAAGGAGCCTGTCATGACATCGGCCAACCTTTTGCCCGGCGATCCGGTCCAGACCATCGTCGTGCCGCGCACCAGCGACCTGGGCGACGGCTTCGAAGTGCGCCGCGCGCTGCCGTCGGCCCAGCGGCGCATGGTCGGGCCTTTCGTGTTCCTGGACCACATGGGGCCAGTGCGCTTCGAGGCTGGCCGCGGCCTGGACGTGCGGCCGCACCCGCACATCGGACTGGCCACGGTCACCTACCTGCACGAAGGGGCCATCGTCCATCGCGATAGCTTGGGCAGCGTGCAGGCCATCCATCCGGGCGACGTCAACTGGATGACGGCCGGGCGCGGCATCGTGCATTCCGAGCGCACGGGCCCGCAGGCGCGCAGTGCCGGCGCGCGTCTGGCCGGGCTGCAGATGTGGGTGGGCTTGCCACGCGCGCTCGAAGAGGCGCAGCCGGCTTTCGCCCATCACCCCGGCTACACGCTGCCGGAACAGGAAGGCGAGGGCGTGCGCGCGCGCATCATCGCCGGCAGCCTGTTCGGCAAGACATCGCCCGTGGCCACGCTATCGGACCTATTCTTCGCCGACGCGACCTTGCGACCGGGCGCGCGGCTGGTCGTGCCCGCCGAGCACGAGGAGCGCGCCGTTTACCTCATCGACGGGCCGGTGGATATCGGCGGCCAGCGCTTTGAGCCGGGTCGCCTGCTAGTGCTTGCGCCGGGCCGGGCGGTGGAGGTAGCCGCGCCGCAAGGCGCGCGCCTGGCGCTCTTGGGCGGCGAGCCCTTGGACGGGCCGCGCTATGTATGGTGGAACTTCGTCTCCGGCAGCCGCGAGCGCATCGAGCAGGCCAAGCAGGACTGGCAGCGTGACCGTTTCGGCGTGGCCGTACCGGGCGAGACCGAGTTCATCCCGCTGCCCGAGCCGCGGTCCTGAGGGCCGCCCCTAGCGCAGCAGCGCTTCGGCGCGCTGCGCGAGCAGCGCTTCGCGGCGGATGAAGTCGGCCACGAAGCCGTCGACGGGATGATGGTGCAGGTTATAGGGCGTATCCCATTGCACGATCCGCCCCGCTGACATGACGCCGATGCGGTCGGCGATGGCGAAGGCTTCGGCCTGGTTGTGCGTGACCAGGATGGCGGTGTGGCCGGTGGACTTCAGGATGTCGCGCACCTCGAAGGCCAAGCGCTCGCGCGTGTCGACGTCCAGGTTCGAAAACGGCTCGTCCAGCAGCAGCAGGTCCGGCGCCGGCGCCAACGCACGGGCGAGCGCCACGCGCTGCTGCTGGCCGCCGGACAGCTCGTGCGGGTAATCGTCGACGGCGTCCTTCAGCCCCACCAGCTCGAGCATTTCGGCCACGCGGCGCTCGCGCTGCGCCTTGGGCAGCCGCCGCAGGCCGAACGCGACGTTCTCGCCCACCGTCAGGTGGGGAAAGAGCGCGTAGTCCTGGAACATCATGCCCACGCGGCGCTTTTCCGGCAGCACGTGCACGCCACCGCCAGACAGCACCGTGCCGTCCAGTCGGATGGCGCCGGCGCGCAGCGGCTCGAAGCCGGCGATGGCGCGCAGCACCGTGGTCTTGCCGCAGCCGGAGGCACCGAGCAGGCAGCCTATGCTACCGCCGTCCAGGGCGAGCGACAGCGCGTCCACGACGGTGTGCAGCCCGTGCGGCGTGTCGTAGGCCAGGCGGATGCGGTCGAGTTCGAGCAGGGCACTCACGGGTCAATGTCCTATCTTTAGGTTGGTGCGGGCCAGCAGAATGACCGGCAGCAACCCGACCAGCACGATGGCCAGCGCCGCCACGGCGCCTTCTTCGTACGTGCCGCGCGCGGCCTCGGCGTACAGCCAGGTCGCCAGGGTATCGAAGTTCATGGGGCGCAGCAGCAGCGTGGCGGGTAATTCCTTCATGGTGTCGACAAACACCAGCAGCGACCCGGCGGCCAGGGCAGGGCGGAGCATCGGCAGGTGCACGCGCCGTAGCGTGCCCGAGGCGCTTTCGCCGAGCAGCCGGGAAGCCTGCTCCAGCGATGGCGGGATACGCGCCAGGCCGGCCTCGATGGCGCCGGTGGAAATCGCCAAAAAACGCAGTGTGTAGGCAATCACCAGCGCCGTGGTCGAGCCCATCAGCAACAGGCCGGGCGCGTGGTGGGTGAAGTACGCGGCGATGGCGTTCAGCGCGCGGTCGACCTGCGTCAGCGGCAGCAGCAGGCCGATGGCCAGCACGGTACCAGGCACCGCGTAGCCCAGGCTGGCGATTCGCGCGCAGGCGCGCCCGGCGTGCAGCCGAGAGCTTTCGCGCATCGAACGGCCTGCCCAGGCCACCGTCAGCCCGCAGGCGAGCGTGACCACGGTGGCAGCCACCGCGACCGTCACCGTGTTGAACGCGCCGGCCAGCAATTGCGCCGACACGCCGCCGACCAGGTGCAGCCGCTTGTAGGTTTCCCAAGCCAGGTACAGCGCCGGCGCGACGAAGCCGACCAGCACCGGGATCCAGCCCAGCGCCACCGCCGCGGCTGCTGCCGGGCCGCGCAGGCGCTGTGGCTGCATGGGCCGCATGCGCTGGGCATGGGCATAGCGTTGCCGCTTGCGACCGTGCCGCTCGATCAGGATCAGCGCCACGACGATGACCAGCATGGCAAGCGAAATCTGCGCTGCGCCAGCCAGGTCCGAGCGCGTCACCCAGGTGGTGTAGATCGACACCGTCAGCGTCTGCACGCCCAGGAATTCGGATGCACCGATGTCGTTGAGCGTCTCCAGCAGCGCCAGGCTCACGCCCACCGCGATGGCCGGCCGCGCCAGCGGCAGCGCCACCCGCCAGAACACGCCGAAGCGGCCCGTGCCCAGGGTGCGCGCCGCTTCGATCAGGCTGGCCGCCTGTGTCATGAACATCACGCGCGTGCTCAGGTACACGTAGGGGTACAGGACGAAGCCCAGCACGAAGATCACACCGGAGAGCGAACGTAGGTCGGGCAGGCGGAACTCGCGCGGGCTGTCGTAGCCGAGCAGGGCGCGCACCGCAGTCTGGATCGGGCCAATGGGGTGCAGCAGGTCCAGGTAGGCGAACGCGACGATATAGGTGGGCACTGCCAGCGGCAGCAGCAGCGCCCACACCAGCACGCGCCGCGTGGGAAAGTCATAGGCGGCCATCAGCCATGCGCTGCCGGTGCCCAGCAGCGTGACCAGCACGCCGACCCCGGCCAGCAGCGCCACCGTGTTGGTCAATGCCTGCGGTAGGACGAAGCGGGCCAAGTGCGCCCAGTGGTCCAGGCTGGCGTCGGCGGCGGACCACGCCAAGGCCAGCAGCGGCGCCAGCACCGCAAGCGCGATGGCCGTGGCGGCCAGCATCCAGCCGCCGCCGCTTTCGGGACGGCTGAACAGTCGGCGTGCGGGGATGATGGCGTAAGACGACATGAAAGAAAGGAAAATGCGGCCCGCCTGGACAAGCGCGGGCCGCAATCATAACCGCACGGTCGGCGCGCACCGACCGTGGCGGCAGGGGATCAGTTATCGAAGCCGACCTTGTCGACCAGCTGGCTCGCCTGCTTGCGGTACTTGGCGATTTCGGCCACCGGCAGCGGGTCGACTTCCAGCGGGCCGAAGCTGGCCACGACCGGATCCAGGGGCACGCCCTTGCGGATCGGGTATTCGTAGTTTGCCTTGGCGTACAAGGTTTGCGCCTCTTCGGAGACCAGGTATTCGAGCAGGCCGATGGCGTTGTCGCGGTTGGGCGCATGGCGCGCGACGGCCGCGCCGCTGATGTTGACGTGCGTGCCGCGGCTCTTGCCGAAGGTCGGGCGGATGACCTTGATGGCGTCACCCCATTTGCGCGCGTCAGTGCCGGGTTCGGCATTCTTCATGTGCCCGGCGTAGTACGCGTTGGCGATGCCGATGTCGCAGATCGCGCCGAGGATGTCGCGGGCGACGTCGCGGTCGCCGCCGGCGGCCTTGCGCGCCAGGTTGGCCTTGACGCCGCGCAGCCATTGCTCGGTCGCCTCGGCGCCGTCGTGGGCGATCATGGCCGCGATCAGCCCAGTGTTATACGGATGCTGGCCGGAGCGGATGCACACCTTGCCTTTCCATTTCGGGTCGGCCAATTCCTCGTACGTAAAGGCTTCCAGGGGCAAATCCTTGGCCGCGTAGAGCACGCGGTCGCGCAGCGACAGCGCGTACCAGTGGCCATCGGCGCCGCGCAGGTTGGGCGGGATCACGGACTCCAGCGTTTCGGATTTCACGGGCTGGGTTACGCCGGCCTCGACCAGGTCGAGCAGGTTGCCGATATCCACTGTCATCAGCACGTCGGCCGGGGATTGCTCGCCCTCGGCCTTGACGCGCTCGATCAGGCCGTCCTTGACGAACACGGTGTTGACCTTGATCCCGGTTTTCTGGGTGTAAGCGTCCAGCAGCGGCTGGATCAGCTTGGGCTCGCGGGTCGTGTAGAGACTGACTTCGCCAGCTGCCGAAGCACCGGCGCTGAAGGCGGCGGCAGCCGCCAACGCCACGGCGCGCAGGGCCGCCAGGGAAGGGCTGATGCGTTTCATTTTCAGGGAACTCCCGTTTGGATGTGCCGTCTTGACTCTGCGCTGGCCGATGCGTGGGGCATCAACGCAGAAAACGCAAATGAGAATGATTGTCTAAACAGACCGCAACAATATCAGGAATGCCCGACCCCAGCAACAGGCGGGCAGCAGGCCATGGCCGCCAGTCGCAGGGGTGCCCGACTACGGGTTTAGAGCATGACCATATGACTGCAAGTAATGAGAACGAGATCGTTTCTCAAAAAATAGATATCAAGGATAAAATGGCGCCTTTTGGAATTTTTGGCGGGCCGCCAACCAGTCATGAGTCATCCCGGCCCGCGCGATCAAAGCGGAATATGGCAGCCTTCAACACGGAACGCGTCCTGAGCGTGCACCACTGGAACGACACCCTCTTTTCCTTTACGACGACGCGTGACGCATCGCTGCGCTTTCACAACGGGCATTTCGTCATGATCGGCCTGGAGGTCGATGGCAAGCCCTTGATGCGCGCCTACAGCATCGCCAGTGCCAATTACGAGGACAAGCTCGAATTCCTGAGCATCAAGGTGCCCAACGGGCCGCTGACCTCGCGCCTGCAGCACCTGAAGGTGGGCGACAGCATCCTGGTCAGCAAAAAACCGGTCGGCACGCTGGTCGTCGACGACCTCAAGCCCGGCAAGCGGCTCTACCTGTTCGGCACGGGCACGGGCCTGGCGCCGTTCATGAGCATCATCAAGGACCCGGAAGTCTACGAACGCTTCGAGCGCGTCATCCTGGTGCACGGCGTGCGCTGGGTCAGCGAGCTGGCCTACTCGGACTTCATCCAGAACGAGCTGCCGGCCAACGAATACTTCGGCGACCTGGTCAAGGAAAAGCTCATCTACTACCCGACGGTCACGCGCGAGCCGTTCCGCAACCAGGGGCGCATCACGCACCTGATCGAAAGCGGCAAGCTGTTCGACGACATCGGCCTGCCGCCGCTCGATCCCGAGCACGACCGCGCCATGCTTTGCGGCAGCCCGCACATGCTGGCCGACATCTCGGCGCTGCTCAACGCGCGCGGATTCGTCGTCTCGCCTGGGGTGGGCGAGCCGGGCGACTACGTGGTCGAGCGCGCCTTCGTCGAGAAGTAAGCCCAAAATATTGCCGGCGCCGGGCAGAGGCCGGGCCGGCCTGCCACCGGCCCCGGCGTGGCCTTGCCGGCGCACGGGCCCGGCCGCCGGGGCAATGCGCCCGGCGCCGGACGGCGCGATGCGCAGGGGGCTTATTCGGGCTGTATCCCTGCCTTGCGGATGATCTCGCCCCACTTGGCCGATTCGGCCTTCTGGAAGGCGGCCAGCTCCTCGGGCGTGGAGGTGGCCAGTTCGGTGCCAGTCTGCTTGTAGAACTGCTGCGCCACGGCCGAGCCGGTCGCGGCCGTCAGCAGGGCATGCAGACGCTCGATCACCGGGCGTGGCGTGCCCGACGGCGCATAGGCGGCAAACCAATACCCCATCTCGTAGCCGGGCACGCCAGCCTCGTCTATGGTCGGCACATCGGGCACCAGCGGCGACCGGGTCTTGCTGGTCACGCCGAGCGCGCGCAGCTTGCCGGCCTTGATTTGCGGCAGGCCGGTAGCCGTGTCAGTGATCATCGTGTCGATCTGTCCGCCGATCAGGTCCGTGATCGCCAGCGGATTGCTCTTGTACGGCACGTGCAGCAGCTCGATGCCGGTCATTTGCTGCAGCTGCTCGCCGGCCACGCGGCTGCTGGAGCTGCCGCTGCCGAAAGACAACTTGCCGGGATGCTTGCGCGCCAGTTCCAGGAAGTCCTTGACGGTCTTGGCCGGCGAATCGGGCCGCACCACCATGATTTGGCCGCCCTTGCCCAGCAGCGTAATGGGTGCGAAGTCGGCGACCGGATCGTAGGCCAGTGACTTGTACAGGTGCTCGTTGGCTGCGTGCGTGGTGTTGGTCGTGATCAGCACCGTATAGCCGTCGGCAGGCGCGCGCGCGGCGGCCTGTGCGCCGATCATGGCGCTTGCGCCCGGGCGGTTGTCGATCACCACCGTCTGGCCGCTGGCTTCGGTCACGCCTTGGCCGATCGCGCGCGCGATTTGGTCGGTGGCGCTGCCCGCGGCAAACGGCACGATGAAGGTGATGGGCTTGGCGGGAAAGTCCTGGGCCCTGGCCGACAAGGGCAGGGCGGCGCAGGCCAGCGTCAGCGTCAGCAGGGCGCGTCGGGTCGACAGGCTGGGTTTCATTGGCGTCTCCAGTTGTTATGGAAAGGGATGGGGCCGGGTCGAGGCCCCGGCGCAAGCGGATGGATCGATATCGGGCAACGCCGCGGCGAGCCCGGCCGGCACGTCGACCGGCAGGTCCAGCAGGAAGAAGGCAAGCGCCTTGCCGTGGGCGTCCAGGTTCAGCGCATCGTTGACGCCACCGTCGAGCACGCCTTCGAGCACGAAGTTCATCGCGTGCAAGCCCGGCAGCAGGTAGCGGCGCACCGCGCGCGGGCGCCGGTGCGCGAACCAGTCCGACACGCGCTCGGCGGTGAGCGTCTCGACCAGGACGTCATAGCACTCGGGCGTCCAGGCGATGACGCTCAGGTTGGAAATATCTCCCTTGTCGCCCGAGCGTCCGTGGGCCAGCCGATACAGCGGCACACGGACGACATCGGCGCCTGCCGGGGCTGTCGCGGCGGCGCGGCTCATGGTGCGTCCTCCAAGAAGCGCCACCGCGGCTGCACGGCCTCGCGCGCGATGGTGGTCGAGATCATGTTCAGGCGCGGGCGCAGGGCAGTGCGCACCCCGCCGCCGCCGGCCGGGCCACAGGTATACAGGGCGGTGACTTCGCGCAACACGCGTTCGGCCACGGCGCGCTCGGCATGGGTGCCGGCCACGCGCAGGCGCACGTCGCGCGCCACCGCGGGCGCGGCAACCGCGGCCGACAGGAGCCGGCCGTCGTCATCGCCGAAGATGCTGACCGCGCCGATCAGGTCGATGCGCAGCTTCAGCGCCCCAGCCAGGCGCTTGCGCACGATTTCGCCAGCCAGCGCGGCGCGCGCCTGGGCCTGGACGCCCGCGTAGGAGATCTCGGCCTCGGCCAGCCACCCGCCGCGATGGCAGATATTGACCTTCAATTCGGCCGGGCGCTCGCGCCCGGTGATGCCGTGCACGGCCACCCGGTCCGGCCCCACCTGCTCGGCGCGCGCACCGCTTAAGTCAGCGGTGACGTCCGGCGTCAGGTAGGCCGCCGGGTCATGCACTTCGTAAAGCAGCTGCTCCTTGACGGTGCGCAGGTCCACGCAACCGCCGGTGCCGGCCGGCTTGGTGACCGTGAACCCACCGTCGGCGTCGATCTCGGCCAGCGGAAACCCGGGCGCTTCGGGCTGCGGGATGTCCTTCAATCCCGGTACACAGAAGTAGCCGCCGGTGGCCTGGGTGCCACATTCGAGCATGTGGCCCGCCATGGTGGCGCGGCCCAGGCGTGGCCAATCGTCTTCGCGCCAGCCGAAGTGCGCCAGCGCCGGCCCGACCGTCAGCGACGGATCAGCCACGCGCCCGGCGACGACGATTTGTGCGCCGGCCTGCAGCGCCTCGGCGATTGGCCCGGCGCCCAGGTAGGCATTGGCGCTGACGACGTCCAGGCGATCGAACTCGGGGCCGACGCGCTCACGCAGCAGGTCGCGCAGTTGCGGCGCCTGCAGCGCGTCGCCTTCGATGATGGCGATGCGCGGCACGGGCTGGCCCGCCTCGCGGGCCAGCGCCGCGATGCGGCGCGCGGCGGCGGGCGGGTTGGCGGCGCCGAAGTTGCTGACGACTTTGACCGCGCCAGCGGCCACTGCAGGCAGGCAGGGGCGCATCAATTCGTCCAGCAGCGGCTCGTAGCCCGCCTCGGGGTCCTGGTTGCGGGCCAACTGCGCCAGCGCCAGCGTGCGCTCGGCCAAGGTTTCGAAAATCAGCGTGCCGCCGCCGCCCTGGATGAGGGCGTCGACCACCGCGGGTACGCCATCGGTGCGGTCACCGGAAAACCCGGTGGCGCAGCCGACCAGCAGGGGCGAAGCAGGCATGGGCGATTGGAGCAAAACAGTAGGAGCCGTGACTATAGGCAGGCGGTGTTGATCCGTAAAATAGAAATATCGGATCAATTAATCCAAGGTTTGTATGAATCTGTCGGCTCGGCAGCTGCGCGCGTTCGTGGCCTTGTGCGACGAAAGGCACTTCACCCGCGCCGCGCAGCGCTGTCATCTCACCCAGCCCGCCTTCAGCGCGCTGATCCGTTCGCTGGAGCAGGACGCAGGCGCGCGCCTGTTCGACCGCAACACCCGACGCGTGGACCTGACGCCCGAAGGCCGCGTGCTGGAGGCCTGGGCGCGCCGCCTGCTGGCCGACATCGACCTGGCCTTGCACGATTTGCAAGACCATGTCGCGCGACGGCGCGGCCGCGTGGCGCTGGCGGCCCTGCCATCGCTGGCCGCGGGGTGGCTGCCCGGGGTGCTCGCGGATTACCGGCGCCAGTATCCCGGCGTCGACCTGGAATTGCGCGATGCGCTGCTCGACCCTTGCCTGGACATGGTGCAGGGTGGGGCGGTGGAATTCGCCGTGGCCGCGCAGCGCGCCGACATGACCGACCTGCAGGCGCAGTTCCTGCACGCCGATCACTTCTACCTGGTGTGCCGCGAGGACCACCGGCTGGCGCGCCAGGACGACGTGCGCCTGCGCGACCTGGCCGGCGAGGCGCTCATCCAGCTGGCGCGCAACAGCAGCGTGCGCCAACACTTGGATGCGGCCAGCAGCCTGCGCAACGCGCGCACGGTGCTGGAGGTCGAGCACCTGGCTACGGTCACCGGGCTGGTCGCCGCGGGCTTGGGGGTCACGGTGGTGCCGGGCATGACGCTGTTCCATTTCCGCCGTCCCGGGCTGGCCGTGCGCCCGCTGGCCGGCCGCGTGCCGACCCGCGCGCTATACCTGGTCAAGCGCCGCGGCCGTGCGCTGTCGGTTGCCGCCCGCACGCTCTACGACATGCTGCTCGAGCGGCGGCACGAAATGGGCGCGCAGGTCGAGGCGGTCCGATCGGCGCCGGCGGCCTTTTCGCCGTCGTCTATTGGCGATTAAACTTCGATAGCTCTCAATCAATCCCCATAGAGGATTCCCGCCATGACCAAGCAGATCATCCACACCGACGCCGCGCCGGCCGCCGTCGGGCCATACTCGCAGGCCGTGGCCGTCGAGGCCGGCAAGCGCACGGTTTACCTGTCGGGCCAGATCGGACTGAAGCCCGGCACGGGCGAGCTGGTCTCCGACAATTTCGAGGAGCAGGTGCGCCAGGCCTTCGCCAACCTGAAGGCGGTGGTCGACGCCGCCGGCGGCACGCTGGAGAACATCGTCAAGCTGACCCTGTTCCTGGTGGACCTCGACAAGTTCGCCGCTGCCAATGCCATCATGGCCGAGATCATCCCGCAGCCCTTTCCGGCGCGTTCGACCATCGGCGTGGCCAGCCTGCCCAAGGGCGCGCAGTTCGAAGTGGAAGCCATCCTGGCGATCTGACCCCCGGCGCCCGAGTTTTCGGCTTCCCGCCGTACAGGGATGGCAGCCTCGGCTTCGACCCGCTCGGCCGGCCCGGCCGAGGCCGGCGTGACCGAGCGCAAGCTGCGCCGGCTTGGCCTGGCGCAGCCCATGGATTTCGTCCTGCACCTGCCGTTGCGCTACGAGGACGAAACGCGGATCACGCCGATCGCCGACTTGCGTCCGGGCGCCTGGGCGCAGGTCGAAGGCGAAATCACGCGCTGCGAAGTCGTCTTCCGGCCGCGCCGCCAATTGGTGGCGGCCATCGCCGACGACACCGGGGAGCTGACCCTGCGCTGGCTCAATTTCTATCCCAGCCAGCAAAAGCAACTGCAACCCGGACGGCGCCTGCGCGCGCGCGGCGAGGTGCGCGGCGGCTTGTTCGGGCGCGAGATGGTGCATCCACGCATGGGCTCGGCCGACGCGCCGCTGCCCCAGGCGTTGACGCCGGTCTATCCCACTACCGATGGCCTGCCGCAGGCCACCTTGCGGCGGGCGATTGCCCAGGCGCTGGGGCAGGCCGACTTGTCCGAAGTCCTGCCGCAGCCGGTGCTCAAGGCCTATGGGCTGATGCCTTTCGCTGAGGCCATCCGCATGCTGCATGCCCCCGAGCCTGGCGTGTCCGAGGCCGAACTGGTCGAGCACGCCCATCCGGCTTGGGTGCGTATCAAGTTCGACGAGTTGCTGGCCCAGCAGTTGTCGCTTGCCGCGGCGCGCGCCGCGCGCATGCAAAAGCGCGCCACGCCGCTGCCGCGGGCCGGGCGGGCGGCCGATCTGGTCGAGCGGTTGCGCCAGGCGCTGCCCTTTGAACTGACCGCGGCACAGCGCCGCGTCATCGACGAGATCGGCGCCGACATGGCGTGCAGCCATCCCATGCATCGCCTGCTGCAAGGCGACGTCGGCAGCGGCAAGACCGTGGTGGCGGCGATGGCCGCCGCCCAAGCCGTCGGCTGCGGCAAGCAGGTCGCCTTGATGGCGCCCACCGAGATCCTGGCCGAGCAGCATTTTCGCAAGCTGGCGCAGTGGCTGGAGCCGCTGGGCGTGGCCACCGCCTGGCTGACTGGCAGCCTGTCGCCGCGCGCCAAGCGCGAGGCCGCCGCCCGCGTGGCCGACGGCAGCGCGCAGCTCGTGGTGGGCACGCAGGCGCTGATCCAAGAACAGATGGATTTCGCCGACCTGGGGCTGGTCATCGTCGATGAGCAGCACCGCTTCGGCGTCGGCCAGCGGCTGGCCTTGAGCCGCAAGGGCGAGGCGCCCGACGGCGCGGCCGTGCCGCACCAGCTGACCATGAGCGCCACGCCCATCCCGCGCACGCTGGCCATGACGTTTTTCGCCGACCTGGACGTCTCGGTCATCGATGAACTGCCGCCCGGACGCACCCCGGTCGTGACCAAGCTGGTGGCCGACAGTCGGCGTGGCGAGGTCATCGCCCGCATCGCCCACGCCGCCCGCCAGGGCCGGCAGGCGTATTGGGTGTGCCCGCTGGTCGAAGAAAGCGAGGCGCTGGAGCTGCAGACGGCGGTCGACACCCACCAAGCGCTGCAGGCGGAGCTGCCGGACCTGCGCGTGGGGCTGGTCCATGGCCGGCTTGCGCCGGCCGAGAAGGCGGCGGTCATGGACGCGTTCCGTGCCGGCGACCTGGACCTGCTGGTGGCCACGACCGTCATCGAAGTTGGAGTGGACGTGCCCAATGCCTCGCTTATGGTCATCGAGCACGCCGAGCGCTTCGGGTTGGCGCAGCTGCACCAGTTGCGCGGCCGGGTAGGGCGGGGCACGGCCGAATCGGTCTGCGTGCTGCTCTACCAGCCGCCGCTGTCGCCGGTGGCACGCCAGCGCCTGCGCGCGATGTACGAGACGTCGGACGGTTTCGAAATCGCCCGGCGTGACCTGGAGCTGCGCGGTCCGGGGGAATTCCTGGGGGTGCGCCAGTCCGGGCTCGCGCTGCTGCGCTTTGCCGACTTGCAGCGCGATGCCAAGGTGGCCGAACAGGCGCGCGAGGCCGCCGCGCTGCTGCGCCGCGACTATCCCGCGGCGGCTGCCGCCCACCTGGCCCGCTGGATGCGCGGCCGTGAAGACTATCTGCGCACCTGAGACCCTTTTTTACCGGACGAGCGCCCCATGACCCTGACCGAACTGAAATACATCGTCGCCGTGGCGCGCGAGCGCCATTTCGGGCGCGCCGCCGAGGCCTGTTTCGTCAGCCAGCCCACCTTGTCGGTCGCCATCCGCAAGCTGGAGGACGAACTGGGCGTGACGCTGTTCGAGCGCGGCGGCGCCGAAGTCGGCGTCACGCCCATCGGGCGGCGCATCGTTGCCCAAGCCCAGAAGGTGCTGGAGGAAAGCGCGATGCTCAAGGAGATCGCGCGCCAGGGGCATGACCCGCTGGCCGGGCCATTGCGCGTGGGCGTGATCCACACCATCGGCCCGTACCTGCTACCGCGCCTGGTGCCCGAACAAATCGCGCGCACCCCACAGATGCCGCTGCTGCTGCAGGAAAACTTCACCGTGCGCCTGATCGAGCTGCTGCGCCAGGGCGAAATCGACTGCGCCATCATGGCGCTGCCCTTGCCCGAGGCCGGCCTGGTGATCCGCCCGCTGTACGACGAGCCGTTCATGGTGGCCGTGCCGCGCAACCATGCCTGGGCCAACCGCAAGCGCATCGACGCGCGCGAACTGAAGCAGGAAACCATGCTGCTGCTGGGCAGCGGCCATTGCTTCCGCGATCAGGTCCTGGAGGTTTGCCCCGAGCTGTCGCGCTTTTCCGCAGCCAGCGACGGCATCCAGCGCACCTTCGAAGGATCATCGCTGGAAACCATCCGCCACATGGTGGCCGCCGGCATCGGCATCACGGTGTTGCCGGTCACGTCCGTGCCCGCGCAGCCGGCGGCCGACAAGCTGCTGCGCTACATACCGTTCGAGGCGCCCGTGCCCGACCGGCGCGTAGTGCTGGCCTGGCGCAAGAGCTTCCCGCGCCTGGCCGCAGTCGAGGCCCTGGCCGAAGCGGTCTACGCCTGTGGACTGCCGGGAGTGAACATGCTGCCGCGGCAGGCCACGTCGGTGCAGGAGCCGTAGCATTCGCGAACGCGGCGGTTTGCCGTCATTTTCCGCCGCCGCGGTGGTATTCTTTCGAGTAATTCTCACCCACAGGAGTCGGCAATGGCCAAAGTCGTCAAGAAAAGCGAAGCGTCCGCCCCGCGCATCAACATCGGGATCTCCGACAAGGACCGGGCCGCAATCTGCCAGGAGCTGTCCAAGCTGCTGGCCGATTCCTACACGCTTTACCTGATGACGCACAACTTCCACTGGAATGTCACGGGCCCGCTGTTCAATACCCTGCATGCCATGTTCATGGATCAGTACACCGAGCAGTGGAATGCGCTGGACGCCATTGCCGAACGCATCCGCGCCCTTGGCCATTACGCCCCGGGGACCTACCGCGAATACGCCAAGCTGGCCTCCGTCAAGGAGCCGACCGAAGTCCCCGAGGCGCTCGAAATGGTCCGCCTGCTGGTCAAGGGCAACGAGGCGGTAGCCACCACGGCCCGCGCAGCCTTCGACAAGGCCGACGCGGCCAACGATCAGCCTACGGCCGACCTACTGACGCAGCGCATGGACGTCCACGAAAAGAACGCGTGGATGCTGCGCAGCTTGCTGCAATAACAGCCGGGGCCTCGCGGCCCACGTCGGGACCGCGTCGCCCTGCCGCCTGCAGCAGGGCGATTTTTTGCATTGCAGACAGGAGACTGAAAATGAACAAGCGACAACGATTTGCACCGCTGGCCGCCGCGCTGGCGCTCGCCGCCGGGCTCGCGGGCGGCCAGGCTGCGCACGCCGCCGACACCATCAAACTGGCCATCGTCGGCCCCATGACTGGGGCGCTGACGCAATACGGCGACATGGTCAAGGAAGGCGTGGCCACGGCCGTTGAGCAGATCAACGCCGCGGGCGGGGTGCTCGGCAAGCAGCTCGAAGTCGTTACCATCGACGACGGTTGCGAACCCAAGCAAGGGCCGGTGGCGGCCAACCGCGTGGTCAACGAAAAGATCCACTACGTGATCGGCCACGTCTGCTCGGGCGCCACCATCGCCGCGGCCGACGTCTACAACAACGAAGGCGTGGTCATGGTCACGCCTTCGGCGACTTCGCCCGCGCTGACCGACGGCAAGAACTACGACTTCATCTTCCGCACCATCGGCCGCGACGACCAGCAAGGCCCGGCAGCCGCCCGCTTCATCACCGAGAAAATCAAGCCCAAGCGCGTGGCCATCATCCACGATAAGCAGTCGTATGGGCAGGGCATCGCCACCTCGGTGCGCCAGGGCCTGCAGGAAGCCGGCATCGAGGTCGTCATGTTCGAGGGCATCAACGCCGGCGACAGCGACTATTCGGCAGTGATCACCAAGGCCAAGAGCGCCGACGTCGATTTCATTTATTACGGCGGCTACCACCCAGAGATGGGTTTGTTGCTGCGTCAATCGGCCGAGCAGGGCCTGAAGGCGCGCTTCATGGGGCCTGAAGGCACGGGCAACCCCGACATCAACGCCATCGCCGGCGACGCCGTCGAAGGCATGCTGGTCACGCTGCCGGCTGACTTCTCCGCCGACCCGGCCAACGCCGAGATCGTCAAGGCGTTCAAGGCCAAGAACCGCAATCCGGGCGGCGCGTTCCAGCTGACGTCGTATGCGGCCACGCAGGTGATCGCCGATGCGATCAAGGGCGTGGGCGCCGACGATCCGGACAAGGTGGCGGCCTACCTGCACGCCAATACGTTCAAGACGCCGATCGGCGAGATCTCCTGGAACAAGCAGGGCGACTTGACCGCGTTCGAGTTCGATGTGTTCAACTGGCACAAGGACGGCAGCAAGTCGGTCGTCAAGTAAGGCGCGGTTTCGTCCGACCGTCTAGCAAAAACCCCGCGCCGCATTACTGCGGCGCGGGGTTTTTTTGTCCAAGCGCCTTGCCGCATGGCACGGCCAGGCGCGAGCTACCTAGGCTTCGACGCGCCGGCCCGTGTCCGGGTCGAACCAGTGCAGGGGATGGCGCGGATCGGGCCCGACTTGCACGTCTTCGCCGACGGAGACAGGCCCCTGGGCGGCCACGCGGGTGGCGCAGCGCACCACCAGCGGCATGCCGGCGCACAGGCCGTGGATGAGCTGGTCCGAGCCCAGCGTTTCGATCATTTCGACCTTCATGGGCAGTCCGTCGGCCTTGATGACCAGGTTTTCCGGCCGCACGCCCAGGGTCAGGCGGCGCCCGCGCGCAAAGGCCGGCACCATGTCCACCGGCATGCCCAGCGGCGTGCCGTCGGCGGCCGCGACGCGGCCGTCGGTGCCCACCTGGACGTTGAGCAGGTTCATAGGCGGCGAGCCGATGAAGCTGGCCACGAAGGTCGACGCGGGGCGCTCGAATACCTCGGTCGGGGTGCCGATCTGCTCGGGGATGCCCTTGTTCATGACGATCATGCGCTCGCCCAGCGTCATGGCCTCGACCTGGTCGTGGGTGACATACAGGCTGGTGGTGCGCAGCCGCCGGTGCAGCTTCTGGATTTCCAGCCGCATCTGCACGCGCAGCTTGGCATCCAGGTTGGACAGTGGCTCGTCGAAAAGGAACACCTTGGGCTCGCGCACGATGGCCCGGCCCATGGCCACGCGCTGGCGCTGCCCGCCCGAGAGCTGGCGCGGCCGGCGGTTGAGCAGGTCCTGCAGTTCCAGGATGCGTGCGGCCGCGTCGACCCGCTTGCGGATCTCTTCCTTGGGCACGCCCCGGATCTTCAGGCCATAGGCCATGTTGTCGAACACGGTCATGTGCGGGTAGAGGGCATAGTTCTGGAACACCATCGCGATGTCGCGCGAAGCCGGTTCCAGGTCGTTGACCCGCTGGCCGTCTATGAGGATGTCGCCGCCGGTGACGGACTCCAGGCCCGCGACCATGCGCAGCAGCGTGGACTTGCCGCAGCCGGACGGACCGACGATGACGATGAACTCGCCGTCGCCGATCTCGGCATCGATGCCGTGGATGACTTGCACGCCGGCGGCGTAGGACTTGGTGACGTTACGCAGGGTGAGGGTTGCCATAGTCTTGTTGTCTCGCGTCCTTTACTTCTCGCTGTCGACCAGGCCCTTGACGAACCATTTCTGCATCAGGATGACCACCAGCACGGGCGGGATCATCGCCAGCATGGCGGTGGCCATGACGATGTTCCACTCGGTCACGGCATCACCCGCGCTGATCATGCGCTTGATGCCGATGACCACCGGATACATGTCCTCCTTGGTGGTGATGAGCAGCGGCCACAGGTACTGGTTCCAGCCGTAGATGAACTGGATGACGAAGATCGCCGCGATGTTGGTGCGCGACAGCGGCAGCAGCACGTCGCGCAAGAAGCGCAAGGGTCCGGCGCCGTCCATGCGCGCGGCCTCGATGAGTTCGTCGGGCACCGTCAGGAAGAACTGCCGGAACAGGAAGGTCGCGGTGGCCGAGGCGATCAGCGGCAGGGTCAGCCCCGCATAGCTGTCGAGCAGGCCCAGGTCGGCAACCACCTTGTAGGTCGGTGCGATGCGCACCTCGACCGGCAACATCAGCGTGACGAAGATCATCCAGAAGAAGAACATCCGACCCGGAAACCGGAAGTACACCACCGCGAATGCCGACAAGAGCGAGATGGCGATCTTGCCCAGCGCGATCGACAGCGCCATGACCAGGCTGATCCACATCATGCGCCCGACCGGCGCGGTATTGGCGCCCGTGCTCGAACCCGAGATGAGGGCGGTCACATAGTTGTCGATGAAGTGCGAGCCGGGCGCCAGCGACATGGGCGCGGCGGCCACTTCCTGGGCGGTCTGGGTGGAGGCGACGAAGGTGACGTACAGCGGAAAGGCCACTAGCGCCACGCCGGCCAGCAGCACGGCGTGGGCAAGGAAATCGAGCCAGGGGCGTCGTTCTACCATTGGGAAATCTCGAACATCAGTAGTTGACCCGGCGGTCGATGTAGCGGAACTGCACCACGGTCAGCAGCACGACGATGGTCATCAGGATGACCGACTGCGCGGCCGACGAACCCAGGTCCAGGCCGATGAAGGCGTCTCGGTACACCTTGTAGACCAGGATGGACGTGGACGTTCCCGGCCCGCCCTGCGTGGTCGTGTCGATGACGGCGAAGGTGTCGAAGAACGCATAAATGACGTTGACCACCAGGAGGAAGAACGTCGTCGGCGACAGCAGCGGGAAGACGATGGTCCAGAAGCGCCGCGCCGGGCCCGCGCCGTCGATGGCCGCGGCCTCGATGAGCGAGCGGGGAATCGCCTGCAAGCCGGCCAGGAAGAACAGGAAGTTATACGAGATCTGCTTCCATACGGCGGCGATGATGACCAGGATCATCGCGTGGTTGGCGTCAAGCCTGGGGTTCCACGGCAAGCCGATGTCGTTCAGCGCCAGCGCCAGGATCCCGACCGAGGGCGAAAACAAGAACAGCCACAACACGCCGACCACGGCCGGCGCCACGGCATAGGGCCAGATCAGCAGCGTTTTGTAGACCGATGCGCCGCGCATGACGCGGTCGGCCATCACGGCCAGCAGCAGGGCGATCGCCAGCCCGGAGGCAGCCACCATGACCGAGAAAAAGGCGGTGATGCGAAAGGACTGCAGGTAGTCGTCCTGCGAGAAAAGCTCGGCAAAGTTGGCCAGCCCGACGAATTCGGTGGACAGGCCGAAGACGTCTTCGCGCTGGAAAGACTGCCACATCGCCTGGCCAGCCGGCAGGAAAAAGAACACGATGGTGATGGCCAGCTGCGGCGCAAGCAGCAGGTAGGGCAGGGTCTTGTGGGAAAAAACGACGCGCTTTTCCATGGGTCGCGGTCTGGAAAGGAAGGCTGCCGCCGTGGGCGGCAGCGGCGCCGCCCGCGCGCGGGCGGCAAAAGGCGCGATGTTACTACGTTTGCTACTTTGCGCTCTTTTCGAACTTCTCGAGAAGTTCGTTGCCGCGCTTGATCATGGTGGCCAGGCCGTCCTTGGCGCTGACCTGACCGGCGAAGATGCGCTCCATCTCGCCGTCCTCGACTTCGCGGATCTGCGGCAAAAAGCCCAGGCGCACGCCGCGCGACTGGTCGGTGGTCTGCACGTTGAGCTGCGTGACCGCGATCTCGGTGCCCGGGTTCTTCTCATAGAAGCCGGCCTTGCGGGTCAGCTCGTAGGCCGCCTTGGTCACGGGCACATAGCCCGTGCTCTGGTGCCACTGGGCTGCCACTTCGGGGCTGGAGATGTACTTGAAGAACTTGGTCACGCCGCGATAGACCTCGGGGCTCTTGTTGGCGAAGACCCACAGCGAGGCGCCGCCGATGATGGTGTTCTGCGGCGCGCCCTTGACGTCGGCATAGTAGGGCAGGGTGGAGGTGCCGAATTCGAAGCCGGCGTTCTTGATGATGTTGGCGCGCATGGCGCTGGAACCGGTGATGCTCGCGCACTTGCCCGTCGTAAAGAGCGAGTTCGGCTGGTCGCCGCGGCCGCCATACATGAAGATGCCTTCCTTGGCGAGCTGGGCGAGGTTTTCCAAGTGGCGCACGTGCAGGTCGGAATCGATGGCCAACCGCGCGTCCAGGCCGCCGAAGCCGTTGTCCTTGGTGGCGTACGGCACGTTATGCCAGGCCGAGAAGGTCTCCAGCTGGACCCAGGATGGATAGCCCGTGGTGTAGCCGCACTCGATGCCCGCGGCCTTGAGCTTGCGGCCCATTTCGGCGAGCTCTTCCCAGGTCTTGGGCGGTTTCTCGGGATCCAGGCCGGCCTTCTTGAACGCGTCCTTGTTGTAGTAGAACACCGGCGTGGAGCTGTTAAAGGGCATGGACACCAGCTTGCCCTCGGGCGAGGAGTAGTAGCCTGCGACCGCGCCGATGAAGTCGTCCGGGTTGATCGGGTCGCCGACTTCTTCGCTCATTTCCTGCACCGGCTTGATGGCGCCGCGGGCATACATCATGGTGGCGGTGCCGACTTCGAACACCTGCAGGATGTCCGGCGCGTTGCCGGCGCGGAAGGCGGCGATGCCGGCATTCATGGATTCGCCGTATGTGCCCTTGTAGACGGCTTGCACCCGGTAGTCGGATTGGCTCGCGTTGAAGCCGGCCACCATGTCGTTGACGCGGTCGCCGAGCGCGCCTTGCATGGAATGCCAAAACTGGATGTCGGTGACGGCGTGCGCCGGGCCGCCCAGCACGGCGGACAGACAGGCCAGCGCTGCGGCCAAGCGATGGGGTTTCATGGTGCTTCCTCCAGGGGTACGGTTGATGCGCGACGGCCGGCAACCTGATGGGCTGGCGGCCGTGGCGTGTGATCGATCTTATGACGGGTTTGTTACCCAGCCGTGACTCTTGCACCTGTGCCGGATGCTGTCAACCTTCGACATACCCAGGGTTTGCCTGCTGGCCGAGCCTGCGCTGTTATGCTAACGCCCCATGGCGACTGCACTGTTTCCCATGCAACACCGTCTGTTGCTATACCTGCGGCTGGTGCGGCTGGACAAGCCCATCGGCATCCTGCTGCTGTTGTGGCCCACCCTTTGGGGCCTGTGGGTGGCCGGCGACGGCGCGCCGCCCTGGCGCGTGGTGGCCATCTTCGTCCTGGGCACGGCGCTGATGCGCTCGGCCGGCTGCGCCATCAATGACTACTTCGACCGCGATTTCGACCTGCACGTGGCGCGCACGCGCGACCGCGTCCTGACCTCCGGGCGCATCGCCCCATGGGAGGCGCTGGTCGTGGCGGCGGCGCTGGCGCTGGTTTCCTTCCTGCTGGTGCTGCCGCTGAACGCGCTGACCATCCAGCTGGCTTTCGTGGGCGCGTTTTTGGCTGCCACGTATCCGCTGTTCAAGCGGTTCTTCGCCATTCCCCAGGCGTATCTGGGCATCGCCTTCGGCTTTGGCATCCCCATGAGTTTCGCGGCGCTGCAAAACGCCGTCCCGCCCGTGGCGTGGGTGATGCTGGCGGCCAATATCGCCTGGGCCGTCGCCTACGACACCGAGTACGCCATGGTCGACCGCGACGATGACATCAAGCTGGGGCTGCGCACCGCGGCCATCACCTTCGGCCGCTGGGACGTGGCCATGGTCGGGGTGTGCTACGCCGTGACGCTGGCGCTACTGGCCCTGGCCGGGGCCATGGCCGGCTATGGGTGGGCCTACGGCTGCGGGCTCGCGGCGGCCGGGGTGATTGCGGTCCGCCACCTGCGCTGGATCCGCGGGCGCGACCGGGCGGCGTGCTTTCGCGCCTTCCTGCACAATACGTGGTTTGGTGCGTCGGTCTTTGCCGGCATTTTTGCCCAGACCGTACTGGTCCCGCTCCTTGGCTGATTTCCTGCGGCGTTTTTGATGGACGACAGACTTTCCATAGGCTTTATCGGCGGCGGCAACATGGCCGCGGCGCTGGCCAGTGGCCTGGCCGGCAAGGTGTGCCCGGCGGGCAATATCCACGTGGTCGAGATCGACCCGGCCGCGCACGCCGCCTGGCAGGCGCGCGGCATGACCGTGGCCGCCGCGCCCGATGACCGCCTGGCCGCGTGCCGGGTGTGGATCTACGCCGTCAAGCCGCAGAACATGCGCACGGCCGCTCAGGAAACCCGTCCGCTGTTGGGCCAGCACACCCTGGTCATGAGCGTGGCGGCGGGCATTCGCGCCGACACCCTGGCCACCTGGCTGGGCGCACCCGGGCGCCCCTGGCAGCGCCTGGTGCGCTGCATGCCCAACACGCCGGCGTTGGTCGGCGCCGGCGCCACCGGCATGGCCGCGCTGCCGGGCGCCACCGAAGCCGACAGGGCCCTGGCCGAACAGCTCATGCGCTCGGTGGGCGAGGTCGCCTGGGTGGCCGACGATGACGGATTGGACGCCGTCACTGCCCTGTCGGGCAGCGGCCCGGCCTATGTATTCTTGTTCCTCGAGGCGCTGATACAGGGCGGGATCGAGCAGGGGCTGGACGCCGCACAGGCGCGTCAGCTGGCGCTGGCTACGGTGGCCGGCGCGGCCAGGCTGGCCGCGCAATCGGAAGACCCGCCTGCGGTGCTGCGCGAGCGGGTCACCTCGCGCGGCGGCACGACCGCCGCGGCGCTGGCCGTACTGGCTGGCGAGGACGTGCCCGGCGCGGTGCGCCGCGCCATGAAGGCGGCCAAGGACCGGGCCGCAGAACTGGGCCGGGAGTTCGGCGCCTAGCCGCCCGGCCGGCTACACTACGTTTTCGCACGCTTGCCATGACCGCTGCCATGCCACGTCCGTCCCGGCGCTTCGTCTACGAATCCCTGGGCCTGCGCGCTTTTGCGCTGGCCGTGGCCGCGATGTGCCTCATCGTGGCCGGCTCCAACTTTCTGGTCCAGTTCCCGATCAACGATTGGCTGACTTGGGGCGCGTTGTCCTATCCGGTGGCTTTCCTGGTCACGGACCTGCTCAACCGGCGCTTCGGCCCGGGGCCTGCGCGCCGGGTGGCTTGGACGGGGTTTGCCGCGGCGGTGGTGGCTTCGCTCTGGATTGCCTCGCCGCGCATCGCGCTGGCATCGGGCTCGGCTTTCCTGTGCGCGCAGCTGCTCGACATCCACGTCTTTGACCGGCTGCGGGCCGGCCAGTGGTGGCGCGCGCCGCTGGTGTCCGGCACCCTTGCCACGACGCTGGATACTTTCATGTTCTTTGCCATCGCCTTTGCCGGCACCGGCCTGCCGTGGATGACCTGGGTCGCTGGGGACTTGGCGGTCAAGCTGGCGGTCAACGCCTTCATGCTGGCGCCGTTCCGGGCGCTGATGTGGAACTTGGGCCGGCCGGCGGCGACGCCGGCACCCTGAAATCTGCTGCGTCCGTCCCCAATAAAGCCGAATCAAATAAATATAGGGGATTACACGCAGTGACAGGCCTTCGGCCTCCTCTCAGAATACGCGCCACGCCGCGTTTGCCCGGTGTGGCGATCCCCGCCGGGCGTTGCGCCATTGCCGGAATGCCGGCGATCGCGTCACGAGCGCGCGACGTTTTCCTTCACCCTGCTGGAGAACCCAAGCATGAAACTGCTGCAGCGCTTTGCTCCCGCAGCGTTGGCCATCGGCGCCTTGGCGCTGGCCGGCGCGGCCCACGCCGCCGACACCATCAAGATCGGCATCCCCCAACCCATGACGGGTCCCAATACCCAGTACGGTGACCAGATCCAGGCAGGCGCCCTGACGGCCATCGAAATGATCAACGCCGCCGGCGGCGTCAACGGCAAGCAGCTCGAACCCATCCTCATCGACGACGGCTGCGAGCCCAAGCAGGCCGTGCCCGCCGCCAACCGCGTGGTCAATTCCGGCGCCAAGTTCGCCGTGGCCCACGCCTGCTCGGGCACCACCGTCCCCGCGGTCAACGTCTACGAGGCCGAAGGCATCGTCGCCATCACCCCGGGCGCCACCTCGCCCCTGGTGACCGACACCATCAAGCCGCATTTCTTCTTCCGCACCATCGGCCGCGACGACCAGCAAGGCCCGTTCGCCGCGCGCTACATCGCCAATACGATCAAGCCCAAGAAGGTCGCCATCCTGCACGACAAGCAGACCTACGGCTCCGGCCTGGCCGAGCAGGTGCGCGCCACGCTCGAAAAGAACAAGGTCGACGTCGCCCTCTATGAAGGCATCAACGTCGGCGACAGCGACTACTCGGCGGTGATCACCAAGCTCAAGAGCTCGGGCGTGGACTTGGTCTATTTCGGCGGCTACCACCCCGAAATGGGCCTGCTGCTGCGCCAGGCGCGCGAGCAAGGCTTGAACGTGCAATTCATGGGCCCCGAGGGCGTGGCCAACCAGGACCTGGTGGCGATCGCCGGCCCGGCCATCGAGGGCCTGCTCGTGACGCTGCCTGCCGACTTCACCAAGCTGCCCGGCAACGAAGCCATCGTCAAGGCCTTCCACGATGCCAAGCGCGACCCCGACGGCGCGTTCCAGATGCCGGCTTACGCGGCGGTGCAGATCCTGGCCGAAAGCATCAAGGCCGTGGGCGAAGATCCCGCCAAGGTGGCCGACTACATGCACTCCCACAGCTTCAATACCGCCATCGGCAAGGTCGAATACGACGCCAAGGGCGACCTGAAGGACTTCGAGTTCGCCGTCTACCGCTGGGACAAGACGGGCAAGAAGACCCAGCTGTAACCCGCATGGCGCTGCCGGCCCGCGTGGCCGGGGCGCCGTCCCAGCACCCCAGGTTCCGGCTCCGGCACTTAAACTGGAGCCGGAATCGTGTGGAGCATGCCATTCATGTCTGACATTCTTCCCCAACTCATCCAGCAGCTTTTCAATGGGCTGTCACTGGGCGCGATCTATGCGCTGATCGCCATCGGCTACACGATGGTCTACGGGATCATCGGCATGATCAACTTCGCCCATGGCGAGATCTACATGATCGGCGCCTACGTGGGCCTGGTCACGCTCACGGCGATCGGCACGCAGACGGGCCTGCCGCTGCCGCTGGTCGTCGCGGCCATGCTCATCGTGGCGGTGGCGGTGACTGCCGCCTATGGCTTTACGGTCGAGCGCGTGGCGTACCGCCCCGTGCGTGGCGGGCCACGCCTGGTGGCGCTGATTTCCGCCATCGGCATGTCCATCTTCCTGCAGAACTGGGTCGCACTGGGGCAGGGCGCGCGCGACATGGCCGTGCCCAACCTGATCGCCGGCGGCCTGTCCTTCCACCTGGGCACGGACTTCGACGTCACCGTGCCGTATTCGCGCGTGATGATCATCCTGGTCACCGTGGCCCTGATGATCGCGCTGACCCTGTTCATCCGCTATTCGCGCATGGGGCGCGCCTCGCGTGCCTGCTCGCAGGACATGCACATGGCCAGCCTACTCGGCATCGACACGAACAAGGTGGTGTCCTTCACCTTCGTGCTTGGCGCCATGCTGGCTGCGGTCGGCGGCGTGCTGATCGCCCTGACCATAGGCAAGCTCAACCCCTTCATCGGATTCATCGCCGGCATCAAGGCCTTCACCGCGGCCGTGCTGGGCGGCATCGGCAGCATCCCCGGCGCCATGCTGGGCGGCGTGCTGCTGGGCCTGGCCGAAACCTTCGCCGCCGCCTATCTGTCCTCGCAGTACAAGGACATCGTTGCCTTCCTGCTGCTGGTGCTGATCCTGCTGTTTCGCCCCACGGGCCTGCTGGGCAAACCCGAGGTGGAAAAAGTCTGATGGCAAATACCCTGAAAACCGCCGGCATGGCGGCCGTGCTGACGGCGGTCATCGTCACGCCCGTCTTCGGGTTGCAACTGGTGCGCCAAGGTGCGCGCACGCTGATGGAACCGCGCTGGGACCTGGTCGCGCTGGCCTGCGCGGTGGTCTTTGTCTTCCAACTGGTGCGCCCGTGGCTGGCGCGTGCCTTGGCGGGGCTCAAGCTGCCGACGCTGCCGGCAACGCCCACCAAGGGCCGGCGCTGGATTCCCGCGCTGGCCATCGCCGCGGCCGTGATCTGGCCGTTTTTCGCCGGGCGCAGCGAAGTCGACATCGCCACGCTGGTCCTGATCTACGTCATGCTGGGATTGGGGCTGAACATCGTGGTGGGTTTTGCCGGCCTGCTCGACCTGGGCTTCGTCGGCTTCTACGCGGTCGGTGCCTACACCTATGCGCTGCTGTACCACTGGGCGGGATGGACCTTCTGGGAAGCGCTGCCGCTGTCGGGCGCCATGGCCGCGCTGTTCGGCTTCCTGCTGGGCTTTCCCGTGTTACGGCTGCGCGGCGACTACCTGGCCATCGTCACGCTGGGCTTTGGCGAGATCATCCGCTTGCTGTTGATCAACCTGAACTGGCTCACTGGCGGCCCGGACGGCATTTCCGGCATCCCCAAGCCCACTGTGTTCGGGCTGGAGATGGCGCGCCGGCCTAGCCAGGAGGGCGGCGCCACCTTCCACCAAGTGATGGGCTGGACCTTCGATACCCAGCACATGGTGGTGTACCTGTACCTGATGGCGCTGCTGCTTGCGCTGATCACGCTGTTCGTGTCCAACCGCCTGATCCGCATGCCCGTCGGGCGGGCTTGGGAAGCGCTACGCGAGGACGAGATCGCCTGCCGGTCGCTGGGCCTGAACCCGACCCGCATCAAGCTGTCGGCGTTCACGCTGGGTGCGATGTTCGCCGGCTTCGGCGGCGCGTTCTTTGCCGCGCGCCAGGGCCTGGTCAACCCGGAATCGTTTACCTTCATCGAGTCGGCGCTGATCCTGGCCATCGTCGTGCTTGGCGGCATGGGGTCCCAACTGGGGGTCATCCTGGCCGCGATCATCCTGACCGTGCTGCCTGAGGTCGCGCGCGAATTCGCCGAGTACCGCATGCTGATGTTCGGCCTGGTCATGGTGCTGATGATGATGTGGCGTCCGCAAGGGCTGCTGCCCATGAAGCGCCCGCACGTGGAGCTGGGCCTGGCGCCGGGCGCAAGCGGGCCGGCGCGCGCCACGCCATCCGAAGCCGAAAGCGGCGCGGGGAGGACGGCATGATGCGCGCTGAAAACGCCATGCAAACCGCGGCCGCTGCAGCGGGCGCGGGCGAGGCCTCGCCGCTGTTGCAGGTCGCCGGCCTGTCCATGCGCTTCGGCGGGCTGCTTGCAGTCGACGGCGTGGCCTTCGACGTGCGCCGCGACGAAGTGTTCGCCATCATCGGCCCGAACGGCGCGGGCAAGACGACGGTGTTCAACTGCGTCGGCGGCTTCTACAAGCCCACCGCCGGGCGCATCGTCATGGACGGTGAGGACATCACCGGGCTGCCCAGCCACAAGGTGGCGCGCCACGGCTTGGTGCGCACCTTTCAGAACGTGCGCCTGTTCAAGCAGCTGACGGTATTGGAAAACCTGCTGGTGGCGCAGCACACCCAGGTCGAAAGCCGCCTGCTTCCCGGGCTGCTCAAGACCCGGCGCTACCGCGAATCCGAGGCTGCGGCCAAGGAGCGCGCCGCGCAATGGCTGGATTTCATGGGGCTGCTGCAGTACGCCAACCGGGAAGCCGGCAACCTGGCCTACGGCCACCAGCGCCGGCTCGAAATCGCCCGGTGCATGATCACGCGGCCACGCCTGCTCATGCTGGACGAGCCGGCCGCAGGCCTGAACCCGCAGGAAAAGCGCGACCTGCAGGCGCTGATCGACAAGCTGCGCCGCGACTTCGGCGTGGCGGTCCTGCTCATCGAGCACGACATGAGCCTGGTCATGGGCATATCCGACCGCATCCTCGTAATGGAGCACGGCAAGCCCATCACCACCGGCACCCCCGCGCAAGTGCGCACCGACGAACGCGTCATCAAGGCGTACCTGGGGGAAGAATGATGCTCAAGCTGGAAAACGTACACACCTACTACGGCGCCATCCAGGCGCTGAACGGCGTCTCGGTCGAGGTCAATCAAGGCGAGATCGTCACGCTCATCGGCGCCAATGGCGCAGGCAAGACCACGCTGCTGATGACGGTCTGCGGCAACCCGCGGGCCGCGCAGGGCCGCATCACCTTCGAAGGCCGCGATATCACCGGGCTGAGCACCCACGAGATCATGCGCGGCGGCATCGCGATCTCGCCCGAGGGGCGGCGCGTGTTCAAGGACCTGACCGTCATCGAGAACCTGCAGATGGGCGGGTTTTTCGCCACGCGCAGCCAGATCGAGGAGGGCCTGGAGCATGTCTTCGGGCTGTTCCCGCGCCTGAAGGAGCGGGCGTCGCAGCGCGCCGGCACCATGTCCGGCGGCGAGCAGCAGATGCTGGCCATCGGCCGGGCGCTGATGACGCGGCCGCGCCTGCTGCTGCTGGACGAGCCCACGCTGGGTCTGGCGCCGCTGATCATCGCGCAGATCTTCGAGATCATTCGCGCCATCCGCGAGCAGGGCGTGACGGTATTCCTGGTCGAGCAGAACGCCAACAAGGCCTTGCAGCTGGCCGACCGGGGCTACGTGCTGGAAAACGGCCGGGTGGTGCTGGCCGACACGGGTGCCAACCTGCTGGCCAACGACGAGGTGCGCAAGGCGTACCTCGGCGGGTAAACCGGGCTGCCGCCCGGCGGGGCGGCAACCCGTGATCGAAGAACCGCGCACGTACCAAGCCTTTCGTGCAAGTCACGCAAGGCTTGATGCCGTATGTGGGAAGCCGGATTTGCCAGCAGCGTTCATTGGGTGATTGCTTCGGCCGGTGCGACATCGGCGAGATAGGACGCTGCCATGTCCTTGTCGCCGTGTCCGGCGGCCAGGGCTCGCTCGAAACGCCATAGCCCGGCTTGCGCCACATCCAGTTGTACGCCGGTCGCCGCCGCGGCATCGACAATCAGGCGGGCATCCTTCGCCGCATTCGCAATGGAGAAACTGGCGGTGTAGTCCTCGGCCAAGATGGCGGCCGCCTTTGCCTGGAAATAGGCGCTATCCATCGGGCCGCCCGTCACAACGTCCACCACCAGCGCGGGATCGACGCCCAGCCCCTTGGCCAACGCCAGGCTTTCAGCCAGCCCGTGCGTCAACGCGAACACCCAATTGTTCAGTGCAAGCTTCAGGCGGCTGCCCATGCCTGCCTGCTCCGACACCCATAGGGTGCGCTTGCCAATGGCGTCGAAGACGGGCTGCACGGCGTCGCGCTGCGCGACAGGGCCGGATGCCAGGATGACCAGTTGGGCCGTTTCCGCAGGCTGCCGGGAACCTTGTATCGGGGCGTCATAGAACACCAGGCCAAGCTGCCCGGCCAGCGCGGCCAAGTTGTTTGTTCCCTCGATTCCCACCGTGCTCAATTGCAGCCAGATCGCCCCTTGGCGCAAGGCAGGTGCGGCGGCTTGCATGGCCTGCTGCACGCTAGGTCCGTCCTTGAGTACGGTCACGATGATATTGGCGTCCTTGACCGCTTCGGCGGGACTGCCTGCAGCTTCGACGCCATCGGCCACCAACGCCTGCGCCTTTGCAGCGGTGCGGTTCCAGGCGCGTACCTGGAATCCGCGCTTGCGCAGGTTACGTGCGACCGGGGCGCCGATCAGGCCGGTGCCGAGAACGGCGAGCAGGGGGATGTGCCAGTGCCCATGGAAACTCCTTGCTATGAACGACAAGACAAATGGGAATGTTCGTTCCAATATTGACCAAAGAAAAACCCGCGGCGCCGAATCGGGTACGGCGGCCCGGGTTGATCGCTACAGCGTGTCAAGCGCCACCTCGATGACATCCATCAGGCATTGCCGACGCTGCGCCGGCGGGCTGCCTTTGCCAAGTACCCGCATGCCCTGTATGGTGTTGACGAAAAAGCGCGCCAGGGCACGAGGGTTTCTGGTCGCGGCGATCTCGCCGGATTGCTGCCCCCGCTGAATGAGTTTTTCCAGCGCCTTTTGCAGGCGCTGGAAGTTGTGTGCCACCCACTCGGCCACGGCTGGGTCCTGTCCAGCCAGCTCCAACGCGGCATTGGCAGCGAGGCATCCGCGCCGTTGCGGATCGCCCAGTTCGTCCTCGGCAATGCGCAGCAGCAGCTGCCTGATCAATTCCCGGGGCGAGCCGGCGCCAGAGAGCAATGCTACGTTTGCCATGGTCACGGCCTCGTAGCGGCGCAGCGCCTGCTGGTACAGCCCCTGCTTGTTCTTGAAGGTGTTGTACAGGCTGCTGCGCGACAGCCCCGTGCCCTCTACCAGATCCTGGATCGACGTCGCGGCATAGCCACGCTGCCAGAACACGCGCATCGCCGCGTCGGCAATTTCATCAGGCTCGAAGTCCTTGGTGCGCATGGCGATTTGGATAACTGGAATGATCGTTCCAACCACTGTACAATGCCGCTCCTGAAGCGTCAACAACAAGCGGATCTTTCGCGCCCGGTCGCGGAAGCGCCACGGCATGACACAAGGTTTTGGGGGCTTGGACCAATTCCTGATGTCCGTGCATGACTGGCTTGATCGCTGCAGCAATTTTGCCCGGCGGGTCGTTTCGCCAAGGGCGTCCCCCAGATTCACGACGAGCAATCATGTCTTTGTCCCTCCTGGATCTACCCGTCGTCCCGCTTTTGATCCGGATGGCGGCAACGGCGTTCGTCGTGATCGGCGTTGCGGTCGCGGTCGGCCGGCTCGGGCCGATCGTCGGCGGTGCGCTGGCAGGATTGCCTATCGTTCTCGGGCCGGGTTTTCTCTTCCTGGCCATGCAGGCGCCGCCTGATTTCGCGGCAAGTGCGGCGGCCTATTCGCTGCTGTCGCTGTGCGCGACGCAGCTCTTTCTGCTCGCGTACATCGTCGCTGCGCGACGCGCGGGCCCGGCGGTTTCGCTGCTTGCGGCGTTGGCTGCATGGGGCACGGCCATCGCGCTCATCCGGATGTTGCCGCCGCAAGCATTGCTCGGCATTGCCCTGTTCGCGGGCGTCACGGCGGTTACGCGCAAGCTGGGCGCGACGTTCGTACAAAGAGCGGTCAACCACCCGCGCGCAGACAACTTGGGCCTGCTTTTCCTGCGTGGTGCCCTGGCGGGTCTACTCGTGGCCGCCATCACGGCGGCAGCGAACCGGCTCGGGCCAACCGCTTCGGGATTGCTGCTGGCATTCCCGATTGGATACACCGTACTGTCGGTCACCATCCACGAGCAGTTCGGTGCGCAAGTGGCCGCTACCACACTGCACTCAGCGATCTTCGGCACCATTAGCCTAGCCGCGTTTTGCGCCATGCTCGCAGTCGCGATCCCCCGCATGCCGGTCGCCGCGGCCTTTATCCTCGCGCTGTCTGTCTCGCTGGCTACGACGATTGTTCTTGTCCTGCTTTCCCGGTTCAAGCCGACATCGCCTGGACCACGTTGACAGGCCTCCCGTCCTTCCGGTTGGCGATCGCACAACGCCGCAGGCCGTGCACCATGAGCTTCGCTGACTTGCCGGGCGGGCGCAACGGCACATGACGGCACGGGCTCGTACCGTCATGGGCCGCCGCCCGCAGCGGCTCGGTTCAATCTCTTCGTGTTTCGCTTCCCGGAGGCGCCGCATCGGCGGCGCATCTTTTCAGGGCTCCAGGCCTTCGGCCTTGAGCGCGGCCTGCACGCCGGGATCGGCGCCCATCGTCGCAAAAAAGCGCGCCAAGTTATCCAGCCCGGACAAATCGATCGACTTGGCGCGGGCCCAGCGAAGTGTCACGTACAGGTAGGGATCGGCGACGGAGGGACGGTCCCCGGTCAGGTACGTGCCCTTGGCCAACTGGCGGTCGGCCACTTCGTACAGCTGGCGCAAGCGCGCGGCGGCGTTGGCCTGCAGGGCGTGTTGCGCCGCCTCGCCCGGCACCATCTCGGCGGCACGGAACACCATGCCGTAGGTCCTGTGCACGTCGGAATTGACGAATCCCAGCCAGCGGCGGACTTCGGCGCGCGAGCGCGGGCTGCCGTCGCCCAGCAGGCCGGATTCGGGTGCTTGTTCGGCCAGGTATTCCAGGATGGCGACGTTTTGCGTCAGCACCCAGTCGCCGTCGGCCAGCGCCGGCACGGCGCCCAGCGGGTTGATCGCCAGGTAGGCCGGGGACTTCAGCGCGTCACGGGCGACCTCTTCGGTTTGGTAGGGTTTGCCCAGCCATTCGAGCACGATGTGCGGGGCCAGCGAGCACGCGCCAGGCAGGTAGTACAGTTTCATGGAATGGCTTCCTCCGAATGCAGGCGCACTGCGCCAAAAAGACATATGGTACGCAAAGCGCGGCGTGCCGGTTGCAGCGGCGCGCGTTTTCGACAAGGAACCGGCCATGCAGCATTGCCTTGATCGCGGACAGGCCAGCCGCTCGCACGGTGGGCGGGGGCGCGCATTGGCAGGTCTCGGCGTTGCAATCGGATTGGCCGCCGCGACGCTTGCCGGGCCGCCAGCCCGGGCCGCGGGCCAGGATGCGCCGCCCAACCGGGCGCAAGCCGCCTCGGTTGGCCAGGCGCGGGTGGAAGCGTTGGCCGCGGGGCTGTCGCATCCGTGGGCGCTGGCCTTCCTGCCGGATGGATCCCTGCTCATCACCGAGCGGACGGGCGCGCTGCGCCGCTGGCGTGCCGGCACGGGCCTGTCCGAACCCCTGGCGGGCGTACCGCGCGTGGCCGCCCAGGGGCAGGGCGGGCTGCTCGATGTGGCGCTGTCGCCGTCGTTTGCGCGCGACCGCCTCGTTTACCTGGCGTATGCCGAGGCGGGGCGAGACGGGCGGTTGAGCACGGCCGTCGGGCGCGGCCGGCTGGCCGAGGATATGTCCCGCCTGGAAGGCTTTGCACGCATTTTCCAGCAGCAGCCCAAACTGTCGACCGGCATGCATTTCGGCTCCCGGTTGGCCTTCGACCGCGACGGCCATCTTTTCATCGCCCTGGGCGAAAACAACCAACGCCCGGCGGCGCAGGACCTGGGCAAGCTGCAGGGCAAGCTGGTGCGCATTCACGCCGACGGCAGCGTGCCGGCCGGCAACCCCTTCGTGGGCCGCGCGGGTGCCCGTCCCGAGATATGGTCCTACGGCCACCGCAATCCGCAAGGCCTGGCCGTGCATCCCCGCACCGGCGCGGTGTGGCTGCACGAACACGGCCCGCGCGGCGGTGACGAGATCAACATCCCCAAGCCTGGCGGCAATTACGGTTGGCCCATCGTCACCTACGGCATGGACTATTCCGGGCGGCCCATCCCGGAAGCGCGCGGCGCCGAGGCGCCGGGCATCGAGCCGCCGGTGTACTACTGGCCCCAGTCCCCCGCGATCAGCGGCATGGCGTTTTACGACGCGGACCGCCACCCACAATGGCGCGGGTCGCTTTTCGTCGGCGCCCTGGCCGGCGCCGCATTGATCCGCCTGTCGCTCGATGGCGAGCGCGTGACGGCCGAGGAGCGCCTGCTGGCCGACCGGCGCGAACGGATCCGGGATGTCCGCGTCGGTCCCGACGGGCACTTGTACGTGCTGACCGACGCGGCGAACGGGAAGCTGCTGCGCGTGTCGCCGCGCTAGTCGCGCAGGGGCCGCGCGCGGTCAGGCTGCCTGCAGCAATGGCGTGCGGCCGTAGGCCTGGATGGCTGCGCGCGCCAGCGCGTCGATGGAATCGGTCAGCGGCACGTCCAGCTGCGCCCGGTGGCCGTGGGGCAGGGCCAAGGGCAATTCCGTGCAGCCCAGCACGACGGCGTCGGCGCCGCGCGCGCGCAAGCGCCGAGCGCATTCGGCTGCGGGTGCCAGCGCTGCGGCCGGCTGGTTCGCCTTGACCGCGCGGATCGGCGCCACGCAACCGCGTTCGATGTCGTCTTCGTCCGGGACGATGCAGCGGTAGCCATGGCGCCGCAGCCTGTCCTGGTACAGGCCCAGCGCCAGCGTGGCGGGCGTGCCCATCAGTCCGATGCAGCCGCGCACAATGCCCATCCCGCACAAATCCTGCACGACCGCATCGACGATGTGCAGCACGGGCACCGATGCCGCGGCCGCGAGCTGGTCGTACCACAGGTGGGCGGTGTTGCACGGGATCGCGACCAGGCTCGCGCCGGCAGCCTGCAGCCGTCGCAATCCGGCCAGCATGTAGGGCAGGGGATCCGGCCCGCCGCGCATGCGCGCATCGCTGCGGTCGGGGATGCGCGGATCATTGTGTAGCAGCGTAGGGATGTGGTCCTGGTCGCGCGTTGCGGGCGTCAGCGCCACCAGCCGCATCGCGAAGGCCGCACCGGCCAGCGGTCCCATGCCGCCGAGCACGCCCAAGTACCCGCCAACATCGGCCTTCATCGCCAGGCACGCTCCAGCACCCGCCCGGGGCGTGCCGTGCCGGCCTGCCGCCCGTCCCATACCTGCTGGCCGTTGACCCAGACGCCATGTATGCCGCGGCTGACTTGGCGCGGCTCGTCGAAGGTGGCGGTATCCGTCACGGCTTGCGGGTCGAATAGCACGATGTCGGCGTAGTGCCCGGGGCGCAGCAGCCCCCGCCCGGAAAGTCCGTACTGGCTGGCCGCCAGGCCGGTCATGCGATGGATGGCCGTCTCCAGCGTCAGCAAGTTCTGCTCGCGCACCATGGCGCGCAGCACGTTGGTGAACGTGCCCCACTGCCGCGGGTGCGGATGCGGGTCGAATGGCAGGCCGTCGGAACCGACCATGGTTAGGGGATGGCGGAAGATGCGCTTGACGTCTTCGGGATCCATGAGGAAGTAAATCGCGCCGGCGGGCGACAACCGCTGCACGGCGCCGGCGTCGTCCGTGCCGAGTTCGCGCATGACCTCGGCGAAGTCGCGCCCGGTGGCGGCCGGATAGCCTTTGGACCAGGTCACCAGCGTGCGTTCGGCCAGGCGCACGCGATCCAGCCGCAACATGGTCGAGGTCGCCGGATAAGGATGGCAGTCCAGGCAAACCGGCTGATGCTCGGCTGCCTGCGTGATCAGTGCCAGCGTTTCGCGCGTGCGGCCATGGTTGCGCGCGCCGACCACCTTGTGGTGCGAGAACACCACGCGGCAGCCCAAGGCGCGGCCGATCTCCAAGGCTTCGTGCATGGCGGGCAGGATATGGTCGCCCTCGTCGCGCAAGTGGGTGGCATACACCCCGCCTCGCACGCGCAGCGGCTCGCAGGCCTGGATGATTTCCTCGGTGGGTGCGGCTGCCGCCGGCGGATAGAAGGTCCCGGTCGATACGCCGAACGCACCAGCTTGCAGCGCCTGGTCCACCAGGGCCTGCATGTGTGCGATCTCTTGCGCGTCGGCGGGGCGCGAGACGTCGGACATCGTCACCACGCGCAGCGTGGTGTGGCCCACCAGCGGCACCACGTTGACTGCCGCTGGTGCGGCGCGCAGCGCGGCGATCCACTCGGCAAACGTCGCAAACCGGAACAACTGCGCCGGACCGAGCAAATCCAGCGGTTGCGGGATGTCGCCGCCGCCCGTCCATGGGGCGAGGCTGATGCCGCAGTTGCCGGTCACCACGGTCGTCACGCCCTGGGATACCTTGGGCGTCATGTCCGGGTGGGCGAGCAAATACCCGTCGTCGTGGGTGTGCGAGTCGATGAAACCCGGGGCGGCGACCAAGCCCGAAGCGTCCACCACGGGCGTTTGCGGCGGGATGGCGAAGTCGCCGACTTGCACGATGCGATCGCCCTGCACGGCGATGTGGGCGCGAAACCGCGCCTGGCCGCTGCCGTCGACGACGGTCGCATCGGCGAAGATGAGGTCTGCGCGCATGCCTGGCCGCCGGTTCAGAGCTTCTCGATGCCGGCGTCTTCGATGATGCGGCGCCACTTGAGCGTCTCATCGTCGATCAGCCGCTTGAAGTCGGCGGGCGATCCCTGGGCCGGCTCGGCGCCGAGCTTGGCCAACCCTTCGACGACCGGCGGCTCGCGCAAGGCAGCGTTGATCGACGCGTTGAGTTTTTCGATCACGTCCGCCGGCGTGCCCTTGGGCGCGACCACGCCGCCCCAGGACACGGTCTCGTATCCCGCGATGCCTTGCTCGTCCAGCGTGGCGACGTCGGGCAGCAGCGGCAGGCGATGCCGGCTGCTGACGCCCAGTGCGCGGACGCGGCCGGCCTGGATGAGCGGCACCGCCTCGGACGAGTTCACGAAGATGAAATCCAGCCGGTTGCCCAGCAAATCCTGGATGGCGGCAGGACCGCCGTTGTAGGGGATGAAGTGCACATCGAGCTTGGCCATGGCCTTGAACAGCTCACCGCCCATATGGCCGGTGGTGCCGACGCCCGATGCGCCATACGACAACTTGCCCGGATTGGCGCGCGCGCGGTCGACCAGGTCCTGCAGCGACTTGTCCGGCGCGTTCGCCGGCACGATCAAGACGTTGTAGAGGTTGAATAAGTGGGCGACGGGTTCGAGGTGCTGGTCGACGTCGTAGGGCAGTTTGTTGAACAGCGACCGGTTGACCGCCAGTGTGTTGATGTTGCCGTAGCCGATCGTGTAGCCGTCGGGCGCCGCGCGCTTGATCAGCTCGATGCCGATGTTGCCGGCCGCGCCGGGCCGGTTTTCCACCACGACCGGCGTATTCAGGTCCTTGGACAGCTGCGTGGTGACCACGCGCGAGAGCACGTCAGGCGAGCCGCCGGCGGCCGACGGCACGACGAAGGTGATGGGCCGCTCCGGCCAGGCGTGCGCCACGGCGGTCATGCCGGCGGCCAGCGACAGGGCGGCGAGGCAGCGGACGAATGTACGATGCATGTCTTTTCCCCTTGAGACGGTGTTGGCAAAGCCGGGGCAGGTTATCACCGGCCCCGCCGCATGCCCTCATCGAAAAATGTCCCGACCCTATAATCGGCCGTTATCGCGCGGGGGGCGCCAGATGACCGATAGCGAGGAATTTCAAGACCTTTCGCCCGAGTTCTGCGGGCACGAGGCCCGGCAGGGGCCGCCGCTGAGCCTGCGGCAGATCGAGGTCTTCCGCGCCATCATGATGGCCGGCTCCATCAGCGGCGCCGGGCGCATGCTGCACGTTTCGCAGCCGGCGGTCAGCCGGGTGCTGGCGCTGACCGAAACCCGCCTGGGCTACCCGCTGTTCGAGCGCGCCAAGGGACGCTTGCTGCCGACGCCCGAGGCGCGCCGCCTGTACCAGGAAGTCGAGCACGTATACGGCGGCATCCAGCGCGTCAACGACCTGGCTGCCAGCCTGGGCCGAAACGGTGCGGGCATGCTGCGCGTGGTGGCCAGCGCAAGCTTCGGCCAGGCGCTCATCCCCCTGGCGCTTCGCCGCTTTCGTGCCCGCAACCACAGCGCCCGTGTGGATTTCCGCAGCGTGACCTTCGATGAGCTGGTGGGTTACTTCCTGAGCGGCCGTGCCGATATCGGCATCTCGATGCACGCGCCGGACCATCCCAACCTGGATTCGGTGCGCATGGGCGAAGACCGCATCGTCTGCGCGCTGCCGCCCGGCCACCGGCTGGCGGCGCGCGAGGTGATCCGTGCGCAGGATTTTTCCTCGGCGGCCTGGATCGGCTATCCGGCCGACTCCCCGCTGGGTTGGGCCTTGCAGGATTTCTTCGGCACGGGACCGGTGTATCCCGCGGCCATCGAAGTGCATTCGCCCGTCACCGCGCATGCTTTCGTGCAGCAGGGGCTCGGGCCTGCGTTGCTGGATCGCTGGAGCATCCCACCGGGCTCGGACGTGGTGCAGCGTCCCATCGACCCGGCGGCGAAGGTGGAAATCTGGGCCACGCACTCGAACCTGGCGCCGCCGCCGCTGCTAGCCCGCCGCTTCCTGGCCGCGCTCTCCGAGGTGCTGGACGAGGCATCGAATTTTGTCGGCCCGCCATAACCTCGGGCTATCGCGCGGCCTGGAAAAAACGCTGCGATCCCGCGCAAGACCTTGATTTATGCAGGGTTTTCGCATCCGGGCCATTGGCGGCCGCGCCCCGGCCGACAGGTTTGCCCGCCCCCGCGGCCAGCGGCATGCTTAGCGCCTTTCCGTATCCAGCAAAGGAGCGTCCAAGCATGAGCAAGGGCAAACGAAAGATCGGCCTAGCAGTTGCGCAGATGGGACCGGTTCACCTGGCCGATACCCGCAAGGCCGTCGTGGCGCGGCTGGTGGAGATGCTGCGCGAGGCGCACGCCCGGGGCGCGCAACTGGTGGTGTTCCCGGAACTGGCGTTGACCACGTTCTTTCCGCGCTATTGGATGAGCGAAGAAGAGGCGCAGGCGCGCTTTTTCGAGAAACAGATGCCCAACGCCGATGTGCAGCCGCTTTTCGACGAGGCCCGGCGCCTGGAGGTGGGTTTCTACCTCGGCTATGCCGAGCTCACGCCCGAAGGCACGCCGTACAACACGGCCATCCTGGTCGACCGCAGCGCGCGCATCGTCGGCAAGTACCGCAAGATTCATCTTCCCGGCCACGACGACCACAAGCCGGACGCGCCGTTCCAGCATTTGGAAAAGAAGTTCTTCCGCGTCGGCGATCAGCCGTTCGGCGTCTGGGACGCCATGGGCGCCAAGATAGGCATGTGCCTGTGCAACGACCGCCGCTGGCCGGAGACCTGGCGGGTCATGTCGCTGCAAAGTGCCAACCTGGTGCTGCTCGGCTATAACACGCCGTCGGTCAACATTCACTGGCCCGAGCCCGTCCACCTGCGCATGCACCACCACTTGATCACCTTGCAGGCCAGCGCCTACCAGAACTGCGTCTGGGCCGCAGCGGCGGCCAAGTGCGGCTATGAAGACGGCCACCACATGATCGGCGGCTCGGTCATCGTGGCCCCGACAGGTGAAATCGTGGCGCAGGCCAGTACCGAGGACGACGAGGTGATCGCGGTCAACGCCGACCTAGACTTGGCCGAAACCTTCCGCCGGCACGTGTTCAACTTCGCGCGCCACCGCCGGCCGGAGCACTATCGGCTGATCGTCGAGCGCACGGGGCCGGGCGAGCCGCTGCCGCGCTAGCCGCGAGAAGGCGGTGCTTGTCGCCCGCGCGCGGCACGGCCGCGGCGGGCTTCGCTGATGGCGACGTATAGGCCGCTGCCCATGATCAGCGCGCTGCCGACCCAGGCCCAGGCGTCGGGCAGTTCGTCCCAGAATAGCCAGCCGAAGAGCACGGCCCACACGATGCCCGAATAATCGAAGGGCGCCACGGTCGAGGCCGGGGCAATCCGAAACGCCTGCGTGATCAGCCCCAGGCCCAGCGTGCTGAACACGGCGATGCCGGCAATGCCGGGCCAGTGCGGCGCCTGCACCGGTTGCCAGAACCATGGCTGAAGCGCGGCGCTGAACACCACCTGGCCGAGTGCGATGTAGAACATCATCGTCGGCATCTTCTCGTCCGGGCCGATGCGGCGGGCCGTCAGCATCATGAAGGCATAGCACAGCGCCGTGGCCAGCGGCAGCAGCCCGGCCGGCTGAAAGCCCGATACGCCCGGGCGCACGACGACCAGCACCCCCAGGAAACCGACCAGCACCGCCGCCCATCGGCCCGCGCCCACGGGTTCGCGCAACAAAAGCGCCGATAGGCTGATGACGAACAGCGGGGCGGCAAACGCGATGGCCGTCACTTCGGCCAAGGGCAACAGCGTCAACCCCAGGTAAAAGCAGCTGGCCGAGGCGACGTTGATGGCCCCGCGCAGCATGTGCAGGCGCAGGTAACGCGTACGCAGCGCCGGGCGGCCGGCCACCGCCAGCACTGCGGTGGCGATCACGGTCAGGGCGATCGAACCGCGCAGGAACAGCAGCTGGATGGGCGCATAGTGTGCGCCCAGCCATTTGGCCAGGCTGTCGCTGATCGTCAGGCAAAGCATGCCGCCCAGGATGCAGGCGATGCCGCCCGCCGCCGAGGCGCGCGCATGGGGTGGGGTCGACACAGATGGGTGCAAAAAGAAAAAAGGCCGGCTCGCGCGCCCGGATCGGGCGCCGCCAAACCGGCTCTGGGCCTTTGCAACAGTCAAACCCAGATCTTACCCCTTGCCGCGGGCAGCCGGCGGCTAGGCCGGGCAGCGCGGCCGCCGGCATGTCACTCGGGCAGCTTATCCGGCAGCCAGCGCCATGCGGCTACCGCGGCAAGCAAGGCCAGGGCAGCGCCCGCGCCAACCGCCAGGTGCATGCCCGCAACGAAGGCCTGCTTGGCCTGGATGGCGGCCGACGCCTCCAGCCCGGCCAGGCTGAGTGTCTCGTTCAAGGTGCTGGCCAAGCCAGGACCCTGTAGGCGGAACACCAGCGTTGCCAGCGACCCAAGCAGGGTGATGCCCAGGGCGTTGCCGATTTCGTTGCTGGTTTCGGCAATGGACCCCGCGGCGCCGGCACGTTCGGCCGGCACGGCAGACACGGCGATCTCGGCGACCAGGCTAAAGGACAAGCCGTACCCCACGCCGGCCAGGAGGGTCGAGGCGACGAAGGCGACGGCACCCGAATCGACCGTCGTCAGCAGCATCGGCAACAGGCCGGCTCCGATCAGGGCATGGGTGGCCACCAACGCCCGCTTGCGGCCGATGCGCTCGACGATGCGGCTCGTGCCGACGCAGGTGGCGGTCAGGACTGCGGCACCCGGCAGGGTCAGCAGGGCCGCGTCGAAGACGTCCAGGCCCAGCACCGATTGCAGGTACATGCCCGACAGATAACCGGCGGCGGACCAGACGACCAGCGACAGCAGGCCGGTCAAAATGGCAATCGAGAACACCGGGTCCTTGAACAGCGACAGATCCAGCAAGGGAAGGGGGATGCGCCGCTGCCGCCGCAGGAACAGCGCCAGCGCAGTGGCGCCGGCGATACCGGCAACCAGTTGTTGCCTGCCCAGTCCCGCAGCCGCGGCGCTCTTGATGGCGTAGGTCGACAATAGGATGCCGGCAAACGAAAGCAGCAGGCTGGCGGCGTCGATGCGGCCGGTGCTGCCGGCGCGCACCTCCCGCAGCAGGGCAGGCGCGGCCAGCAAGAAGGCGGCCACGACGGGCACGTTGATCAGGAAAACCACGCCCCAGTCATAGCGCTGTAGCAGCAGCCCGCCGATGACAGGCCCTATGGCAAACCCGGCCGCAAAAGTCGCGGCAAAAATGCCGATCGCCTGGGCGCGCTGGCGCGGATCGGGAAAGAGCGCGCTGACGATGGCAAGGCCGGAGGGCAGCAGCGTGGCGCCGCCCAGGCCCATCAGCGCCCGGCAGGCGATCATGGCCTCGGCGCTCGTCGAATACGCGACGCCGAGCGAACCCAGGCCAAACACCGTGGCGCCGGCCATGATCAGTTTCAGCCGGCCATGGCGGTCGCCGATGTTGCCGAAGGTGATCAGCAGCGACCCCACGACGAATCCGTAGATGTCTAGCATCCACAGCGCCTGGTCCGCCGTCGGCAGCAGTGTCGATGTCACCCGTGGCATGGCCAGGTACAGTACGGAGCCGTCCATCGCCACCAAGAGGACGAGGGCGAGCACGGCGGTCAGGCCGAACCACGCCTTGCGGCCGGCCGATTGGGGATGGGAAAGGGAAGCAGTCGTCATGGTCGTTTACGCGTGGCGGGCCGCTGCCGATTGCCGCTCAGCGGCACGCCCAATATACTGTTGGTAACCTACTATCAGTAACTTACTATTGGTATATAAACGATGTCAACCCCGATGACCCGTACCGCTGCCGCGACGGCGGCGCCACGTCGCAGGCTGTCTCGCGGCGAGCGGCTGCGCCAGCTGCTGGACGTGTCCTGGACGCTGGTCCGCGAAGAGGGCACGGACGCGCTGACCTTGGGGCGCCTGGCCGAGGCCGCCGGCGTGACCAAGCCGGTGGTCTACGACCACTTCGGCACGCGTAACGGTTTGCTTGCGGCGCTGTACCAGGACTTCGATGCCCGCCAGACGGCGCTGATGGACGCGGCCATCGCGGCGGGCAAGCCGACGCTCGAGGACAAGGCGCGGGTGATCGCGACCAGCTACGTGGATTGCGTGCTCACGCAGGGGCGGGAGATTCCGGATGTGCTGGCCGCGCTAAGCGGTTCGCCTGAACTGGCCGCGGTCAAGCGCCAATACCAGCAGGCATTCTTGGAGAAATGCCGGGCAGTGCTGGCGCCGTATGCTGGTCCCCAAGGGGTATCCCGAGCCAGCCTGTGGGCGATGCTCGGGGCGGCCGACGCGCTGTCGCAAGCGGCGCTGGCCGGCGACCTGACGCCGCAGCAGGCCTGTGACGAACTGCAGGAAACGATCGTGGCCATGGTCAGGCGCAGCAAGTAAGCTATTGCCCATGCCCGATTGACTTTAAGGGGTTGATCGCCATGTCCGCCATCCCCACCGTCACGCTGCCCGACGGGAGCACCGTGCCCGCCCTCGGCCAAGGCACGTGGTTCATGGGCGAGCGCGCCGAGCACGCCGGCGCCGAAATTCGCGCCCTGCAATTGGGCGTGGATTTGGGCATGACCCTGATCGACACCGCCGAGATGTATGCCGACGGCGGCGCGGAATCGGTGGTGGGCAAGGCCATCGCCGGGCGCCGCGACGAGGTCTTCCTGGTATCCAAGGTGTACCCGCATCGCGCCGGGCTGCGCCAGGCCGCGTCCGCCTGCGAAGCCAGCTTAAGGCGCCTGGGCACCGACCGCCTGGACTTGTACCTGCTGCACTGGCCAGGCCGCATCCCGCTGGCCGAGACGATCGAGGCGATGCAGCGCCTGCAGCGCGACGGCAAGATCCTGCGCTGGGGCGTATCCAACTTCGACGCGGCGCTGCTCGAAGACCTGATGCGCGAGCCGGGCGGGCGCGGATGCGCAGTCAACCAGGTGCTTTATCACCTGGCTTCGCGCGGCATCGAGTACGACCTGCTGCCGCTGATGCGCGGTGCGGGCATGCCGGCAATGGCCTATTGCCCGCTGGCCCAGGGCGGACGCCTGTCCAAGGGCATGTTGGGGCACCCGGCCCTGCGCGAGGTGGCCGCCCGGCACGGCGCCACGCCCGCGCAGGTGGCGCTGGCCTGGACGCTGCGCGGCGGCGACGTCATCGCCATCCCCAAGGCGGTATCGCCCGAGCATGTGCGCCAAAATGCCGCCGCCGGCGGCCTGGCGCTGGACGAAGCCGACCTGGCGACCCTGGACCGGGCGTTTGCGCCGCCCACGCATGCCGTGCCGTTGGATATCGTCTAGCGTCGGGCCAGCCCTGTGCCGACCCGGCGCCAGCGTCCGCATGCCGGCCAATACTGCCTCGCACGCCGGGGTTTTTGTGGCGCACCTGCACCGGCGGGCGTACATTGGAGGGCAGGCTAGGCTGCGCTGCGGCGCGGCAATCATTGCATCAGGAGTTTCGCCAGAAAATGAGTGCTTTGCCCCAGACCGACCCCGCCGACTGGAAGCTCGACGACATCGTCGCCGACCTGCGCGCCGCCCGCATGCAGTGGCGCAGCCAGCGCGGCCGGGTGCGCCAGTCCGGCGAGCGGCAGTTTCCCTCCGTCGAGCAGGTCCGCAAAGTGGTGCAGGACCTATGCGGCGCACTGTTTCCCATGCGCCTCGGGCCGGCTGACCTGCGCGAAGAGAACGAAGATGCCTACGTGCAGCTGACGCTGGCCCGCGCGCTGGAGCAGCTGCGCCGGCAGGTGCGCCTGGAGCTGGGTTATTCCGCGCTGTCGCAGGGCGGCGACATGGGCGACGTCGACCGCAAGGCGACGGAAATCGTGCGCAGCTTCGCCGCCGAGCTGCCCGGGGTGCGCCGCATGCTCGATTCGGACGTGGTGGCCGCCTACCAGGGGGACCCGGCCGCCAGGAGCGTCGACGAGGTGCTGCTGTGCTATCCGGGCGTGACCGCGATCATTCACCACCGCCTGGCGCACGTGCTTTACCGCCTGGGCGTGCCGCTGGTGGCGCGCATCATCGCCGAGATCGCGCATGCCGACACGGGCATAGACATCCACCCCGGGGCGCGCATCGGCGGTAGCTTCTTCATCGACCACGGTACCGGCGTGGTGATCGGCGAGACCACCATCATCGGCGAGCGCGTGCGCCTGTACCAGGCCGTGACGCTCGGTGCCAAGCGCTTCCCAGCATCCGAGAACGGCGAACTCAAGAAGGGCCTGGCGCGCCATCCCATCATCGAGGACGACGTAGTGATCTACGCCGGCGCGACCATCCTTGGCCGCATCACGGTGGGCAAGGCGTCGGTGATCGGCGGCAACGTGTGGCTGACCACCAGCGTCCCGCCCTACAGCAACGTCACGCAGGCCAGCTCGGTCAACGACTGCCGCGGCTCGGACATGGCCTAGCGCCGGCTCGCCCGAGGCCTGCCATCAAGCCCGCCGGCGCAGCTCCGCCGGCGGCACGCGCATCTGCAGGCGGTATTTCGACACCGTGCGCCGCGCCACCTTCAGTCCCTGGTCGCCCAGCATGTGGGCCAGCGCAACGTCCGACAGCGGGCTGGCGGGATTTTCCTGCGCGATGAACTCTTCCATCAGGGCGCGCACGGCGGCGGCCGAGCAGACGCCCCCGGTCTCGGTGCCCAGCTCGCGCGAGAAAAAGTGCCGAAACTCGAAGACGCCGCGCGGCGTGGCCATGTATTTGTTGCCCGTTGCACGCGAAACCGTCGATTCGTGGATGGACAGCTCGTCGGCCACTTCGCGCAGCATCAGCGGGCGCAGCGCGATCTCACCGTACTCGAAGAACGTGCGCTGGCGCGCGACGATGGCTTCGGCCACGCGCTGTATGGTCTGGAAGCGCTGCTCGATATTCTGGATCAGCCATCGTGCCTCTTGCAACTCCTGCGCCATGGGCGATCGGTCGCCGCCGCGCGCGCGCTGGAACAGGGCAGCGTACTCCTGGTGCAGCCGCGCCCGGGGTAGGAAGCTGCGGTTGGGCACCACCGTCCATTTGCCGTTTTCCTTGCGCACGATCACGTCGGGCACGACGTAGTCTGCGCCCTTGCCGGCGTGGCGCCGCCCCGGCTTGGGATCGAGCGTCCTGATAAGGGCGCACGCGGCGCGCAGCTCGGCCTCGGTGCCGCCGACTAGCCGCCGCAGCCCCGCGTAGTCGCAGCGCGCCAGCTTTTCCAGGTGGCCGTTGACGATGTCGATGGCCATCCGGCGCAGCCCGGGCGCGCAATCGGCCGCGTTCAGCTGCAGCGTCAGGCATTCGGCCAGGTTGCGCGCACCGATGCCGGAGCCGTCCAGCTGCTGCACGAGCTTTAATGCCACGTTCCATTCCCGGTCGGCGGGCGGCGGATCGAATGCGGCCTCGCCGGCCAGCGTGGCGAGGTCTTGGCGCAGGTAGCCGTCATCGTCCAATGCATCGATGATGAACTCGGCCAACACGCGGTCGCGCGGGCCCAGGCGATAGCCGCACAGGTCTGCGCGCAGGCGCTCGGCCAGGGTGACGGGCTGCTCCGCCCAGGCGCCGACGTCGGCCGACGCCCCGTATGCGTCAGCGCGCCGGCCTGCGGCCACGGGGTAGTCGCCGGAATATTCGCGGGGGATGGGCGCGGCAGGTGCCGCATCGACGCTCGGCTGTGAGGCGCCGTGTGCGGCAATCGCACCCTCGTCGTCCGCGGCCTCGGGTTCGGCCTCCTCCAGGAAGGGGTTGGAGGACAGCGCCTGCTGCAGCTCCTGCGCGAATTCGAACGCAGACATCTGCAGGATTCGGACCGATTGCTGCAGCCGCGGCGACAGCACGGTCTGCTGCCGCATGGTCAGTTGCTGGACAAGCTCGGTCAATGCCTGCTCCTTAGGGAAAAGCGACGCAGGCGCATGCGCCATCGGCGCTACGGGGCACGCACCGTGTGCGCCTGTTCGCGCCGCGCATCCATGCGGTTGCGTAGGGTCTTCAGGCTGATGCCCAGCGTGCGCGCGGCACGCCGCTTGTCGCCTTGGTACATGTCCAGGGTGGCGGCGATGAATGCGCGCTGCGCCTGCTGCAGCGGCGTGCCCACGCCCATGGTCAGGCTCGGGCCGCTGGCGCCGGCATGCGGTGCAGCCGCCTCGTCCGATGCGCCCGCGGCGCCTTGGGGCGGGGCCGGCCGGGCCAGCGGGCCGATCTCGACGACTGCGCCGGACAGGATATGGGCGCGGTGCACGGCGTTGCGCAGTTCGCGCACATTGCCCGGCCAATCGTACGCGGCGATCGCTTCGAGCGAGCGGCGCGAAAACGTTTTTTCCATGCCCTCGCGGGCGTTGAACTCGGCAAGGAAAAGGTGCGCCAGGCGCAGCACGTCCTGGCCGCGCCGGCGCAAAGGCGGCACCTGCAGCGGTACGACCGCCAACCGGTAAAGCAGGTCCTCGCGCAGCCTGCCGCTGGCCACGGCAACCTGCGGGTCGCGGTTGGTCGCGGCGATCACGCGCGCATCGGTGTGCAGCAGTTCGGTGCCGCCGACGCGCGCGTACGAACCGTTTTCCAGCACGCGCAGCAGCTTGACCTGCATGTCCAGCGGCATCTCGGTGACCTCGTCCAGGAACAGGGTGCCGCCGTGAGCCGCCTCGAAATAGCCGGCGCGCCTGCCTGTCGCGCCGGTATAGCTGCCGGGCTCATGGCCAAAGAGCTGGGTCTCGATCAGGGCCGGGGCGATCGCCCCGCAATTGACCGGCACGAAAGGCCCGCGTGCGCGGGCGCTGCGTTCGTGCAGCAGGCGCGCGATCACGTCCTTGCCCGTGCCGCTCTCGCCGATGATCAGCACCGCGGCCGGCGTGGCAGCAACCTTGGCGATCTGGCGGCCCAGCGCTCGCATCTCGGCGCACAAGCTGTCGGCAAAAGGGGGGGCAGGATCATCCTGGCCGCCGCCGCCAGCGACGCGTGGCTGGCTTGCGCGGGAAGTGGCCGCGGCGTCGACCTGAGGGTGTGGGTGCTGCATGCGGCGTATCCTCGGTGAACGGGCAATGGTGCGGCAAGGCCCGCCAAACGGCGCGGCAGGCGGCATCCGCTCGTGCAGGGGTTGCGACCCATGATAGGGAGGGCGGTGCAACAAATGTGTGAACATTGGCAAAAATGAGCAAGTCGCGGCGTGCCCGCGCTGATGTGCCCGCACGCGCGCAAGCCAGTGCCGACGCGGCCGCGCGCACGGTTGCATCCGGCATCGCCTGTAACGCGTGCGCCCATGGCTGCGCTGGCATGCGTGCAGCCGCGGCGTAGAATGCCTACTGGCTTTCCAGCTCGGCGGACATGGCACACATACTCATCATCGACGACGATCCGCGCACCCGCGCGATGCTCGCCGAGATAGTCAAGCATGCGGGGTTCACCACCGCGGTTGCGGCCAGCCTTCGCGAAGCCAAGCTGCAGATACTGCGCCAGGCGCCGGACGTGGTGTTCACCGATTTGCAGCTTCCCGACGGCAACGGCATGGACGTGTTCGAAGCGTTGCAGTCGGAGGCGCCTGCGGACGTGATCGTCATCACCGGCCATGCCAGCGTCGAAAGCGCCGTGCATGCGCTGCGCTGTGGCGCGGTCGATTACCTGACCAAGCCGCTGTCGGTGCAGCGGCTGCAGGCCATCCTGGACCGCATCCCCCGCGTGGGCGACCTCAAGGCCGAGATTGGCGAGCTGCGTAGCCAACTGCGCAGCGCCGGAAGGTTTGGCGCGATGGTGGGCAATTCCCCAGCCATGCAGCAGCTCTATGAGCAGATCTCCAAGGTGGCGCCCACCGAAGTGACCGTCCTGCTCATCGGCGAAAGCGGCACGGGCAAGGAGCTCGCCGCCCAGGCCATCCACGATTTCAGCCGCCGCCGCAAGGGGCCTTTTTTGGCGGTCAACTGCGGCGCCATTTCCCCCAATCTGATCGAAAGCGAAATGTTCGGTCATGAGAAGGGAAGCTTCACCGGCGCCGAACGCCAGCACAAAGGCTACTTCGAGCGCGCCGACGGCGGCACGCTGTTCTTGGACGAGATCACCGAGATGCCGCTTGACCTGCAGGTCAAGCTGCTGCGCGTGCTGGAAACGGGCCTGTTCATGCGGGTCGGCACCAACCGGGAAATCGCCTGCGACGTCAGGGTGCTGGCCGCGACCAACCGCGATCCCGAGCGGGCCGTGGCCGCCGGCCGGTTGCGCGAAGACCTATACCACCGGCTCAACGTCATCCCGCTGCGCCTGCCGCCGCTGCGCGAACGTGGCCGCGACGTGGAGCTGATCGCGCAGGGTTTCCTCGCCCAGCTCAATGCCCAGTCGCGCACCGAAAAGGTTTTCACGCCGGAAGCGTTGGCGGCCATGCGCCGCTACGATTGGCCCGGCAACGTGCGCGAGCTGCGCAACTACGTGCAACGCGCCTACATCATGGCCGACGGCGACCGCATCGAAGCATCGGCCATCGACCTGCCGCTGCTGCCCGACCAGGCAAGCCACGCCAGCCGCACAGGCCCGGGCGCAGGCGCGCAGGTCAGCATACCGGTGGGCGTATCCCTGGCCGAGGCCGATCGCCGGTTGATATTCGCCACGTTGCAACAATGCGGCGGCGTCAAGAAACATACCGCCGAAGTGCTGGGCATCAGCCTGAAAACCCTCTACAACCGCCTGTCCGAATACGCCGCGACCGGGCACGAACCCGATGGCGAGGCGCGTCCGGACTGAGCGCGTGCGCCTGCGCGGCATGGCATGCTGCGCTTAGGCCAAGGCAGCGAACAGCACCGCCACAGGCAGGTCCCGCAATAGCGGCTCCAGCGCCAGGGTACCGTCGGCGTCGGCGCGATGTTCGCGAAGATTGACCGCGTCATAGAGCGGCCGGCCCGCGCAAAAGCGCGGCAACACCAGCGCCCTGTCCTGCCAGGCCTGCGCCGGGATGACCGGCGCACGCGCGCCTTCCTCGCCCAGTATCCACGGCGCGCAACACCTGGGAACCACCGCAATCGCGCACCCCGATTCGGCGCGCCGCAGGTAGGCGAGCACGCGGCCGGCGCCGTCTCCGGTGACCGGCAGGGGCGTGAGCGCACCGGTCTCCCACACCTGCGGCAGGCGCACGCGCAGGCGCAACAGGCGATGCACCAATGCCTGCTTGACCCGGCCGCTGCGCCATTGCGCGAGCAGCTCGCGCGCCGGCGCGCGGTCCAGCCCTTCGAGGCTGGCGGCGCGGGCCGCGTAATCCACCTCGCGGCGATTATCGGGATCGACCAGGCTGAGGTCCCAAAACTCCGTCCCCTGGTACAGGTCCGGCACGCCGGGCAGGGTGCAGCGCAAGGCGGCCATCGCCAAACCGTTGACGGCACCGGCCGGCGCGATGTAGCCGGCCATGTCGGCGATGGCGCGCGCGGCAGCCGATCCGGGCGCAAGCAATGCCCGCGCGTGTTGCGTGCAGCGGCGCTCGTAGTCTTCATCGGGGGACATCCAGCTGCTGCGGCGCTTGGCTTCGCGCAGCGCCTTGACTTGCCACGCGGCGATACGCTCGGCGTAGGCATCCAGGCCAGCCGCGTCGTCGGCCAGCAGACCCAGCGGCCAGGCGCCCACCAGGGTCTGGTACAGCATGTAGCGGTCGGCCGGGTGGGGCGGATCGGCCGAAACGCGCGCATGCTCATCCAGCCACAGCCGCACGGTGCTGTCCCAGTAAGGCGCGATCTCGGTCAGCACGGCCAGGCGCGCGCGCACATCCTCGCCGCGCTTGTGGTCGTGGGTAGCCGTGGCAAGCATGGCGTGCGCGCCGCGCGCGGCGGCGGCCTTGAAAAACTGCGCCGTGGGTAGGCACAGCGCATCCGGGTCCGAACCCACTTCGCAACGCGACAGCAACCTGCCGTAGCGATAAAAGGCGGTGTCCTCCATCGATTTGGCCGTCAGCGGCGGCGTCAGTTGCTGGATGCGCGCCAGCGCGGCCAGGCGCAGCGCTTCGCGCTTTTCGTCCGACAGCGGCGAACCCGTCCACCATTGCTGCAGCACGGGCAGCCAATGCGCGTCGTCGCCGTCGCCTTCGGCCTGCAGGCGACGGCGGGCCGCCTGCAGGGCGGCCTGCGCGATCGCCGCGTCGTCGGCGGCGCAGCCGTCGCGGTCGGCGTACGTGCGATAGCGGGCAAAGGCTAGGAGCACCTCGTCCAGGACGCGGCCGATGGCGGCGGCGCTCCAGTCGCGCGTGGCCGGGTCGCCGGCAGCCAGCCGACGCAGCGCGCGCACGGCGGCAGCTCGCTCAGCGGGGAAATGCCGGCGTAGCATGAGCGCGCGCGCCTGCGCCACGTGGCCGGCATAATCCAGGCCGTCGCCGGCCACATGTTCCCAGAGGCGGGTCAGCGTGGCCTGCCCGTCGGCCGCGTGCAGGACCGCGCAGGACTGGTCCATGAAGTCATAACCCGTCGTGCCGTGCACTGGCCAGCGCGAGTCCAGGCGCTCGTCGCCGCAAAGGATTTTTTCCACGACGAGGTAGGCCGGCCCGCCGGGCCGCTGCGCCGGCCGGCGCGGGGTGCGCACATCCAACGCCTGCCGCAGGCGGCGGCAATACGCTGCCGGGTCGGCCAGGCCGTCGATGTGGTCGACGCGGAAACCGTCGATGACGCCATCTTCGTACAGGCGCAGCATGCAGGCATGAACGGCGTCGAAAACCGCCGCAACCTCCACGCGCACGCCAACCAGTTCGCTGATTTCGAAAAAGCGGCGCCAGTTGATTTCCTCCGGCGCGCAGCGCCACCACGCCAGCCGGTAATGCTGCCGCTCGAGCAGCGCATGCAGCCGCGCGCGGCCGTCCGGGCGGGATGGATCGTGCGCGGCCAGGATAGCTGCGGCATCGCCGCCGGAAGCGAGCGAGCCCGGCGCCAGCGGATACGGCTGGCCATGGACGTCGATCCGGAAACCGCCCGGGCCGCCGTCGCGGCTCAACACGATGTCGCCGTCGACCAGCGCCTGGCCATACGGTTTGGCCAGGAAAGGCGCCAGGACCTTGCCATGCAGGGCCCCGGGCGCCTGCCAGTCTATGTCGAAAAAGCCGGCATGGGCACTGCCCCGTCCGTTGCGCAGCACATCGTGCCACCAGGAATTCTCGTGGCTGGCCGCCATATGGTTGGGGACGATGTCTGCGATCAGCCCCATGCCGTGGCGGTGCAGCGCCTCGGACAGCTCGCGCAGCGCAGGTTCGCCGCCCAGCTCAGGGCTGACCATGCCGTGGTCGACGACGTCGTAGCCGTGGCGGGACCCGCTGCGCGCCCGGGTCAGCGGCGAAACATACAAATGGCTCACGCCCAGGCGGGCGTAATAGGGCACTTGCGCCAGGGCGGCGCGCAGGTCGAATTGCGCGTGCAGTTGCAGCCGGGCGGTGGCGCGGGGCACGTTCATGGCGTGCCGCCTTGCGCACGTGCGCGCCGCACCGCCGCAATCCTCGCCTGCACGAGCGCCTCGTCGAACAGCATGCCGGCCGGGACGGGCAGGCGTTGCACCCAGTTCGGATGCTCGTGGCACGTGCCGGGCAGGTTGGGTTGTTCCTGCATGGCCAACACATCCTCCAAGGGCAGCAGCGCCAAGGGACAGGCGCTTGCCGCGACGAAGCCCATCATCTGTGCGACCGGCGGGTCTTGGGCGCCAGGGGGCTGACCGTCGGCGCAGCCGGCCAGCCGCATGGCCTGCCATAAGGCGGCGCGCTCGGCTGCCCGGTCCGATTCGGCCTGGCCAAGCGCCAGGCCGCCCAGCAGCCCCAGCTGGTCGCGCCTGCGCAGATCGCTGGCTTGCCACCAGCCAGCGCAGGTAGGCAGGTCGTGGGTGGTCGTCATGGCCACGTTGGCGACCCGCCACGCAGACGGTGCCCGGAAACCTGGCACCCGCTGCTGGGGCGCATCCGGCGCCGGATCAGCTTCGCGCTCGAACCACAGCACACTCATGCCCAACATGCCGGCTTGGCCGATGCGCTCGTCGAAACCGGCCGCGACCGTGCCCAGGTTCTCGCCGATGGCGATCGCGCCGTGCCGCCAGGCCTCGAGCGCAATCAGCCGCAGCAGGTCGTCGAAGGGATAGGTCAAATACGCCCCTTCGCCGGGCGCGCAGCCGTCGGGCACCAGCCACATGCGAGCCAAGCCCAGCGCGTGGTCCACTCGTATGCCGCCCGCGCCGGCCAGCGCCGCGCGCAACATTTCGATGAAGGCGCGGTAGCCGTGGCGGCGTAGCGCGACCGGCGAAAACGCGGTCAGGTTCCAGTTTTGGCCCAAGGGGTTGTAGATGTCGGGCGGCGCACCCGCGCACAGGCCTGTCACGATTTCGTCCTGCCGGCTCCAGGCGTGGCTGCCGCCCGGGTCGGCGCCCACGGCCAGGTCGGTGATCAGGCCGATTGCCATGCCGGCCTGCCTGGCGCAACGTCCCGCATGGGCCAGGCCCTCTGCAGCCTGCCATTGCAGGAAGGCGTGAAAGGACACTTCGTCGGCATGGCGTGCGGCAAACGTCCTGACTCCGGGACTGCCCGGCCGGCGCAGGGCTTGGGGCCAGTCCAGCCAACCCCGGTCGGGTTCGGACGGATCGCGCAGGTGCGCGTGCAGCGCTTCGAAGCAGGCGTGGCTTTCGAGTGCCTGGCCGGCATTGCGCCGGTATCGCTCGAAGGCCTGCTGCATGCGTGGCCCGCCCCAGCGCACGAAGCCGTCGAAGAGCTTGCGCAGCACGGCCATGCGCAACATTGCCACGCGCGGCCAATCGATGCGCGCGGCCGCCTCCAGCTTGCATGCCTGGCCGGCCAGGCCCAATTCGTCCAGCGCCGCGGCCGTCGCGTGGGGGCCGGCAACCTGGTCGGGATCGATGTACCACGCATTCAGGAACAACCGGCTCGAGGGCGAGTAAGGGCTGTAGCGTGCCGGATCGGCGCTGAACAGGGCATGTACGGGGCTGATGGCCACGGCGTCGGCGCCTTGGGCGGCGGCGGCCTGGGCGAGCTCGCCCAACGCGGAGAAGTCCCCGCAACCGCCCATCATGGATGGGCGCGTGCGCCGCAGGCTGTATAGCTGCGCAGCGACGCCCCAGCGCCGCGTCCGGGCCAGTCCGTGCGGCGCGGCCGGGGCGATGGCCAGCGCATGGCCCGACGCGCCCGATTCGACACGGTAGTAGCCGGGCCGGCCGATCGCAGGCAGCAGCGAGCCGCCGTCGGCATCCGGCCCCAGGTGGCCGCTGGCGCAGACCGCGCCCGCCTCGTCAAGCAACCGGTAGGCGCCCGGCGGGCAGGGCAGGCGCAAAGGCTTGCCGCCGTCCCCTGTCAGCAGCGCCGCCGCCCGGGCGCCGCCGTCGGCCCGCAGCCGGGCCAGGCTGTCGGCGGCCTGCACAGGCGTGCGCGCAGGCAGCTGTAGCGCATCCAGCACGCGGCGCAGCGTATCGGGGCTGACGCGCCTTGGCCGGCCATGCGCATCGGTCCATTCGAGTTGCACGCCAGCTGCCGCGGCCAGTTCGGCCAGCGCGTCGTCTGCGTTCATGGCGCTGCCTCCATCAGGGCGATCGTGCAGCACGGCGGCAAGCTGCCGTGACGTAGCGCCTTTGTGCAGCCCGGGCGGCTTTCGAAGACCACCGCGCACCCGTCGGCGGCAAGCGCCGGGGCGCTGACGGTCACCTCCGCCTGCCCGAGGTTGGCGTAGATCGTCCAGCGCGCGCCGTCGCCCAGGATCCAAGCCGCCTGCACCGCGTGGCTGCCCAGCGGACGGGACGTATCGGCGTGGCTGCCGGGCAGCCGCGGCGCGAGCAGCCGGCGCCGCAAGCCGAGCAGGCACCGGTATGCGTTGCGCCAGGCTTGCGCCTGCTCGCTGTCGGCCGTTGGCCGCGAGGCGAGGTAGGTGCACGCATCGTTCGGATCGGGAATGCGCTCGCGCAGCGCCGCATCGGCGTGGCCGGCGAACCCGGAGAATTCGTTGCGCCGGCCTTCTCGGACGGCGCGCGCCAGCTGCGGGTCGGCATGGCTGGTGAAGTAGAAGAATGGTGTGGTGCTGCCGCATTCCTCGCCCATGAAAATCAAGGGGACTTGCGGCGCGAGCAGCTGCAGCGCGACGGCCGCGCGCAGCGCGTCCGGGTGGCTGACCAGCGCCGCCAACCGTTCGCCCAAGGCGCGGTTGCCGACCTGGTCGTGGTTTTGCAGGAAGGCGACGAAGGCGCTCGGTGGCAAATGACCACTCGGTTCGCCGCGGCGGCGGCCGCTCGTGGGAGAAATTTCCCCTTGGTAGACGAAGCCTTGTGACAGGGCGCGCGCCAGCGCCGCCGCCGGCGCGCGGGCGTAGTCACGGTAGTAGCCGTCGGATTCACCGGTCAGCAGGTGGTGCAGGACGTGATGGATGTCGTCGTTCCATTGCGCGTCGTAGCCTTTCGTCAGGTGAGACGCGGCATTGCGGTCGTTTTCCAGCACCAGGTGGACATGGCGCCTGCCGGCAAATCGCTCACGCACCATGGCGGCCATTTCGTCCAACCAGTTGGGATCGCTGATGGCGTGCACGGCATCGAGCCTTAGCCCGTCGAAGCGAAACTCTTCGAGCCAGTACAGGGCGTTCTCGGCGAAGAAGCGGCGCACCTGCGGACGGCGGTAATCGATGGCCGGCCCCCAGGGCGTGGGCATGTCCTCGCGAAAAAATTGGGGCGCGTAGCGATGAAGGTAGTTGCCGTCAGGCCCGAAGTGGTTATAGACCACGTCCAGAAACACCATCAGCCCCAAGCCGTGGGCGGTGTCGACCAGGCGCTTCAATTCTTCGCGCCGTCCATAGGCGAGGTCCGGCGCGTAAGGCAAGACGCCGTCGTAGCCCCAATTACGCGGGCCGGGGAAATCGGCAATGGGCATCAGCTCCAGCGCCGTGACGCCCAGTTCGGCGAGATCGGGCAACCGTTGCTCGATGCCGGCATAACCGCCGGCCAGGCCGGCATGGATTTCGTAGAGCACCGTATCGGTCCACGGCAGCCCCCGCCATGCCGGATGGCGCCAGACATAGTCGCCACCGGACGGCACCACGACACTGGCATCGTGGACATCGCCGGCCTGCAAGCGCGAAGCGGGGTCCGGCACCTGTAGGTCCGCGTCGATGCGATAGCGGTAGCAGTCGCCGGGCATGCACGCCGCTTCGGCCTCGAACACACCGCCTTGGCCGCGCGCCATGGCCACCGAGCCGCGTCCCTCGATGTCGACCGACACTGATTGCATGGCTGGCGCCCAGACGCGAAAGCGGGCGCGTCCGCCGCCCAGGTAAGTGGCGCCGAAGTAGGGCTGCCAGGCACCGACGTCCCGCACCTGCTGACCCGGGCTCATGGCGTGTCTCCGGGTGGATGCGGATCGGCCCTGGCGCCCAGGAGCACCACGGCGTGCGCGGCCACTTCGACTTCGTCCGCCTCCACCGGCTGGCCGGGCGGTTCGTCCGGCGAGGAAGTATCCAACAGGCGCTCCCAATCCAGCGCCGGCTGCGGCAGGCGAAAGCGCACCGGGTCCCCGCCGCCATTGGCCAGCATCAACGTCGCGTCCACGCCGTCCGCATCTTCGATGGCACGCCGCAGCGCCAGCGCACTGCTGGCCTCGTCGGCCCAGGCGTCTGCGGCCATGGGCGAGCCGTCGACGTCGAACCAAGCCAAAGCAACCAATCCCGGCGCCACCTCACGGGCCGGATCCTGGAAGCGTACGCCGCACAGCGACGAGTGGTCGCGCCGCAGTGCCGCCAGCCTGGCGACGAAGCCGGCAAGCGCGCGACCCTCCGGGGAGGTGGCCTGGCTCCAGTCCAGCCAGGACAGCTCGTTGTCCTGGCAATAGGCGTTGTTGTTGCCCTGTTGGCTGTTGCCGAATTCATCACCGGCCAGCAGCATGGGTGTGCCGTAGGAGAAAAACACCGTGGCCAGCATGGCGCGCTTGACGCAGGCGCGGACATCGGCGATATCCGCGTCGTCGGTCGGTCCTTCGGCGCCCCAGTTGTTGCTGAAGTTCTCGCCATGGCCGTCCTGGCTGTCCTCGCCATTGGCCTCGTTGTGCTTGTCGTTGTAGCTGACGACATCGTCAAGGGTGAACCCGTCATGGGAAGCGACGAAGTTGACGCTTGCCCACGGCCGCCTGTGCCGGCGGTCGAACAATTCGGGCGAGCCGGCCAAACGGGCAGCAAGCTCGCCGCGCAGGCCCGGGTCGCCGCGCCAATAGCGGCGCACGCCGTCGCGGAAACGGTCGTTCCATTCCGCAAAACCAGGCGGGTGGTTGCCCAGTTGATAGCCGTCCGGCCCGATGTCCCAGGGCTCGGAAATCAGTTTCAGGCGCGACAGCACCGGGTCCTGCAAAATGGCGTCGAAAAACCCCGACCCCGGATCAAAGCCTGTGCCTTCGCGGCCAATCGTGGTGCCCAGGTCGAAGCGAAAGCCATCCACGTGATAGGACTGCGCCCAGTGGCGCAGCGAGTCCATGACCATTTGCAGCACGCGGGGATGCGACAGGTTCAGCGTGTTGCCGCAACCGGTGTCGTTGATGAAGTGGCGCTCTTGGCCCGGCACCAGCCGGTAATAGCTGGCGTTGTCCAGTCCGCGCCAGGACAAGGTGGGTCCGAGCTCGTTGCCCTCGCAGGTGTGGTTGTAGACCACGTCCAGGATCACCTGTATGCCCGCCGCGTGCAGGCGACGGATGGCCGCGCGCAGCGGATTGTCACCTTCGGCCGCGAGGTAGGACGGCTCGGGGGCGAAGAACGACAGCGTGCTGTAGCCCCAGTAGTTGCGCAGGCCCCGTTCGACGAGGAAGTGGTCTTGCAGGAAGGCGTGCACCGGCATCAGTTCCACCGCGGTCACACCGATGCGGTGCAGGTGGTCGATCAGGCGCGGGTCGCCCAGCGCGGCGAAGGTGCCGCGCTGCGTCGGGCGCAGGTCTTCGCGGCCCATGGACACGCCGCGCACGTGGGCCTCGTAGATGACCGTGTCGCGCCAAGTCGTCTCCGGGCGCTGCACCGAGCCCCAGTTGAAGGTGTCGTCCACGACGACGCACTTGGGCATGGCTGGCGCGCTATCGCGCCGATCCATGCTGAGGTCGGCGCGCGCGTGCTGGACCCGGTAGCCGAACAGCGCGTCGGACCAGCGCAGTGCGCCACGCAGCTGGCGCGCGTAAGGATCGAGCAGCAGTTTGTTCGGATTGAAGCGGTGGCCGCGGCGCGGGTCGTACGGACCATGGGCGCGAAAGCCGTAGACCAATCCAGGGCCCGCATCGGGCAGGTAGCCGTGCCAGATTTCATCGGTGCATTCGGGCAGCGGCAGGCGGCGCAGTTCCTTGCGTCCGCGTGCATCGAAGATGCACAGGTCGATGCCCGTGGCGTTGGCTGAAAATACGGCGAAGTTCACGCCCAGTCCGTCGCTGGTGGCGCCAAGCGGGTAGGGCAGGCCGGGCTGCAGCCCGTCGGACAGGGTAGGGGCCATGGCGATCATCCTTCTGCTTCGAGTAGCAGCGTAGACAGTGGCGGCAGGGTCAGCGACAAGGACTGCGGCTGGCCATGGGCAGGCACCGGCAGCGCATGTACGCGTCCGGCGTTGCCCATCCCTGAGCCGCCGTATTCGGCCGCATCGGTGTTGATGCGCTCACGCCACACGCCGCCGCGCGGCACGCCGACGCGGTAGTCGTGGCGCGGCACGGGGGTCATGTTGCTGACGACGAGCAAGGCCTGCGCGCCGTGGGTGCGCAGGAAGGCGAACACGCTGTTGCGGCGGTCATCGCCGATCACCCAGGCAAAGCCAGACGGCTCGCAGTCGGTTTCGTGCAAGGCGGGGATGTCGCGGTAGGCGCGGTTCAGGTCGCGCACCAGCCGCTGCAGCCCGGCGTGCAAGGGGTGGTCCAACGCGCCCCAATCGAGTTCGCCGTCGTGGTTCCATTCGACCAGCTGGCCGATCTCGCCGCCCATGAATAGCAACTTCTTGCCTGGATGCGCCCACATGAAGCCAAAGTACGCACGCAGGTTGGCCAGGCGCTGCCAGGGATCGCCCGGCATGCGGCCGGCCAGCGACCGCTTGCCGTGCACCACCTCGTCGTGAGAGAGCGGCAGCACGAAGCGTTCCGAATAGGCGTAGACCATGCCGAAGGTCAAGTCGTGGTGATGGTAGCCGCGGTGCACGGGGTCCTTCTGCATATAGCGCAGCGTGTCATGCATCCAGCCCATGTTCCACTTGTACGTGAATCCCAGGCCGCCAGTCGCCACCGGCGCAGTCACGCCGGGCCATGCGGTGGATTCCTCCGCGATGGTCACCGTGCCCGGGCATTCCTGCGCCACGATGGCGTTGAATTCACGCAGGAACTCGATCGATTCGAGGTTCTCGCGGCCGCCGTGGCGATTGGGCAGCCATTGGCCGGGACCGCGGCTGTAGTCGCGATAGAGCATGGAAGCAACGGCGTCCACGCGCAGCCCGTCGACGTGGTAGCGGCGCAGCCAGTGCAGCGCGCTCGCGACCATGAAATTGCGCACTTCGGTGCGCCCCAGGTTGTAGATCAGCGTGTTCCAATCGGGGTGGTAGCCCTCTCGCGGATCCTCGTACTCGTATAGGGCAGTACCGTCGAACCGCGCCAGGCCGTGCACGTCGTCGGGGAAATGCGCCGGCACCCAATCGAGGATCACGCCCAGCCCGGCGCCATGGCACGCATCGACGAAGGCGGCAAATTCCTCTGGCGTGCCGTAGCGCGCGGCCGGCGCGTACATGCCCAGCGGCTGATATCCCCACGATCCGCCGAAGGGGTGCTCCATGACGGGTAGCAATTCGACGTGCGTAAAGCCCAGGCCGGCAGCGTAGGGCACGAGCCGCTCGCGCAGCTGGCGCCAAATGCCGTTGCCACGGTCCGGCCCTAGCCACGATCCGGCATGGACTTCGTAAATGCACATCGGTGAACGCGGCGTTTGCCGGGCTGCGCGCTCGCGCATCCATGCCTGGTCGGTCCAGGCAAAGGGGTCGGGGCTCGCCACGATCGAGGCCGTCGCCGGCGCCGCTTCGCTGCGCCAGGCCACCGGATCGGCTTTCAGCGCAAGCAGCCTGCCGTCCGGGCCGGCGATTTCGTACTTGTAGCGCTCACCCGGTTCCAAGTGCGGCACGAACAGTTCCCATACGCCGGCGTCATGACGCAAGCGCATGATGTGCCGGCGTCCGTCCCACCCATTGAAGCCGCCCACCACGGATACGCGGCGCGCATTGGGCGCCCACACTGCAAAGCGCACGCCGGCTATGCCCTGTGCCGTGCAGGCATGCGCGCCCAGGCAATCGCCCAGGTCGAAGTGCCGGCCCTCGCGCAGCAGGTGCAGGTCGAGTTCGCCAAGCAGCGGACCGAAGGCATAGGGGTCTGCCGTTTCCTGCACGCCTTGCGGCCAAGTGATGCGAAGGCGATAGGCGTCCGGCCCGCCGGGCAGTTCGCCGCCGGCGAGTTCGGCGACGAAGAATCCGTCTGCCGCCTCGACGTAGTCGACGGCGCTGCCGTCGGCCAGCCGCGCCTGCACGGCCTGCGCGCCCGGCAGCCAGGCGCGCAGCACCGCCTTGCCGTGCACGGGATCCCGGTGCGGGCCCAGCACGGCGAAGGGATCGGCCGTGGCCGCGCCGGTCAGCGCCGCGGGCAACGCCGACTGGATCGGTGGTGGCTGGCGGGACACGGTGTTCGTCATGGCTGCTCGTCCGTTCGATCCAGGCCCAGCACCTGTGAAGCCAGCGCGCACAATGCCCCGGCAGGCACGGCCATCCATGTCGGGCGGTGCGCAGCTTCGTAGCAAACTTCGTAGGCGGCCTTCTCCAGCATGGCCAATTCCAGCAGCGGCGCGAACGCTTCTTCGTCCAACCAGCGTGCGCCGTCGCGCAGGGCCTGTTCGTGGTAGGCGTCCAGGAACGCCCGGCCGGCGCTGCGGCGGAATTGCGCGAGCAGCCGTTCGCGCCGCTGTTGCTGCGCCTGTTCGGCGGGCATGGCGGGTTCGGCTGGTGTCTCGCGCACGGGCGCACCTGCGCCTGCGGCAGCAGCCGCGGCATAGTCGAACGACCGCAGCAGTCCAGCCACATCGCGCGTGGGGCAGGCGTGGGCGCGGCGCTCGGCAAGCGGGCGGGCCGGTTCGCCTTCGAAGTCGATCAGGTAGGCGTCGCCCTGGGACACGAGTACCTGTCCAAGATGGAAATCGCCGTGTATGCGCAGCAGTTGGGTGCCGCGCAGGCGCGCGGCGCGTTCGGCCACGGCCTGGGCCAGGACGTCGCGATGCCCGGCCAGCCAGCGGCCGCGGCCAGCCAGCGCGGCGTCATCCTGGCGTGCCAGCGCCTGCACGGCCTGGTCCAGCATGCGCATCACGTCTGCGCCCCAGCGCTTGGCCTGGGCCGCGCGCGCGACTTCTGGCGCGAAGTCCGGATCGTCGGTCGCTTGCGTGACGGTGTCGTGGAACTGCGCCAATCGCCGCCCGATCGCCGCGGCAAGCGCTTCGTAGCCGAGCAGGGCATCCTTTTCGTCCGGCGCGGGCTCGCTGGGCAATGCCGCCTCGTCCAACCAGCTTTTCAGGTACTGCAGGCTCCACCCCCATGCGTCGCCCTGGTTGGCGACATAGCCGTGCAGCAGCGCAAGCGTGTGCGGCGTGCCGTCGGCGTCCATCCGCACCAGCTCGCCCAGCAGGGGCGCAGTATTGGCGTAGCCGGCGCGCGAGAGCTTGCGCGACATCTCCGCCTCGGGGTGAATGCCGTCGGCGACGCGGCGCACGAACTTCAGGACGACGGCCGAGCCGATGATGAGCGAGCTGTTGGACTGTTCGCCCATCGGCCATTCGATGGGTGCGTCGCCAGGCAGGTCCAGGCCGGCAAGCGCCGGTTCCGGCAAAAAGCGCAGGCTGGCGCCCGCCAACGCACCACTCATGTTCAGCGTGGTGCCCCGGCGCATGTGATCGAGCATGGCGCGCGCGCAAGCCTCCACGCCGAAGGCGTCGACCGCCATGCCCACCTCGGGGCCGCGGCGCACGCGTGCCATGGCGTAGGGCTGCATCGCCGGCGGCAGCGTTTCGCTCCATATCAGGGCAAGCGGCAGGAAATGGTTGGTTGGTTCGCCCGAGCCGGGGTCGGCCTGGATCTCGGCCAGGAAGCATTCCTGGGCCGCGCCCGGAAGCGGCACGGCATAAACCGGATCGGCCGAGATGCGCTGGGCCTGCCTGCGGGCGAACCAGCGCTGGCGCGCCAGGTAATGCGGCAGGACTTCCTTGCGCAAGGCGCGCAGCGATCCTTCGGTGAGCTGGTAACCCGCCCGTCCGCGCAGGACCAGCGTGGCATAGCCGGTCATTTGCTCCGGAAGCGCCGCGTGCCAGGCTGGCGGCGCGGCGGTCGCGCTCAACTCGAACCAGTAAAAGCCATAGGGCGGCAGGGTCAGTAGGTAGGGCAGCTGGCCGATGGTCGGAAAGGACGAATCGCCCAGCATCTCCACGGGCACGCGTCCGGCCATCTCGCTCAAGTCCAGCTCCACCGGCTGGTGGCTACGCGAAAGATTGGCCACGCAGAGGATGGCGCTGCCTTCGTATTCGCGCAGATAGGCCAATATCTTGCGGTTGCCCGGATACAGGAAGCGCAGCGAGCCGCGCCCGAAGGCGCGTGTCTGGCGGCGCTTGTCCAGCATGCGGCGCGTCCAATTGAGCAGCGAGTGCGGGTCGCGCTGCTGGGCTTCGACATTGATGGTTTCATAGCCGTACAGGGGGCCGAGCAGGGGCGGCAGCGGCAGCCGCTCGGGGTCGGCGCGTGAAAAGCCCCCGTTGCGATCGGGCGACCATTGCATGGGCGTGCGCACCCCATCACGGTCGCCCAGGTGGATGTTGTCGCCCATGCCCAGCTCGTCGCCGTAGTAGATGACGGGGGTGCCCGGCATGGACAGCAGCAGGCTGTTCATCAATTCGATGCGGCGGCGGTCGCGCTCGAGCAACGGCGCGAGCCGCCGGCGTATGCCGAGATTGATGCGCGCGCGCCGGTCGGCGGCGTAGACGTTCCACAGGTAGTCGCGCTCGCTGCTGGTGACCATTTCCAATGTCAGTTCGTCATGGTTGCGCAGGAACACGGCCCATTGGCAGTTGTCCGGGATGTCCGGTGTCTGCCTCATGATGTCGGTGATGGGATAGCGGTCCTCGCTGGCGATGGCCATGTACATGCGCGGCATCAGCGGAAAGTGGAAGCACATGTGGCATTCGTCACCGCGGCCGAAGTATTCCTGCGCGTCTTCCGGCCATTGGTTGGCTTCGGCCAACAGCATGCGATGGTCGTAAGAGGCGTCCAGGTCGGCACGGATCCTGCGCAGGATGTCGTGGGTTTCGGGCAGGTTTTCGTTGTGGGTGCCGTCGCGCTCGACCAAGTAGGGCACTGCATCCAGCCGCAATCCGTCGACGCCGAGGTCGAGCCAGAAATGCATGACCGCAAGCACTTCCTTGAGCACGCGCGGATTGTCGTAGTTCAAGTCCGGCTGGTGGGAATAGAAGCGGTGCCAGAAGTAGGCGCCGGCCACCGGATCCCAGGTCCAGTTGGACTTTTCCGTATCCAGGAAAATGATGCGGGTGCCCGCGTAGCGCTGGTCGTCGTCGGACCACACGTAGAAGTTGCGCGCGGCCGAGCCAGGCCGGGCGCGGCGCGCCCGCTGGAACCAGGGATGCTGGTCGGACGTGTGATTGACCACCAGCTCGGTGATCACGCGCAGCCCGCGCGCATGCGCGGCCCGAATGAAGCGCCGCACGTCGGCCAGCGTCCCGTAGTCTGGATGCACGCCGCGGTAGTTGGCGATGTCGTAGCCGTCGTCCCGGCGCGGCGATGGATAGAAGGGCAGCAGCCAGACCGTGTCCACGCCCAGCGATGCGATGTAGTCCAGCTTCTGGATCAGGCCGGCGAAATCGCCCACGCCGTCGTCGTTGGCATCGAAGAAAGACTTGACGTGCAGCTGGTAGATGACCGCATCCTTGTACCAGAACGGGTCGTCCGGGTTGCGCAGATTGTCGGTATTGGAGCCGGCCATCCGTGTCTCCTGTTCGCGGACGTTTCCGTCAGCCATGCGGCGCCGCCCTAGGCCGGGATGCGCCACAGGCGGTAAGGCCGTTCGGCGGGCAAGTCCAGGTACTGGTGCTTGCCGTGCCAGGCCTGCCGGTGGTCATGCAGCAGGTCGTGCGCCTGCATCACCCCGTCGTCGGGCTGCCCAGCCAGCCACATGGGCAATTCGATATGGGTGCCGTGGTCGGCATGCGGGTCCAGGTTGATCGCCGCCAGCACGACGTTGGACCCGTCGGCCGCTGCCTTGGAAAAGAACAGCACGCTATCGTCGTCGGCGTGGTGAAAGCGCAGTCCGAGGTGACTGTGCAGCGCGGGGTTGGTGCGCCGGATGCGGTTGAGCTGCGCGATTTCCGCCACGATGTTGCCGGGACGGTTCCAATCCCAGGCACGGATCTCATACTTCTCGGCGTCCAGGTATTCCTCCTTGCCGGGTACCGCCGCCGCCTCGCACAGCTCAAAGCCGTTGTAGACGCCCCACAGCCCGGATAGCGTAGCGGCCAGCGCCGCCCGTATCAAGAACGCCGGGCGGCCGCCCGATTGCAAATGGCGCGGGTTGATGTCCGGCGTGTTGACGAAAAAGTTTGGGCGGAAAAAACGGGCCACCGGATCGCCGGTCAGCTCGGTCATGTACGCGATGAACTCGGCCTTGGTTTCGCGCCAGGTGAAATAGGTGTAGGACTGCGTAAAACCCAGCTTGGCGAGCCGGTACATCATCTTGGGCCGGGTAAATGCCTCGGACAGGAAGATCGCTTCCGGATGGCGCGCGCGCACATCCGCGATCAGCCACTGCCAGAAGGGCAGTGGCTTGGTGTGCGGGTTGTCCACGCGAAAGGTGCGCACGCCCTGGTCGATCCAAAACAGCACCACGTCGCGCAGCGCACGCCACAAGGCAGCCTGGCGCGCAGCCGTGCCACGCACGCCGTAGAAGTCCACGTTGACGATGTCCTCGTACTTCTTTGGGGGGTTCTCGGCGTAGCGGATCGACCCGTCCGGGCGCCAGTCGAACCACTCCGGATGCGCCGACAGCCACGGATGGTCGGGCGAACACTGGATGGCAAAGTCCAGCGCGATTTCCAACCCGTGCAGGCGCGCAGCGGCCACCAACCGGTGGAAATCGTCCAGCGTGCCCAATCCCGGGTGCAGGGCGTCATGGCCGCCTTCGGCCGCGCCGATGGCGTATGGGCTGCCCGGCTCGCCCGGCCCGGCGCGCAGGCTGTTATTGCGTCCCTTGCGGTGCGTGCGGCCGATGGGATGAAGGGGCGGGAAATACAATACATCGAAGCCCATGTCGCGGATCGCGGGCAGGCGTGCGATGACATCGTCGAAGGTGCCGTGGCGGCCGGGATCGCCGCTTTGCGAGCGCGGGAAAAGCTCATACCAGCTGGCAAATGCCGCCGCGGGACGATCCACCCAAACCGGGTAGGCCGCATCTGCGGTCGTCGTCTCGAATGTCCGGTTGCCGGCCGCATCCATGGCGGCGGCGGTGCTTTCGGCAAGCAGCGCGGCGATCTGCTCGGGCGTCGGCCTGGGCAATGGCTCGGTCAGCGGGTCCGGGCGGCCCCGGCGCGGACGCACCTGGCGCGCCGGCCCCAGGATGCTTTGCACGGCGGCCAGACGCCGCGCCGCCGCCGCGCGACTGCGGTCCAGCCCGGCCAGGGCGGCATCTATCCTTTGCCGGCCTTCTTCGATGTCCAGCGTCAGGTCCACGCCCGCGGCGTGCTTTTTGGCCAGGTCGTCGGCATAGCTGCGCCAGGCGTCGCGCCAGGCGCGTATGGCGCAATAGTGCTGGCCGATGCGCTCGGGTACGAAGCGGCCTTGCCATCGATCGTTGCCCAGCGGACGCATGGGCACCTCGCGCCAGGTCGCCTCGTCAGCGGCCCGCCACAGCAGCGCCGCGGCCAGCCGGTCGTGCCCGTCCATGAAAATGTCCGCCTCGATCTGCACCGGCCGGCCGACCACCGCCTTCAGCGCAAAGAGGCCGTCGTCCACCGCTGGCGACACGGCGGCGATGACCACGCGCGGCGCGGCAAGCGCGCGCACCAGGGCGCGGCGCGCGCTTTCCCGTCCGCCAGGCGGCGCAAGCACGGCCGGCGCCCTGGCTGCGGCCAGTCGCGCAGAACCGGCCGGCGGAACGCTTCCAGGCAATTCGCCCTGCGGCCCGTCGCCGCGCAGGATGGCGTAACCGTCGGGCAGGTGGGTGCGCAGCGCGTCCCAGTCCGGCACAAGCGCGGCAGACGCATCCGCGTTGACGATCACCGCCCGGGCCGGGGATGCGGTCGGCTCGTCAGGCGGCGGCGAATAGGGCCACCCATCGCCGCGCAGCAAGGCCGCACCCGCCGCGCCGGGCAGCGGCAGGCAATGCAGGCGGCCGCGCAGCGGCGCGGACTGCAGCGCATGCACGGCATCGCGCAGCGCATGGAGCGTTCCCTGCTCCTCGTGGGCGTCAGGCTGTGACGCCTCCCACCCCATCGGAATCATGACAGCGTCGCCGGCCACCTCGGCGGCCGCCGCCGCGCGCAGCCGCTGTCGACCGGGCGGTACATCACCGCCGCCTGAAAACGCGTCGGCAAGCGGCGCGATCACCGCAGCCACGGCCGACAGGCGCATATGTTCCTCGGCCAGCCATGGCGACCGGTAGTCCCACCAAGGCAGCGACGCGAACACCGCATCCAGGCCAACGCCGGCCAGGTCGGACACGTGCGCCGGCGACAGGCCCGGCGTCCAGCCAAAAAAGCGCGCTCCTGGCGCGCCGGCGCGCACCTGTCCGATCAAGTCTCGCCAGTCTGGCGCGGCCAGGGCATCCAGGTCAGCCACGCAGAACCCGGCCGCGCCGGCCAAGGCCCATCCCAGCAGCCGGTCAGCCCAGTCGGCAATGAATGCCGAAGGGGCGCGCCCGGACGGGTCCGTGCGCACATGCACGGTGATGCGATGCATGGCATCCAGGCGTGGATCCAGCCCATGGGCGCGCGCCTCGTCCGGCCCCACGAACCATTCGGGATGCGATGCGGCAAGTGGGCAAGCGCGATGGACACGCCGCAGCGACAACGCGAGCACGAGGTCCAGCCCATGGCGCTCGCACAAAGCGGCCAGGCCGGCCACGCCCTGTGCAAGCGCGGGCGCACCGGCGTCGCCCGGTGCGCTGTGATCCAAATCCCGCGGTGCGAAAGGGGCCTGCGGATCGGCCGGGCAGGGAAGGGGAATCATCAACGTGTGCGCGCCCACGGCCCGGGCCCGGCGGCACGCCGCGTCCCAGGGTGAATCGGACGCTACGCCTGCGGCCGGCAGCGGCCCGACATGCAGCGCCTCGGCGAAGTAAATCGATGCGGGATGGCAACGCCCGGCGGCCCGATTCGACGCAATCACGCTGCTCCTCTCCGTGATGAATGGCCCGGCCCGGACGTCAGACGGCGTACCCTCGGTCTATCGTCGGTTCGGCCTCGCGCAGCGCGGCGCGCGCGCCCTGTAGCGCAGCTGCCGGACGTCGCTTGGGCGACGGCGCGGCCGCCGGCCGACCGGCTACGCGCGCGCGGGCGGGCAGCAAGTCAGCGAACAGCCGCACGTACTGCGGCACGATCGGCTCCCAGCCGAACCGCGCCGTCATGCCATTGCGTTGCATGGCACGCCACAACAAGCTGTCGCGGCGCAGCGCCATGGCGCGGTCGATGGCGGCGGTCATATCGGCGGCCGTATCACCGTCGAACAGGATGCCGCGTGCCTGTCGCATCGCGCGCGTATCGGCGGCCGGGCCGGGATCCAGGATGGTGTCGACCATGCCGCCGACACGCGACCCGATCGGCACCGTGCCGTAGCGCATGGCATACAGCGGCGTCAAGCCGAACGGTTCGAAGCGGCTGCCGTGCAGGAGCAAGTCGGCCCCTGCGTGCAGCAGGTGCGAGCTTGCTTCGTCGAACCCGATGCGCACGCTGCAGCGGCCCGGATAAAGGCGGGCCATTTGCGCGAGGCGTTCTTCCAGCGCCTTGTCGCCGCGGCCGATCACCGCCGCCTGCAGCGTGGGATGCGCATCGAGCGCCGCCGCAATGGCATCGGCAGCCACGTCTGCCATCTTCTGGTGCGTCAGCCTGCTGCCCATGGCCATGACCGTCGCGCCGGCGTCCGGGTTCAAGCCGAAGGCGCGCTGCAAATCGCGCTTGAACAGCGCCTTGTTGCCCAAATCGGCCGCATCGAAACCGGGGCGCGCAAGCAGCCGGTCCTGGGCAGGATTCCATAGATCGGTGTCGATGCCATTGGGGATGGCGACCAGGTCGCTGCGCCTTTCGAGCAGCACCCCTTGCAGTCCGCAACCGAACCGCGGCGTCAGTATTTCGCTGGCGTAAGTGCCGCTGACCACGGTGATGCGGTCGGCGTGGCGCAATCCCAGCTTGAGAAAGTTCAGGCGTCCCCAGAATTCGCCGTCGGAGCAAGAGTCCGCCGGTATGCCCAGCTGCGGCGCCAGCTCCATCGGACATACGCCCTGGAATGCCAGGTTGTGCAACGTCAGCACGCTCTTGACGCGGGTGATGCCGCGCGCGCGCAGCAGCATGGGCACCAAGGCGGTGTGCCAATCATGGGCATGGACGATCTCGGGCGGCTGCGCCACGGTGGCACCAGAAGCCACGCGCGCCGCGGCGTGCGACAGCGCGGCAAAGCGCACCGCGTTATCGGCGTATTCGTTGCCGTCGCCGTCCTGGTATAAACCATCGCGATCGAACAGCGCGTCGTTCTTGAGCAGCAGCACGGAGACGCCAAGCGCCGTGCTGTGCCCCTGCAGCAGCGTGGCTGGTCCGCCCGGCAGGCGGGCCAGCTCGCCGATGGCGCGCACGTTTGACAACTGCCCGGCCACGCCGCGATAAGCAGGCAGCATCAGCGTAACGTCCTGGCCGGATTTGCGCAGCGCCAGCACCAACCCACTGACGGCATCTCCTAGTCCGCCGGTTTTGGCCAACGGAAAGGCTTCAGCAGTGACAACTAGGATTTTGATCGGCACGATGGGGACTCCTTGGGGAACAGGCCCTGAAAAAGAGAAGGGACAAAAGGCTGGTACGCCTGCCACGCGCATGGGCCCCTGCGTGCATCGCGCCGACCGGTAAGCTTTACCGATCGGCAAGTTATGCAGGACGGGGAGGGTTTGGCACCTGCGGGTGGCTGATAAGCCTGCCTGCCGGGTCCTGTAGAGCAAGCGCCGTGCCTGGCCGTGCCGGCACTGGCCAGTACCGGGTCGAAGCCGATAAAGGGCAAAAAGCAGGGCCACAAAAAAGAACGCGGGCCGGATGCTGGATCCGGCCCGCGAAACGCGTGGCAGCTAGGAGGGGTAAGCGCCGGCCGGGCGGCTGGCGCCCGGCGTGATCGGCTCGTTCTTAGGTTTTAGTTAAGCGGGCGTCGTCGACGCATCGGCCAAATGGCTGACGAGTTCAGGCACCGGCGCCTGCTCCAACCCGGCTCGGCTGGCCGCCTCGTACGCCTGGCGCACGGCATCGGCCGTGCCATGGGCAGCGCCGGCTTCCTCGGCCATGGCCGTGTAGTAGGTCATGTCCTTGAGGGCATTGGCAATCGAAAAGCGAAAACCCGAGGGATCGCCAGCCTCGATGTAAGGCCGCAGGCGCTCGAGCACGACCCCGCCGCCGCCGCCAGCGGCCAGGATGCCGGTGAACACCGCCGGATCCAGGCCGGCCCGCTTGGCGCACGCGGCTGCCTCGGCGAGCACCGCGGAAAAGCCCAACGACACAAAGTTGTGCAGCAGCTTCAGCCGGTGGCCCGAGCCGAGCGGCCCGGCGTGCACGATCTGCTCGGCGAAGCACTGCAGCAACGGCAGGCAGCGCGCAAAAAGCGCCGCATCGCCCCCGACGATGAGGTTGAGCCGGCCTTCGGCGGCTTCCTTGGGCGTGCGCGTCATGGGCGCGTCCAGGAACTGGCCCCCGGCGGCCTGGACCGCAGCGGCTGCCTTGAGCGTGGCCGACGGAATGGCGGTGGAGCAGTCGATGACGACCGTGCCCGCGCGCATGCCGGCCAGCACGCCGTCGGGCCGGTGCAGCACGTCCTCGACCTGAGGCGTACCGGTCACACACAGGATGACCACGTCGGACTGCCCGGTCAGCGCCGCCGCGGTGGCCACCTTGGTCGCCCCGGCGGCAAGCAGGTCGTCCACCGGCTGGTTGCCCGGGTGGTCGAGAAAGGCTAGCCGATAGCCGTGGCGCACGATATTGCTGGCGATGCCGTGGCCCATCAGCCCCACGCCGATGATGCCGATGCGAGTGCCCTGCTTGTCCATGTCGTCTCCCATTGCCATCAGGCGGCCTTGGCGCGCAGGCCGCCGGCGCAGATGTATTTGATTTCCAGGTAGTCGTCGATGCCGTACTTGGAGCCTTCCCGGCCCAGGCCGGATTCCTTGATGCCGCCGAAGGGCGCCAGCTCGGTCGAAATGATGCCCTCGTTCAGGCCGACGATGCCGCATTCCAGCGCCTCGGCGACCCGCCAGGCGCGCGCATAGTCCTGCGTATAGAAGTACGCCGCCAGCCCGAAGGGCGTGTCGTTGGCCATCGCCACGGCCTGCTCCTCGGTATCGAAGCGGATCAGCGGCGCGACCGGACCGAAGGTTTCTTCCTTCATCAACAGCGCAGTGGGCGCCACGTCGACCAAAATCGTGGGCTGGAAGAACAGCCCGCCCAACGGGTGCGGTTGGCCGCCGGTCAGTACGCGCGCGCCGCCGGCCAAGGCGTCGTCGATGTGCTCGCGCACCTTGTCGACGGCGGCCTGGTCGATCAGCGGCCCCAGGTCCACGCCCTCGGTCAAGCCGTTGCCGACCTTCTGCGCCTCGACCGCCTTGCGCAGCTTCTCGGCAAACGCATCGTAGATGCCGTTCTGCACGAAGATCCGGTTGGCGCAGACGCAGGTTTGGCCCGCGTTGCGGAACTTCGAGGCCATGACGCCGGCCACGGCCATGTCCAGGTCGGCGTCGTCGAACACGATGAACGGCGCGTTACCGCCCAATTCCATGGACACCTTCTTGACCGTGCCGGCACACTGCTCGAGCAGCTTCTTGCCGACTTCGGTCGAGCCGGTGAACGACAGCTTGCGCACCAGTGGGTTGGCGGTCAACTCGCCGCCGACGACCGAAGAGGCACCGGTCACCACGTTGAGCACGCCGGCCGGAATGCCGGCCTCGATCGCCAGGTCGGCCAACGCCAGGGCGGAGTAGGGCGTCGCGCTGGCCGGCTTGATCACGATGGTGCAGCCAGCGGCCAGCGCGGCGCCTGCCTTGCGGGTGATCATCGCGTTGGGGAAGTTCCAGGGGGTGATGGCCGCCACCACGCCCACCGGCTGCTTGATGACGACGATGCGACGGTCATTGCTGGCTGCCGGGATCACGTCGCCGTAGGCGCGCTTGGCTTCTTCGGCAAACCACTCCAAGAACGACGAACCGTAGGCGATCTCGCCGCGCGACTCCTTCATCGGCTTGCCTTGTTCGAGCGTCAGCAGCGTGGCCAAGTCCTCCTGGTGCTGCATACACAGGTCGTACCACCGGCGAATCAGGCGCGACCGATCCTTCGCGGCCATGTCACGCCAGGCTGGCAGGGCATCGTGCGCGGCGGTGATGGCGCTACGCACGTCTTCGGCGGTCAGGCTGGGCACCGTGCCGATCACGCTGCCGTCGGCGGGATTGGTCACGGCGATGGTCTTGCCGTCGGCCGAGTCGACCCAGCGCCCGCCGATGTGGCACTGCTGCCGGAAGAGTTCGGGGCGTTGCAGTTTCATGGGAAATACCTCGTAAAAGTCATTCGAGCAGGTTGTCGGGTCGGCGGCCCTGGTCCAGCGCCTCCAGTCCATGGATGAGGAGCCAGCCCATGGCCTCGCGCGTCTGCAGCGTGGCGCTGCCGATGTGCGGGGTCAGGAATACATTGTCCAGCGCGCGGTAGCGCGGGTCGATGTTGGGTTCGTTAGCAAAGACGTCCAGGCCGGCGGCAAACAACCGGCCGCTTTCGAGCGCGACCACCAGCGCATCGTCGTCGATCAGGTCGCCGCGGGAAATGTTCACCACGACCGCCTGCGACGGCAGCAGCGCCAGGCGCTCGGTATTGATGACGCCGCGCAGCGCCGGCGCGCCAGGCGCGGCCACCACCAGCACGTCGGACTCGGCCATGAGCGATTCCAGCGTGTCGTGGTAGCAGGCGCCGGCCTCGTCCTGCGGCGCCAGGCGCCGCCGGTTGTGGTAGTGGATGGTCATGCCGAACGCACGCGCACGCGCGGCGATCTCGCGGCCGATACGCCCCATGCCGAAGATGCCCATGCGCCGGCCGACCAGCCCCAGGCCGAGCAACTGCGTCGGCGCCCACCCCGGCCATTGGCCGCTGCGCACCATCCGATCGGCCTCGTAGCCGCGGCGGCATGCGGCCAGCACCAGCAGCATGGCGATCTCGGCGCAGGCCGCGCTGAGCACGTCGGGCGTGTGCAGGACCTTGACGCCCAGTTCGCGCGCGGCATCCAGGTCGATGTGGTCGAACCCGACCGACAGCGTGGCCACGTGGCGCAGCTGCGGCGACAGCGCGCGCAGCACATGCGCATTGACCGTTTCGGTAGCCGTCACGAACAGCGTTTGCGAACCGGCGGCGCGGCGCACGAGCTCATCGGGCGGCAAGATGGCGTCCGATTCGTTGACGGCCAGCGCAAAGCGCTCGCGCAGGGCAGCTTCTATGGAGGCGGGAAAACGGCGGCACAGATAGGCCTTGGGCAGGGCAGGATTCATGGTCGGCAGTGGACGGCGACACGCGACGCCGCGTGCGGATGGCAAATTCATATTACCAATTCATCATATAAGTTTGTCAAGCAAACCGCCATCCGATGCTATGATCGGCGCGTCCGCACTACACGCAAGCCTCATGGCACGTTCCGCCGGCAACGCTACGCCCCGGTCCGCCGAACCGACGCTGGCCGACCGCATCACCGAAATGCTGGCCGCGCAGATCCGCAGCGGCGCCTACCCGGTCAACGCCCGGTTGCCGACCGAAAAGTTCATGACCGAGCAATACGGCGTCAGCCGCACGGTCATACGCGAAGCCATTTCCCGGCTGAAATCCGAAGGCTTGGTCGAGACCCGCCAAGGCAGCGGCACCATCGTGCTCGACCCAGCCGCCTCGGAAGCCTTCCGCCTGGGCCGCGACGAAGACAATCCCGCGCGCGGGGTGCTGCGCATCCTGGAGCTCAGGCGCGGCATCGAAGCGGAAATGGCCGCCCTGGCGGCCGAGCGGCGCAGCGAGGCGCAAATGGCGCAAATCAATGCCGCGCTGAAGGCCATCGACAAGGCGGTCAAGGCGGGCGGCGACGGCGTGGCCGAGGACCTTGCCTTCCATACGGCGATCTCGCGCGCCACCGGCAACCCGCACTACACCGATCTGCTGGGGCTGCTGACGCGCGCCTTGCAGGATGCCATTCGCCTGACGCGCGGCAACGAGGCCAGGCGCGACGACTTGGCCGACCAAGTGCGCGCCGAGCATGAGGCGCTACGCGCGGCCATCCAGGCGCGCGATGCAGACGCTGCACGCGCGGCGGCCTTCCGGCACATGCAGAACACCGCCGTGCGCATCGAGCAGGCAGACCGCAGCTACTGGGCGGGCGCCAGCAGGGAAGCAGCGCGCAGGCTGGCCAGGACGGATCTGACCGCAGTGCTGCGCGCAGGCACGGATTCGCGCCGCAAGAAGTCGCAACCGCGCGGGGATTGATGCGCCGGCCGGAATCGCCGGCGCGCTAGGGCGCCGGCAGGGCAGGCAGCAAGGGCCCGGCGGGCGGGAGCGGCTGGGCCCACGGCGTACGGGCCTGTGAGGGGTCTGCGTCCAGGCGAAAGCGTCGCACCTGTGCGGCCAGCCGGTCGGCCTGCCCGGGCAGAGGCTGGCCGCCGCGGCGACCATCAGCACCACATTCCCATCCTTGACGTTTCTCTGCTGCCCCAACAGTTCGCGCTGGTAAATCCGTTCGCCCAGGCCATTGATCCGGGCCATGGCAAATAGGCCGCCCAGGCCGATCAAGCCGCCGATGGCTGCGATGGCGAGACAGGCGGCCGCGAACCAACCCTGAACCGGGGTGAGCAGCCGGTTCGCCGCCGACCGCGCACCGCTTCTGGCCAGGCGCTTGCTGGCGGGCATGGGCAGGCCCCGGCGGTGAACGCGAACCCTGCCGGACCCGGCATTGGCAAACGATTCGGGTTATCCGGTATTGAAACGGCGTGTTTCGGCACGATTTATCGCGGTCGCAGGAAGAAAGCCGAAAGGAGGGCGACCGCAAAGGCTGACGCCGGCCTGGGACAGGGCGGCAGGCCCAGCCGAGTGGGCAAGGCAAAGAGGCAACCAGCAAATTTTAACAAATTTTTTCTTAACTTTCTTTTTGTAGCGCAATGCGAGACGGTTCGCAAGATTCGCGGCGCCCCAGGCGCACTAAGATCGGACGCATGTTGCATCGCAAGGAGGCTGCGTGACCGCCAGCCCCGCGCCAAGCCTGGCTGATGGCGCCAAGCAGGCACCGCCGCTGGCCCAGGCGGCGGTCTTCATCGATTTCGACGGAACGCTTGCGCCCATCGTCGCGCATCCGGCGCTGGCGACCCTGCCGCCCGAGGCCGCCACGCAGCTGCAACGCCTTTACCGGGCCACCGGCGGGGCGCTGGCCATCGTGACCGGGCGTAGCCTGCCCGACTTGGACGCGCGCATGGCGCCGCTGCGGCTGCCGGCGGCCGGACTGCACGGCGCCCAATGGCGCGACGCGCAGGGACGCGAGGGGATCTTGCCGGTCGACGCCGCGCCGGTCGAGGAGATGGCACGGTCCTTGCAGGCCTATGCCGACGCGCATCCCGGTGTGCTGGTCGAGCGCAAGCCCCTGGCCGTGGCCGTGCATTACCGCGGCGCGCCGGCGCTCGCTGCAGATGTCCGCCGCCTGGCCGAGTCGACCTGCGCCCAATACGCGGACGCGTTCTGCCTACAGGCCGGCAAGATGGTGCTTGAAATCAAGCCGCGTGCCGCCAACAAGGGAGAAGCGATCCGTCGCTTCATGCAGCTGCCGCCGTTTGCCGGGCGCATTCCGGTGTACGCCGGCGACGATTTGACCGACGAGGCGGGGTTTCTCGCCGTCAATGCCATGGGAGGAGTTTCGATCAAGATAGGGCAGGGTGACACCGCCGCGCAGCTGGCGCTGCCCGGCACGCAGGCTTTCCTGCGCTGGCTGTCCGGCTGGCATTGAAGCCCCGGCGCCTCCCTGTCCGACGCGCAAGTTGTTGGTAAGCAGAAGAGGAAAAGCCAATGAGCAGACTGATCATCGTCTCGAACCGGGTCGCCGCCGTGCCGGAGGGAAAATCCAGCGCGGGCGGCCTGGCGGTCGGGGTGCATGACGCCCTGAAGCACACCGGCGGGATATGGTTCGGCTGGAACGGCGAAATCGTCAACGAGCCGCCCGAGGCTGCCACGCTGCACCAGCAGGGCGCCATCACCTACGCCACCGTAGGGCTCGCCCGCCAAGATTACGACCAGTACTACCGCGGTTTTTCCAACGCCACCCTCTGGCCCATCTTCCATTACCGCACCGACCTGAGCCGCTACGACCGCAAGGAGTACGCGGGCTACCTGCGCGTCAACGACACCCTGGCCAGGCAGCTGCAACCGCTGGTGCAACCGGCGGACCTGATATGGGTACACGACTATCACCTGCTGCCCTTCGCGCGCGCCTGTCGCCGGCTGGGCATGCGCAACCGGATCGGCTTTTTCCTGCACATCCCGTTTCCCTGCGAGCAGGTGCTCATGACGGTGCCGCCGCACCGCGAACTCGTCCAGGCCATGTGCGAGTATGACCTGCTGGGCTTCCAGACCGACCTGGACGAGTGGGCCTTCGTCGATTACGCCTGCCATCGCCTGGGCGCCCGGCGCATCGGCGCGCATGAACTGGACGTCGCCGGCCGGCGCGTACGCACCGGCGTCTATCCGATCGGCATTTACCCCGATGAAATCCGCCAGCAGTTCGTGCGCCGCCCGACGCCGCGCCACATTCTGAACCTGAAGCAGGGCCTGCACGATCGCAAGCTGATCATGAGCGTGGACAGGCTGGACTACACCAAGGGCCTGGTCGAGCGCTTCCGCGCCTTCGGGCGCATGCTCGAACTCGCCCCGCAGCACCAGCGCCAGGTCACCTTCGTGCAGATCGCGCCGCCGTCGCGCTCGGACATCGCCACCTACCAGGGCATCCGTCAGCAGCTCGAACGCGAGGCCGGCCACATCAACGGCCGCTGGTCGGACCTGGAATGGACGCCGCTGCGCTACATCGCCAAGCACTACGAGCGCAGTACCCTCATGGCGCTGTACGGCGCCTCGCACGTCGGCTACGTCACCCCGCTGCGCGACGGCATGAACCTCGTGGCCAAGGAATACGTGGCCGCCCAACCGCCCGAAGACCCGGGCGTGCTAGTGCTGTCGTGCTTTGCCGGCGCGGCACGCGAACTCGAAGACGGTGCGCTGATCGTCAATCCTTACGACATCGAGGAGCTGGCGCAGGCGCTGGATCGCGCCCTGGCCATGCCACTCAAGGAACGCCAGCAGCGCCATGCGCGCATGATGGAAAGGCTGCGCGCCAACGACCTGGGCCGCTGGCGCGACCGGTTCCTGGCGGACCTGCGCCGCACCGCGCGCGCCGGGGCAGGGTTGTACTTGGCCGCCGGCTGATCCTCGCTGCCGGCGCGCCGCCGCCCGCTCAAAATTTTTTGCCCAGCTTGGCGCCCCGCGCCACTGCGCGGGCGAACTGCCCATCCAGCGCTTGGCCGCGCGCTGCTGCGTGCGCACATCGGCAAAGCGGCATTCCGATGTGGCGTGCCGCAAGGGCCGCGTCGATCGTTCGATCAGCGACAGCGCGCATGCCTGGCGCTCCGTCCGCGGCGCGCCGCCGAAACCCGGAAGTCCGGAACCATCAAATCGGCTTCCCGAAAACCCAGGCCGACGAAATGCAGGGCGCCCGGCTGCCGCACGGACGCTGACCGTGGCCGCAGGCACGCGGCTTGCATGCACACAGCCAAGCCGCACATCCTGCCGATACGGGCAGGGTGGCGGCGTCCATGAACCCAAGCGCAAGCACACGCTGCAAGGAGATCCTCATGAAGCTGCGTCATATTACCGCCGGCATGCTCGCCGCCAGCTCGCTCGCGCTGGGCGGCGCGGGCATGGCCCAACCCCAGCCCGCTTCGCCTGCCGCCCCGGCATCGCCTGGCTCGCCGCAGACGGCGCCGGCGCCCGCGGCGCCAGGCGCAGCCGGCCAGCCGCCAGCCAACCAAGATGCCGGCAACAGCCAGTTGGAAGGCGACGACAAGGACTTCCTGGAGAAGGCCGCGCACGCCGGATTCACCGAAGTGGAAGGCTCCAAGCTCGCACAGGAAAAAGCGTCCGACCCCGAGGTCAAGGCGTTTGCCGAGCAAATGATCCAGGAACACACCAAGGCCAACGAGGAGCTTGCCGCGCTGGCCAAGCAAAAGGGCTACACCCCGCCCACCGACCCGTCGCTCGTGCAGTCGGCCAAGCTCAAGGTGCTGGGCATGACCGACGATAGCTTCGACCGCAACTACATGGGCCAGATCGGCGTCAGCGCACACGAAGACGCCATCGAACTGTTCCGGGACGCCGCCGAGAAGGCCAAGGATCCCGACATCAAGGCCTTCGCCCAGAAGATGCTGCCCTCGCTGGAGAAGCACCTGGAAATGGCCCGCGCGCTGCACCAGAAAGTCGGCGGCGACGGCGGCGACGCCGACAAGCAAGGCGCCGCGGGGACCGCACAGCCCGGCGCAGCCAAGTAGCGCGGCAAGGCAGCCACGCGCAGGCTGCAAACCTTACCGATGGGCCTGCTTCCTGCTGGCAAGATTGGCCGGGGCCGCCGCCGGGACAGCCCCGCAGCCCGGTGCCTGCACGCAACAGGGGCTCACAGTTTGACGCGCCTGGGCGCACGCCGACCGGCTACAAACAAGACCAAGCGGCACGGCCGCGCCCTGGCCGGCTGCACCCGCCACCGGCCGTTGGCTACCGCCGCAGTCGCGGCCGCGCCGCGCAGCGACACCAGGAGGGCAGCATGGCAAGCGAGACGCGCGTCATCTGGAAGGGGGCGATCTCTTTCGGCTTGGTGCTCATCCCCGTCGGGCTTCACACCGCAGCGCGGGAGCAGGGGATAGACTTCGATTGGCTGGACCGGCGCACCATGGACCGGGTCGGCTACAAGCGCGTGAACAAGCGCACCGGCAGGGAAATCGACCGTGACGACATCGTCAAGGGCGTCGAATATGGCGAAGGCGAATACGTCGTGCTGACACCCGACGAAATCGAAGCGGCCTATCCACGCACGACGCAGACCATAGAAATCGTGCGCTTCGTGCAGGCCTCGGAGCTGCCGTTCGTCTACCTGGAGCGGCCTTACTACTTGGAGCCCATCAACAAGGGGCAAAAGGTCTATGCGCTGCTTCGCGATACGCTGGCCAGGACCGGCAAGATCGGCCTGGCCAAGGTCGTCATCCAGACCAAGCAGCACCTGGCCGCCGTGGTGCCGTCCGGGCCGGCGCTGGTGCTCGACCTGCTGCGCTGGGGCGACGAGGTCAAGCCCTTGGACGGGCTGGACTTGCCCGGCGTCGGGTCCAAGGGACCGAAGTTCACCGCCACCGAAACCCGCATGGCCGAACAGCTGGTCAAGGAAATGACCGGGCCTTGGGATCCACAGGCATTCAAGGACGAATTCCGCGAAGTCATCATGAAGCTGGTCGAGAAAAAGGCCAAGGCGGGCAAGGCCAAGGCCGTGATCGAACCGGCCGAGCAGGCACCGGAGACGGGCGACAACGTCATCGACCTGACCGAGCTGCTGGCGCGCAGCCTCAAGGGCGGCGCCAAGGCCGGCAAGGGCACCGCGCGCAAGACGCCGCCACGCAAACGTGCAGCCGCCAAGAAGGGCGGCTCGCGCAAGGCCGCCTGACATGGCCGACCCGCTCAAGCCCTATCGCGCCAAGCGCAACTTCGCCGTCACCGCCGAACCCGCCGGGACCCGCGGCCCAACAGGGGATGCGCGCGTCTTCGTGATCCAAAAGCATTGGGCGCGCCGCCTGCACTACGACTTGCGCCTGGAGCTGGGCGGCGTGATGAAGAGCTGGGCCGTGCCCAAGGGTCCCAGCTACGATCCCCAGGACAAGCGCATGGCCGTGCAGGTCGAGGACCACCCAATCGCCTACAACCAGTTCGAAGGCGAGATTCCTGCCGGCCAGTACGGCGCGGGCAAGGTCATCATTTGGGACAAGGGCATTTGGACACCCCTGGGAGACCCCCGGCGCGCTTACCGCGAAGGCAAGCTCAAGTTCGCTCTGGACGGCGTCAAGATGCGCGGGCACTGGACGCTGGTGCGGATGAAGGGCCGTGACGAGAAGCAGCCGCCTTGGCTGTTGATCAAAGAGCGGGATGCATTCGCCCGCCCGGCGCGCGAGTTCAGCGTCGTCGACGAGTTGCCCGATAGCGTCGCGGCGCCAGCCGCCCGGCCAAAACCAAAGCACGGCGCCTCGCGCGCCACGAGCTCGTCGTCCGGAAAAACGGCGCGCCCGGCCGTGCCTGTACCTGGCCGGGCGGCCAAGTTGCCGGCCAAGCTCAGCCCCCAGCTTGCCACCCTGGTCAAGGACGTGCCGGGACAGGCCGGCGATTGGCTGTTCGAGATCAAGTGGGACGGCTACCGGATCCTGGCACGCATCGACGGCGACGACGTGCGGCTGTTTACCCGCAATGGCCACGACTGGACGGAGCGGATGCCGCACCTGGCCCGCGCCGTCGCCAAGCTGGGTCTGGGCTCGGGCTGGCTGGATGGCGAAATCGTGGTCTTGACCGACGATGGCATCCCCAGCTTCCAAGCGCTGCAGAACGCCTTCGACAGCCGCCGCACGGGCGACATTGCCTATTGCCTGTTCGACGCGCCTTTCCTTGCTGGCCGCGACCTGCGCCGGGAGCGACTGCAATTGCGCCGCGACCTGCTGCGGCAGGTGCTGGGCGCGCGCCCGCCCAAGGGGTTGCGCTTTAGCGAGGACTTCGATGCGCCGCCCGGGCAGCTGGCGGCATCAGCGTGCAAGATGGGGCTGGAAGGGCTGATCGGCAAGCGGCGCGATTCGATCTACGCGTCGCGCCGCTCCGGCGCCTGGATCAAACTCAAGTGTGCGCACCGGCAGGAGTTCGTCATCGCCGGCTACACCGACCCGAAAGGCACCCGGTCCGGCCTGGGATCGCTCTTGCTGGCGGTGCACGACGATGCCGGCCGGCTGCAGTACGCCGGCAATGTCGGCAGCGGCTTTGACCAAGCCGCGCTGCGCGACTTGGCCGGCCGGCTAAAGACGCTGGAAACGCCGCAAAGCCCCCTGGCCGGCCGCCCCCCCCGCGACCGCGGTGTGCACTGGGTGCGGCCGGAATGGGTCGCGGAAGTTTCTTTCAGCGAATGGACCCGGTCCGGCCACGTCCGGCACGCAGTCTTTCGCGGGCTGCGCCAGGACAAGGCCGCAGCGGCCATCGTGCGCGAGCGGCCGGATGGGGGGCCCACCAAAGCGACCGGCAAACAGGGCAGGGCAATGAAACATTCGCCAGAATCGGCCAAGACCATGCGTGTCACCCACCCGGACAGGGTCGTCGACCCGTCCACCGGCACGACCAAGCTCGACGTGGTCCGCTACTACGCCCGCGTCGCGCCGCTGATGCTCGAACACTTGAAGCATCGCCCGGTATCGCTCGTGCGCGCGCCCGACGGCATCGACGGCGAGCAGTTTTTCCAGAAGCACCTGGAAAGCGCCATGCCCGGCGTCAAGCTGCTCGACCGCAAGCTCGATCCCGGCCATCCGCCGCTGCTGGAGGTGCCGACCGCCCATGCGCTGGTTTCGGCGGCCCAGGCCAACGTGCTGGAGTTCCATACGTGGAACGCGACCAAGCATGCCATCGCCAAACCCGACCGCATGACCTTCGACCTGGATCCCGGCAAAGGCGTGGCCTGGAAGACGATGCTCCAGGCTGCCGAGCTCCTGTGCACCTTCCTCGAACAGTTGGGGCTACGCGCCTGGCTGAAAACCAGCGGCGGCAAAGGCTTGCACGTGATCGTTCCCGTGCGGCGCCATTACGGCTGGGATGAGGTCAAGGGGTTTTCACGCGCCATCGCCCGACACCTGGCCACCACCGTCCCGCAGGTCTTCGTGGCCAAAAGCGGCCCCAAGAATAGGGTGGGGCGGGTGTTCGTGGACTATCTGCGCAACGGCTTTGGCGCCACCACTGTGTCGGCCTGGTCGTTGCGCGCCCGTCCGGGCCTGGGCATATCGGTACCGGTGGGCTGGGACGAACTCGGCCAACTCAAGCGCGGCGCGCAGTGGACCTTGGCCGACGTCGACCGGCGGCTGGACACCGGTAACGACCCGTGGCAGGACTACGCCCCGCAGGCGATCGGCCGGGCCATGAAGCGGCTGGGATTCGATCCGCGCAGCCCGGGGCCGGATCGCGACGACTGACCGCGATGCCACCGGCATCGGGCCACACCCGGCGATCAGCTGCCCGACGGCCAAACCTCCGGATTGCGCAGCGTCTGCGGGCGGCGCCCATGCACCAGCACGTCTATGATGCCTTGCGCGCACTGCAAGGCCGTTTCGCGCAATGCCTCGACCGTCGAGCCTGCAATGTGCGGGGTCAGCACCACGTTGGGCAATTCGGCAAGCGCATGGCCTTGCGGCAGCGGCTCCTGTTCGAAGACGTCCAGGCCCGCGCCGGCGATCCTGCCTTGGCGCAAGGCCGCGACCAGCGCCTGCTCCTCGATCAGCCCGCCGCGTGACGTGTTGATGACCAGCGCGTGGGGACGCAGCCAGGCCAGCGACTGCGCATCCAGCGTGTGCCGCGTATCGGCACGCAGCGGCCGGTGCAGGCTGACCACATCGGCGCTTTCGAGCAGCTCGCGCAGGGTATCCACCCGTTCGACGCCATCGACCGAACCGGGCGGTGCACTCGGCGACCAGACGCGCACGCGCATGCCCAAACCGCCGGCGGCCATGCGCGCCAGCCACCGGCCGGTATGTCCGTAGCCGATGATGCCGAGCGTCTTGCCCCACAGCGAAAACAAGTCGTACCGGTACTTGAACCCCCAGTCTGCCGAACGCGTGGCAGCGTCGGCGGCGGCCGCCTTGCGGGCTGTGGCCAGCATCAGCATCAGGGCGTGCTCGGCCACGGCCTGCACATTGGATTGGGGCGTGTACACCACCGGAATGCCCCGGGCCGTGGCGTGCGCCACGTCGACGGCGTCGGTGCCTGTACCGTGGTTGGCGATTACCTTCAAGTCCGGCGCCTCGTCCATGACCCAAGCGGGCAGCGCGTCGCGGATCAGCACGGCCTGCGCCGGGCCAATCTGCGCGGCCAGCGTGTCCAAATCCGGCGCGTCGGCCACGCGCACGTCCACGCCGGCGGCGCGCAACGCCGCCACGCCCGCCTCGTGGATGGGTTGGGCGATCACACACAACGGCATGGCGGCCGCCCTCACGTGCCGATGCGCAGCGGCGCGGTCATCTTGCGCAACGCCGCAATCGCCGACAGGGCGGTGATGCGCCCCGTCTTGGGGTTTTCGCTGGGCACGTTACGGATTTCCATGCTGAAGCTGGCTTCCTCGGCATCGACCTCGATGCGGTGGATGTTGCGCGTCACGGTGGGGTCGGCCCAGATCTCCAATATCGTCTTGTCCGGTCCGACGCCCGCCAGCGACAGCGACACCGCCACATTCAAATTGGCAGGAAAGCCGCTGGCCGCTTCGCGTGCCGTGCCCGTATAGATGCGCGTCGGCTCCTTGATCGCGTCCAGGTCGATGCCATGCTTGACCACGTAGGGCGCGCCAGCGAACCCGATGGGCGGCTTGCGGCTGACCATGCGCACTTCGCGGATCGTGCCTTCGGCGGCGGCCGTCACCGCATCCAGGCCGAGCAGGGCGCCGGTGGCGACCACGATCTGCCCGCCATGCGCGCGCGCCACGTCCACCAAGTTCTCGTTCATCAGCAGCGCGCCCGAACTGAGCACCAGCAGCGTCTTGCCCGCCTGCAGCACGGGCGTGGCGATGCGCGGCAGCAGGGCGGCCGGGGCGCACTCGACCACCACGTCGCAATGCTCGGCCAAGTGATCGATGTCGGTGTAGACCGGCTCGACCGCAAAGGCATGGGCGGCGCGCGCACGCTCGACGTCGCGCACCCCCAGCGCCGCCAGGCGCAGCCCCGGAATGCCCGCATCCAATTTGCGGGCGATGGCTTTGCCGATCGCGCCGAATCCGGCGATACCGACACGTAGTTCTCTTGCTGGCATAACGTCTCCAATTGGGCCAGATGGCCGCATGCAGGCGACAAGCCTACGCATGCGGGGGCATCCTGGCAAAAGAATTATTTTGGCCCGATGCATTAGCGCCTACGCGCACGGCGATATCGACGGTGCCGCCGTGCAAATCGGCCGGCTCGATGGACGTGGTCAGGCGCAGGTCGATGTCCGGCCGGGTGGCGGTGAACGCCGCAAGCCGCGGCATCACCCAGAAAGTCGCCAGGGAAGGCATCGCGCTGAGGGTCACCGTTTCACGTGAGCCCCGCGCAACGATGCGCGCAGCCGTGCGTTCCAGGTCATCCAGCGCGCGCTGCGCCGCTGCAAAGAACTGCCTGCCCTCGTTGGACAATTCCAAGCGCCGCGCATGCCGCTCGAACAGGCGCACCCCGAGGTAGTCCTCGAGGTTGCGCACCTGCTGGCTGACCGCGCCCTGCGTCAGCGACAGCTCTTGCGCGGCCAGCGTAAACGACCCCAAGCGGGCCGCGGCTTCAAAGGGGCGCAGGGTACTGAGTGGCGGCAGGCGGCGACGCATTGCGGGCGCAGTCACGGACAACGCCCCCATTCTACTGGGTGGGTATCTTGGCCTCCTTGATCACCTTGCCCCACAGCGCATATTCGTCGCGCATGTACTGCGCCATTTCCTGCGAGGGCAAGGGCAGGGGATCGACGCCCCGCTCGCTCAATGCCTTGGCGATGGCCGGATCGGCCAGCGCCTTGGCCAGCGCGTCGCCCAGCGCGCGCAGATTGGCCGCATCGATGCCGGCCGGCGCCATCAGCACGAACCACGTGCTGGCCAGGAACTCTGGCACGCCGGCCTCGGCAAAAGTCGGCACCTCGGGGGCAAGCGGCGAGCGCGTCTTCTGCGAAATCGCCAGCGGATGCACCTTGCCGCCGCGGATCTGCGGCAATGCCGTGGCCACGGGCTCCATCATGAGGTCGATCTGGCCGCCGACCAAATCCGTCATGGCGGGCGCGCCGCCTCGATACGGCACGTGCATCATCGACAGCCCGCGCTCCAGGTTGTATTGCGCCATCTGCATGTGCTGCGACGTTCCCGTACCCGCCGAGCCGTAGGTGAGTTCACCCGGCCGTGCCTGCGCGGCCGCGTGCACGGCCTTCAAGTCGGGATACTTGTCCTTCTTGCCTGTCACCAGGATGCTCGCCACCGATGCGATACCGCCCACGAGCACAAGATCCTGCAACGGCTGATACCCGGCGTTGGCATTCATCTGCGTGGTCTGCCCCCTGAAAAGTGGTCCTCCCTGAAGTAGGCTATTGAGCCGTAG
>CALEQZ010000049.1 GCA_937908115.1 uncultured Alcaligenaceae bacterium | reverse complement strand
GGCGGGGCGCTGTGCTGCTGTTCGCAGCACATCACCGCATCACGCGCGCGGCTTCGCCGCATCGCGTTCGCTCAACACCGCCTCCAGCTCCCGGCGCACCTGCGCCAGCAGCTCGTCGGCCTTGCGCGGGCTGTCGCCCGCAAAGGCCAGCGTCAGCAGCGTGAGCGGGTGGATCTCCATCACCTCGCACAGCTCGGTCAACTTGTGCAGGGTCGGGCTTTTCAGGTCGCGCTCCAGGGTACTCATATAGGTACGGCTGGACACGTCAGAGAAGGCTTCCTGGCTCAAGCCACGCGCCTTTCTAACTGTCTTCAACGCCTTCGCCAATGAGTTCCCAGCCGCCACCTATGGTTTCCCTCGAAAAACCAAGATGACAGCCCATTGCGCCCTATAGGGCTACAATCTATAGTGTTCATTTGGTGTTATACGTTTTTGTGCCTTTACGGAAATCCGCATCGGCGGGTTCCAGCAAAGCCACGCAAGCGCATCCGTGCTTGCGCACGAAGGCGTAAATCCGGTTTGGCGGTTCTGCGCTTCAACGTGAAACCGCATCCGTGCATCATTGGATTTGTGGGATTGCCGACCATGCCCCAGCCACTCGCCACCGTCCCGGAGCGCGCGCAACTGCTCGCCAACGGCGAGGCCCGCGCCGCTGGCCGGGCCATCGACCCGGTGCCCGTGGTGCGGCTGTTCACGCCGGACGCGCATGTGACCTGGCTGCTGGCCGCACTCGATCCCGCCGATGGCGATACCGCCTGGGGTCTCATCGACCTGGGAATCGGGATGCCGGCGCAGGGAACCGTCAAGCTGTCCGAGCTGGCCGGCATCGTCGGGCCGCGCCAGCAGCCCGTGCTGCGCGACCGCTATTTCCGCCCCACACGCACGCTGTCGGAGTACACCCGGCTGGCCGAGCGCGACGGCGCGATCCCGGACTGAATACGGCCGACTGTGACTTTTTCAGTCTGGCGTCATACCGGGCAGGTCTTAATCAGCATTCTTGCGGCGTAGCCCCACCAGTCTGATCCAAATAGACATGATGCCCAGCGCGGGCTGCGGCAGGCTGGCCTGTGCAGCACTCCAAGTTCGGGGCGCTGCCGCCGCATCATTGAGACGAATATCGCAACGCATCGGAGCCAATCGGTCTTGACAACCCCATTCGCCTTTTTAACCCATGACGCTCTGACGATGGCGATGTAGCGCGTAGTTCTTCCGTGGCGGCGAGTCCTGTTCGCAGGAGGAGGCGTCATGGTCAATCCTCATCACCTCGCGCATTGGTATCCGACTGCCGCATACCTGTATGTCTTTTGGCTGGATGCGCTCGCGCTCGCTTGGGAGTATTTGCGCAGGCATCCCGACTACCGGCTCGACTGGCTTCGCCGTCATCGCCGGCCAGACGCGGCGCATCGCTGGGGTTTGCGCCTATTGGAAGACCCGGCGCTCGATGCGCGCGACGCGCATCCGGCCTGGCTGCCCGGCCATGCCGCCGTGGTGCAGCTCTACCCCGATGCCGATCCGCCACAGGATGCGGCGACCTTCGCGTTCTGGCGCATCCCCGGTCACAAGCAACTGCTCCATGACGGCAAAGGGCTGGCGCTGATCGCGCGCAGCCCAGGTCATTGCCTGCGCTTCGCGCTCGCGCCCGGCCTGGAAGACGGCATGGCCGTGGCCTATGCCCACCGCGGCGAGGCTGCCGCGCCTGCGCGCGGTCATGCGCTCCAAGCGGCACTGGCAGCCGCCAAGCCCAGGCCGACACCTACCGCGCTGCTGGAACTGCACAGCTTGCAGGCGCTCGACGCGACCCTCGCGGGCGCGTCCTTGCGTGAAGTCGCGGAAGGACTGTTCGGCGTGGATGCCGCAGCCGATTGGTACAGCGATGGCGGGCTGCGCTCCAAGGTGCGCCGCCTGGTGCATCGCGGCGATGCGCTGATGCGCGGCGGCTACCGCCAATTAGCACAGCTTCCGCCGCTTGAGAAGGGTCGTTTTGATGTGGATGCAAAACGGCCCTGATCTAAAACCCCTCGCTTCTTGAGACTGCCTCCATCCGGTCGCGCTGTGTGGCCGGGCGCTTTCAACCGATGGAGGTTCACACCATGCGTCCCGCTCCCTTGCGGCCTGCCGCCACTGTCTCGACCGCTGCCGCGCAGCCCCAACGCTATCTCACCAACGACGAAGCCGCCGAGTACCTGCGCTTGTCGCCGCGCACGCTGGAAAAGCAGCGCGTGATCGGCGGCGGCCCGCGTTTTCGCAAGTTCGGCCGGCGCGTCATGTACGCCGTGGCCGACCTCGATGCCTGGGCTGCCGACCGCAGCTTCGAGACGACTTCCGATCCCGAATACGCCGAGCACCACTCGGCCGACAGCCGTGCGCGCTGATCGGCGGCGCGCGGCAGGCCATCGCCATGTCCAGCACCGCGCTGCCGTCCCGGCAGCGGCCGTTGCAGGAGCGCGAACAGCTCGACCTGTTCCGCGCCTTGCCCGGCGACATGGCGCCGCGCGACAGCCAGGACTTGATGGCCTATCCGTTCTTCTCGCTCGGCAAGTCCAAGCGGGTCAAGCCCATCGACTTCCGTGCGGGCAACGTGACGATTCGCGTGGAAGGCACGCAGGAGCACGGCATCGCCACGATCTGGGATGCGGACGTGCTGATATGGGCGGCCTCGCAGATCGTGGAGGCGAAGGATGCGGGCCTGCGCCCGTCGCGGCTGATGCGCGCCACGCCCTACGAGATCCTGCGCTTCATCGGGCGCGGCAAGTCGCTGCGCGACTACCAGCGCCTCAAGGCCGCGCTGGATCGCCTGCAATCGACCACGGTGGCCACGTCCATCCGCGAGACGACAGGGAGGCGTCTGCACCGCTTCTCGTGGATCAACGAATGGAAGGAACTGGCCGATGCCAGCGGCACGCCGCTGGGCATCGAACTGATCCTGCCGGACTGGTTCTATGCGGGCGTACTCGACGCCGCCCTGGTGCTGACCATCGACCCGGCGTACTTCCGGCTCACTGGTGGCATCGAGCGGTGGCTGTACCGCCTGGTGCGCAAGCACGGCGGCAAGCAGGCATACGGCTGGCAGTTCGACTTTCGCTACCTTCACCAGAAATCCGGCAGTACCGCCAAGCCCTACGACTTCGCCTGCGACCTGCGCGCGCTGGTCGCGCGGCAGTCGCTGCCCGGCTACGTCCTGGGCATCGAGCGGATGCCGGACAACGGCATGGAGCTGCTGACCTTCCGGCCCGTGCCGCAGACGGCACGGGGATAACTTCGGGAAAGCCTGTGGATGGTGTCGTGCTATCAGGCGTGCGGGGTATCGTGCTATCAGGCGTGGGACTATCGTGCTATCAGGCGTGCCGATCGGCCGCAAACCCGCGCCAGCATTGGGTTTGTGCACCCTCTAACTTCCCTAACTTAATTTCTCTAACTTTTAGTAGGGAAACGCCGCTGCGGTGGACAACCACCACGCGGCCACAAACGCAGCAGCAAAAGCCCGGCTTTCCAGTGTGGAGGGCCAGACCATGATCGTCGCTCTGCTCAACCAGAAAGGCGGCGTGGGCAAGACCACGCTCGCCACGCACATCGCCGGCGAGCTGGCGCTGCGCGGCCAGCATGTCGTTCTGCTCGATGCCGACCCGCAGGGTTCATCGCTGGACTGGACACAGCGCAGAAGCCAGCAGGGTTTGCCAAGGTTGTTCAGCGCCGTGGGCCTGGCACGCGAAACGCTGCATCAGGAAGCACCAGAACTCGCCAGGCGGGCCGATCACGTCATCATCGACGGCCCGCCACGCATCGCGGCACTGGCGCGCTCCGCGCTGCTGGCGGCCGAGCGCGTGCTGATCCCCGTGCAGCCCAGCCCCTACGACCTGTGGGCCAGCGCCGAGATGGTGGCGCTGATCCGCGAGGCGCAGGTGTTTCGGCCTGCGCTGCGTGCGGCCTTCGTCATCAATCGGCGCATCAGTACCACCGTGATCGGGCGCGAAGCGCGCCAGGCGCTGGCCGACCAACCGCTTCCTGCGCTGCGCTCTGAAGTGCATCAACGCATCGTGTTCGCCGACAGCGTGGCCGCTGGCCGGCTTGCACGCGAGACGGCGCCGGACAGCGCCGCCGCGCGTGAAATCACCGCGCTGGTGGACGAACTGCTGCGGTGGCCGACATGACCGCAAATCCGCCACCGAACAGCAAGCGCATGGCAAAGCGCGTCGGCATCGGCGCGCGTCCGCCCGCGAATCCGCACGCCGAGGCGTGGATTCGCCAAGGCGACGCCGATGCGCTCAACAAGGGCGACCTCTACACCGCTCGCCTGACCCTCGACATCACGCCCGCGCTGCGCGCGCGCATCAAGGTGTCGGCCTTCACGCAGGGCGTGACCGTGGCCGATCTGCTGCGCAGCCTGCTGGAGCGTGAGTTTCCCGAGCATCGCAGAGAGAACACCCCATGACCGCATCCGCTTCGCCTGCCGCTGGCGCGGCCACGGCTGCGCTCGCAGCACCTTCCGGCCAGCCTGCCAACGCGCCGCTGACGCGCGTGGCACTGGCTTACATCGAACCGCGCTTCAAGCTCTACCTGCGCTTCGGCGAACCTGCGCGCACGCACCAGCTCGACCGCTGGCGGCGCTGCGCGGTGTTCCAGCCGGGCGCCATGTTCTGCCGCATCCGCTGGCAGGCCAACGACTACGGCACGATTCGCTGGCAGCTCATGGTGATGCAGGCTTGCACGCCGCTCGATGCGGCGCAGCGCATTCCCGGCGTGCAGCCGGGCGCGCGCCTGCTGCTGCACGCCGAGGGCGAGAATCAGGTGCGCGCCGTGCTGGAGCGCATCGACGCCATCGAGGCGCTGGGCATCGCGCCTATCGGTGCCTCGCCCGTGTACTGGCGCACGCTCGCCAACCGGCTCGCTGCGCGCCTGCCGCTGCCCGAATACACCGCCGAGCGGCACGCCGCATGGCTCATCGGGAGGGCGCTGCCATGAACGCCGTTTCGACTGCCGGCACCGCGCCACGTCCTCGCTCGCGCCTGCGCGCTCGCATCGTGCTGGCGGGCCTGTCCGCCTGCGGCCTCGCTGCGCTGGCCTGGGCGTCCTTCGTGCATCCGCTGCCGCGCCTGATCTACAACCCGTCCGACAGCGTGGCG
>CALEQZ010000048.1 GCA_937908115.1 uncultured Alcaligenaceae bacterium | reverse complement strand
CCAGCAGCGGCACGCCGGTGAAGTCCTGCAGCACCACGCGCGCGACCACGAAGGGGATTTCGTCCTCGCGCTTGGCGTTGGGCTGCCAATTCGCCAGCTGGCGGACGTGGTCTTCGGTCACCTTCTGCCCGTCGCAGTTGCGCAATACCGATTCCAGCACGACGCGGATCGAGACGGGCAGGCGCTGCACGTCCACGCCAAGCGCCTTGCCCAGGGCAGGCAAGGAGTAGAACCGGCCGGTTTTCTTGCCGATTTTGAAGGTTTTCAGGGTATCGAAGGTGTTGTGCGGCATGATGGGCTCCGAGGGATGGACCGCAAAGAGGCGTAGCTAGCCAAGTCTAGCGTAACGGCCACGAAATTTGCAGTCTTATGTCTTATATAAGACTTGGGGCGGCTTGTAAAAGTTCCGTTTGACGGGCCGGCGGCCGGCCAGGCCGGTTCGAGCGCAGGAAGCGGGCAGGAAGCGGCCAGGAAGCGGCCAGGAAGTGGGCAGGGGAAGGCAGGGGAAGTGGGCTGGTGCGTGACGCTGCTTGGTGGGGCCAGGCTGGGACGCTACTAGGGGCGTGGTCAGGCGTCCGAGCCGCGTGCTTGCAGGGGCGGCGAGTGACTACGCTCAGCGCGTGCTGGCTCAGGGGCGCGCTGGAAGCGTTTCCGGGCCTGCCATCAATGCCGGGAAACGCAGCCGCCGCGAAATTTCACGCCAGGGCTCGTTCGCGCGTCCTACCATGGCCACGATTCCAACAAGGCATCTGGAGATTTCTCCATGACCCCGACGCTGACCATTTCTTCCATGCGTGAACACTGTTCGGATGCCGAATGGCAGGCCCGCGTGGACCTGGCGGCCTGCTATCGCCTGGTGGCGCATTACGGCATGTCCGACATGATGGCCAACCACATTTCGTTGCGCGTGCCTGACGAGGAGGACGCTTTCCTCATCAACCCGTACGGCATGATGTACGAGGAAATCACCGCCTCCAGCCTGATCAAGATCGACCACCACGGCAACATCTTGGCCAAACCCGATTTCGGCGAGCTGGACTATGGCATCAACCGCGCGGGTTTCGTCATCCACAGTGCCGTGCATATGGCGCGACGCGACGTCGCCTGCGTGATTCACACCCACACCTGGGCGGGGATGGCCGTCTCGGCGCTGGAATGCGGCCTGCTGCCGATGACCCAGACCGCGATGCGTTTCTGGAAGATCGGCTATCACGACTATCAGGGCGTGGTGTTGAACATGGAAGAGCAGGAGTCGCTGATACGCGACCTGGGCGACCGCGAGGCGCTGATCTTGCGTAACCACGGCTTGCTGACGGTAGGCCGCACGGTCGGCGAGGCGTTCAACTGGATGCACAGGCTGGAGCTGTCTTGCCGCGCGCAACTGGCGGCCATGGCCTGCAACGTGCCGCTGCGCAAGGTACCGGAAAAGGTTATCGAAGAAACCTGGAACAACTACCAGCCCCAGACCCGTAGGCCTTACGGAAAGATGGAATGGCCGGCGCTGCTGCGCATGTTGGATCGGATGGATCCCAGCTACAAGACTTGACCCCGGAACGCGCTTGCTGTCCCGGCGACCGGTGGGTCAGGGCAATAACCAAGAAGGCAAAAGGAGACACAATGATGAAATCCGCCCGCACGCTTTTCTGGGGAGCGGCGATCGCCGCCGCTTGTGGCATCGCCCAACCCGCCTGGTCCGCCGGTTACCCGGAGCGTCCCGTGAAGGTGGTGGTCGCCTTTTCGCCCGGCGGCACCACCGATTCGCTCACGCGCAGCATGACCAACATTCTTGCGCAGAAGCTTGGCCAGCCGTTCGTGGTGGAAAACCGGCCCGGCGCCGGCGGCAACATAGGCACCGAGTACGTGGTCAGGTCCGATCCCGATGGCTACACCCTCATTGTCAATTCGGTTGGGCCGATTGCAGTCAACCCCTCGTTGACCAATTTGTCCTACGACCCCCTGACCGATCTGGTCCCGATCGTGCAGCTGGCCACCGTGCCCAATGTGCTCGTGGTGCCGCCCCAGTCTCCGGTGCAGGACTTCGAGGGTTTCCTCGAATACGTCAAGGGGAAGAAGAACCTTAGCTATAGCTCTACGGGCGTGGGCACGTCGTCCCACTTGGCCAGCTTCATGCTGATGGATCAGGTCGGCGCCGACGCCGTGCATATTCCGTACAAGGGTGCCGACGCGCTCAAGGACCTGATTGCCGGAAGGGTCGATTTCATGTTCGCCACCATTCCTTCCGTCGTAGGCCATATCCGGGCCGGCAAGTTGCGCGCGCTGGCCGTGAGCACGTTGCAGCGCTCGACTGGCTTGTCCGACCTGCCCACGGTGGCCGAGTCGGGCTTTCCGGGCTTCGATGCCGGTTCGTGGTTTGGCTTTTTCGCGCCCAAGGGAACGCCGCAGGAGGTCATCGACACGATCAACCGGGAAGTGAATGCTGCGATGCCGGCGCTCAAGCAGCAGATGATCAGCGAGGGGGCCGAGCCGGTGGGGGGCTCGCCCGGGCAGTTCGGCCAGTTCATCCGCACCGAATACGAAAAGTGGGCCGTGCTGGTCAAGAAGTTCAACGCCACCGCCCAGTAAGCGGCGGTCCGCCCTCCTTCGCATAGTTGTCATGCCCCACATCGCCATGCCCTTGCGCGTGATGTGCTCGCCGGCGGCGGCCGGCCCTTTGCGGCAGGCCCTGGAAAAGCGGACCGCACTGCCTGAGGTCGAGTTCGTGCATCCCCAGCCGGGCGTGCCGCTGGCGGCCGAAATCGCCTTCATTTCGCGCGACATCACCGGACGGTCGACGAAGTTCGAGGTCACTCCGGAAACCGCCCTGTACTACGAAGCGATGCGCCACGCGCCGGATCTGCGCTGGGTGCATGTGCACTCGGCCGGCGCTGATCGCGAGATCTACCAGAGCCTGCATGCGCGAGGCGTAACCATCACCACGTCGCAGGGTGCTAGCGACCATGTCGTCGCACATACGGCGCTGGCCGGCGTACTGGCGCTCGCCCGGCGACTGCCCCTGCTGGCCGACGCGCAGCGCCGGCACGCTTGGCGGCCTTTGCTGGGTGAACTGCAGCCGCGCGACCTGGCCGGACAGCACGCGGTCATCGTAGGCTGGGGGGGAATCGGCCAGCGCATCGGCGCTTGGCTACGCATGCTCGGCCTGGAAATTTCCGTCGCGAGGTACTCGTCGACACCAGTCGAACACGCGCGGTGCACCGTGGCCTACGGAGGCTTGGCAAGCCTGCTACCGCAGGCAGACTGGCTGATCCTGGCTTGCCCACTGACTGATGCCACCCGCGGCTTGGTGGATGCCGCCGCGCTGGATGCATTGCCTGCGCACGCCATGATCGTCAACGTGGCGCGCGGCCACGTCGTCGACGAGGCCGCGCTCGTCGAACGGCTGGCGCGCGGCCGCCTGGCTGGCGCGTGCTTGGATGTATTCCAGCATGAGCCGTTGCCGCCCGAATCCCCGTTGTGGTCCATGGAGAACGTCATCGTCATGCCGCATAGCGCCGGGTTCTCGGACGGCAACGCCGCGCGGGTACTGGAGATTTTCGTGGACAACTTGTCGCGCTGGGCAGCCGGGCAACCGCTGCGAAACCGGCTGGTGACCTAGCGCTCACTCTTGCCGGCGAAGCCAGCGCCGGTTGTTTTGCGGATCGAATCGATTTTTGCCGCCGGGACCATTGTCGAGGCGGCGGAGAACCATGACTCAGGAGACACTGATGCAGTTTTCATTCCTCACGGTGGGTCGCAGTATCGCCCGCTTCATTCCGGCTGTGGCGGTTGCGCTCGCGGCGGGTTGGCAGGCTCATGCCGCCGGTTATCCCGAGCGCCCAGTGCGCGTGGTCGTGCCCTATCCGCCTGGCGGCAATGTGGACATCACGACGCGTACCGTTGTGGCGGCGATGAGCAAGGTGATGGGCGATCATCCGCTGGTGGTCGAGAATATCGGCGGCGCGGCGGGTTCGATCGGGTCAGCCAACGTCGCGCGTGCACAGCCCGACGGCTATACGGTGCTGGCAAGCACCATCATTCCGCTGGTGGTCAATCCGGTACTTATGCCGGGTACGCCGGTCAAGCTGGAGGATTTTTCACCCATCGGCATGATGGCAGTCGTTCCATCGGTGCTGGAGGCCAATGCATCGGACGAGCGCTATCGGGACTTCCGAGGCTTCGTGCAATATGCCAAGGCCCATGCCGGGCGCGTCAGCATTGGCCATTCCGGCAACGGCACGACCAACCATCTGGCCATCCTGCAGCTGATGCGTGAGCTAGACATCCAGCTTACGCCCGTTCCTTATAAAGGGTCTGCGCCCGCGCTGACCAATTTGCTGGGTGGCCAACTCGATGCCATGGTCGATCAGCTTACTTCTTCGCAGCCGCACATCGACTCAGGAAAATTCAAGCCGCTGGCTGTGACTGCGGCAGAGCGTGTGCCTGGACTGCCGGATGTGCCTACCGTGGCCGAACTGATTGGCAAGGATTTTCAGGTGGTTACCTATACCGGACTGCTGGGACCGCGTGATATGCCGATCGAATTGCGCCGCACCTTGAATGATGCGCTGCGCAAGGCTTTGGCAGATCCTGCAGTCAAGGAGCAGCTCGGCCGGCTGGGCGCACAGCCTGTGGTCACCGACATCGATCAAACCTCCGCCCTGTTGGAGCGCGAGCGCCGCAACCTGCAGGCCGTGATAGACAGCGGCATGCTCAAGCCGGAGTAATCCCCATGACTCGTCCTTGTCTGGATCCTCGTCCGTGCACGACGCCGCTGGTCTTCAAGATGCCGGCCGGCGCATGCGATTGTCACGCGCACGTTTTCGGGCCCTACGACCGATATCCCCTGGCCGAGAATCGCAGCTACACCCCTTCGGAGCAGGGTGCCGACGCATTCATTGCGCACCTGGATCGCCTTGGCATGGCACGCGGCGTGTTGGTGACTGCCAGCGCACATGGCACTGAGAACCGGCCTGTGCTGGAGGCGTTGCGCATGTATCCGGATCGGCTGCGGGGAGTAGCGGTCGTGCGTGCCGATGTGACCGATGCTGAATTGGACGCGCTGTATGCCGCCGGCGTGTGCGGCGCGCGCTTTAATCTGTTTCGCCGTGATGGGAAGGCCGTCTATCGGAACGGTGCCAGCCTAGAAGACTTCGAGGCCTTGGCGCCGCGTTTGGCCGAGCGTGGTTGGCATGCCCAGATATGGATCCATGCGCCCGATCTGCCGGCGCTGCGATCCAGGCTGCTTGCGCCGGGGGTGGGCTTGGTTATCGACCACATGGGCCGTATGAGCGCTGCCCGCGGCGTGGACGATCCGGGTTTTCGCGAGCTGTGCCGCATGGTTGGCGCCGGCGAGGCCTGGGTCAAGATATCTGGGGCAGACCGGCTGACGGCTCGCGGTGAACCGTACGATGACGTCGCGCCATTCATGAAGGCCCTGGTGACCGCCAACCCGGACCGGTTGGTCTGGGGTAGCGACTGGCCGCATATCAACTATTTCGAGCCAGCTGACGTGCCCGATGATGGTGTGCTTGCCAATTGCCTTCACGAGTGGTTGGGCGATGCCGACTTGCTGAAAAAGGTGCTCGTGGACAACCCGACGCAGCTATATCGGTTCGGTCCTACCTGATGCGACGTCACTGTGCGGCGGCGCCGGCCAAGTGGGCCAGCAGTTGTGCGGCCACTGGCCGAAGCGCCGCACGATCGCGCGCACAGACATAGAACTGCCGCTTGGCCCATGCATCGGTCAGGGCGACTTTGGCAAGGCTGAACTGCCCGATGTAAGTGTCGGCAATGCGTTCGGGCAGCACGCCTACGCCGAGTCCTTCGCGGATCATCCGGCAACGCGCTTCGTAGTTGGCGACTTGGATGCGGACGTTGAGCGGGCCTGTTAGCGTGTTGCCCGCCAGCTCCAGGAAAGATTCGAAGGAATGGCGCGGGAAATAGCCCAGGAAGTCGTAGCCACGCGCTTCGTCCAGGCGGATGGCGCCCCGCGAGGCAAGTTCGTGGGTCGCGGGTACGACCAGCACTACGCGGTCGGTGCGATAGGGCAGCGAAGTGACACCCGGCGCCGGCGCGGCAGCGTGATAGATGCCAAGGTCCACGTCGCGGTTGGAGACCATGCGAGGGATGTCCGGGCTGTAGGCCTCGACCAGGTCGATGCGGGCACCGGGATTGTCGGCCTGGAAGTCACGCAACTCGCGCGGCAGGAACTGCACGATGGCCGACCGGTTGGCCGCCAGGCGTACCTTGGGGATGCCGTCCGGGGCAAACTCGTGGCACAGGTCTTCCAGGCTCTGGACGTTTTCCAGGATCGCCTTGGCGCGGTGGTACAGCACCGCGCCGGCAGGCGTGGGTTCGACGCCCCGGTTGTGCCGCACCAATAGCGTTGTTCCGACCCGGCGCTCCAGGTCGGCGATCCGTTTGCTGGCTGCCGAGGCGACCAGGTTGGCGCGGGCTGCCGCGCGCGCCACGCTGCGTTCCTCGACGGCCCAGACCAGCATTTGCAAGGCAGCGAAATCCATCGCGCTACCAACCCATCGCGTAGCCGTCCTTACGGTGGTCGGAGGCGGCCAGGTAGCCGTGTTCGGCGCGCATGATCATTTGCCCGCAACCGAACTCCAGGTCGAAGCGTGGTGCCACCTTGACCGGATGCCCCATCTCGGCCAGCGCCTGGCGGGTGGCTTCGGGCACGTTCCATTCCAGCGCGACGCCGTGGTTGTCATCCAGTACGCGCCAGCGCGGGCCATCGAGCGCCGCCTGCGGGTTTTGTCCCCAGTCGCCGATGCGGCAGGCCATCTGCACGTGCCCCTGGGCCTGCATGGAACCGCCCATCACGCCGAAGCTGGCCAGCGGTGCACCGCCGCGCATCAAAAAGCCTGGGATGATGGTGTGGAAAGGCCGCTTGCCAGGGGCGATCTGGTTGGGGTGGCCGGCGCGCGTGGAAAATCCCCAGCCACGGTTGTGCAGGGCGATGCCGGTGTTGGGCACGACCACCCCAGAGCCGAATCCCTTGAAGTTGGATTGGATGAACGACACCATCATGCCGCGGCTGTCGGCGGCCGTCAGGTATACCGTACCGCCGCTGTGCGGCTGTCCGTGCGTCGGGCGCGAGGCACGCTTGGGGTCGATCAGGCGGGCGCGGGCGGCCAGGTAGTCGGGATCGAGCAGGTGCCCGGCGGTGACGTCCTTCATGTGGGCCGGGTCGGCGACATAGGCGTGCATGTCGGCGAAGGCCAACTTCATGGCCTCGATCTGCAGGTGCAGCGCCTCGGCCGAATCCGGCTTCATCGCAGGTAGGTCGAAATGGCGCAGCATCCCGAGCGCCATCAGCGCGCCTATGCCTTGGCCGTTGGGCCCGATTTCCATTAGTTCGATGTCGCGGTAGGACACCGATAGCGGGTCGACCCAGTCGGCCGTGTGTGTCGCCAGGTCGGCTTCGGTGATCAGTCCTCCCGTGGCGCGCGCGTGGGCAGCGATGGCTGCGGCCAGTTCGCCCCGGTAGAACGCCTCGCCCTTGGTGCGGGCGATTTTTTCCAGCGTTTCGGCCTGTCCCGGGCAGATGAAGCGCTCGCCGGGCAGCGGGGCGCGGCCGTTGGGCGCGAAGGCTTCGCGAAAGCCCGGCTGCGGCAGCAGGTCGTCGATCTGGGCCTGCCACTGGCGATGCACCGTAGGCGAGACGATGTATCCCTCGCGCGCGTAGCGCAGCGCCGGCTCGAACAAGTCCTCGAAAGGCAGGCTGCCGAACTTTTCCCAGACCGCGCGCCACGCCGATACGGCGCCTGGCACCGTGACGCTGTCCCAGCCGCGCGCCGGCATCGCGTCCAAGTGGGCGTAACGCTCGGCCGTGGCGGCTTCAGGGGCACGGCCCGAGGCATTGAGGGCATGCATGCGCTGCCCGTCCCATATCTGCACGAAGGCGTCGCCGCCTATCCCGTTCATGCACGGCTCGACCACGGTCAACGCAATCGCCGTGGCCAGGGCTGCGTCCACCGCGTTGCCGCCGCGCGCCAGCATCATCAGCCCGGCGGCGCCAGCCAGCGGTTGCGACGTCGCCACGGCGTTGTCGGCCAGCACCGGCATGCGCTGGGAAGGGTAGGGGAACTGCCAGAAGGTCGAATCCATGGTCTGCATGAGCTTGTGAAAGGAATAGGTCAATCGCCGCCCCGGTCCGCCTTCGGCTTGCCGCCCTGCGGCGACGGCAAAAAAGAAGCGGCTGCAGCGCAGCCGCTAAAAGAGTAGTACATGTTTGTACATCGGAGACGAGAAACCCCGGACGCCGGAAGATCCGGATGCGCCGGACGCAGGCGGGCGCCTGGCGGCGCCCGGCCGTTCATTGCACCTGTACCTTGGCGTTCTTGATCACCTCGGCCCAGGTGTCGTGCTCTTTGCGGATGAGGCTTTGCAGCTCGGCCGGTCCCAGGTAGCGCAGCTCGGTGCCTTGCGCCGCGAGCTGCTTGGCCAGGTCGGGCTGGGATACGGCCTTCTCGACGGCCGCGCGCAGCGCGTCGATGGCCTGCTGCGGCGTGCCCTTGGGTGCGACGAAGCCGAACCAGTTATCGGCTTCGAAGCCGGGCACGCCGGCCTCGGCCACCGTGGGTACGTCCGGCAGCCTGGCGATGCGGCTGCCTGAGGCAACGGCCAGGAACTTGAGCTTGCCGGCGCGCACCAGCGGCATGGAGCCGGCGATGCTGTCGAACATCATGACTGACGTGCCGTTGACCACTTCCGGCAGGGCCAGCGCGCTGCCCTTGTACGGGATGTGCATGGCCTGCGTGCCGGTCTTGAGCAGAAAGAGTTCGGATTCCAGGTGAGAGAGCGTGCCCATGCCCTGCGAGGCGAAGTTGTACTTGCCGGGCGCGGCTTTGAGGTAGGCGACCAGTCCGGCCAGGTCGTCGACCGGCAGGCTGGACGGCACTACCAGCGCATGCGGCGCCACACCGACGCCGGCCACCGGTACGAAATCTTCGGCCAGATGTGCCGGTTGCTTGGCGTAGATGGAGGCCGCAATGGCCTGGTTGGTGATGGCCGAGAAGTGAAAGTGATAGCCGTCGGCAGGCGCCTTGGCCGCCGTCGCCAGGCCGATTGCCCCGCCAGCACCGGGACGGTTTTCCACCACGATGGGCTGGCCGAGCTCCTGGGACAGGACGGCGCCGACGGCGCGCGCCAAGACATCCGTGGCGCCGGCCGGAGGAAACGAAATGACGACCTGCAAAGGTCGCTCGGGATAGGCAGCCAGGGCTGCGGGCGAGGCTGCCGCAAGCGCCGCCGCCAGGACGGCGGCGGGCTTGAGCAGGGATCCCGCCCGGCGCCATGCGTGCGCCAGGCGGGACAGGGCGCCGGTTCCGGCGCAAGGTACTGCAGGTACTGCCAAGTGGTGATGCATGATTCCCCCGGGGGCTGCTTATATGTGTGGGTCAGAGAAGGCGGTATCCCGGTTACCGCGTCGACCACACATAAGCAATACGCGTGCCAGCTTGCCACGCCAGGGAAGTGTCTGAACGGCCCGCGCGGCCGCTTAGGCTTGCACCAAAGCAGTGCGGCCTGGCGCTGGCGGGTGTTCCGATTTGGTGCCGGCGCATCGAAAGCCTCGGGCGGTGTTGCAGTGGGCCAACGCCAAGGGCATAAGTAGAAAAGAGAATGAGAACGATTATTGTCGTAATTGTATGATTGCCGCTGTGGAGAACCGCGCCGCGGCTGCGGCAGCACACCATCACGAGGGGTTTCATGAAGCGGACAAAGAAAGTCGCATGCCTGGCGGCGGCGTTGCCATATTGTCTGGCGGGCGCCCAGGCGCACGCGCAAGGCCAGGACCAGGGCGCGACGGTGACGCAGCTCGAAAGCATCACCGTCGAAGCCAGCGCCGACGCGTCGGCCCAGGGGTTGTCGCCTGCCTTCGCTGGCGGGCAGGTGGCCCGCGGCGGCCGGGCGGGGATCCTGGGCACGCGCGACAACATGGACACGCCGTTTTCGATCACCAGCTATACGAGCGAATTCATCCAGGACCGCCAGGCGCGCAGCGTCGGCGATGTCCTGCAGGCCGACCCGGGGGTGCGCGTAGCGCGCGGCTTCGGCAACTTCCAGGAGTCCTACTTCATCCGCGGCTTCCTCCTCAGCTCGGACGACGTCGCCTATAACGGCCTATACAGCCTGCTGCCGCGCCAGTACATCGCCGCCGAGCTGTTCGAGCGCGTGGAAGTGTTGCGCGGGGCCTCGGCCTTCCTGACCGGCGCCACGCCGGGCGGGGGCGGGATCGGCGGGGTCATCAACCTGCTGCCCAAGCGCGCATCCAACGAGCCGCTGACGCGCATCACCACCGGCTGGTCGAGCGACGCGCAGGGGCAGGTCGCCGCCGACATCGCACGCCGCTTCGGCCCGGAAGGGCGCCTGGGGTTGCGCATCAATGCCGCGGCGCATGGCGGCGAAACCGGCGTGGACCACGAGCGCAACCGCCTGGGCGTGGGATCGGTGGGCGTGGATTGGCGCGGCAACCGGCTGCGGCTATCGGGTGACATCGGCTGGCAGGATCATCGGCTGAAGCAGCCGCGTCCCAACCTTTCGTTGGACGGGGGCGTGACGTCGGTGCCGCGCGCGCCCGATGCCAAGACCAATTACGCGCAACCGTGGACGTATTCGGACGAGCGCGACGTGTTCGGTTCGCTGCGCGGTGAATACGACCTGGCCGACAAGGTCACCGCCTGGGCGGCATACGGCATGCGCAAGAGCAAGGAGGCGAATTCGCTCAGTTCGACCACGGTGATCGATTCTCGCACGGGCGACGCAACGTTTTACCGCTTCGACAACGCACGAAAAGACAAAATCAGCACCGGCGAGGTCGGCATGCGCGCCAAGCTGCGTACCGGGCCGGTCGGCCACGAGCTCGTGGCTTCGGCGGCGTTCTTCGAGCAGGAGGTGAAGAATGCCTACGTGATGGATTGGGCAAATGCTTTGCCTACCAATATCTACGACCCGGTCGACTATGACAGGCCAGTGCTGAGCCCTGGCCATCTCGCTGGCAACGACCTGGATTCTCCCGCGCTCCAACGGCGCACGCGGCTGGCCAGCTATGCCATCGGCGACACCCTTTCATTCCTGGACGACCGCATCCTGCTCACCCTGGGCGTGCGCCACCAGCGCCTGTACTACCGCGAGTACGCATATGACACCCGGGCGCCTGGCAAGCCGTACGAAAAGCGCCGCAACTCGCCGGCGGCCGGCGTGGTGTTCAAGCTCAGTCCACAGGTCTCGCTGTACGCCAATTACATCGAGGGGCTTGCCCAGGGCGATACGGCACCGGCACCCGCCATCAATCAAGGCGAGTCCTTGCCGCCGTACGTATCCAGGCAGAAGGAAATCGGCCTGAAGTACGAAGGAGACGGCCTGGGCGCCGGCCTGGCGCTGTTCACGACCAAGCGGCCGCGCGGGTATATCGACGCCGACAACGTATTTAGCGCGGGCGGCGAAGACCGCCATCGCGGGATCGAGCTGACGGTGTTCGGCGAGCCCGTGCGCGGCGTGCGCGTGCTTGGGGGCTTGACGTGGCTGGACGCCAAGCAGGTCGATACGGGCGACGGCGCGCTCGATGGCAAGCGCGTCATCGGCGTGCCGCGCATGCAGGCCAACATGGGCGTGGAGTGGGATATCCCCGGCGTGCCCGGCCTGACCGTGGACGGCCGTGTCGTTTACACGGGCGCCCGCTACGCCGATGCCGCCAATACGCTGCGCGCCCCCGGCTGGACGCGCCTGGACGCGGGGCTGCGCTACGTGACTGACATCGACGGACGGATGCTGGTGCTGCGCGCCCGGGTGGAAAACCTGACCAACCGCGATTACTGGATGTCGGTCGGGGGCTACCCGGGATCCGGCTATCTGGTCCTGGGCGCGCCCCGCACCTTCATGCTGAGCGCCAGCATGGAGTTCTGATCCGCGCCGTCAGCGCAGCTGTTCCGGATCCAGCAAGGCTGGATCCTTGCGATGCAGCAGCCGGGTCACGCCCCACATCGCCAGGCCCAGCAGCAGCAGCCAGCCGGCGACCTGGTATTGGATGACGTCCCGCCCGGTCACGGGCGTGACCAGGAACAGGCAGGCGAGGGCGCCCAGCACGGGGAAGACCGTATGCGCGCGGAAATGTTCGTGCTGGACTTTGTCCCGCCTGAGCACCAGCACTGCCACGTTGACGAAGGCAAACACCGCCAGCAGCAGCAGCGCCGTCGTGCCGCCCAGCGCGCGCACCGCGGGCGAGTCGGTGGTCGCCACGAGCACGATCAGCACCAGCGCGAGCACGGTGGTGAACAGGATCGCCGCCCAGGGCGTCTGGGTGCGAGCATGCACGTGCGCTAGGAACCGGGGCAATACGCCCTGGCGGGCCATGCCGTAGAGCAGGCGGCTGGCCATCATCATATTGATCAGCGCCGAGTTGGCCACTGCGAACATGGAAATGACCGGCATGATGGTGCCCATGGGCAGGCCGGGGGCGGCGCGCTCGACGACCAGCACCAGCGGCGTGGCGCTGCTGGCCAACTCGCCCACCGGGATAAGTGCCACCGCGCAGATCGATACCAGGACGTAAATCGCCGCCGTCAGCCCCAGCCCGGTGAACATCACTTTGGGGAAGATCCGGTGCGGCGCATGCGTCTCCTCGGCCATGTTGACCGAATCCTCGAAGCCCACCATGGCAAAAAAGGCCAGCGCGGTGGCAGAGGTGATGGCCAGGAACACGCTCTTGTCCTCGGGCGTGTCGAAGGCGACCACGCGCGAAAAATCCGCCTGCCCGCCTGCGATTGCGTAAAAGCCCAAAACGATGACCAGCAGCAGGCCGCTCAGTTCGACCAGGGTCAGCACGACGTTGGCCTTGACGCTTTCGGACACCCCACGCAGGTTGACCACCATGACCAGCACCATGAAGCCCAGCGCGCCTAGCGTCACGGTGGAAGGGCCGGACTGGACGCCGAATGCCGCAAACAGGTTCGAGGCAAATGCCTGCGACGCGGTCGCGGCTGAGGTCAGCCCGGAACACATCACCGTAAAGCACACGAGGAAGGTCAGGAAGTGCACGCCGAACGCCTTATGCACGTAGAGCGCGGCGCCGGCGGCCTTGGGGTATTTGGTGACCAGTTCCAGGTAAGAGCAGGCGGTCAGCAACGCCACGCCGAAGGCCACCAGGAACGGTGCCCATGCCGCGCCGCCGACTTCCTTGGCCACCTGGCCGGTCAAGGCATAGATGCCCGTGCCCAAAATGTCGCCGATGATGAACAGCAACAACAGCTTCGGGCCCATGACCCGCTTGAGCTCGGTGGGTTGTCCGTCCGGTGCTGCCGCGATGGCGGCGTCCTGGGTTGCCATGCTTGCTCGCTCCTTTGGTCGTGATCATGCCCGCGCCGGGCATATGGCGAACGATTCTACGCACGGGGGCTTTGGCCGGCGCGTACGGGCATGCAACGAAATGTCTGAGGTGTCACCGGTTCGTTACGGCATTACCAAGACCCGCACGACGTTGCGCTCGTCGTCCGGCTAGTCTGGCGGCGCGTTCCATTGCGCGACGGTGTTGCAAGGCGCCCAGGCCATGTCGGCGTCTGCCCCGTCGGCGCAATGCGGCCGCAGGCCAAACGCCTGTCCAGCATGGCCAGCGCCGCCTGGCACGGCCGGATGATCGACGCAGGACAGCAGCGTGCATGACGCTATCGTAGCGCCTGCGCTTGCGCGTACGTGTCGTCGATGGGTTTGAACCGGTCGATGTCGAAGTCCATCAGGGCCATCGGGCGTGGGGCGTGCGCATATCGGGCCGCGGCCGGTCTTGCCCACGATCTCGTCGATATGGCACAGGCCCGCCAGTTCCAGCAGCCGCGCTTGACGCCACCAAACACGCCGCCGAGATCCTTCCGAAAGACCAGTCTAGGCACGGTGGTCGAGCACCAGCTGCAGCGTCGGGCGCGAGCGATGCAATTCCTCTTGTGCGTGTCTTTCCTTGGTGATGTTTTGGGCGATGCCGAGGATGCCGGACACCTTGCCTTCCATGGTGATCGGCACCAGGACGATGGACAGGAAACTGTCCATGCCGTCGGCTGCGCGAACGCGCGTGCGGTAGGACACTGCCTGTCCCTGGATTGCCTGTTCGAAGTGGCATCGGGTGCGTCGAGCATCCTCGGGGTCCAGGAAGGCTTCGACAGGCATGCCCACGAGCGCCTCGCGCGAGACGCCGAGCTCCTTGGCGGTATGCGCGTTGACGGCTGTAAAGCGCCGCTCGCGGTCGAGCAGGTAGACCGAGAACGGATGGTTGTTGAAAAACGCTGCGAACTTTTCGGCTTGCCAGGCACCCTCGGCCAAGAACCTGTAGCGACGGCACAACTTGAAGGCGACGTATCCCGCCAGCAGGCTGAGCAGGATACCGATGATGACGCTGGGCAGGTGCTGCGCCAGTACCTGGGTAGCCGAAGGCGGGTGCTTCTGGTAGAGGAAAACCAGCCATTGCACCCCGGCGAAATCGAGCAGGTCCCTGCGGACTAGGGGCGGCCGCGGATGCTCGCCGGTGCCTCGCATGGCGTCGCCGTAGATCAGCGTGGCCGGGTGGACGAATTTCTCGAATACCTCGATGTCGAGGTCGTCGCTGAACAGTCCGTGCTGGACGCGGGCGAACAGTTCGTGCACGAGCAGGATGGAGAACACGACGCCCTGGACGGGCGCGCCGGCGTAGTGACTGGCCGGTCCTGGCCCATCCTGCTTGAACACCGGGGTAAAGAGCAGGACGACGCGCGATTCCGGGCGGTTGGACATGCCCAGGTGCAGCAGCGTGGCGCGCGGCCTGCCGAGTCGCACCGCCTCGTCGATGGCCGCCTCGCGCTCGATGATGGACGCGTAGTCGAAACCTCGGAGCTCGTCGACCCACCCGCTTTCTTTGGGGTTGATGGCATAGGCCAGCGGATAATGGACGCCGGCCGACAAGGGGTTGCCCCAAACCCGGAAACCGGGCATGTCCTTTTGCATCCGCGCTTCGAATGCGGGCAGTTCGGCAGCCGGCACCCGCGGTAGGTAGCCCATGGAAACCAGGCCAGCCAGGCGCCGGAACGGGTCGGCGGCCCGGACATAGCGATGAAAGCTTTGTTCGGTGATGTCCGGGCTAGCGCCGACGAAGGCGGCCAGGTGTTGGTTGGAGGCAATGTAGCCATCGAGCATGCGCCGAAGCTTGGCCACGTATTGGGTTGACGCTTCGTGCAATTCCTGGACGCGCCGGAGGTTGGCGTCGCGCACCAGCCAGCTGACCACGAGGGCACAGGCCACCAGCACGAGCGCGCAGGCGGCGGCGACAATGGCCGCCTGTATCCGGCGCTCCCTGGAGCGATCGCGTTCTGCATCCACCTTCGTCATGCCCCTCCGATCCGATCCGGCAATGCCAATGTGCACGGTCGCGGGTTTGTGGACCCTGGTTGCCAGGCAAGGCGTGTCACCCTGCCGCCGCCAAGCGCCGGGCGAAGGGCAGGCAGTGCTATCCGAGCATCAGGCGGCCAGCTGCCATGCCGTTGCCACCAGTGCCGTCACCGCGTCAAGCGCGGACGGCTTGTCGGAATCGCAACGAATCACAAGGAGAGCGGACGACCCGTCCAAGAGGCCAGCTGCGTTCAGGCGATGCAAGGGCTGCCGGTTGCTGTGCGGCTGAGAATATATAGCAGTTGGAAATACATTGCCATATATCTACAAATATATGTCATTATGTAACCGTCCGGCGCGGGCGACGCCCGCTCGCCAGGCAAACGCGGCCTCGACCTGCCGGGGTGCGCCGAGGCTAAGCGGTGACCTCTTCCTCCACGATGCGGTGCCAGGCGGGCAGGATGACGTTGTCGTCGTCGCTGAGCCATGCCCCATAAACGACGGATTCCACTGGGCTGGCTTCGATCCGTACGAAACTGACGCCGGGAAAGTCGGCCTTGGCCAGCGCGCGCGGCGCCAGCGTAATGCCCATCCCCCTGGCCACGCAGGCCAGCACGGTCAGCCAATGGCGAACCTGGTGCTGGATGTGAGGGTGAAAGCCCGCGGCCAGGCAGCGGGCCACCACCTGGTCGTAATACGAAGGCGAGAATGCCCGCGAGAACAGGACGAAGGGCTCGTTGCGAAACTCGCTGAGCTTCGCGCTGCGCGATCCGGCACGCGGGTGATGGGCCGGCAGGCAAAGCAGGAACGGTTCGCGCATCAGTACGCGCGACGAGATGCCGGCAGGCAGCGCGCTGCTGTGCACGAACCCGTAGTGGATCTGGCGGGCCTGTAGCGCCGGGATTTGGTCCGACGTGCTCAGCTCCTGCAGCTGCAAGGCCATGCCGGGGAATTCTTTCTGGAAGCGCGCAGTTCCATTCCAGCGATCATGTCTCGGTGCCAGGGCAGGGAAGGGCAAGGCGCAGCGCGGCGCCATACGGCCGACGTATCGCGCATTCCGCCAACGGTATTGGACTCGGCGATTGCGGCTGCGGCACATTATCGCCCCGAGACAGGCGCCCAAAGAGGCGGCAGTCCATGCATGGCCCGGGCGGGGGCAGCGGGTGAACACGAAGAACAGGAGGCAGTCGATGGCGCAATTCGTCGAGTACGAGGTGGTGGAGGGCGTGGCGGAGATCACCATGAACCGCGGCCCGGTCAACGCGATAAACATGCAGCTGGCGCGCGAGGTGGTCGATGCCTATCACCGCGCCCGCCACGATGACCAGGCCCGGGCCGTGATCCTGACCAGCGCGCTGCCGACGGTTTTTTCCGCTGGCGTGGACCTGAAGGTCGCCCTGGACTATGACGGCCAGCAGCTGCGGCGCCTCATCGAGGTCTTCTACTACGAAATGCACGAGGCGCTGTACCGGATGGGTAAACCGGTGATCGCCGCGGTTGGAGGTGGCGCGCGCCGCGCCTGACGGCTACACGCTGTTGATGTCCACCAATGGCTTTTGCGCGGTGCCGGCCATGCGGAAGTCGCCGCCCTAGCACCCGCTGAACGACTTCTCGCGCATTTCCATGGTGGGGCGATATTCCTTCTTCTTGTACGTGAACGAGACCGTGCCCGTGCAGACGCTGCCCGAGTTGCTTGACTATGCCCGCGCGCGGCCAGGCAAGCTGAACTATGCCACGGGCAACCCGACCGGCATCGTTGCCGTGGGGCAAATACTCGCGCTGTCCAAGGTGGACATGGTGCAGATTCCCTACAAGGGCGAGCCTGCCGGCATGGCCGATCTCGTGGCCAATCGCGTGCAACTGATGATAGGCACCCCGACCACCGCCGGGCAGTACGTCGCGCAAGGAAAGCTGCGCATGTTGGCCACCACGCTGCCCAGCCGAAGCCCTGCCTATCCGGACGTTCCCACCATGGAGGAGGCGGGCGTGCGCGGGTTCTCCGTGGCGTCGTGGGCGGCGCTACAAGGGCCGGCCGGGATGCCCGCCGACATCGTGCAGCGGCTGTCGGACGCGATGGCCGAAGTCTTGAAACGGCAGGATGTCCTGGCGCGGCTGAGCCGGCAGAACTTCCTGCCCGCCAGTTCCACGCCGCAGGAGCTGCAGGCGTTCATCGAAGAACAGCTCCAAACCTATGCCAAGACGTTGAAGGAAGCCGGTGTCCAACCCGAATGACGAGATGATGCCAGGGGAGATGCCTGCAGGCCCCCTGGACGGCATCGTGGTGCTGGATTTGACCCGCATCCTCGCGGGTCCGTGGTGCACGCAGATGCTGGCGGACTTTGGCGCCGAAGTGATCAAGGTGGAGCGTCCCGGCAGCGGCGATGACACCCGCGCATGGGGGCCGCCGTGGATGCCGGGCGACGACGGCGTCCACGGCCATTCCACTTACTTCGCCGCAGCCAACCGGAACAAGAAATCCGTCTGCGTCGATATTTCCACCGAAGAGGGGAGGGACATCGTCAAGGCGCTGGCCACCAGCGCCGACGTGCTGATCGAAAACTTCAAGGTCGGCGACCTGTCGCGCCGCGGGTTGGACCAGGCTTCGCTGCGGGCCCTGAATCCCGGCTTGGTGTATTGCTCGATCACGGGCTATGGCCAGACTGGTCCGTACGCTTCCCGTCCAGGCTACGACTTCATCTTCCAGGGCGAAGGCGGGTTGATGAGCGTGACCGGCGAGCGCGACGACTTGCCCGGCGGCGGTCCGCAGAAGGTGGGCATCGCGATCGCAGACATCATCACCGGGATGTATGCGTCCAGCGCGATACTGGCCGCGCTCATGAGAAGGGCCAGGGCCGGCCGCGGCGAATACATAGACCTGGCGCTGCTCGATTGCATGACGGCCTTCGGCGCCAACCTGGCGTTCAATCACCTGGTCACCGGAGACGTGCCCAAGCGCTACGGCAATGCGCATCCCGCGCTCGTGCCCTACCAGGTGTTCCGCACGCGGGATGGCTACATTATCGTCGCCGCCGGCAACGATACCCAATGGAAACGATTCTGCCGGGCGATAGGGTGCGAGCACCTGGCCGACGACCCGCGGTACGCCACGGGCAGCGGCCGGATCGTCAACCGGGATACGCTGATCCCGCAAATCGAGCCGGTCTTCCTGGAGCAGGACTCGGCGCATTGGCTCGACCGCCTGACGGAAGAAGGACTGCCCAACGGTCGCATCAACGACTATCGGGGCGTGTTCGAGCATCCGCAGATCCGCCACCGCGGCATGCGCGTGGAGATGCCCGATGCGCATGGACGGACCGTGCCCGGGGTTGCCAACCCGGTGAAGTTTTCGGAGGCACGCGTCACCTATCGCCACGCGGCGCCCAAGCTGGGCCAGCACACGCGCGAGGTGTTGTCGGCCCGGCTGGGGCTGGGCGAGGCGCAGCTCGCGGACCTGGCAGCCAGGCGCATCATCTGACGCCACCGGGCCCTTCGGCAATCGCGGCGCCGGGCGCCAGGCCGTTGCGCGCCGGTGCTGTCATGCCTGCCTGTCCTGTGGCCGGCCAGGCGGCGCGAAAGAAAAACGGGGGCCTTGCCGGCCCCCGTTCGACTGGCGGATCTTCCGCGCGTCGGCCTACACCTCCACCGAATCGGCCACGTCCTTGTAATCGGGGATTTGGTCGAAGTTCAGGTAGCGGTAGATCTGGTCGCCGCTCTGGTTGATCACGCCCATGTCGGCCATGTATTCCTCCTTGGTCGGGATGCGACCCAGGCGCGAGCAGATCGCCGCTAGTTCGGCCGAGCCAAGGTATACGTTGGTGTTCTTGCCCAGGCGGTTGGGGAAGTTGCGGGTGCTGGTCGACATGACGGTGGCGCCTTCGCGCACCTGGGCCTGGTTGCCCATGCACAACGAGCAGCCCGGCATTTCCGTGCGCGCGCCGGCCGTGCCGAACACGCCGTAGTGGCCTTCCTCGGTCAGTTGGGCGGCATCCATCTTGGTCGGCGGCGCCACCCACAGCTTGACCGGGATGTCGCGCTTGCCTTCCAGCAGCTTGGATGCGGCACGGAAGTGGCCGATGTTGGTCATGCAGCTGCCGATGAACACTTCGTCGATCTTGGCGCCGGCGACTTCCGACAGCGTCTTGACGTCGTCCGGGTCGTTCGGGCACGCGACGATGGGCTCGGTGATCTCGGCCAGGTCGATCTCGATGACGGCGGCGTATTCGGCGTCCGCATCGGGCTCGAGCAGCTTGGGATCGGCCAGCCACGCTTCCATCGCCTTGATGCGGCGGGCAATCGAGCGCTGGTCTTCATAGCCGTTGGCGATCATCCACTTCAGCATCACGATGTTGCTTTGGATGTACTCGATGATCGGCTCTTTGTTCAGGCGCACCGTGCAGGCCGCGGCCGAGCGTTCGGCCGAGGCGTCGGACAGCTCGAAGGCCTGTTCGACCTTGAGGTCGGGCAGACCTTCGATTTCCAGGATCCTGCCGGAGAAGACATTCTTCTTGCCTTGCTTGGCCACCGTCAGCAGCCCTTGCTTGATCGCGTAGTAGGGGATGGCGTTGACCAGGTCACGCAGCGTGATGCCGGGCTGCATCTTGCCCTTGAAGCGCACCAGCACGGATTCGGGCATGTCCAGGGGCATCACGCCGGTGGCCGCGGCAAAGGCCACCAGGCCCGAGCCGGCCGGGAAGGAAATGCCGATGGGGAAGCGCGTGTGCGAATCCCCGCCCGTGCCGACCGTATCGGGCAGCAGCATGCGGTTCAGCCACGAGTGGATGACGCCGTCGCCCGGGCGCA
>CALEQZ010000047.1 GCA_937908115.1 uncultured Alcaligenaceae bacterium | reverse complement strand
CAGCCGGCACCGCGGGCGCAGACGCGGGTGCTGCCGCAGGCGCAGCGGGCGTAGCCGCCACGGCCGGCGCCACCACGGGCGGCGTGATGCGTCCGCGCGCCAGCGCCGCGCCGATGGTCTTGAGCAAGCGCTGCAGCGTGATGGGTTTTTCGAGAAAGTCGACGGCGCCGATACGCGTGGCCTCGACCGCGGTGTCGATGGTGGCGTGGCCGCTCATCATGATGACGGGCATGTCGAGCAGGCCCTGCGAGGCCCATTCCTTGAGCAGGCTGACGCCATCGGTATCGGGCATCCAAATATCGAGAAGGACGAGGTCGGGGCGGCTGCGCAGCCTGGCCTCGCGGGCCTGGGCGGCGTTTTCCGCCAGCTCCACCGTATGCCCTTCGTCGTAAAGGATCTCGGACAGAAGCTCGCGAATACCGACTTCGTCGTCGACCACCAGAATTCTGGCCATAAACAATCACCTATTGGGTAGCCGAATTATCGTTTTCCTGGGCGGCAAGGTCCAGCCCATGCGCCGGCGCAGCCAGGCGCGTCAGCAAAATGGAAACCCGGGCGCCGCCTTCGCGACGGTTGGCGATGTCCATGCGCCCGCCGTGCTCATCGACGATTTTCCTGACGATGGCCAGCCCCAGCCCGGTGCCATGGGGCTTGGTCGTCACGTATGGCTCGCAGGCGCGCTGCAGCACCTGCGGCGAAAAGCCGGGACCAGAATCGGAAACGGTCAGGCGCACCGCCGGCTGCTCGGACCCGTCGGCCCGGCGCGCCTGCGCAAGCGCGGTGGTAACCCGCACGACGCCGGCCTCACCCTGGTCGGCCACGGCGTCGCGGGCGTTGGCCAGCAGATTGTGCAACACCTGCCTCAGCTGGGTGGCGTCGCCTTCTATCCTTGGCAGATTTTGGTCCAACTCGACCTCCAGCCGCAAGGCATGGCCGCCGCGCGCGGCGCCGCCGTCCGGATCCCAGCCGTAGAGCGTCAGCACGTCGGCAGCCAGCGCGTTGAAGTCGATGGGTTCCATGACTGCGGGTGGCGTGCGCGCGTACTCGCGAAAATCGTCCACCATTTGCTTGAGCGAGGCCACCTGGTTGACGATGGTGTGGGTGGCGCGCTCGAGCATGCGCGCATCCTCGGGCGAGAGCCGGTCGGCCAGCTTCATCGCCAGGCGCTCGGCCGAAAGCTGGATGGGCGTGAGCGGGTTCTTGATTTCGTGCGCCAGCCGGCGTGCCACCTCGCCCCATGCCACGGTCCGGTTGGCCGATATCACTTCGGTGATATCGTCGAACACGACCAGGTAACCGTTGCCGCGGCCGTCGACCTTCAAATGCGTGCCGCGCGCAAGCAGCGTGACCGTCGGCGCCGCGCCTTCGGCCGCGGCGTGCGAAAGCGTGATCTCGAACTGCTGTTGCCAGTGCTGGCGCTCCGAGCCCACCGCATCGTGCGCGGCGAAGGTCTCCCGCACCACCCGGGCGAACGCCAGCATGCCCTCGACGGTTTCCAGCGGCCGGCCGATGACGGCACGCAAGTCGGCCTGCAGGATGTCCTGAGCGCCTTGGTTGACCATGGTGACGCGAAAGCCCTCGTCGAAGGCGATGACCCCCGAAGACAGGTTGGCCAGCACGCTTTCCAGATAGACGTTGGTGCGTTCCAACTGGGCGCGGTTGCTTTCGACCATGCGCCGCGCTTCGTCCAGCTGGCGCGTCATCGCGTTGAACGAGCGGGTGAGCTGGCCGACCTCGTCGCGCAGCGGTGGCTCCGGCAGGGGCCGGTAATCGCCCACGCTGACGGCCTGCGTGCCCGCAGCCAGCGTCAGCAGCGGCCGCACCAGGCGCTTGGACAGCGACAGCGCCACGGCGATGGACGCGAACACCGCCAGCAGCAACGCCAGCGTCAGCGTGATGCCGTAGAGCTTGCGCAGCCCTAGCCGGGACAAAGCCAGCTCCTGGTAATCGCGAAACCCTTCCTGGACGCGGTTGGCGTTGCGGGCAATCTGTTCGGCCACCGGCTGCACCAGCTGCAGCCAGCGCGGTTCAGGACCTGCGCCGAGCAGGCTTTCCAGGCGGCCGGGCGTGGAAAGCGGGATGACCACGCGCAGGTGCAGGCCGGCGCCGGCCCCCGGCAGGTCCGGCGTGTCGGCCTCGGCGGCCGCGTAGCCGCGCGCCAGCCGCAATTGGTCGATGACCGTCGACGGCGGCAGCTCGGGCAGCAGCTGCCCATACATGCTGCTGGAAAACGCCACCATGCGCCCGCTGCCGGTAAACACCATGGCCTCGGTCACGCCATTGGCCTCGCGCAGCCGCGTCAGCACCAGCGGCACATTGGCATCCGAAGTGTTGTTCAGCTCCACCGCCATCGAGCGCGCCCGCGCCTCGAGCTCGGCCAGCTGCGTATCGAGCGCGGCGCGGCCGAGGTTCAGGCCGGCCTCCAGCGCGCTGTCGACCCGCACGTTGAACCACGACTCGATCGAGCGCGACATGAACTGCACCGACAGCGTGTAGATGAGCGCGCCCGGCACCACGCCGATGAGCGCGAAGGCCAGCGCGAAGCGCGCCGTCAGTCGCGCGCCGAACTGCCGGCGCCGCAGCTGCCGGGCCAGCTTGACCGTCAGGCTGAGCACCCAGACGAACATCGCCAGCGCGAAGACGCCGTTGAGCAGCAGCAGCGTGTCGTGGTACTGGGCAAAGCGCGAGGCATTGCCCGTGGACCAGGCCAGCAGGCCGAGCAGCGCCAGGCCGCTCATGGCCCCGACGATCAGGATGATACGCACGAGCCGGTTCATTGCCGCGCCTCTGACACCGCGAAGCTGAACTGCGCCCAGGGCGTGGCCAGCGACCAGGAGCTGCTGTTGAGCGCATTGACCTGGAAGGGCCGCGCCAGCTGCGATGTATCCAGCCTGACGCGCAGCCTGCCGTCATAGCGCGTATCGCGCTCGAACACGGAAGAATCGGCCACGCGCCAGCCGCGTATGCGCCGCACCTGCGACATGGCCTCGTCCAACGACGCCACGGGCAGGCTTAGCCGCCCCGTGCCGACGCGCCATTGGCGCGTCAACGCGTTGTAGGCGACATGCCAGGTCAGCGTGGTTTCCACCACGGTGCTGTCGAACCACCACCAACGCTCGCGCTCGATGACGAGGTCCGCCGTGAAGTAAAGGGATACGCCGCGCTGCGCCGCCTCGCGCAACTGGTCGTTGAGCGTGATGTCGACGTCGGCGTCGATTTCGAGCCCGCCGTTGCGCACGGCAGGCTCTATGCGGGTGATCCTGGGTTCGTCCGCCCACGCTGGCGCCCAGGCCGCGGGCCCCAGGCACAGCGCGACCAGCAGCGCAGCGAACACTCGCACGGGCATCATGGGTCAGGGGAACGAAATGCAACAACGATGACGGTATTCTTCGCGATTCAGTGCGGCTTGGCAAACAAGGCGAAGAAAAAGCCGTCGTGGGCGCACCCGTACGGATCGGATGCGTCACCGGCATCGGCCGGCAGCAATTGTCCCGGCGCCTGGCGGCGCAACGCCTCGGGATGGCGCTGCATGAACGCCTGCGCCTGCCGCTCGCCCTCTTCCGGAAAGACCGAGCAGGTCACGTACAGCAGGTGCCCGCCCGGTGCCACGATGTTCCAGAGCGCGTCGACGATGCGGCGCTGCAAGCCGGCCGTGCGGCCGACGTCGTCAGGACGCCGCAGCCAGCGGATGTCGGGATGCCGGCGGACGATGCCCGAGGCGGTGCAGGGCACGTCGGCCAGCACCGCGTCAAAGGGACGGCCGTCCCACCACGCGCCCGGGTCGGCGGCATCGCCCGCGCGCAGCACAACGTGCGGACCGGCCAGGCCCAGCCGGTCCAAGTTCTGCGCCACGCGCGCCAGCCGCCCGGCATCGGCGTCCAGCGCCAACAGTTCGACGTCGGCCAGCTCCAGGATATGCGCCGTCTTGCCGCCCGGCGCGGCGCAGGCGTCCAACACCCGCATGCCGGCGCGCAACGGCAGCAGCGGCGCGGCCAGCTGGGCGCCGGCGTCCTGCACCGACCACCACCCCTGCGCATAACCGGGCAGCTCCGTCACGGGCCGCGGCACGGACAGCACCAGGCCGTCGGCGAGCACCGGATGCGCGGCAATGCCGGCCTGGGCGAACGCTTCCAAGACGTGCTCGCGCCGCACGCGCCGGCGGTTGACGCGCAGCGTCAAGGGCGCCGGACGGCCGGACGCCTGCAGGATCGCCTGCCATCGGTCCGGATAGGCACGCCGCAGCTTGTCCACCCACCAGCCCGGATAGTTCCATTTGGCCTGCTCGTCGTCGGCGATGGCCGCCGGCAACGCGTCGCGCTCGCGCAGGAACCGCCGCAGCGCCGCGTTGACCAGCGCCTTGTACGGCCGCAACGACTTGTGCGCGGCCGCGGCCCGCACCGCCTGGTCCACCACCGTGTGCGGCGCATAGACCGGTTCGCCCGGCTGCAGCGGCCCGCCGCACTGGTGGCGGGCCGCTGCCTCGGCCAGCGACAGCGCAGCCAGCAGCAGGCCGTCGGGCAACGCCCCGGGCGGACGGCGCGGCACGAGCTTTTCACGCAGCGCCGTGGCCGTGCCCAAGGTGCGCATGGCGTGGAAGGCCACGGCCTGGGCGGCCGGGCGCAAACCGTCGGCGACTTCGGCCAGCGCGTCATTGAGCGATCGGCCTGCGCGCACGGCGGCAATGCAGCGCGCGGCAGCGAGCAGCACGTCCGACAGCGCGGGCCGGTGATGGGGTTCTTGCATGGCGCGCATTGTAGGACGCGCGCTGCCCGACACCTGGCGTTGCAACCTGTCACGCAGTCGCCGGCGTGGGCACCTACTCTAGCGGTCAGGTCACACGGCGCGACCGGCCGGCGCGCACACGCGCGCAGCGCGCGGCCTCGCACACGGAGGTAACCCATGACTCGCGGCGGCAAGATCCTGGCCGGCATCCTGGCCGCATCGGTGCTGCTGCCCGCCGCGCTGGTCGCCGCAGTCGCCACCTTCGATTGGAACCGTGCACGCCCCCTCATCAACGAAAAGGCCAGCCAGGCGCTGGGCCGGCCGTTCGCCATCCGGGGCGAGCTGCGCGTGGACTGGGCGCGACGGGCCGATGAATCCGGCTGGCGCGCCTGGGTGCCATGGCCACACGTGCAGGCCCACGACATCGTCGTGGGCAATCCGCCCTGGGCCGAGGGCGACTTTGCCGTCGTGCGGCGCGCAGGCTTTGCGTTGGCACCCGTGCCGCTGCTCGCGCGGCGCATTCGCATACCCGGCATCCATGTGTCAGGCCCGGCCATCCAGCTGCGGCGCGAGGCCGACGGCAAGGCGAACTGGCAGTTCGACCTGCCAGAAAGCGGCCCGCATCCGTCGGCCTGGCAACTGGACGTGGGCACCGTGGGCTTCGACCGCGTCCGGATATCGTTGCAGGACGCCGTGCTGGACGCTGCTGTCGATATCGCGGTCGAGCCCCTGGGCGCGCCCATTTCGCTTGCCGAGGTGCTGGGCGCGGCGGGCCAGGCGGCCGCGGCGCCGTCGGCCCCCGGCGACTACGCATTCGGCTGGCAAATCGACGGCCGATACCAAGGCATGCCAGTGCGCGGCGAAGGCAAGGTCGGCGGCGTGCTCGCCCTGCAAGGCGGCGCGCCGTTTCCCGTGCAGGCCGACGTGCAGGCAGGACGCACCCGTGCATCGGTCGCCGGCACGCTGACCGATCCGCTGGACCTGGCCGCGTTGGACCTGAAGCTGGCGCTTTCGGGGCGCACCCTGTCCGACCTCTATCCGCTGACCGGCATCACGCTGCCCGATACGCCGCCCTATGCCACCGACGGCCACTTGCGCGCGCGCCTGGGAACGGAAGGCTCGACCTTCGACTACCAGGGCTTCACCGGCCGCGTCGGCAAAAGCGACCTGCGCGGGGACCTGCGCTACGTATCAGGACCGGACCGGCCCAAGCTGACTGGCAAGCTGGTTTCCGACCAGCTGCGGTTGGCAGACCTGGGTCCGTTGGTCGGCGCCGGAGCCGCCGGCCAAGACGCCGACGCCGGCCGCGCCGCGAAACCGCGGCAGCGGCCCGGCAAGGTGCTGCCCGTTCAGGCATTCCGCACCACGCGCTGGCGCGCCATGGACGCCGACGTCGCCTTCGACGGCAAGCGCATCGTGCACAGCCGGCGCCTGCCGCTGCGCGACGTGTCCGGCCACCTGGTGCTGGATGACGGCGTGCTCACCCTCGACCCCCTGCGCTTCGGCGTGGCCGGCGGTCGGCTGGACGCGGCGCTGCGCCTGGACGGCGCCCGCAGTCCCATGCAGGGCCGCGCGCGCCTGGCTGCCCGGGGATTCAAGCTCAAGGAACTGCTGCCCGATTTCGAGCCCATGCAGACCAGCCTGGGGGAAATCAACGGCGACGCCGCGCTGGCCGGATCGGGCAATTCCGTCGCCGCGCTGCTGGCCAGCGCCGACGGCGAGCTCAAGGTGCTCATCAACGACGGCGCGATCAGCCGGGGCCTGACCGAGATCGCCGGCCTGAACGTTGCCAACTACGTCGTCACCAAACTGTTCGGCGACGACGAGGTGGTGATCAATTGCGCGGCTGCCGACATGGCACTGGACCACGGCGTGATGACCCCGCGCCTGGCGGTGTTCGACACCGAAAACGTTTTGGTCGAGGTCAGCGGCACGGTGGATTTCGGCAAGGAATCCTTGGACCTGGATATCCGGCCGCACAGCAAAGGCATACGCATCATCTCCCTGCGCTCGCCGCTATATGTGCGCGGCAGCTTCGCCGACCCGCAGGCTGGCGTGCAGCCCGGCCCGCTGATCGCCCGCGGCGCCGGCATGGTGCTGCTGGGTGCGCTACTGACCCCCGCGGCCGGATTGCTGGCGCTGATCGCCCCCGGCGCCGACGACAAAGACAACCAATGCGCCACGCTGCTGCGGCAGATGCGGCGCGAGCCGGCCGCCGGCGGACGCTAGCCCGCACGGGCGGCGGCCGGCGGCGGGCTCTACAATTGGGCGTTGCGCCATTTCCCGCCGTGCGCCCGGCGTCGTGCCGGCCGCCGCCCAGACCTTTTCTTGCATCCATGAACGTTCAGCATCAGCGCCCCCGCGTGGGATTCGTTTCGCTCGGCTGCCCCAAGGCCTTGGTCGACTCCGAACGCATCCTGACCCAGCTGCGCACCGAGGGCTACGAAGTCGTGCCCACCTACCAGGACGCCGACGTGGTGGTGGTCAACACCTGCGGCTTCATCGACAGCGCCAAGGCCGAATCGCTGGAAGCCATCGGCGAGGCGATGGCCGAAAACGGCAGGGTGATCGTCACCGGCTGCATGGGCGTGGAAGCTGACGCGATCCGCTCGGTCCACCCGGGCGTGCTGGCGGTCACCGGGCCGCAGCAGTACGAGGAGGTCGTGCAGGCCGTGCACGAAGCCGCCCCGCCCGCGGCCGACCACGACCCCTTTGTCGACCTGGTGCCGCCCCAGGGCATCAAGCTCACGCCACGCCATTACGCCTACTTGAAAATTTCCGAAGGCTGCAACCACCGCTGCAGCTTCTGCATCATCCCGTCGATGCGCGGCGACCTGGTCAGCCGGCCGGTGGGCGAGGTACTGGGCGAGGCCGAGCGGCTGGTCAAGGCCGGCGTCAAGGAGCTGCTCGTGATTTCGCAGGACACCAGCGCGTACGGCGTCGACCTGAAGTTCCGTACCGGGTTCTGGAACGGCCGGCCCGTCAAGACGCGCATGACTGAACTCTGTGCGGCGCTGTCGGAGCTGGGCGTGTGGACGCGGCTGCATTACGTCTACCCGTACCCGCACGTCGACGAAGTCATCCCGCTGATGGCCGAGGGCAAGATCCTGCCCTACCTGGACATCCCCTTCCAGCATGCCAGCCCGCGCATCCTCAAGGCCATGAAGCGCCCGGCCTTCGAGGACCGGACGCTGGCGCGCATCCGCCGCTGGCGCGAACAGTGCCCGGACCTGACGCTGCGCTCGACCTTCATCGTCGGCTTTCCCGGCGAAACCGAGGAAGACTTCCAGTACCTGCTGGATTGGCTGTCCGAGGCGCAGCTCGACCGCGTGGGCTGCTTCCAGTATTCCCCGGTCAAGGGCGCCGCTGCCAACGAACTGGACGGCCACGTTCCCGACGAGGTCAAGCAGGAGCGCTGGGACCGCTTCATGGCCCACCAACAGGAAATTTCTGCCGCGCGGCTGCAGCGCCGCATCGGCACGGAGATCGACGTGCTGATCGACGAAGCGGGCGACGAGCAGATCATCGGGCGATCCAGCGCCGATGCGCCCGAGATCGACGGTTGCGTGTACGTCGATGCGCCTGCCGACGGGCGCAGGCTGCGCCCCGGCGACATTGTCCGCGTACGCGTGACCGACGCCGACGAGTACGACCTGTACGGCGAACCGGTCTGATTTCGCGCCGGGCGGCCTTCAGTCGAGCAGATCGGCCAGGTCGTCCGCGTGCTCTTCCTCGACGGCCAGGATCTCTTCCAGCATGCGGCGGGTCGTCGGATCCTTGTCGCCGATGTAATCGATCATTTGCCGATAGCTGTCGATGGCGATGCGCTCGGCGATCAGGTTTTCCTTGATCATCTGCTCCAGCGAATCGGCCTCGACGTACTCGGAGTGGCTGCGCTCGGCCAGACCCTGCGGCGACATGTCGGGCGCGCCGCCCAACTGCACGATGCGTTCGGCGATGCGGTCGGCGTGCTCCTGCTCCTGGGCGGCGTGCTCGGCGAATTCGGCTGCAGCCGGTTCGGCGTTCAGCCCGGACGCCATGAAATAGTGGCGCTTGTAGCGCAGCACGCAGATCAGCTCGGTGGCCAATGCCTCGTTGAGCAGCTTGAGCACCGTGCCCCGGTCGGCCCGGTAGCCTTCGGTGACGGCGCCCGACTCGATGTCGCGCCGGGCCTTGGCCCGGATGGCCTGCACATCCATCTTGAAAGGCTGGCTGAAATCCTGCGCTTTGGGCGTGTCCATGCGTGGGCTCCTGTCGTGGCGGGCGCGCCGGCGTGGCGCGCCCCAAGCCGGTCCAGTGTAGCGAGGGCCGGTGGCGCGGCCTGTGACCAAACGCGCAGCCTGTGTCCAAACGTAGGGACAGGATTGCGCCGCTGCGCCAGGGCCACTGGCGCGGCGGCCAGCGCGATTGCTTATAGTTGACGGTCTGCCCGCGACCGCGCTTTGGACGCGCCGGGCGAAACTTCCCATTGCATAACCATGGATTTGCGAAACCTCTGCGTTTATTGCGGCTCGAACCCGGGCCGCCAGGACATTTACATCGAAGCCGCGCGCGAACTCGGGCGCACGATGGCGCGCCAGGGCATCGGACTGGTCTACGGCGGCGCCAGCGTGGGCATCATGGGCGCGATCGCCGATGCCGTGATGCAGGCTGGCGGCCAGGCCGTCGGCATCATCCCCGAGTCGCTGATGCGCAAAGAGCTGGCGCACCGCGGACTGACCGAACTGCACGTGACGCAGTCCATGCACGAGCGCAAGCGCATGATGGCCGACCGCGCCGACGCCTTCGTGGCGCTGCCTGGCGGGGCGGGCACGCTGGAGGAAATCTTCGAAGTCTGGACCTGGGCGCAGCTGGGCCACCATGCCAAGCCCTGCGCGCTATTTAACGTCGGCGGCTACTACGACGGGCTGGCGCGCTTCCTGGACCACATGGTCGCCGAGCAGTTCGTGCGCGCCGAACACCGCGAAATGCTCATCGTCGAAAATGACCCGCAGCGGCTGCTCGAACGGCTGGCCAACTACCGCGCGCCCCAGGTGACCAAGTGGATCGCGCGCGGGCAGACCTGAAGCCGTCAGCCCGGGCGGTGCCAGCCGCGCACGAATGCGTCGGCGCCCTGGCGCTTGCCGCCGGCCTTTTGCAGCTCCAGCAGCCGCAGCACGCCCTGGCCGGTGGCCAAGTCCACGCCGTCGGACGATGCACCGACCACGCTGCCCGGCTCGGCGCCGGCAGCGCCGTCAAGGGCCCGCGCGCGCCAAACCTTGACCGGCTCGGCCAACCCGGGCAGGCGCACGCTTGCGCCTGGCACGGGATTGAAGGCGCGCACGCGCCTGGCCAGGACGTCCGCCGGCTGCGAACAGTCCAGTAGCGCTTCGGCCTTGTCCAGCTTGGCGGCGTAGGTGACGCCTTCCTCAGGCTGGGGCTGGGCGCGCAGGCGCCCGGCGGCAAGATCCTCGAGTGCTGCGACGATGGCCTGGCCGCCCAGCGCGGCGAGCTTGTCGTGCAGGTCCGCGGCCGTATCGTCCTCGCCGATCGGCACCGCGCGCGCCAGCAGCATGTCGCCGGTATCCAGCCCTTCGTCCATCTGCATGATGGTCACGCCCGTTTGCGCATCGCCCGCCTCGATGGCACGCTGGATGGGCGCGGCGCCGCGCCAGCGCGGCAGCAGGCTGGCATGGATATTCAGACAGCCGTGGCGGGGCAGGTCCAGCACCCACTTGGGCAGGATCAGGCCATAGGCGGCAACCACTATCGCCTCGGGCGCGGCCTCGCGCAAGGCGGCCTGGGCGCTTGCGGCATCCTCGCCGAAGCGACCGTCCAGCCGCAGGCCGCGCGGCTGTGCCACGGCGATGCCGGCCGCCTGGGCGGCCACCTTGACGGGACTGGGAGTAAGTTTCAGCCCTCGGCCGGCGGGACGGTCGGGCTGCGTCAGTACGAGCGGGACGTCGTGCCCCGCGGCGATCAGCGCTTCGAGCGCGACGCGGGCGAATGCCGGCGTGCCGGCAAAGACAATACGCATGACGGAAACTGGCGGGTACCGGGCAAAGGCCCGATGCTAGCATCCGCGGCAGGAGCCGCGCCGGTCAGGCGCGCAGGGCTTCGCGCTCCTGTTTGCGCAGGCGCGTCTTGATACGGCTTTGCTTAAGCGGCGACAGGTACTCGACAAAGACTTTGCCGTCGAGATGGTCGAGCTCGTGCTGCACGCACACCGCAAGCAACCCATCGGCGTCGAACTCGTAGGGCTTGCCGTCCTGGTCAAGCGCGCGCACGTGGATACGCGCCGCCCGCTTGACCTCGTCGTAGATGCCGGGCACCGACAGGCAGCCTTCCTCGTAAGTTTGCAGTTCTTCGCTTTTCCAGGTGATCTCGGGGTTGATCAGCACGCGCAGGTCGCTGCGGTCCTCGGACACGTCGATCACGACCACGCGCTCGTGCACGTCGACCTGCGTGGCGGCAAGCCCGACGCCCGGCGCGTCGTACATGGTTTCGGCCATGTCGCGGACCAGCTGCCGGATGCGGTCGTCCACCACCTCGACGGGCTTGGCCTTTTTGTGCAGGCGCGCGTCGGGGTAACGGAGGATGGGAAGCAATGCCATGACTGGGCCTATCGAACGATTCCGGGAATCGTCAATATTAAATCAATAATGACTTGATTTCTAATAGATTTTCCCTACTCGGACGATATGTGGGCGGCACTTACGCGTGCAGCGCCAGGCCGGCCAGCCCCGCCCCGAGCACGACGATCCAAGGCGCGACGCGCCATCGCACGAGCAGGACGAAGGCCGTTGCCGCGACGACGAAATCGCGCCCGTCGGCCACGGCGCTGCGCCAGACCGGGTCGTAGAGCGCGCCGGCCAATAGGCCGACCACCGCTGCGCCCGCGCCGGCAAGTGCCGCGCCCGCCCGGGGCTGGACACGCAAGGCGTCCCACCAGGGCAGCGCCCCCGCCGCCAGCAGCAGGCCGGGCAAAAAGATCGCCGCCAGCGCCAGCAGCCCGCCGGCCAGGCCGTGCGGCGTCGGGCCCTGCACCGCGCCCATCCAGGCCGCCACGGTAAAGAGCGGGCCGGGCACGGCCTGGGCCAGGCCGTAGCCGGCCAGGAAAGCGTCCTGCGACACCCAGCCGGGCGCGACCACGGCTTGCTGCAACAGCGGCAGCACCACATGCCCGCCGCCAAAGACCAAGGCGCCGGCCCGGTAGTACGCATCGGCCATGGCCCAGCCCATGCCCAGGCTGGCCAGCGCGGGCAGCGCCAACAGCAGGCCCAGCGCGGCGGCGATGAGCAATGCCCCGGCGCGCCGCCCCAAGGGCAGGCGCAGCGGCTGTGGTACAGGCCCGGCCGCAGCGGGCGGCAGCGACCGGGACGCCAACGCCCCCGCCAGCAAACCGACCGCGATGGCCAGGATCTGGCCCGCCGTGCCACCCGCAAGCATCGTGCAGGCCAGCGCCGCAAGCGCGACGCCGGCCTGCCAGGCGCGCACGCACAAGGCGCGCGCCATGCCCCACACCGCCTGCGCCACCACGGCCACGGCGGCCAGCTTCAAGCCATGCGCCAGCGCCGGCGTCCAGCCGGGCGCGGCGGCGCTGGCCGCGGCCGCTGCGAGCAGCACTGCGGCCGAGGGCGCGGTAAAGCCCAGCCAGGCCGCCGCCCCGCCGGCCCAGCCGCCGCGCATCAGGCCGATCGCAAAACCCGCCTGGCTGGACGCCGGGCCGGGCAGGAACTGGCACAAGGCGACCAAGTCGGTATAGGCCGCGTCGTCCAGCCAGCGCCGCCGTTCGACGAACTCCTGGCGGAAATAGCCGAGATGGGCGATCGGCCCGCCGAAGGCGGTCAAGCCCAGCTTGAGGAAGATCCCGAAAATCTGGAGGAAGGACATTTGCAGCACACCCGGCGGCCGATCCCGGATTATCCCAGGCACACTGTCCGATCATGCCACTGCCTAATGACATCGAAGACCTTGCCGCGTGGCTGCGCCTGTCGATGGAGCCCGGCGCAAAGCCCGCCGTGCTGCGCGCGCTACTGGCCGCAGGCGGCCTGCCAACCCAGATTTACGGCCGCAACGCCGCCGACCTTGCCCGGCTGGCGCCCGCGCGACTGGCCGCGCAACTGGCTGCGCCGCCGGCGCCGCCGCTGCAGGCGGCGGTCGACGCCGCGCTGGCCTGGGCCGCGTCGCCCGGGCCCCACCACATCCTGACCCTGGCCGATGCCGACTATCCCCGGCGCCTGCTGGACATCCCCGACCCGCCCCTGCTGCTGTACGTATGCGGCGATCCATCGGCCTTGTCGCGCCCCATGCTGGCCATCGTGGGCGCGCGCAATGCCACGGCGGGCGGCCTGGCCAACGCGCGCGCCTTCGCCCGGCACCTGGCCGAAGCCGGCTGGTGCATCGCCAGCGGCCTGGCACGCGGCATCGATGCAGCCGCCCACGACGGGGCATTGTCGGCGGGCACGGCTGGCGCGGGCACCGTGGCGGTGCTGGGTACGGGCATAGACCGCGTCTACCCGCGCGGCCACGAGGACCTCGCCCGGCGCGTGGCGGCGCACGGCGCGCTGGTCAGCGAGCTGCCGCCGGGCGCGCTGCCGCTGCCGCATCACTTCCCCCAGCGCAACCGCCTGGTGGCGGGGCTAGCCCTTGGCGTGCTGGTGGTGGAGGCCGCGGACCGCAGCGGGTCGCTGTCGACCGCGCGCATGGCCGCCGACACCGGCCGCGAAGTCTTCGCCATTCCCGGCTCCATCCACTCGCCGCTGTCGCGTGGCTGCCATGCGCTCATCCGGCAGGGCGCGCGTCTGGTCGAAACCGCCCGCGACATCGACGACGAGCTGCGGCCACCGCACATCGGCCCATCGGGTTGCGCCCGCCAGGCCGCCGGCAGCGTAGCCCGGTCCGACGACGCCAGCGACGCGCCCCTGCCGCCCGACGGTCCTGCGCGCACGCTATGGCTGGCGCTGGGCTACGACCCCGTGCACCTGGATGAGTTGCAACGCCGCACGCAGCTCGACGGCGCAGCCGTGCAGGCCGGCCTGCTCGAGCTGGAACTCTCCGGCTGGGCCGAACGCCTCGATGGCAGCCGCTACCAGCGATTGAAGCGCTAATATTCGTTCGATATGCACATCGCGCCGCCGTTGCGGCGCGCCCATACAGGACACGCCCATGCCGCTTCCCCAACGCGTCAAGATCGTCGAGGTTTCGCCGCGCGACGGCCTGCAAAACGAAAAAGACCCCATCCCCACCGACATCAAGGTCGAACTGGTCGACCGGCTCAGCGACGCCGGTTTTCCCAACGTCGAAGCGGCGTCTTTCGTCTCGCCGAAGTGGGTGCCGCAAATGGCCGACGGCGCCGATGTCATGGCGCGCATCCGTCGCCGGCCGGGCACCATCTATTCGGTGCTGACCCCCAACATGAAGGGCTTCGACGCGGCACTGGCTGCCGGCGCCGACGAGGTGGTGATTTTCGGCGCGGCCAGCGAGGCGTTTTCGCAGAAGAACCTGAACTGCAGCATCGCCGAATCCATCGCCCGGTTCGAGCCCGTGGCCGAAGCCGCGCGCGCCGCAGGCATACGCCTGCGCGGCAGCATCAGCTGCAGCCTGGGCTGCCCCTACCAGGGCGAAGTGCCGGTCTCGGCCGTGGTCGACGTCGCCAAGCGGTACGTGGCGCTGGGCTGCGACGAAATCGACGTGGCCGACACCATAGGGGTGGGCACACCGCGCCGGGTGCGCGAAGTCATGGATGCCGTCTCGCGTGTCATCGACCCGGCGCGTATCTCGGGGCACTTCCACGACACCTACGGACAGGCGCTGGCCAACATCCTGGCCGCGATGGAAACGGGCATCTCCATCTTCCACGCCTCCGTGGCAGGGCTGGGCGGCTGCCCTTACGCGCGTGGCGCCACGGGCAACGTCGCGACCGAAGACGTGCTCTACATGCTGCGCGGCCTGGATGTCGAAACCGGCGTGGACTTCGACGCCGTGGTCGATATCGGGCAGTGGATCTCCGGCCACCTCGGCCGGCGCTCAGCCAGCCGCGCCGGCAACGCCGTGGCGGCCAAGCGGGCGGCTTAGGGCGTGTTCACGCCGATTCCGGCCCAGGAGCGCGAAGCGCTGCTTGCCTCGCTCGGCCCACTGCCGCTTTCTGGGCCGGCCTGGCCCGGCTGGGTCAAGGGCGCCGGCTGGGCGATCGTGGCCCTGCTTGGCCTGCAAATCATCGTGACCGCCGCGCGCGTGCCCCCGCAGAGCCTGGACGCGGTCTCGGCCGGTGTCGTCGTGTTCGGCTTCGTCGGGCTGGCCGTGGTGGCGCGCGCCATGCAAAAGTCGGTGACCACCATCAGCGCCGACGGGTTGAGCCAGACTTGGCTGACGCGGCGCCAGGTCGCGTGGGACGAGATCCACTACGCCAAATTCGTGCCCATGCTGTTTTCCAAGCGGCTCATCGTGTTCCGGCGACGCGGCCGGCCGCTGGTCCTGCAGGCGGGCACGCCCGAACTGCAGGCGGCCTTTGCCCGGATCGCGCTGGCCTACCGCCGGCGCTAAGCCCAGTCGTCGCCGCGCGCGCGCAACGCTTCTTTCAGCCGCACTGCCGGCGCAAAGCGTGCGCCTGCCTTGGGCGTGAAGAACGAAAGCTGGGTGCGCCCGGTATCCAACTCGTCGCCGCGCAGCGCCCGGATAGGTAGCCGGCTGCGGTAGCTGGCCACGAGCTGTTCCGGGCCAATGCTGACAAACCCGCCCGCGGCCACGATATGGACGCAGGTGTGCACCGACGTGCACGTCACCCTGGGCCTGGGCGCAGCCAGTCCGTTGTTCAGGAAGACACGCTGGAACGCGGCGTAGGTACGCGAACCTTGGCGCGGCACGACCCAAGGCTCACCGGTCAAATCGGCGGCAGCAACCCGCCTGCGCCGCGCCAACGGATGCTCCGTCGAGGCAAAGACCTGCATGCGGCCCGACCACAGCGGCTCGATGCTGAACAAGTCCAGGTCCAGCTGCGAGGCAATGGACTCATCCAGCCAGCCGATCACGCAATCGAGCTCGCCTTCGGCCAGCGCGCTAAGCAGGGCCAGCGCTTCGGCCTCCACGATGGACATTTCCGGCAATGCGCCCTGGGCCATCAACGCGGCCAGCGCGCCTGGCATGGCGCCGAACCCCACCAGCTGCACGCAGCCGACCCGCAGCACCGGAACGCCTGCAGGATGCCGGGCGGCCTGGATCGCGAATTCGACCGTCTCCAGCGCGATGGCGAGCCGGTCGCGG
>CALEQZ010000046.1 GCA_937908115.1 uncultured Alcaligenaceae bacterium | reverse complement strand
CTTGGCAGGATGGTGTCAATTCTGATAGTCGAATTTTTCATATAAATATTTGTTATAAATGACTTATCGAGGAGATGAGCCATTTTTGAAATCTCCAAGCTGAAGGTTGCAGACAGGAATCAATGGAGCTTCGCCGTTTTATGCGAGAGCTTCGCTGCTCCCATGTCACAAACTATAGTTCAGACACCCATTAAAAACAGTTCTCACTCGTCTGAATAGTAAAACTTTACTGCTATTTACCAAAGAACCGGGCGAAAGCGATATAGTTAGACATCGGCCAGCGAGAAATCAAAAGCCGGCGCGCCGGACGCTCTCCCGGCTGATCCGCACCTTCATTGCCGGGCTTGTGCCCCGGTCTTTTTGGAGCAGCACATGGACCTCTCTGAACAAACTCAGATTGCCGAAGCCATCCAGCGGGTTCAAGGCCGGGAAATAACCGCACCATTGAAGTATCTCGCGCGCGACCCTCTCAATGTTCGCAAGAAGAGCCCGGCGCGCAGCGTTGAGGAACTGGCGGCACTGATCCATTCACAAGGACTGCTGCAGAACCTCGTCGTTCGGCCTGAACTTTCGGGCAAGAAGGCCCCCAAGCCTACCGGGCGCTACGGCGTCGTCGCCGGTGGCCGCCGCTTGGAAGCTCTGAACCTGCTTTTCACTCAGGGCAAGATTGATGCGGATTTTCCGGTGCGCTGCCTGGAAGTTTCCCAGGAGGATGCGCTGTCGGTTTCCCTGGCGGAAAACTGCGGGCGCGAACCCCTCCATGGCTCAGATTTGTTTGACGCGATCCAGGCCCTTTTTGAGCAAGGCAAGACGGTTTCGCAAATTGCTGACGCCTGGGGCATCAACCCGCTGACGGTGGAGCGTCGGTTGAAACTTGCCAAGATCAGCCCGAAACTCATGGCGCTGTACCGGGACGACAAGATCGAGCTGGAACAGTTGATGGCCTTGACCCTCACGGAAGATCACCAGCTCCAGGAATCCGTGTGGGAAAACTCGCCGTCCTGGGAACGGTCGGCGCACAGCCTGCGCCGAAAATTGGCTGAGCGCGATGTGCCGCCGAATAACCCGCTGGCACAGTTCGTGGGTTTCGCGGCCTACGAGGCGGCGGGCGGCAATGTGCGCCGTGACCTGTTTTCCGAGGATGAAAACGCGCCGGGCTTCATGACGGAGCCGACAATGGTCTCATACTGCACTCCTTACATTTAAGCGTCGCAATGACGGCCTTGGAGGTGTCCCGAGGTGCGTACTCGCTCCTGCAGGTCATGCAGCTGCTGCTCGCTGAGCGAAATCAACCATGAGCCAGGTGTTTTGACTTTGCGGGCGTTGATCACGCCTTTCCTGATCCAGTAGTACACGAGATCGATGCTCACTCCGAGCTGGTTTGCCAGTTGCTGGACTGTGATCTCATCAGGCCGCTGCAGGTAAAGAGTAGGTACCGCGTACTGGTGTCTGACTTGATTGACGATGGCAAAGGTGAAGCGCTTCCCCGTCGGAGTGAGCAGTCCTTGTGCATTCAAGGCTTGGGCAACCTGCGCATCGGTCAGATAGCGCGATAGCTCCCGCACCCGCTCGACAGTTGCAACGGGATAGCGCCAGCGCTCGGTAATCGGTAGGGGGCGCGTGACAGTGACGTCACTACAGGCACCGCCGTGCCAGCGAACATGCAAGATCACCTCGCGCGACTGGCGCCGGTCCTCAACCGTGATGTCAGCGATGAGTAGCCGTAGCATGCGCTTGCGATCCCTGGCCTGCGTGGTAGGTGCCCACCACACATGCGGCAGATCGCGTGCCAAATCCAGAATCTTGGCCCTTTGTTCGGCTGTCAATACACGGGTCTTGTGTGCTTGAAACTTTGCCGCCTCCGCCTTGATTGCATCAAGGCGCGACAAGGCCTCGTCCCATCGGCGTTCAAGGCTGGCAGCAACAAGACGGTTGGATGGATCTACTTCCTCGTACCGACGTTCGGCAAGGGCACATTCGTACTGAGCGCGTTCAATGCGCATCTGCCACTGGCGCATGATGGCTTGGTCGCGCTGCTCCAGTTCGTCCACTGCGGCTAGTGCCAGCTCGAGCTCGGCAGGCTTGAGCGCCTTGAAAACCTCTTCGCAGATCGCGTTATCCAGCAGATCGGAGCGCACGCTGAAGCACTTCTCGGAGCTCAGTCCTTCACGGCGCTCCCAACTGCAGTTGTAGGTTGGATTGATGCCACCATCGCCCATGTACTGCACGATAAGCGCACGGCCACACCTGCCGCACATCAGCAGCCCTTGCAGCATTGCCGCGCCCTCACGTGCCGCGCCGCCGAGCACGGTACCGTCACGGTTTGGTCGGTTGCGTGCCAAGCGCAATTGGTTGAGTTCGAATTCTTCCAGGGTGATGTAACCCTCGTGGTGCTCGGGCAAGCAAACGCGCCAATCGGACGTGGGCATGGCGCGCATGGTCTTGTGTACCTGTCCATCGGCGCTGACGCTGTTCACGTATTGGTAGCGACCAAAGACGTACGTACCGGCGTACGAAGGATTCTTCAGCAAACCCAACACGCGACCGTATGACAGGCGTCCCCAGACCAGCTTGCCAGCCCGGGCGCCACCATAAACACGCTTGGGAAAGAGCAGCGCCGATTGAGCAAAGTGCTGGGTCACGGCGCAGGCACTGCCTGCCTCTCGGAACAGCGTGAACACCAGATGCACAGCACCGCGGACTTCGTCGTCAGGATCAGTGACGATGCGGCCTTGCTCGTCGTAGCAAAGCCCCACGGGTAGCGCAGAGCGCAGCTCACCCTTGCGTGCCTTGTTGAGCTTGCCGCCCTGGAGGCGACCTCGCAGAAAATGCAACTCGGCCTGTGCCATCGTGCCCTTCAATCCCAGCAGCAGTCCGTCGTTGAAGTCTGCGGGGTCGTAGCAGCCATCGGCGTCGATCACCAACGTGTGGGTCAGCGCGCATAGCTCCAGCAGACGGTGCCAGTCCAGATTCGAGCGTGCCAGGCGCGACACTTCCAGTGCGAACACTGCACCCACCAGTCCCATCGCCACGTCCGACACCAGGGTCTTGAAGTCCTCGCGCCTGCTCATCTGAGAGCCTGACTGACCCAGATCCCCATCCAGCACGCGCACCAATCTCTGTGGCCAGCCCAGTGCCAATGCCTTGTCCTTCAGCGCGTACTGCCGCTCGGTACTCTCCTGGTTGTGGCGTACCTGCGCCAGTGTCGACTGGCGCACATAGATGTACGCTGTCTTGCTGCGATGCGCATCGGTGATCGGAGAACTCATGGCTGGTCTCCACGGACATGAAACCGGGATCGCTGTCGATCATGGCAGCCAGCATGTTGGCAAACAATCTTGCACCGTCGCGGATATCGAAATCGGCGGCGAACGCGCCAAGAAAGTGACTCACCTCGGCACCTCATAGCGGCTGTCGCCGGCGCAACAACTCCTGGTTGATCTTCGATATCTCTTCCAGGATCTCGCGCACGCGGTGGTAATTGGCCACGTACTCGCTGACCACGGCATGTTCTGCCTGGGGGACGTAGTCCATCTGTGGTGACCGGCCTGCGTGACTTACCGAGAGGTAGTACTTCGGGCCATGACCCGGCCCATTGGCGCACTTGCAGCGTGGATTGCCGCAGCGCTTGTAGCGCTCGATCAGTGAACCGCGCAGTACAGCATCCAGCGGCGGCAGCTCGCGCAGCAACTGATTGCGACGTCGCCTGAGTTCTGTAGGTGACTGCTCTGTCATTGCTGGCGGACCAAACATATGACTGATCCGAAAATAGTGCATGGGCGGTCACTTTGCAAATCCTCGCTGAGTACGCGAAGCCAGCATCTCTACCAACTCGGCCAGCTCGCACAACGTGTCCAGATCAAGTCGACGCGGCGAGGTGCCGAGCCGCTCATAGGCTCCGGGGGCGGCATGGTCGGTCCACTGCACAGGCACGGCAAAGCGGCCGCTTGCCGCATCGTGGAGGATCAGCGAGTCAACGCCGGCAACGCGCTGCCGCTTGAGGACGGCAAAGCGGCAACCCCGTAGCGGGTGGAAAGGGTGGCATATCTCTGCCCATCCCGAAGCGCTGATAGCGGGCTGTGCAGTTTGAACTGACTGTGCCGGCGCTGCTGGAAAAGCTGGCGCTGGAGCGCCTGGAGCGCGAAGCCGAAGCTGTGCGCGCCGAGGGCTGGCAGTGGGTGGAGGTCCGCACCAGCTTCGGCTACAGCGACCGGCAGGCGTTCGACCATTGCCGCACCCTCGACGTGGACCCGAGCGAGGAACAGCAGCAGCGGCTGGATGCCATCGAGACGCTGGTGTCCGAGCTTGAAGACCAGATCGACACCCTCGACCCGGAAGCCGACAGCGCGGCCATCGACGCGCTGGAAGCAAAGCAGCAGCAGGCCGAGGCCGAGCGCGAGGCCATTGAGCGGACCCTGCAGCAGATCGACCCGCGCGATCTGCCGCTGGCCGGTGCGGTCGTGTACGTGGACCCGCGTGGCGAACTGGCCACGCTGCGTGGGCTGGTGCGTGCGGAGGACCGCAAGGCCCAGGCGGCGCAAGGCGGCGCGGCGGCACCGAGCACCACTGGTGCAGGCACGGCCCTGGTCAAGGCACCCAAAGCCGACTACTCGGAAAAGCTGCTGCGCCAGTTGACCGCGCATAGGACTGCCGCGCTGCGTGCCACGCTGGCCGACAACCCGGCTGTCGCACTGCGCGTGCTGGCCTACCAGCTTGCCGTGCAGACCGGCCTGTCGTCGCGCTGCGCCTCCGGTGACCGGCCTGTCGAGATTCGCGCCGACACCGTCGATGTGCGCAAGGAAGGCGCGGACTTGGCGGGGTGCAAGGCGCAGCAGGCGATGGAAGCCCATCGCGAGCGGTGGGGCGAACTGCTGCCTGGAGATCAGCGTGCCCTGTTGGCATGGGTCCTGAAGGCCGACGATTCGCAGGTGCTGGACCTGTTGGCCGTCTGTACAGCGAGCACGCTCAATGCCGTGCAGGGCCGGGAGTCGCCGCAGCCTGTCGCGGACGCCATCGCCGCCGCCATCGATCTGGACATGTCCGACTGGTGGGTGCCCGATGCCCACTACCTGGGCGCAGTGTCCAAGGCCAAGATAGTTGACGCCGTGCGCGAGGGCGCGGGCGCTGAAGCGGCGGCGGGCCTGGAAGGGCTGAAGAAGAGCGAGGTCGTCGCGCTAGCAGCGCAGCGGCTGCAGGGCACGCGGTGGTTGCCGGCTGCGCTGCGGGCCGAGGGCTGACGGGAAACTGCCTCGCACCAACTCCCGCAACTTGACCCGTTTCGCAAGGTCCGCTGCGGCAAACTGGCAAGGGGCAGCGAGCTAGCCCGAATCTTTCACCAGCGTCCTGACCAACGGCCTGGAGAGGGTTGACGGCGAGACTGCGAGCCCTATGGGCCGTGCAAATGCATGGCGGGAGGGCTTTTTGCGGGTTGCGGACGTACCACCCCCTTTCCCCCGTTATTGGTCAGCGTGCCGGGGACAGCACTTCAAACTGGTCAGGGGCTGGCCAACGCTCGGGCAGCGGTTAGGAAGACATGCTGCAGCGGATGCTGTGAGGCCAGCAGCAGCCGCACGCGGCGGGTGTTGCGCACGATGGCCGCGCCGATCTTGAGCAGCCGTGTGCGGATGGTGGCGCTACAGGCTTGAGCCAGCTCCGTACCCTGCAACGCCAGGCGGCGCAGGTTGATCATCAGCGTGTAGGCCAGCGCCGCCAGCAGCAGTCGCAGTTGGTTGGCGTGGTACTTGTGGCAGCTCGCGCGCCGGCCGAAGAGGTCAAGTTGCGCTTCCTTGATGCGGTTCTCGGCCTCGCCGCGGGCGCAATAGCGCTGCTCGTACAGGCTCTGGGCATCGTCATCCAGGCTCGTGACGACGAAGCGCGGATTGGCGCCGTGGGCATCGTGCTCCAGCCGGGTGATGATGCGGCGCTCGCATCCCCAACTCTTGGCCCCGTACTGGAACTCGCCGATGAGGCGCTGCTTGGTGCCGCTGTCCTTGTAGGCGTCGGCCAGGTACAGCTCGGCCAGCGCCACGCGCTGCAGCAGCGACGCGTTCTTTTGCAGCCCGATGACGTAATCCACGCCCCAGCGTTCAAAGCGCTGCAGCGCCCGGGGACGGCAAAAGCCGGAGTCCGCGCGCACGATCACGCGCACGCCGGGCCACTTCTGGCGCAGCCGCTGCACCAGCAGCTTCACCAGCGCGCTGAGCACGCTGGCCGGGTCCCGGCTGCTTGGGCGCAGCACGCACGCCAACAGATCCTGACCGCAGAACACGTACAGCGGCAAGTAGCAGTAGTTGTCGTAGTAACTATGGAAGTGGGCCCGCTCCTGCGCGCCGTGCAGCGGCACGTGCGTGGCATCGATGTCGAGTACCAGTTCCTTCGGTGTGTGCGCTTGCGCGGCGATGAACTGCTCGACGAGAACACCGTTGAGGGCGGCGGCATGCGCGGGCGTGGCCGCTGTCTCCAGCCGGCTCAGCGTCGGCCCAGAGGCCAGATCCTCCACGCGCCCCACGGCCGTTTGCAGCGCCAAGTCGCGGCGAAGAAAGTTGTGATCGGTGACGTCTTCCCATCCGCAGCACAGCCCATAGACACGCTGCGCCAGCATGTCACGCACGCTGTGCGTGACGCTGGCACTGCGGCGCCGATCAGCGAAGACACGTGCGGCTGCGCGCGTGAGCCCGATGCGTTCATCGACCTGGCGCAGCAGCACCACGCCGCCATCGCTGACGAGATCGCCACCGTCGAACGCGGCCTCGATCACGCGGCGGCCCACCCTCCCAAGCTCTATGCGCTCCTCGGTACACTTTGGCATCGGCCGCTCCGGTTGTTCATTGACGTCAAGCACCAATGACAACGCGCCTCGGCACGGGGCGGCCGACCTCTACTCGTGAAATATTCGGGCTAGGCCTCTTGCGCCACTAACTCCAGGCGCCAAGCGTAATTTTCTTTGTTGCTGGCTCACCGTATGAGCCACAACGTTCCAAACAATACTACTTTGTTTCGGGAACAAGGAACTCGCTTTGGACCATGCCTTGGCTCATAGCGCAGGCGGCGGCACTGAGCCTCACCTGCTGGAAGATCACCTGTACGCTGTCGCTGACATCGCGGCGTCCTTTGGTCGGGACAATGCCAGCCGGCAGCTGGCGCGGCTGGCCGGCCTGTGGCACGACCTGGGCAAGTACCGGCCGGGCTTCCAACGCTACATCCGGCAGTGCGCCGAGGCCCATATCGAGGGCCGCGTGCCCGACCGCAGCAAAACGCATTCGGCCGCAGGGGCCCTCTGGGCGATCAAGCGGCTAGGCGAGTTGCGCGGCTGGGAAGGGAGGCTGCTGGCGCGGGTGCTGCAGTATGTCATCGCAGGCCACCACGCCGGCCTCGATGACTGGGATGGTGGACTCCACGGCAGGCTTGCCTCGCCGGATGCATGCACCGAGCTGCGTGAAGCCATCGACGCAGGCCCACCTGCGGCACTCATTGCGCCGGATTTGCCCTTGCCTCGCGTCGCCGACCTGCCACTGTCAGGACGTGAGGAGATTTCCGGCCGCTTCGCCCTTTGGGTGCGGATGCTGTTCTCCGCGCTGGTGGACGCGGACTTCCTCGACACCGAGGCCTTCATGAACCCCCAGGCCGCCGCGCTGCGCAGTTGCCGCGCCGGCATGAAGGAGCTGCTGGTGGCTTTCGACGCCTTCATGCAGGCCAAAGCCGCCGAAGTGGAAAGCGCAGGGCTCGCCGACACGCCCGTCAACTGCCAGCGCCGTCATGTGCTGTTGCAATGCAGGGCCAAGGCGGCGGGCGCGCCGGGCACCTACACGCTGAGCGTACCCACCGGCGGCGGCAAGACGCTGGCCGGGCTGGCCTTCGCCTTGGAACACGCCGTGCGCCACGGCAAGCGCCGAGTGGTGGTGGCGATTCCCTACACCAGCATCACGGAGCAGACCGCCGCGGAGTACCGGCGGGTATTTGCATCGCTGGGCGAGGACGTGGTGGTCGAGCACCACAGCAACGCAGACAGCGGCGAAGGCAACGAAACCAGTCGTTCTCGCCTGGCCTGCGAGAACTGGGACGCGCCGGTGGTCGTCACCACCAACGTGCAGCTCTTCGAGAGCCTGTTCGCGCGCCGCACTTCGCGCTGCCGCAAGCTGCACAACCTAACCGACAGCGTCCTTGTCATCGACGAAGCCCAGTTGCTGCCCGTGGAGTTCCTGCAGCCAGTGGTGGACGTGCTGCGCCTGTTGGTGCGCGACCATGGCGTCACGGTACTGCTGTGCACCGCCACCCAGCCGGTGCTCACGGAGCAGCGACACTTCGGAGGGCATGGCTTGCAAGGCTATGGCCCGGGCGAAGTGACCCAGATCATCGACGATGAAGCACAGCTCTACGCCGCGCTGCAGCGGGTACGCGTGACGCTACCGCCGGACCTGCACGTGCCGCAGCCCTGGGAGCAGACCGCCCATGCGGTAGCACGGCACGAGGCGGTTCTGGCCGTCGTCGGCCGCCGCGCCGACGCCCACGATCTGTACCGGCTGCTGCGCCGCGAGAAGCCGGACGACGATGGCCTGTGGCACCTCTCGGCACTGATGTGTCCGCAGCACCGCAGCGAGGTGATCGCCGACGTCAAGGCCGCTCTGGTCGCACGGCGCGATGCGCTGGCGCGTGGCGAGCCGGCGCGGCCGGTACGCGTGGTCAGCACCCAGCTCGTAGAAGCTGGGGTGGACTTGGACTTTCCGGTGGTGTTCCGGGCACTGGCCGGTCTGGACTCCATCGCCCAGGCTGCCGGCCGCTGCAACCGCGAAGGACGCTTGGCACACGGCGAGGTGTTCGTGTTCGTGCCACCCAAGCCACCGCCGGTTGGACTGCTGCGCCAGGCGGCCTCTACCTGCGCGCTGGTGTGGGACGGGTTGGAAGGTGGCGACCCGCTGGCGCTGCCGCTGGTCGAGCGCTACTTCAGGCGCCTCTACGGCGACGCGGCCTCGCTAGATGCCCAGGACATCCGCGCCTTGCTGCGAGCGCAACTTGGCAAGGAGGACTTCAGCATCGCCATCGATTTCCGCGAAGCGGCTGAGCGCTTCCGGCTGATCGACGACAAGGACGGCGCCACCGTGATCGTGCGCTACCGTAGCGCCCGCTGTGCTGAGGACGTGGATGCGCTGCTTGGCAAGCTGGAGCGCGACGGCCCCGAGCGCTGGCTGCTGCGCAAGCTACAGCGCTACGGCGTGACGATCTACCGCCACGACTTGCAGCGCCTGCTGGACCAAGGCGACGTGCGCGAGGTGGGCGGCCTGCCGGGGCTGTACGTCCAGCACTCCGACCTCTTCTACGACCCGGTGCTCGGGGCCTGCGTGCAAGGCGCCCCGGGTGATCCGGCTCAATACGTCTGCTGAGCGCAGCGTCCAGACTCGTTCCGAACAAATGGGAGGAAACATCGCGATGCCCCAGTTCTGCCTTGAAGTCCGCGGCGACTATGCCTGTTTCACGCGCCCGGAGATGAAGGTCGAGCGCGTGTCCTACGACTTCATCACACCCTCGGCCGCACGTGCGGTGTTCGAGTCGATCATGTGGAAGCCGGCGATCCGCTGGCAGGTCGAGCGCATCGAGGTGCTGGAGCCCGTGCGCTGGATCAGCGTGCGGCGCAACGAGGTCGGCGCCGTCGTCTCCTCGCGCAACGTCCAGACGGCCATGCATGGTGGTAGCGGGCCGCTCGGGCTCTACATCGAGGAGGAGAGACAGCAGCGCGCGGGCCTGTTCCTGCGCGACGTGGGCTACCGACTGCACGCGCGCCTGGTCTCCATCGGGGACGATGCGCTGTCCAACCCCGGCAAGTATGCCGAGATGTTCCGCCGGCGCGCCGCCAAGGGACAGTGCGTCAACCAGCCTTACCTTGGCTGCCGCGAGTTCGATGCGCGCTTCCGCCTCGTCGAGAACTCGGCTGGCGAACCTGAACCAGCCACCGGCGTGGACGGGGACTTCGGCTGGATGTTGTTCGACATGGATTTCAGCCGCACCGCCGATCCGAGGCCGATGTTCTTCCGCGCCATCGCCAAGCGCGGCGTACTGGACCTGACGCGGGCGGAGGTGCGGTCGTGATCCTTCAGGCACTCCACGGCTACTACCGCCGCAAGATGCTGGACCCTGACCCAGCGAACCGGCTGCCGGCCGCGGGGTTGGAGGACAAGGAAATTCCCTTTGTCCTGGAACTGACGCCGGACGGTCGGCTCGCAGGCATCACGGATACCCGCGCACAGCAAGGCAAGAAGAAGGTTGGCAAACGCTTCCAGGTTCCACAGGGCGTCAAGAGGGCGTCGGGCGTGGCCGCCAATCTGCTATGGGACACTGCGGAATACGTGCTTGGCATCGACACCAAAGGCAAGCCCGAGCGTGTGTCGCAGCAGCATGCCGCCTTCCGCCGGCGCATCGACGAACTTGCCGCTCGCGTGCCTGATGCCGGGCTGCTGGCAGTGCAGCGCTTCTTGGCCGGCACGCCGCTGGAGGCCTTCCAGCAGCAGGCCCAGTGGGCAGAGGTGGCGGACATCAACCCGCTGCTGACGTTCAGGCTGGCTGACGAGGTGAATCTGATCTGCCAGCGTCCGGCCGTGGTGGTGGCTGCGGCCAGCGCACCGGTGGATGAGGACAACGGTTGCGCAGCTGCTCTCGCTTGCCTGGTCACGGGCGACACCGGCGCCCCACAGCGGCTGCACAGCGCCATCAAGGGCGTATGGGATGCGCAAACCTCCGGCGCCAACATTGTTTCGTTCAACCGCGACGCCTTCAACTCCTACGCCAAATCACAGGGTGCCAACGCACCGGTCAGCAGTGCGGCGGCCTTTGCCTACACCACGGCGCTGAACCACCTGCTGTCCAAGGGATCGCGGCAGCGCATCCAGGTCGGCGATGCCAGCACCGTGTTCTGGGCGCAGGAGGCAGCGGATGGCGACATCGAAGCCGGCTTTGCCGCGCTGTTCGGCGAGCTCGACGACCCCGACGCCCGCACAGCTCAGGTACGCGCGCTGTTCGAGGCCATTCACAGCGGCCGTTGGGATGGCGCGGGCAGCGAGCGACGCTTCTACGTACTGGGCCTGGCACCCAATGCGGCGCGCCTTGCCGTTCGCTTCTGGCATGCCGCACCGCTGAAGGACATCGCGCAACGCATGCGCGCCTGGTTCGACGAACTGGAACTGGTGCGCGGGCCGCACGACATGGAGTATCCCAGCCTGTTCCGGCTGCTGGCCGCTGTGGCGGTGCAGGGCAAGGCGGACAACATCCCGCCGCGCCTGGGCGGCGACATCCTGCGCAGCATCCTCGACGGCTCACCATACCCCGCACTGTGGCTTAACGCCGCGGTGCAGCGCTGCCGCGCCGAGCGGCAAGTCAGCCACCTGCGGGCCGTGGGGATCAAGGCCTGCCTCAATCGCACCTTGCGCACCCCCATCAATCAGGAGGAGATCATCAAACCTATGCTCGACAAGCAGAACCCCAGTGTCGCCTATCGGCTGGGCCGGCTCTTCGCCACGCTGGAAAAGATCCAGGAAGAAGCCAGCCCCGGGCTCAATGCCACCATCCGCGAGCGCTACTACGGCGCGGCTTCCAGCACGCCTACGGCTGTGTTCACCACCCTGCTGCGTCTCAAGAACCATCACCTGGCCAAGCTGGGAAACCGCGGCCGGGCCACCAATTTCGAAAAGTTGTTGGGCGAGATCGTCGGCGGCATTGACGACATCCCTGGCCACATGGCGCTGCAGGACCAGGGCCGCTTCGCCCTGGGCTACTACCACCAGCGCCAGGATTTCTTCACCGTCCATGAAAACGCTGCCGGCAACGGCGACACCCAGAACACCAAGGAGGATTGACCCATGAGCCTGAACCGCCGCTACGACTTCGTGCTGTTGTTCGACGTGAAGGACGGCAACCCCAACGGCGACCCCGATGCCGGCAACCTGCCGCGGCTTGACGCCGAGACAGGGCACGGCCTCATGACCGATGTGGCGCTCAAGCGCAAGGTTCGCAACTTCGTCGGCCTGGTGCATGGCGAGCAGCCTCCCTACGAGATCTATGTCAAGGAAAAGGCCGTGCTCAACAGGACCCACGAGCGCGCCTACGTGGCCGTGGGCGCCGAGGACGCACTCAAGGGCGAGGAAAAGAAGCGAAAGGGCAACGGCGACACGGTCGAGTTAGCGCGGCAATGGCTGTGCAGGAACTTTTTCGACATCCGAACTTTCGGGGCCGTGATGTCGTTGGGCGTCAACTGCGGCCAAGTCCGCGGCCCGGTGCAGATGACGTTCGCACGCTCGGCCGAACCCATTGTCGCGCTCGAACATGCGATCACGCGCATGGCCGTCGCCACCGAAGCAGAAGCCGAGAAGCAGGGCGGCGACAACCGGACCATGGGCCGCAAGCACACTGTTCCATATGGCCTGTACCGCTCGCACGGGTTCGTGTCCTCGTTCCTTGCCAGGCAGACCGGCTTCTCGGCCGACGATCTGGAACTGCTGTTCAAGGCGCTGGAAAACATGTTCGAGCACGACCGTTCCGCCGCGCGCGGCCAGATGAGCACCCGCGGCCTCTACGTGTTCGAGCACGAGACCGAATTGGGCAACGCACACGCGCATGCGCTGTTCGACCGCCTGGTGGTCAAGCCTCAGGAGAGTGCGGGCACGCCGGCACGCGACTTCGCCGCCTATGCCGTGACCTTCGACGACAGGCCGCTGGCGGTGGGAGAAACTCTGCAGGCCGCTCCCGGTGTGAAGCTCACCCGGCGCTGCTGAGGCCAGCATGGCACTGCCTGCGACGCTTCCGCAGGCAGTGCCTGTGCGCCACGGCGCGCATCGGAGACTGGAAACACGGCCCCATGGATGACCCTGATCCTATTCCCATGTCCGCCCTGCAGCACTGGGCCTACTGCCCGCGGCAGTGTGGACTGATCCACCTTGAACAGGCCTTCGACGAAAACCTGCACACGCTGCGCGGGCAGGCGGTGCATCGGCAGGTGGACGCGCCAGGCATGGAGCTGCGAGGCGGCCTGCGCGTGGAGCGGGCATTGCCGCTGTGGAGCGACACGCTCGGGCTGATTGGCAAGGCCGACGTCGTCGAATTCGAGCGCGACGGCACGCCTTACCCTGTCGAATACAAGCACGGCTCGCGACACAAGGCCGCCGACATCGCCGCCTGCGACGACCTGCAACTTGCGGCGCAGGCGCTGTGCCTGGAGGAGATGACCGGCCATGCGGTGCCGGAAGGCGCGCTGTACTACGCCTCATCCAAGCGCCGGCGCTGCGTGCCCATCGACGCCGGCCTGCGCGGGCAGGTCGTGGACACGGCGAATGCCGTGCGGGTCATGCTCGCCGGCGGCGTGTTGCCGTCCCCACTGAGCGACCCGCGGCGCTGCCACGGCTGCTCGCTACGCGAACGCTGCCAGCCCCAAGCACTGGGCCGGCTGGCCCTGCACCAAGCACCCGACCCCTTCGACCCCGATGCCTGAGCACCCGCCGGACATCGCATTTCCGCTTATCCCATGCAACTGCTCAATACCCTTTACGTCACCATGCCGGGCAGTTGGCTACGGCTGGACAACGACACGCTGCGCGTGCAGGTGGAAGAGGAAACTCGCCTGCGTGTGCCGCTGCACCACCTTGGCGCTGTGGTCTGCTTTGGACATGTCGGGCTGAGCGCACCGTTGATGCACCGGCTGGCCGAGGACGGCAAGGCCCTGGTGTTGCTGGATGCCAATGGCCGCTTCAAGGCGCGGCTGGAAGGGCCTCAGGGCGGCAACGTGTTGCTGCGGCAGGCGCAGTACCGGGCGGCCGGCGACCCGGCTTTCACCCTGGAGCTGGCCCGCGTGATCGTGGCCGGCAAGGTCAAGAACCAGCGCAACGTGCTGATGCGGGGTGCGCGCGATGCAAGGAGTGCCGAGGACACCGCACGCCTGGAGCGGGCCGCGCTGGACTTGGCGGCCAGCCTGCGCGCCCTGCCCGCGGCAGGCGACCTGGATACCGTACGCGGCGTCGAAGGCGAAGCGGCGCGGACCTATTTTGAAGCCTTCAATTGCCTGGTGAAGCCCGAGTTGCGCGGCACCTTCGCCATGGATGGCCGTTCGCGCCGACCACCGCGCGACCACATGAACGCGCTGCTGTCGTTCCTGTACTCCATGTGGACCAACGACTGCCGCTCGGCGTGTGAAGCCGCGGGGCTCGATCCGCAGCTTGGATTCCTGCATGCCGTGCGACCGGGCCGCGCGTCGCTGGCTCTCGATCTCGTGGAGGAATTCAGGCCCTGGGCCGACCGGCTGGCCTTGTCCCTGGTCAACCGCGCACAGATCAACGCGGACAGCTTCGTGCACCGGGAAGGCGGCGCCGTGCTGCTCGAAGGCGACGCCCGCAAGGCTGTCGTTGTGGCCTACCAAGAGCGCAAGCAGGACGAACTGATGCACCCGCTGCTGGCGGAGAAAATCCAGCTCGGCTTGGTGCCGCTGGTGCAGGCCCGATTACTGGCACGCCACATCCGCGGCGAGGCACCGGCCTACCCGCCTTTCACGCTACGCTGAGGCTGCCGTGCTCGTCATCGTCTGCTACGACGTAAATACAGAAACCCGCGCCGGGCGTCGGCGGCTGCGCCGTGTCGCGCGCGTGTGCGAAAGCATGGGACAGCGGGTGCAGAAATCGGTTTTCGAGTGCCAAGTCACCCTTGCGCAGATGGAAGATCTGGAGCGGCGGCTGCTCAAGGAGATGGACCTGCAGCTCGATTGCCTTCGTCTCTACCGCATGGCCGACACCCGCGGCTGCGAAGTACGCGAACACGGTCAGTTTCGAGCGACCGATTACGACGAACCGCTGGTTCTATGATCAGCGCGCGCGAACCCTAAGCATCGGTACCGTCCCCGTACAGGTTCGCGCTACACGCAAGTCCCTGACAGAGCAGAGCTTTTTAAAAAATTGCATGTAGAACGTGATGCCAACGACGTCTGAATGGGAAAGGTTCGCGCGGCATGCGCGCCATAGTTAGCACAGACAATCGTTTCGTAGCGCGGAGTCGCGCACCCTTTATCCGGTGCGCGTGGATTGAAACCCCCGCCTGATGGGCCACGAAGGGGCCTACGTCAAGTCGCGCACCCTTTATCCGGTGCGCGTGGATTGAAACAGCCCGGACCGTCGCGCCAGCTCGCAGAACACTGCGTCGCGCACCCTTTATCCGGTGCGCGTGGATTGAAACACCAGGACCGCCGCCGCTTCGCCTTCGCGCACCCGTCGCGCACCCTTTATCCGGTGCGCGTGGATTGAAACTGCTGCAGCCAGGGGCGCAGCGCCGCCGGATCGGTGTCGCGCACCCTTTATCCGGTGCGCGTGGATTGAAACGCTACCGGCGGCGTGTTCGGCGCCGTGCAGACGGTCGCGCACCCTTTATCCGGTGCGCGTGGATTGAAACGGCATCAGCGCGGCGAGCTATCCGCACCTCGACATGTCGCGCACCCTTTATCCGGTGCGCGTGGATTGAAACATGAAGTACATGCTCTGCAGCGAGGACATGCCGTTGTCGCGCACCCTTTATCCGGTGCGCGTGGATTGAAACTATCCGGGGGCCTGAGCCATGGCCGCCATCACCCTGTCGCGCACCCTTTATCCGGTGCGCGTGGATTGAAACGCCAATCTCACCGCACCCCCGCCCAGCAGCAGCTGTCGCGCACCCTTTATCCGGTGCGCGTGGATTGAAACCACCGGGCCTTTTGCTTTTTGCGCGCGAGCCCGTGTCGCGCACCCTTTATCCGGTGCGCGTGGATTGAAACACCCGGTTGCGCGAACACCGGCAAGCCAGCATCGAGTCGCGCACCCTTTATCCGGTGCGCGTGGATTGAAACCCCGACCTGGCCACGGCCCCCGCCGTGCCGGCCGAGTCGCGCACCCTTTATCCGGTGCGCGTGGATTGAAACGTCCTGGCCGCGCATGTCTCAGGCGTGGTGCGCATGGTCGCGCACCCTTTATCCGGTGCGCGTGGATTGAAACCAGGTTGCCCAGCGAGCCGACGCGGTAGCGGTTGGTCGCGCACCCTTTATCCGGTGCGCGTGGATTGAAACATCGACCAGCAGCTCGCTGCCCAGGTCGATCGCGAGTCGCGCACCCTTTATCCGGTGCGCGTGGATTGAAACTTGTCGGCAGCGAGGATGTCGGCAGCGCTGGGGGCGGTCGCGCACCCTTTATCCGGTGCGCGTGGATTGAAACATTTCAAGCAGCTCGAAGCTCTCGCACGCGATGTCGTCGCGCACCCTTTATCCGGTGCGCGTGGATTGAAACCTCTTCGAGCTGATGGGCCTGCGCGCCGACGGCCGTCGCGCACCCTTTATCCGGTGCGCGTGGATTGAAACAGCGGCGGCGGCGCCTTGGACACGGGGGGCGTGGGTCGCGCACCCTTTATCCGGTGCGCGTGGATTGAAACCAGCAGCGAGCCTTGCGGGGCGTTGCGCTGGCGGGTCGCGCACCCTTTATCCGGTGCGCGTGGATTGAAACCCCTTCGATACCCCGGTGCTCATCACCGACGTGCTCGTCGCGCACCCTTTATCCGGTGCGCGTGGATTGAAACGTCCTGGTCATCAGCGGCGAAACCGTGAAGATCAGCGTCGCGCACCCTTTATCCGGTGCGCGTGGATTGAAACTCTTGCAGCCGCAGCTCTACGGCCGGCATGCGCGTGTCGCGCACCCTTTATCCGGTGCGCGTGGATTGAAACAGCCCGAACGGGATTGAGGCACAGGGCGCACTGGTGTCGCGCACCCTTTATCCGGTGCGCGTGGATTGAAACACCCCGTCAATCTTTCCCGGCCTGTTCTGACCATGTCGCGCACCCTTTATCCGGTGCGCGTGGATTGAAACGTGCCGGACAGCGCGATGCCGTCGTCGCCCAGCGTGTCGCGCACCCTTTATCCGGTGCGCGTGGATTGAAACTTGGCCATGGTCTGGCTCCTTCAGGTCTGGATCAGGTCGCGCACCCTTTATCCGGTGCGCGTGGATTGAAACTACCCAGGGGTCTGAGCCATGGCAGCCATCACCACGTCGCGCACCCTTTATCCGGTGCGCGTGGATTGAAACTGCTGCGTGAACAGCACGCCCTCGGCTGTCACGGGTCGCGCACCCTTTATCCGGTGCGCGTGGATTGAAACGCGAGCTGGCGCGCCAGCGCCGCTTGGCTGGGGATGGTCGCGCACCCTTTATCCGGTGCGCGTGGATTGAAACGACTCGGCAGCCAAGGAAGCTGCATCCAACGCGACGTCGCGCACCCTTTATCCGGTGCGCGTGGATTGAAACCTCCTCGAATCCAAACATGTCTTCGCCGCGGCTGGTCGCGCACCCTTTATCCGGTGCGCGTGGATTGAAACATGGCTGTCCTCGTGGAAATCGGTGACGACGAGCGTCGCGCACCCTTTATCCGGTGCGCGTGGATTGAAACGGCATGCCTCTCGCCACGCTGATCCGCGCCACGGGGTCGCGCACCCTTTATCCGGTGCGCGTGGATTGAAACCAGCTCCGCATCCCGCCAGCGGCGGCGATGGAGATGTCGCGCACCCTTTATCCGGTGCGCGTGGATTGAAACCGCGCCACGGCCCTCAAGCTGGCCGACATGGACTTGTCGCGCACCCTTTATCCGGTGCGCGTGGATTGAAACCTTGAGCGGATCGATCCAGGGCATGGCCTGGGCGGTCGCGCACCCTTTATCCGGTGCGCGTGGATTGAAACACGCCACGCCAGCCGCGCTCCAGCGCGCCGAGCTGGTCGCGCACCCTTTATCCGGTGCGCGTGGATTGAAACATGCCTCGTCTCTCCTGCCGATGCATCCCCGGCGCGGGTCGCGCACCCTTTATCCGGTGCGCGTGGATTGAAACAACTACGAGGGCGAGCTTGTCGTTAAGCGCTTGAGTCGCGCACCCTTTATCCGGTGCGCGTGGATTGAAACATTAGAAGGGAGTGCCCATGAGCACCAACACGATCGTCGCGCACCCTTTATCCGGTGCGCGTGGATTGAAACAACATGAGCTGCGACGACGGCGGGCTGCACAACGTCGCGCACCCTTTATCCGGTGCGCGTGGATTGAAACTGTGAGCGCCGCCGCCCCCACCACCACCGCGCCCGGTCGCGCACCCTTTATCCGGTGCGCGTGGATTGAAACGGATTTGAGTGTGGAAAACCTCTTGCGCAATACGGTCGCGCACCCTTTATCCGGTGCGCGTGGATTGAAACCGGGCAGTCACTGAGCATGGGGACCGGTTCAGACGTGTCGCGCACCCTTTATCCGGTGCGCGTGGATTGAAACCGCTTCAGCGGCGACGGCATGTTGAGCGAGTAGCGTCGCGCACCCTTTATCCGGTGCGCGTGGATTGAAACTGTACTCCGTCGCGTCAGATGGCTCCCCCGTCGCGTCGCGCACCCTTTATCCGGTGCGCGTGGATTGAAACAAGAAGTCGTGCGAACAGATCAAGGCCAAGTGGCCGGTCGCGCACCCTTTATCCGGTGCGCGTGGATTGAAACTGCGGCGGAACGGACATCCGCAGGTACACGCTGCGTCGCGCACCCTTTATCCGGTGCGCGTGGATTGAAACATCAACTACCGGAGCGAGAGCGCGGAAGGCGGGCGTCGCGCACCCTTTATCCGGTGCGCGTGGATTGAAACTGCCGCAAGCGCGCGATGATCTTGCGCCAGGCGTGGTCGCGCACCCTTTATCCGGTGCGCGTGGATTGAAACACTTCGACCGTCCATCCCGGGATGCCCTCCAAGTCGGTCGCGCACCCTTTATCCGGTGCGCGTGGATTGAAACTCAACCCAGGGGTAGTTGCAGCGCAACTCGCCCGGTCGCGCACCCTTTATCCGGTGCGCGTGGATTGAAACATGGATGGGCGGGACGCTGAGGACCAGCTGTGGTGGGTCGCGCACCCTTTATCCGGTGCGCGTGGATTGAAACGACTACATGCTGATCCTGGAAGGCGCTCAAGGCAGTCGCGCACCCTTTATCCGGTGCGCGTGGATTGAAACACGTGCCGCTTCGACTGCGCGCTCATTGCTCGCTGGTCGCGCACCCTTTATCCGGTGCGCGTGGATTGAAACCACTGGGGCCCGGCCGAGCTGTCGGGCCTCTCTCGTCGCGCACCCTTTATCCGGTGCGCGTGGATTGAAACCCGCTGGTCAACGGCCCCACGGACCCGACGGAGAAGGTCGCGCACCCTTTATCCGGTGCGCGTGGATTGAAACCCGCCCGACGTGAGGCAGAGGCTGCAAGACGCGGGTCGCGCACCCTTTATCCGGTGCGCGTGGATTGAAACCTCCGGGTCGGTCGTCAGCACGTCGTCTGGCAGCGTCGCGCACCCTTTATCCGGTGCGCGTGGATTGAAACCGTAATGAGCGCGCGCGACTGGACAGCGAGATGCAGTCGCGCACCCTTTATCCGGTGCGCGTGGATTGAAACTGCTCATCCCTGCCTTGCCGATCAAGGACGGGCCGTCGCGCACCCTTTATCCGGTGCGCGTGGATTGAAACCAGCGTCTCCGTGAATCTCGACAACACCGTGACCGTCGCGCACCCTTTATCCGGTGCGCGTGGATTGAAACAACCCAACGCTGCTGCGCCCCATAGAAGTCCAAGCCGTCGCGCACCCTTTATCCGGTGCGCGTGGATTGAAACTTCTGCCGAGGTTGCCACCACGCGGGCCCCGTGGTCGCGCACCCTTTATCCGGTGCGCGTGGATTGAAACTACAGCACGGCCCACTTCGACAGCACCGACCCGCTGGTCGCGCACCCTTTATCCGGTGCGCGTGGATTGAAACCACACGCCGGCGGGCCGCCTGGTTGCCGATACGGTGGTCGCGCACCCTTTATCCGGTGCGCGTGGATTGAAACATGTCACCGCGCAGGTCCGTCAGAACCTCTTTCGTCGCGCACCCTTTATCCGGTGCGCGTGGATTGAAACCTGTGGAGGGGCGGCGGCAGTGGCCCCACGACCATCACGTCGCGCACCCTTTATCCGGTGCGCGTGGATTGAAACTATCAGGTGAGAGGCAATCGTTTTTCTGTAAGCGCCTGGGCAAGTCATGGTTGAGTACCAGACGCTTTAAAGGTGACGATCG
>CALEQZ010000045.1 GCA_937908115.1 uncultured Alcaligenaceae bacterium | reverse complement strand
CGGCTCACTCCGCCCACCGGCTCGCAAACAAGTCGGCTGACTTGATTCTCGCTCCCCGGCCACATCCGCTAGCATCGCCAGCCAGACTTCGCCGAAGCCCCAGCCCCCGCTGCACAAAAGCAATCGAAAGCCGAGCCCGAAACTATAGCATGAATCCGATATCAAACGCCAGTCGATCTCGGAACCAGCCATCTCCCGAAACCCGCGCCAGCGGCGCCGGCTTCAAGAGGGCGCGAACTATAGCACAGTTGCAAATGCGCGCAAGCAACGACGCCCCCACACGAGCGCCGCTGCCCCCACTGCCGTGCTCCCGGTCCCCCAGTACTAGGAACCACGATCTGTCCAGGTGTCCCAGGGGGCCGCTCCAGCAACGATGCCACTCAGACGGCCACTTCCAGGCTTTCTTTGATGGTCTGCAGGACTAAGCTCGAGCGCATGTCCACGACGGACGGATGCTGCATCAGCGTATCCATGGCAAAACGCGAGAAGTGCGCCAAGTCCTGCACCTGCACGCGCAGGATATAGTCCATGTCGCCGGTCGTCGCATAGCAGGCGACGACCTCGGGCCAAAGCTGCACGTCTTGACGAAATTGAGCCATGGGTGCGTGGCTCGATCCGCTGTACTTGTTCAGTCGCACGTGGATAAAGGCCATCAGGCCCATCCCGACCTTTTCGGCGTCGACGACCGCGGTGTAGCGGCGGATGATGCCGCGCTCTTCCAGCCGGCGCACGCGCCGCAGGCAGGGGCTGGGCGACAGCGACACCCGCTCGGCCAGCTCCTGGTTGCTCAGCCGCCCGTCGCGCTGCAGCTCGGCGAGAATCCGGCGGTCTATCCGGTCCAGTTCATCGGTTGGCATTTCCTGCGCCTCTTTCGCAAATGATTGGCATCAGATTGCTCAAATTGGCTGAATCACAGCCGAATTCGCAATTTTATGCCTGCCTTGCTTTCCTACAATTTTCGTTTTGGCATTGCAGGACAGGAGACAGGAGGATTGCCATGAGCGACCGTTTCGAACCCTGGGACAACCCGATGGGCACGGCAGGCTTTGAATTCATCGAATACACCGCGCCGGATCCACAGGCGCTGGCCAAAGTCTTCGAGGCGCTCGGCTTCAAGGCCATCGCCCGCCATCGCCACAAGAACGTGACCCTGTACCGGCAAGGGGGGATCAACTTCCTGGTCAATGCCGAACCCGATTCGTTTGCCCAGCGCTTCGCGCGTCTGCACGGGCCGTCGATCTGCGCGATCGCGCTGCGCGTCAATGACGCGGCCTACGCATACAAGCGCGCCCTTGAACTGGGCGCCTGGGGCTTCGACTCGCGCAGCGGCCCGATGGAGCTGAACATCCCTGCCATCAAGGGCATCGGCGATTCGCTGATCTACCTGGTCGACCGCTGGCGCGGCAAGAACGGCCATGGCGGCGTGGGCAACATCGACATCTATGACGTCGACTTCGAGCCCATCAACCCGGAAACGGCCGAAGCCGACGTGACCCACCGCGGCGTGGGCCTGACGGTGGTGGACCACCTGACGCACAACGTGCACAAGGGCCGCATGGTCGAATGGGCCGAGTTCTACGAGCGCCTGTTCAACTTCCGCGAGGTGCGCTATTTCGACATCGAAGGGAAGGTCACCGGGGTGCGCTCCAAGGCCATGACCTCGCCGTGCGGCAAGATCCGCATCCCCATCAATGAGGAAGGCACGGAGCAGAAAGGCCAGATACAGGAATACCTGGACCTATACCACGGCGAAGGCATCCAGCACATCGCCCTGGCCACCGACGACATCTATGCGACGGTCGAGGCGCTGCGCGAGCGCGGGGTGCGCTTCCTGGATACGCCGTTGACTTACTACGAGCTGCTGGACAAGCGCCTGCCCGGCCATGGCGAAGACGTGCAACGCCTGGCCAAGAACCGCATCCTGCTCGACGGCGCACCCGGCGGCGGCCTATTGCTGCAGATCTTCACCGAAAACCAGATCGGCCCGATCTTTTTCGAGATCATCCAGCGCAAGGGCAACGAGGGTTTCGGCGAGGGCAACTTCAAGGCGCTGTTCGAATCCATCGAGCTGGACCAGATGCGCCGCGGCGTGCTCAAGGCTGAGACGGCCTGACGACCCCGCGGAACCGCTGCCCGCGCCCTTCGCGCGGGCAGCGCCGACCGGCGGGCGCCGCTGGCTGGGCGCCCGCCAGTGATCAATCTGCCAGCTTGGCGGCGAACTGCTTGCGAAACTTCGCCACCTTGGGCTGGATGACGAATTGGCAGTAACCCTGTTCGGGATGCCGCCGAAAGTAATCGTAGTGTTCCGGCTCGGCGGGCCAGAAGCGCTCGGCGCCACGCAGCTCGGTGACGACGGGCGCATCGAACGTGCCGCTAGCGTCCAACGCTCGGACATAGGCTTCGGCCGCCTCGCGCTGCGCATCGTCCTGGCAAAAAATCACGGACCGGTATTGCTCGCCCTCGTCGTTGCCCTGCCGGTCGAAGGAAGTCGGATCGTGGGTGGCGAAAAACACCTCGAGCAGGTCCGAGAATGCAATCTGGTCAGGGTCGTATTCGATGCGCGCCACCTCGATGTGACCAGTATCCCCCGCGCACACCTGCTGATAGGTGGGATGGTCGACGCGCCCGCCGGCATAGCCCGGCGTGACCGAAATCACGCCACGCAATTGCTGGAAAACGGCTTCTGTACACCAAAAGCAGCCGCCGCCGAACACTGCCGTCTCGCGCCTGCCGGAATCAGATGGGGTGGTCATGCGAACCTCCTTGGGTCTAGCTCCTACTGCTTGCCTGCGAGGCCCAGGATCCAGGCAGCCAGGTCACGCGCCTCGGCTTCGTCGACCTGGGGCTGGACCGGCATGGGGATCGCGCCCCAACGCCCCCGCCCGCCATTGCGGATGGAATGCGCAAGGTAATCGGCCGCGCCTTCCTGGCCGGCGTAGCGCTGCGCGATCGCCGCAAAGGCGGGCCCAACCCGCTTTTCCTGCACCTGATGGCAGCCCAGGCAGTTGTTTTGCCTGGCCAAGTCTTCGCCGGCCAGGGTGCCGGCAGCCGCTGCCGTCGTCGCAGCCATTACCGCAGCTGCCACGGACAGCAGCGCCCTACTCTTCGAATGCATCCGTTACTGCTCCTTGGCTTGCCGAGCTGGCCAGCTTGGCGAACTTGGCCAACACGCCGCGCGTGTACCGCGGCGCAGGAGGACGCCAAGCTTTGCGTCGGGCTTCCAATTCTTCGTCGTCGATGTTCAACTGCAGCAGCAGCCGATGGGCGTCGATGGTAACCGAATCGCCTTCGCGCACCAGGGCAATGGGCCCGCCGACGTAGGCCTCGGGCGCGACGTGGCCGACCACCATGCCCCAGGTGCCGCCCGAGAAGCGCCCATCGGTGATCAATCCCACGCTCTCGCCCAACCCCTGGCCGACCAGCGCGGAGGTAGGCGCCAGCATTTCCCGCATGCCCGGCCCGCCCTTGGGACCTTCATAACGGATGACAACCACGTCGCCGGGCTTGATGGCGCGCGCCATGATGGCTGCCATGGCTTCGTCCTCGGAATCGAACACGCGCGCAGGGCCGGTGATGACGGGATTCTTCAGCCCCGTGATCTTGGCCACGCAGCCTTGCGGCGCCAGGTTGCCCTTGAGGATGGCCAGGTGGCCTTGCGGATAGAGCGGACGGTCGATCGGACGGATCACGTCCTGGCCGGGCGGCGGCACCGACGGCACGTCGGCCAGCGTTTCCGCAATGGTCTTGCCGGTGATGGTGATGCAATCGCCGTGCAGCAGGCCGGCCTCGAGCAAAATCTTCATGACCTGGGGAATGCCGCCGACGCGATGCAGGTCAACCGCCAGGTAGCGGCCCGACGGCTTCAAGTCGCACAACACCGGCACCCGCTTGCGGATGCGCTCAAAGTCGTCGATGCTCCACGGCACCTGCGCTGCGTGGGCAATGGCCAGGAAATGCAGCACGGCATTGGTCGAGCCGCCCGTGGCCATCACGACGGAGACGGCGTTTTCGATGGATTTGCGCGTGATGATGTCGCGCGGGCGCAAGCCACGCCGCACTGCCTCGACCAGCACGCGTGCCGATTCCGCTGCCGACCGGACCTTTTCTTCGTCTTCGTTGGCCATCGTGCTGGAATACGGCAGGCTCATCCCTAAGGCTTCGAAGGCCGCGCTCATGGTGTTGGCCGTATACATGCCGCCGCACGAGCCGGATCCGGGGATGGCGCATTTTTCGATCGCCTTGAATTCGGCCTCGTCCATGCGGCCCATGGTGTATTCGCCCACCGCCTCGAACACCGAAACGATGTTCAGGTCACGTCCGGCCAGGCGCCCCGGCTTGATCGTCCCGCCATAGACATAGATGCCCGGCACGTTGCTGCGCGCCAGCGCGATCATGCCGCCCGGCATGTTCTTGTCGCATCCGCCGATGACCACCACGCCGTCCATCCATTGACCCTGCACGGCGGTCTCGATGCAGTCGGCGATAACCTCGCGCGAGATGAGGGAGTACTTCATCCCTTCGGTGCCCATGGACATGCCGTCGGAAATGGTGGGCGTGCCGAACACCTGCGGGTTGGCCTGGGACTGCCGAATCGCTTCGATGGCGGCGTCGGCCAGGCGCTGCAGGCCGCTGTTGCAGGGCGTGATGGTGGAATGGCCGTTGGCCACCCCTATCATGGGATTGTCGAAATCGCGCTCGGTGTAGCCCAGTGCGTAATACATGGCGCGGTTGGGCGCGCGCTCCACGCCCTGGGTGATGTGACGCGATCGTTCGTTGTCCGGCATGGCTGATCTCCTGGCGCGCATTCCTGCCCGGCGCACGCGTGCCGGTTATTATCGGCCATCATCGTCAACCGGTCAGCCATGCTTCATCACCCGCAATTCGACCCCATCGCCTTTCAAATCGGACCGCTGTCGGTGCACTGGTACGGGCTGATGTACCTGCTGGGCTTTGCCCTTGCCTGGCTGCTGGGACGCCGACGTATCGACCGCGGACAAACGCGCCTGACCAGGCGTGACCTGGAAGACCTCATCTTCTACAGCGTGCTGGGCGTAGTGGCCGGCGGCCGGCTCGGGTATGCGCTTTTCTACAAGCCATCGCACTATCTCAGCCACCCGCTGGAAATCCTGTTCCTGTGGCAGGGCGGCATGTCCTTCCACGGCGGCCTGATTGGCGTGCTGGTGGTGCTGCTGGTCTTTTCGCGCCGGCGCAAGCTGCCGCTGCTCGAAGTCGGCGACTTCGTCGCGCCGCTGATTCCGCTTGCGCTCGCCGCAGGGCGGCTGGGCAACTTCATCAATGGCGAGCTTTGGGGCCGCCCGTCCGCCCTGCCCTGGGCGATGGTATTTCCGCAAAGCGGCGACGGCCTGCCGCGCCATCCCTCGCAACTGTACGAAATGGCGCTCGAAGGGCTGGCACTGTTCGCGCTGCTGTGGTGGTTCGTGCGCAAGCCGCGGCCCGTCGGGCAAGCCAGTGCCCTATTCTTGATGGGCTATGGCGTATTGCGCTTCTTGGTGGAATACACCCGCGAGCCGGACGACTTCCTGGGGCTGCTGGCCGCCGGCCTGAGCATGGGGCAGTGGCTGTCGCTGCCGATGATTGCGGCCGGGGCGGTGATTTTCGCGTACAGCCGGGCTACTGCAGGTAAATCGTCCCGTTGACGGTGACGACCACCTTGACGGTGTCGGCCTCGAGCGGGACATCTGCGGCAAACTTGGCCTCGGCCGCCATGGCGGCCATGGCGCGCGGCTGCGGCGGCGCGTAGCTTGCGCCCGAGCCGCCCAGGTCGATCTTGCGGATGCGGTAGCCGTTGAAGCCGAAAGCCTGGGCGGCTGCCAGTGCACGCTCGCGAAAGGCGTTGGCGGCCTGCACGAGCAGCCGTTTTTCTTCGGCGCTGCGTGCTTCGTCGGACAACGAAAACGCGATGCCATCTATGGGCATGCGCTCGGACAATTGGCCGGCCAAGGCCGATGCCGCAGCAAAATCCTTGGATTCCAGCAGGATCTCCGCGCGGCCGCGCCAGCCCGTGACCTTGCCGTCGCGGTTGGTAACCGCCCACAGGCGATACGCACCGTTGCGCGCCTTGACGCCCTTGGCCTGCTTGGCTTGTTTCATCGTTTCGTCCAGCAGCGCGGTGAGCTTCTTGCCCACCGCGACCTGGTCGGCGGCTTGGGCTTCAGCAGCCAGCGTGATCGTGACCGTGTCCTGCGCGACTTGGGAAACCGCCTGCGCCTGCAGGGTCAGCTCGGGCAGGCGTGTTGCCGGCCCAGGCTCGCGCCTGGCCAGCGCCGCGCCCGCATCGCCGTCCTGTTGGGCCGCCTGGGCGGGCGTGCACGCAGCCAAGGCCAAGGCGAATGCGGCGGCGACCGCACGCCGGCTCAAACGTGGGGAAGCGGGAAAAGCTCGCATGGATCCCTCGTCCGGAGGTGGCTGGCCGGGCGGGCCCGCCAAGTCGCGGGCCCGCCGGATGTAGATGCCCCGCATGTGCCGTCAAGGCCGGCATCTCGAACCGACAGGTTCAAGGTGGTCGCGTTCTGTGCAGCTTCGGGTTCGTCCGCGAAGGACAAGCGCTCCCGCCACACGATCCCGCAACCTATATGCCGTAAGACATAGGTTCAGAGAATATATGGCCTAGTCACGGACACCGCAGGGACAAACTGAAAATTCGGTGTCGATGCCGAGATGTCACACGAGCCGCTGCTGGCCGGCGATGGCGTCGTCGAGCATCGAATTCATGGCATCGATTCTACGCTTGAACTCGCCAACCGCCAAACCGCCCAGCGGACCGTCGGGCGCCTTGACCGAGAGGAGTTCCGTGGCGATCTGCACGGCGGCCATCACCGCGATGCGCTCGTTGCCCGTGACCTTGCCGCTTGCCCGGATGCGCTGCATCAGCTGATCGGCGTGGCGCACCGCGTCCAGCAGCATGGCCTTTTCCTCGGGCGCGCAAGCCAGCGAATATTCGCGCCCGAGCAGGGTGACGTCTATGCGTTCCATCAGAGATGCTCCTGCGGTTGCGCCGGCGCACCGGGCAGGCGGACCAGCAACGCGTCGATGCGCTCGCGCGCCTGGGCCGCCGCCGCGCGCAGCCGCGACAGTTCGGCGTCGCGGGCCTGCAAGAGCTGGGCGAGCGCCTTGCATTGGTTGGCTTGCTCTTCGAGGCTGGCGCGCAGTGCCGCCTCGGTATCGCGGGCCTGCTGCAAGGTCTCGGACGCGTCTTGTTCGTAGCGGGCCAGGCGGCCCCGGAGGTCTTCGAGTTCGGCCTCGGTGCGCGCGCAGCGTTCGCGCAAGGCGCCGCGCTCGGCTTCGACGGCCTCCAGCCGCGCGCGCAAGGCGTCACGCTCGCCATGCAGTTGGCGCGAGCGCTGGACCAGTTGCCCGATGCGGGCGGCGAGTTGGTCTAGGTCTTCCAGCATGGCCGCTATCGTAAACCATCCGGCCGGGCGTGAACACGCGCGGCCGGGGCTGCTCCTGCGCGCCACCTAGCCGCCTCGGGCTGCGCCGGTTGCTTTCATTTTGCTTTCATTTTCCCTACAAGTCGGCCGCCCCTGCGGGACATATCCCCCTTTCCCCACAAGTTTTAGGGAAAACCCCGAACGAGCAAGCCATCAGCAGGGTTTGCAGCCTGTTCGCGGTCCATTACCATGCAGCCTTTCAATACGCTTGCTGCATCATTGCAGTCTGCTTTCACGCTTCCATAAAAGCCATAACGAAGCAACGGCACGCCTGAGTGCCTTTTTTTCTACACATATGCTGTAACCAAGGAGCCAAACCACCATGCAGCTAAAAAATAAACAAGACTTCTGGTCGGGGGTGATGTTCGTCGCCCTGGGCCTGGGGTTCGCCTGGGGGGCGACCCAATATCAAATGGGCGACGCTGCCCGGATGGGCCCGGGATACTTTCCGTTCTGGCTGGGCATCTGCCTGGCCGCGCTGGGCG